>JAYQLJ010000001.1:0-11765 GCA_038143125.1 Cryomorphaceae bacterium
ATCGACCAGATTGTAGAATCAAAAAGAATGTCAGAAGAGACAGTAGTGTAACCCTGTAACTTACTATACATAGTTAGCAATACGGATTATAAGTGGATTAAAAGCGTCCTAAACGACCAGAAAGAAAACAAACCGGCTTGAAAGTTTGATCACGAGTAAAATTCTTATTTCAAACCGTCGCAACGAAAAAGTACCTAAACCTAAATTTTTCCGCGCCTTAGCGCAAATACAATGGCTTTCCCAAGAGCCTATGACAGAGTGAAAAAGTCGCTACCATTAGGTGGCGATTTTTTTATATTGAATCATAGACTTTGCAAAAAGTATATATTGCTAAATAAATATTGTTTTGCTAATAAAGTATATACAAGCCTAAACACGCCATGCCACAAGAACAGTATTGTCCTAAATGCCAAAGCCAGGACTATGTAAAAAGTGGAATCATCAAAAACCGCCAACGCTTTAAATGCAAGGGATGCGGCTATTATTTTACCGTTCAGAAACTCGGTAAACGGATTGATGATTACTACGTCACGAAAGCCCTCCAACTGTATGTTGAAGGCGTTAGTTATCGAGAAATAGAAAGACTTTTAGGTATTTCTCATGTTTCCGTAATGAATTGGGTCAAGACCTATGGAATCAAACGACCTCAGCACAACGACAATTACCATCCCACCTATAAAATCCTGACCTACGAGGAGCTCGCAAAGCATATGAGCATTAAAGAAAATGTCAAGGGTTCTGGGATGATCATCACTGAAATAGGTGATAAGTTCATGCTGATCAAGTGGGAGCGCTTTAAACGATAGCCCAGTGCGATTAAAGGGTAACTATACCACTTAACTAATATGTATAGTCAATTTTCATAAAAAAAGGGTTTTTGGAACATTTGAATTGGGAGACCGTAGCAAGTTACCCAACTCGTTTAATCCAAAAAACCCAGTTTTATGAGGACAAAATTACTCGCCGTTGTTGTTCTAACACTTTCCACCTTGGGAATGTTTGCACAAAAAAAAATGCGGCACCTTATGGTTCAGGTCTAAAAGTTAGCCTGAACGATGATGGATCTAAGTATTACCGATTGATCACCTGGCATCAGGCTTGGCTTCAATCAGATTTAGGCGCTGATCAATTCAGTGTGACGCCTTCACTGCGTCGTTCCAGAATGTTGATGTTCGCCCAAATCAACGACCGTTTTCTTATTCTAACCCATTTCGGCTTGAACAGCTTGAATCCTGCGAAAATGGACCCTACTGGTCAAAGTTCAGGTGCACAGCTGTTTATGCACGACGCATGGGCAGAGTGGAAGGTCAATGATCACGTGTATGTTGGTTCTGGTTTGCACTACTGGAATGGCATCAGCCGACTCAACAACCAAAGCACACTGAATTTCTTGCCCTTGGACAATGCTCGTCATGCATGGGCAACTATCGGAACCTCGGATCAATTCGCCCGTCACATGGGTGTGTATGCCAAGGGGAAATTTGGCAAGCTTGATTACCGTGTGGCTTGGAACTCTCCTATCGTGAATTCCATAGATGCTAATGCTGGCTTGGCGGCAAGTACAGATAAAGCCATTTATACTGGACGACGCGATCTAGGCGCAAGTGCTAGCAACATCTTTGCGGGCTACGTGAACTACCAACTTTGGGACCAAGAAAGCAACAAACTACCATTCTTCGTAGGCTCCTACTTTGGCGCAAAAGACATCTTGAACGTTGGAGCAGGATTCTTTAATCATGCCAATGGCTCCGTAACCCTAGATGCTTCTGGCAACCTTGTAGGTCACAACGTAAACATCTTTGCTGTCGACGTATTCCTTGAAAAAGGATTGAGCGACAACGGAAGTGCCGTTACTGCGTACGCCCAATATCAAGTCAATGATTTCGGAGATAATTACCAACTAGGTGGTGGCTCTGAAGAAGTGTTCACAGGAAGTGTATTCTACACTCAAGCTGGATACGTCCTTCCAGACTTTAACGACAACTATCGCCTCCAACCCTATATGACCTACACCAGCAAGGATATTCAAGCTGCTGGTATGGCAAGCACCGTAGGTGTTGGTGCAAACTTTTTAATGAATGGTCACAACAGCAAATTCACTGTAGAGCTTAAGAGCACCGGTAAAACTGATGGTACCAGCGGTACCATGTTGACTACTCAAGCAGTAATCTTCTTATAAAAACACAGTATCATGAGTAATGACAAAATGAAAGAATACTGGTCAAAGAACATCTCTAAGGTGTTGACTTTGCTCGGTATATGGTTCTTGGTTTCCTATGTTTTTGGAATCCTTTTAGTAGATACGTTGAACACCATTCCATTGGGTGGTTTTAAACTAGGCTTCTGGTTCGCCCAGCAAGGCTCTATCTACACGTTTGTAGCATTGATTTGGATCTACGTTCGTCAAATGAACAAGCTTGACGAAGAATACGGAGTTAACGAATAAAACTTTTTACAATGAGTATTTTAACATGGACCTACATTCTAGTAGGAGTAACATTTGCCCTTTACATCGGGATCGCTATTTGGTCTCGCGCGGGTTCTACAAAAGACTTTTACGTAGCAGGTGGTGGCGTTAGCCCACTTGCAAACGGTCTTGCAACGGCAGCAGATTGGATGTCTGCAGCATCTTTCATCTCCATGGCGGGTTTGATCTCGTTTATGGGTTACGACGGTTCGGTGTTCCTTATGGGTTGGACCGGTGGCTATGTGCTTCTAGCACTTCTTCTTGCACCTTACCTACGTAAGTTTGGGAAGTTTACCGTGCCCGATTTCATCGGTGACCGTTACTATTCAAATACCGCACGTACTGTAGCCGTGATTTGTGCATTGTTCGTTTCATTCACCTACGTTGCTGGTCAAATGCGCGGTGTGGGTGTTGTATTCTCTCGTTTCCTTGAGGTAGATATCAACACAGGTGTATATATCGGTATGGCGATTGTATTCTTCTACGCTGTATTAGGTGGTATGAAGGGTATTACCTACACGCAGGTAGCTCAGTACTGTGTATTGATCTTTGCCTTCATGGTTCCTGCTATCTTCATCTCTATCCAGATGACTGGCAACCCTATTCCTCAACTAGGATTTGGTGGTAGTTATGATGGAATGCCAATTCTAGAAAAGCTCGATGGTCTCCACCGAGAACTTGGTTTTGCCGAATATACCAACGGTAGTAAATCTACTATTGATGTATTCTTCATCACTGCTGCTCTTATGGTAGGTACAGCTGGTCTTCCGCACGTAATTGTACGTTTCTTCACGAACCTAAGGTTAGTGGGGCTCGTAAGTCTGCGGGATGGGCATTGTTGTTTATCGCCATTCTTTACACCACTGCACCTGCAGTGGCAGTATTTGCTCGTGTGAATTTGATTGAAACCGTTAGTAACCAGCCTCGCACAGAACTGCCTGCTTGGGTAGATAACTGGGAAGAAACAGGTCTACTTTCTTGGGACGATAAAAACGGAGATGGACTCGTACAATATGTAGCTGATGCAGAAACGAACGAATTCACTGTTGACCGTGATATCATGGTACTCGCAAATCCAGAGATTGCAGGTCTACCAAACTGGGTAGTGGCACTGGTAGGAGCGGGTGGTCTTGCCGCGGCATTGAGTACTGCAGCAGGGCTTCTACTTGTAATCTCTACTTCGGTATCTCACGATTTATTGAAGAAGCAGATTGCACCAAACATCTCTGACAAACAAGAGCTGATGTGGGCGCGTATTGCTGCAATCATCGCAGTAGTAGTTGCCGGTTACTTCGGTATCAACCCACCAGGGTTCGTTGCCTCTGTGGTAGCACTTGCCTTTGGTTTGGCAGCAGCATCATTCTTCCCTGCTATTCTTCTTGGAATTTTCACCAAGAAAATGAACAAGGAAGGAGCAATCGCTGGTATGATCAGTGGTCTAGCAATCACTATGTACTACATCGCCCGATTCAAACTACACTGGATTGGTGATGATGCAACTTCAACCTCAGCAGATTGGTGGTTCGGTATCTCTCCAGAAGGATTCGGAACTATTGGTATGATTGTAAACTTCGTCGTTGCGTTCACGGTAAGTCGATTTACCCCAGAAACGCCACAAGACGTTCAAGACCTGGTAGAGAATATTCGTATTCCTTCAGGTGCAGGTGAAGCTTCGGCTCACTAGTAGAAAAACTGGAATCCCTGGGTGGCCTCGAGGCCACCCAGGGCATATCCGGCTCCGGCCGGTATTTGTGTTTAAAAACCATGATGAGAAATAACAACATAGGAGTATTGATAACCCTACTGCTTGTCTTTGCAGTAAGCATGCCAGTGCTCGGGCTGTACAACAAAGTAGGCTTGAGCTTTGGCATTCCAAGAATTCTGGTGGTCTTTCTTATCCTTTGGCTTGCAGTCATTGCATTCGGTATGTATTTCAGTAAAACCCGAAAAGAATGAGTGCAGGAACGATCAGTGCAATCACAGGTCTATACCTCTTGGCCCTATTTCTAGTGGCCCAATGGGGAAAAGGTGCCGGCAAGCAGTTTTTACAAAAGCACAGCGGAATCTTTTATTCACTCGGATTGGCCGTGTATGCCACCGGGTGGACATTTTACGGGAGCATTGGTCGAGCGGCTACACATGGACTGGACTTTTTAGCCATTTACCTAGGACCTGTAGTGGCTATGCCTATTTGGTGGATGGTCACTAAAAAGATGGTCAGAATTTCCAAAACACAACACCTTAATTCCTTATCCGATTTCATCACAGCGCGATTTGGAAAAAGTTGGTTCATGGGTTTAGTCGTTACCCTACTGGTGGTTTTTGCCATCACCCCCTACCTCGCACTACAAATCAAAGCTATAAGTAGTAGTGCCAATGTGCTATTGGCAGACATCGGTGGTTCCGCCATTGACCTAGATTTATTGAGTACTGTTCTGCTACTCACCTTCACGATGATTTATGGCCTGAGATTCGCATTTGGTGAAGATGAGCGCTATGGACTCATTGCAGCCATCGGTTTTGAAAGTTTAATCAAATTGATTGGTGCATTCATCGCAGGCTGGATTGTAGTATCTAGCATACTAGGCGGTATGGGTAATGTATTTGAGAAAAGTATGGCCGCAGGAATGGAAGGGCTACTTACCATTCAAGACACACACAACTGGTGGTGGCTTATGCTCATTAGCTCATTCGCTTTTATTCTGCTGCCTCGACAATACCAAATGGGTGTGGTTTCGAACAAGCACGAAAAGGACCTGAAAAAGGCCTTGTGGATTATGCCCTTATATCTTTTACTTATGAATTGGTGGGTGGTACCCATAGCGCTGGGCGGAAACCTTTTATTGGACAACAGTACCAGCGCAGATTACCATTTTTTACGCCTTTCTCTGTTGAGTAATTCCAGCTTTTTACCTGGTATGATTTTCCTAGGGGGCTTGCCGCTTGTACATCAATGATCATTGTGAGCTCATCTGCACTAGGTGCGATGGTGAGTTCAAACATTCTCATTCCGCTATCGCTGAAGCGAAATGGCGACCAGCGTTTTAGATTGAATCCGTTATTGACGAAACGTATTGCACTAGTCGTCATTTTTACGCTTGCCTACGGATATTATACCCAATTCGTTCATAACGAAGCATTGGTCAGCATTGGGATTGTTTCCTTCATTGGCATTGCCCAGCTCGCTCCAGGAATGTTCACCGCCTTATTCTGGCGTCGAGGAAACAGATGGGGGTGATCAGTGGTTTAATCGCAGGTTTGAGCATTTGGTTTATCACCTTGGTGATCCCGCAATGGTCAAGCTCGGACGGGTATCAAAGCAGTTTAACTACCCTATTCGAAGGCTGGTCTCCAGTCGCCACGGTAGTTTTCATCTCCTTACTGGTCAATTCGCTCATAACCGTAGGGGTGAGTTTGGCTACACCACAGGATATTTTAGAAAACACCAAGCCGATATCTACTATAACATCTTACAGATTTCAAGAAATAGGTTTGATGAAAACCCAATTAGTGCCGGTAAAATAACCTTCGACCGATTAGAGAGAATGCTACAAAAGTTCATCCCTGATAGCATGTTGAGTGAAACGTTGTACAAGCACTATACCATCGATAGAATCCAAGCAGAACCCTTTAAGGAGGTCCCAAGCCCTATCATTGGGTATGCCGAGCGATTGCTTACACAGATCATCGGTCCCAGCAGCGCGCATTGTTTTGAGTCGGGAGATTGAAAGCGACACGATCAATACCTTTGACCTACAGGACATTATCGCTGAAACTAAGGAAACTCAAAAGCTCAATCTAGAGCTACAGGAAAAGACGAAAAATTGGCCCAAGCCACAGAGCAATTGACCCTAGCCAACGAGCAATTAAAGGCTATGGGGCAGCTCAAAGACGACTTCCTTTATACCGTGACCCATGAGTTGAGAAGTCCATTGACCGCCATTCGTGCGCAAATTGAAATCATTCGCGACGATGATGCAATGCCCTTGGAGATTCGCCATCAATTCCTCGACACAACCATTGAGGAAAGCGAACGTCTCACAAAACTAATTTCCAATGTCTTAGATATTGAGAAGTTTGAAAGCGGCAACCAACAACTCCAGATCAAAGAGGTCGACTTAAGTACTCTTGGCGCCAAGGTGGTGGAAGGCCACAAAGCTTTGGCGACATCAAATGGTATTGAATTGCGCATTTCTGCCATTCATGAGGCGGTGATCAAAGGAGATGAGGAGCGCTTACAACAGGTCTTTGTTAACCTGCTCTCAAACGCCATTAAGTATGCAACCGCTGTCGTAGAAGTCCGAATCGTTCGTGTTCACGAGGGGTCTTTTGCAGTTATGGTGAAAGACGACGGTCCTGGGGTGCCTCATTCTGATATCCCACATCTTTTTGAGAAGTTCTACCAAAGCGGAGATCAGACGGTGAAAAAGCGAATGGGCACTGGGCTGGGTTTGGCCATCAGCTGCAATATCATAAAAGCACATAGAGGCCATATAGAATTGGCCCACAATACCCCTGAAGAAGGGACTGTATTTTTATTCGAACTACCTGTAAATCAATCATTATCATGAAAAGAATCTCATAGTAGACGACGAGCCCAACATCGTCCTTTCACTTGAATACTTAATGAGAAGCAAGGGCTTAGAGGTCAACATTGCTAGAAATGGAAATGAAGCTCTCGAGCAACTAGAGGCGCGCACTTTCGATTTGATGCTCCTCGATATCACCATGCCAGAAGTCGACGGATATGAGATTTGTAAAATTGTGAAGAACCACCCTACTTGGCATGAAATGCACGTTGTTTTTCTCAGCGCGAAGAGCAAGCAAAGCGATATCGAAAAAGGCATGAGTTTGGGCGCGTCCGATTATATCGTCAAACCATTCTCTACACGTGCCTTGAGCCAAAGAGTTCTTGAATTATTGAATACCTAAACCCAAGCCTGGACCGCCATGAATACCACCTACCTCAAAGCCTTTGAATCAAGCATCGAAAATCCACAACGATTTTGGATGAACGCCGCCTATAATCTTCAGTGGATAAACCGCCCACAGAGGCATTGCGTATGAAACCTAATGGTGCCTCACAATGGTTTCCAGATGGGGTTTTGAACACCTCTGCCCTTTGCCTTGATGTACACATTGATCAGGGACGAGGACTTGAGACGGCTATTATTTATGAAAGTCCAGTCACGCAAACCCTACGAAAGTATTCCTATGTAGAAGTTTTAAGACATGTAAATGCCTTAGCCAAAGGAATGATGAACATGGGGGTTGAAAAAGGAGATTCAGCCATTATTTACATGCCCATGGTTCCCGAGGCAGTATTTGCCATGTTGGCCTGTGCCTGATTAGGGGGTGGTACACAGCGTGGTCTTTGGAGGGTTTATGTCCAAGGAATTGGCGGTTCGATTAGAAGATGCTAAACCAAAGATCATTTTTACCGCAGATGCTGGGATTGAGATTCAAAAAAACTATTCATTACAAGCCTATGGTCGATGCGGGAATTGGCCTCAGCAATCACATACCGGAAAAAGTCGTAGTGCTGAATCGAGGGCTCTCCGACCAATGCGAGCTCCAAGAGCGACATCAAATGGGAAGATTTTTATACCGACGGTTTCTATATCAAACCCACTCCTGTAGCCTCAAACGACCCGTTGTACATTCTCTACACCTCTGGCACAACTGGCAAACCAAAGGGAATTGTACGTGAAAATGGCGGTCATGCGGTCGCCATGAAATACAGCATGGAGCATATCTATGGCGTGAAGCCTGGAGAAGTCTATTGGGCAGCGAGTGATATAGGCTGGGTGGTAGGCCATAGCTACATTGTATATGGCCCTATGATACATGGTGCCACCACGGTGCTTTTTGAAGGCAAGCCTATCAAGACTCCTGATGCCTCCACATTTTGGAGAATCATTTCTGAACACAAAGTAGTGACCATGTTCACTGCACCCACTGCGATTCGGGCAATTCGAAAAGAGGACCCAAATGGCGATATGATTAAAGGGTACGACCTAAGCCACTTCCGTACGCAATTCCTTGCTGGGGAACGCTGCGATGCAGATACCTTAGAATGGACCGCAGAGAAATTAGGTGTACCAGTGATTGACCACTGGTGGCAAACTGAAAGCGGCTGGCCTATGCTCGGTCAATGTGTTGGGTATGGGCCTGATCCGGTGAAACCGGGTTCTGCCAATTTCCCAATACCAGGTTATAACGTTCAAATTATTGACGAGCAAAGGCCAGCCCGCAGGGCCAGGAGAAGAAGGGCTAGTGTGTGTGAAGCTGCCACTACCTCCTGGAGCCTTGGCTGATTTTGTGGCAGGATACCGAACGCTTTGAACGCAGTTACTTACAACCCGTACCAGGCTATTATTTCTCAGGAGACGGTGGATACCGCGATGACGAAGGATATGTCTTTATCACCGGTCGTGTGGATGATGTCATAAACGTAGCGGGGCACCGCTTGAGTACTGCAGAAATGGAAGAGGTCATTGCGGCAAATTCCAATGTGGCTGAGTGCGCTTGTTTGGTGCCGTACACTCTGTAGTATTCGCAGGGTTCTCTTCAAACGCCCTTGCCGACCGCATCAATGATAGCCAATGTGTGTGCGTATTGACTTCCGACGGCATGTACCGTGGCGCCAAAGCATTGCCGGTAAAAAAAACCGTAGACGAAGCCTTGAAAAACTGTACTTCTGTGGAAAGCGTGATCGTGGTGAAGCGCGACGGACGCGAGGTAGAAATGGTAGAAGGCCGTGACCACTGGTATGCAGAAGCAGCCGCTGAAGTGAGCGCAGATTGTGCTCCTGAGCCTATGGACGCTGAAGATATGCTCTTCATCCTGTACACTTCTGGATCTACAGTAAGCCTAAGGGTGTCGTTCACACATGTGGTGGATATATGGTCTATGCAGCTTACAGCTTCCAGAATGTCTTCCAATACGAGCGCGGCGATGTGTACTGGTGTACGGCCGATGTGGGTTGGATTACGGGCCACAGCTACATCATCTACGGACCGCTATTGAACGGGGCGACTACCATGATGTTCGAAGGTGTTCCCACCTTCCCGGATGCAGGTCGTTTCTGGGACGTTTGTGATAAGTATGGGGTGAACCAATTCTACACTGCCCCAACGGCGATCCGCGCCTTGATGGCCTGTGGTGACGAGTTCGTTGAGCGTGCAGATTTGAGCTCTCTGAAGGTCATTGGATCAGTAGGCGAGCCAATTAATGCTGAGGCCTGGCACTGGTACGATCAAAAAGTTGGACACGGAAATTGTCCTATCGTAGATACGTGGTGGCAAACCGAAACAGGAGGTATTATGATCTCCGGCCTCGGGGCACACAGTCCACAACGTCCAACCTATGCGGGCCGTCCACTTCCTGGCATCCAACCAGTTCTTTTGGACGGCGACGGCAATGAAATCACCGGTGACGGTGTGGAAGGTTACTTGTGTGTGAAGCACCCATGGCCATCTATGTTGCGTACGACTTATGGCGACCACGAGCGTTGCAAGAGCGTTTACTTCAGCAATTACGAGGGCCATTACTTTACAGGTGACGGCGCACGTCGCGAGGACGGAATGTTCCGCATCATTGGTCGTGTAGACGATGTCATCAATGTAAGTGGTCACCGATTCGGTACCGCAGAAATTGAAAATGCCATTAATGCCTCTTCAGTGGTCACTGAAAGTGCTGTAGTGGGTTACCCGCACGACATCAAAGGTCAAGGGATCTATGCCTATGTGATCCTTGAAGAAGGCGAGCACAATGCCGATGAGGTATGCAAGGCTATCATTAGCACTTTGGTAGCGGAAATTGGCCCTATTGCAAAACCAGATGTCATTCAGATTTAAGACGCGTTCACCAATGCTGCTATTCGTATTGTCCAATCAAAATTAGGACCAGAACCAAATGCGCATTCACCTGGCTCGCTTTGGGTTCTTAGGTCGAGGCGAACAGGTCTTACGCTGGATCAAGACCATGCCCTGGTCTATGAAAGGTCCGAGTGCGCCCATACTTTAAACAGTTGGCCGAAGGTAAGTGAATTGTTGGAAAATTGGTTTGGAACCAGATCACTTCGGTGTAAGTGACTTGGCAGATGTGGTCTGGGACACCTGGCCAATGGGAAGAACGGCTGATCCGTTGGATACAAACTCGGAGGAAAAGGCTGTTCTGCGCATAGGCATCGTACAAGATGCCAGAGCCATAGCGGGCCAAGCTGGAAGTTGCCATACCGGCCTTCAACAAATTCTACCAAGCCCAGATCTACCGAAAGCACGTTACTCATCCTCGCTAAAGATGCACTGAGAAACCCTCTCCCCTTAACGTGTTCAAGCAAATCAAACTCGAAGAGGATGGATTGTTCGATCTTAAATTACGGGCCATATTACCGTTCATCGACGCAGCCAAAGTATTGGCCGCTCACAGTGGAAATTCACATTTAGCCAATACCCGCGAAAGACTCGAACAAAGCAAAGACAGCACCAATGAAGAGTTGATTAACAGCGCCCAACATGCCTATGAAATCTTACTGCAGTTGCGATTGAAATTTGGACTAATGAATGGCGACAGTGGTCGGTATATCAATCCGAAGTCTTTGGACCAATTGGACCGTCAACTCCTCCGCAATGTCCTTAAAACACTGGAAGCGTTGCAAGGCCACCTCAAATTGAAATCCAAGTTATGAAGTGGCGCCTCTTCCTCGACAACATCCTAATGCACGGATAGATCACGGGAATTTCACCGTATTAGATACTGAAACCACGGGCTTTGACCATCATAATGACCGCATTCTTAGCATAGGGCTAGTGCGCATGCGGCAGGGAAAAATCCTGCTCAAGGAATCCGTGGAAATTTTCATCAACCAGGACATAGCTTTGGAGAAGAGTGCCATCCATGGCATTACCCAAAAGCAACTCGCAAGTGGGTTTGCAAGAAAAAGACGCGCTCAAGCAATTCCTCCAATTCATTGGGGACGATATTCTTGTAGCGCATTATGCCACCTTTGACCAAGGGATGATTCATGCTGTATTGGAAAGGCAAGTGCTTGGCGGAGCTCCTCCAACCTTTGGTTAGACACTATGGACATTGAACAGGCCATTCATCCTGAAACTCAAGGCAAGGCCGAATCATTGAAACTCGACACATTATTGAGGAAGAAAGGCATCAACGCCGAAACGTCACTCAGCTTTGGGCGACGCCTATTCGACGGCTTTGCTACTGCAGAAGCAACTGAGCGAATGCGCAGCAAACAATCTCTTCGGAATGTGCCCAGATCCATAGACGACGCACT
>JAYQLJ010000002.1:0-9839 GCA_038143125.1 Cryomorphaceae bacterium
AATGACAGATTGTTAGATTTATAACAAATTGTTTCTGCGTCCGTGCAATTGATTCGATTCGAACACGCCGTTCTGAGCACATTCTTTCAGCTGTTTCTGTAAGAGCAAGGCGGTGGAATAGGCATCTCCCAATGAAGTGTGGCGGCGAACCGCGGAAATATTTTTTTCTCTAAAAGCGCATCCAATTTTAGTTTTCCTGCATGGCCCTCGTTATCTGGGTAATTGGCGATCTCTAGGTCCATAGTATCCAGCCAAGGATTAGCAGGTTTTTCCATGCCTTGTCTGCGGAGTGCTTCCTGCAGCATGTTACGGTCAAATAGCGCATAATGTGCTACTAGAATATCATCGCCAATGAATTTGAGGTATTGTTCTAGTGCTTCATTTTCGTTTAATCCGCCCGCTAATTGCTCACGAGTAATACCGTGAATGAAGGCGCTTTCTTGGAGGTCGTTTTGTTGTTTAATGAAAATTTCAACGGCCGATTTTAGCTGAATATTTCCCCCGCGCATCTTAACTAGGCCAATGCTTAGTATGCGGTCCTTTTTAAAATCGAATCCTGTGGTTTCGCAATCGAGCACGGTGAAATCTCCATGATCAAAGCGAAAATTCACGTTCTTTTTTAATCCTGTGAGCCAATTCATAATTTGAATTTCAGCTTCATATGGCTCTGTAAAGCCTCCAAGGTCTTCAATACATTTCGCAGCAATTGACGGTCTAGTTGATCGAGCGTTTTAGGGTTGATGTACCTTCCGCTACTGCCGTCCTTAAGCCCAAACTTTAGCCTTAATTGCAACAGTATCTCATAGGCGTGCTGGGCACTAGTAATCAGGTCGTCGTTTGAGCCGTCCTTGCTTTGCTCCAAACGTTCTCTTGTATTGGCCAGGTGACTATTTCCGCCAAAGGCTGCCAGTACTTTTTGCAGCATCGATGAAAGGCAAGATGGCGCGTAACTTTAAATCGAATTGACCATCATCCTCTAACTTTAATTGCTTGAAAATATTGAGTGGGGAAGGATTCCTCAGTGCATCTTTCGCCATGACCAACATTGTCGCGCTGTCCTCATTCAAGGCTTTGTAAAACCTGTTGAACACAGCGGTCGCCACCAGCGGATTCCTGCAATGGCACGGGCGTCTTGGGTAATGCCGAGCTGAAGTAATGCATCCTCCACTGGTTCGCGCACCCAGCTCAGCAACCGGCGCTCCCAACTTTCTGGGGTGCCGCTCCATAGCTCAGAGGTAGCGCTGACGCCAAAGTGATCGGGCTCAAAACCTACACTCTCGAGCAAGGCGCTCACTCCGCTAGCAAGCTTACTAAAGTATGCGGCATGCTCCGATTTTTCGTAGACGATAGCGTGGTCTTGATCCGTTCTCAATACCTGCTCCCCACGCCCCAAAGAGCCTAGGGCAAGCCAAGTGAATTCGCACGGTGCTGCTCCAATATTCCGCTGCACAATGCGCAGTGCTGCTAAGGTCAACCCTTCGTAAAAGCGCGTCATGATCTTCAAAACTACCTCCATGCTTACATTTGCTTTGAGGTAGTTGTTTCTGAGTACTTCAATGCGTTCGTTCAGTCGCTGAAGTTCACCTGTCGTTTTTACACGCCCCATTTTCTTGGTGATGATGGACGGCGTTAAGGCCTGTTCCAGCAATACATCATGGTCGCTGATAATGCCCATCACAGGGCTCTGTGTGGTCCCGTTTTCCGTAATTACCAAATGGTGAATTCGGTGCTCCATCATTGCCACGACAGCAGCTGAAAAACTCAAATTTTCGCCAAAGGTCAATACGGGCGAACATATAGACACTTACGGGTAGGCTTCTAGAGAAGTCTTCGCGAATGAGACTGCGTCGAATATCCTTATCGGTGATGATACCCAGTGGCCAATTCTTCCTGTCAATGACCACCACAGCATCACTGCGCCATTCATTCATTAACTCTACCACATCGCGGAGCGGTAAATCTTCATGGGCTACCACAGCGGCATTCCATTCTAGTTTCTGAGTCTCCTCAGTTATGGGAAGTACAATGCTGCTGCCTTCCTTCTTCATCAATCTACGAAGTGAAATACCACTAGGCACAAAATCTTCTCTGTTGCCCTTCCAGTCCAATTGGAAAAAGTGACTCGTTTGCTGATTTTCAACCAATACCTTTTTGGCCAATTCTACCGGAATAGCATACAATAGCGCATCACCATTGCCAATGGGCTTGGCGCTGGCCCTGTAACGGCTGTTTTCAAACAACGTTCTAAGCCCCAGCATCTCGCCCGGGTCAACATGGTCTACAATGTCCTCACCCCGGAGCAATTCTATACCGCCCTTGTTCACGAAGTAGATGAAATCGTGGAGCCCATCGCCTTCGGTAAAAAGCCATTCCTTGGGCCCTAGATATTTCACTTCCACGTGCTCAGCGAGCAAAGAAGGCCATCACCCGCCAGTTCGGAGAACGGCGGGTGATGGCTCAGCTCTTCAGCTACCCTTTGGTTGTTATTTTATGCTCTTAATTCTAGAGTGTTCGGGTTTCTGGATCAAGTAATGTCGAAGTGTCGCCAAGATTGCTAGTATCACCTTCTGCTACTTTTCTTAAAATTCTACGCATGATTTTTCCTGAACGCGTCTTTGGCAGACCAGGTACAATCTGAATGACATCTGGTTTCGCAATAGGGCCGATTTCAGCAACCAAAGTGCTAACAATATCATTCCGTACCTCATCCGCGTTGTGCTCGCCTTCTTCCAGAATCACATAAGCATAGATGCCTTGACCTTTGATATCGTGCGGGTAACCTACTACAGCACTTTCAGTGACTACTGAAGAGGCATTAATGGCATTTTCAATTTCTGCAGTACCGAATCTGTGTCCACTAACGTTTATTACATCATCTACACGACCAATAATACGGAACATTCCGTCCTCGCGGCGTGCACCATCTCCGGTGAAATAGTAGCCTTCGTAATTGCTGAAATATACATTCTTACAACGCTCGTGGTCGCCATAAGTTGTGCGCAACATAGAAGGCCATGGGTGTTTTACACACAAGTAACCTTCCACACCGTCGCCCGTGATTTCATTACCGTCGCCGTCCAAAAGTACCGGTTGAATACCTGGAAGTGGACGGCCCGCATAGGTCGGGCGTTGAGGGCTGTGTGCACCTAGACCGGAGATCATAATACCTCCCGTCTCAGTTTGCCACCATGTATCTACGATAGGGCATTTTCCGTGACCCACCTTCTCGTCGTACCAGTGCCATGCTTCAGCATTGATAGGCTCACCCACAGATCCAATGACCTTCAGGGAGCTTAAATCTGCACGCTCAACGAATTCGTCACCACAGGCCATCAAAGCGCGAATCGCCGTTGGGGCAGTGTAGAATTGGTTTACTTTATACTTATCACAAACGTCCCAGAAACGACCAGCATCCGGAAAGGTAGGAACACCTTCAAACATCATCGTTGTCGCCCCGTTCAATAGCGGTCCGTAGATAATGTAGCTGTGGCCGGTGATCCAACCCACATCGGCAGTACACCAGTACACGTCGCCGCGCTCGTATTGGAACACGTTCTGGAAGCTGTAGGCCGCATAGACCATGTACCCGCCACACGTGTGAACGACACCCTTAGGCTTACCTGTAGATCCAGAAGTGTACAGGATGAAGAGCATATCTTCAGCGTCCATAGGCTCAGGAGCACAATCTGCGCTCACTTCAGCCGCTGCCTCTGCATACCAGTGATCACGGCCTTCTACCATTTCTACTTCACGTCCGTCGCGCTTCACCACGATTACACTTTCCACAGAAGTACAGTTTTTCAAAGCTTCATCTACGGTGGTTTTCACCGGCAATGCTTTGGCACCACGGTACATACCGTCTGAGGTTAATACACAAACACATTGGCTGTCGTTGATGCGGTCAGCAAGTGCATTTGAAGAAAATCCTGCGAATACTACAGAGTGTACAGCACCAATTCTAGCACACGCCAATACCCCAATAGTCAGCTCTGGTACCATAGGCATATAAACAGCCACGCGATCGCCCTTTTTAACACCTTTGGCCTTTAGGACATTCGCAAAACGACACACTTCGCCGTGGAGTTCTTTGAAGGTCATACGCACCTCTTTTTCCTTTGGGTCATTTGGTTCCCAAATCAAGGCAATATCATCGCCTCTTTCTTCGAGATGGCGGTCCAAACAATTCTCTGTGATGTTTAAAACACCGCCTTGGAACCACTTTACATTTGGAGTGTTGAACTCCCATTCTAGCGTTTTATCCCACGGCTTTTGCCAAGTGAATTCACCAGCGATTTCTGCCCAGAATTCAGCTGGGTTATCTACTGAGGCTTTATAAGCATCTTCGTACTTCGCGAAGCTGTCGATGTTGTAGTAGCTCATATCGTCTTTGTTTTTGTGTTTATCTGTGTTTTTACTTTTTGTTCAATTTCTTCGAGGATAGCTGGGTCATCAATAGTACTTGGGATTTGGTATCCATTCCCATCGACAATGGCGCGAAGGGTTTTTCTGAGGATTTTTCCTGAACGAGTTTTAGGCAGTCTTGCTACCTCAATAATGTGTTTGATGCCTGCGATAGCTCCAATATCAGCGCGAATGGAAGTCTTTCAGTTCCGGGACCAATTCGTCCATGCCGCAACTGTTGTGATTCAACACAACCATCGCCATAGGTACTTGTCCTTTGAGCTCGTCGTGAATGCCAAAGCACGCACATTCGGCTACATTCGCATTGGCAGCAATAACTTCCTCCATCTCTGAAGTACTTAGGCGGTGTCCAGCGACATTAATAACGTCGTCTACACGACCAGTGATGAAGACATAGCCCTCTTCGTCGCGATAGCCACCGTCTCCTGAGAAATAATAACCCGGTACAGGGCTGAGATAGCTGCGCTCAAAGCGTTCGGTATCCTGCCACAGATCAGCCAACGCCCCCGGAGGCAGTGGCAACTTCACACAAACTAATCCTTCTTCACCTGGAGCCGCTGGCTGGCCCTGCTCGTCAATAATCTGTACGTTATAACCTGGTATTGGGAAATTGGCAGAACCCGGTTTCACCGGATCGGGCCCATACCCAACACATTGACCGAGCATGGGCCAGCCGCTTTCAGTTTGCCACCAGTGGTCAATCACTGGTACACCTAATTTTTCGGCGGTCCATTCTAGAGTATCGGCATCGCAACGCTCCCCAGCGAGGAATTGCGTACGAAAATGGCTTAGGTCGTATTGTTTTATCATATCGCCATTCGGATCCTCTTTACGGATGGCGCGAATGGCAGTAGGGGCAGTGAACATGGTCACTACCTTGTGTTCAGAAATGATTCTCCAAAAAGTGGATGCGTCTGGAGTCTTGATAGGTTTGCCTTCAAACAGCACCGTAGTCGCGCCATGGATCATAGGTCCATAAACAATATAGCTGTGACCTACCACCCAGCCAATATCACTGGCTGCCCAATACACTTCACCAGGCTTCACACCATAGATGTGTTCCATACTGTACTTCAGCGCAACGGCGTGTCCACCATTTTCGCGAACAATTCCCTTAGGCTTCCCAGTAGTGCCAGAGGTGTAGAGAATGTACAGCGGGTCGTTCGACGCCACAGGGGTAGGGGCTATGTAGAATCCATCTTTACAGAATTGGTCCCATTTCTGATCTAAATTCGACATTTCACATTGGTCCGATAGACCTCTATCAAACACAACTACTTTCTCAGGTTTATGAGCGCTTAAATCAATGCCAGCATCGACCATTGGTTTGTAGTGAATAGTTTTTTGAATCTCAATTCCGGCATCCGCAGTGAAAATGATTTTAGGCTTGGCATCTTCAAGACGTACCGCCAATTCCTTAGGCGCAAATCCACCAAAAACCACACTGTGAATAACGCCCAGACGAGCACAGGCCAACATGGCGAAAACAGCCTCAGGAATCATGGGCATGTAGATGATGGCTGCATCACTTTTTTGTAGGCCCATATCTATCATCCCTTTGGCTATCGCATTTACCTCACGTAAGACCTCAATGTAAGTGTAGCTACGCACGGTATTGGTAACAGGACTCTCATAAATGATGGCAGGTTCTTGTCCGCGACCATTATCGATATGCGTATCTAAACAAAGCGCACAGGTATTTAACTCCCCATCGGGAAACCAACGAGAAGCCCCGTTTTCTTTGGTTTCAAGACTAATTGTAGGCGCTTTCAGCCAATTAATAGCCTTGGCTTGTTCCTTCCAAAAGGCTGCTGGATGGTCGCGACTTTCTAAAAACTGTTTCCGATAGGTGGCATTCATGGTGGTTCTTTTTCGAGTTACACTTCTAGTATTTCCAATATTCGATTGCTTAAGTCTTTAGTAGAGAATGGTTTAACAATGTAATCTGTGGCCCCAAGTGACATTCCTTTTTCGATGTCGCTTTGTTTGCTCTTAGCGCTAAGAAATACCACGTGGGTGTGCTGCCAAACAGGGTGATTCTTGATGGTTTGACACACGTGATAGCCGTCTAGATCGGGCATGGTAATGTCCAATAAGACCAAATCGTAGGAGTTTTGCTCCATCTGATCAAGCGCTTCGGTGCCACTTCTGGCTATACCTACCTCTAGTCCTTTCGAACGCATGAGGTACTCTAATGACATGACGATATTTGGCTCGTCGTCTACAATTAAAATTCTCTTAGTTTCCATATTTTGACATTGTAAAGGTGAATGTTGTATTCCTTCGGGTGTGTTGCTGGTTAATTCAATAGTGCCTTTGTGGGCCTTAATAATGTTTTCACTGATCGCCAAGCCTAACCCAGTTCCGATACGTTTTTTACCGTTTGGTCGTTGCTTTGATAAAACTTTTTGAAGAGGTGAGGTACAGCGTCTTGAGGTACTCCGGGTCCGTCATCAATCACGTGAATGAGCCAGTTTTTCGCGTCCTCTTTAAAGCATACTTTCACGGTACGATCGGCGTACTTAATGGCATTGCTCAGCAGATTAATGATAACCTGAGTGATGCGCTTTTCATCTGCCAGGGTCCATACCTTTTCAGGTCCATCAATTTCAATGGAAATGCCTTCCTGTTCAGCTACAAAGAGCTGCGTATCCAGAATGGTTCCCAAAGTATTTCTCAGATCTACCCTACTCAAGCTTAGTTGTTGATTACCGCTTTCAAATTTTTCTATGTCCAAGACGTTTGAAATCAATGCAGTGAGTCTTATACATTCGCCAATGGTAGCATCAAGGAATTGGTCACGGATTTCTTTTGGCATATCCTCTTCATCACGCATCAATTCAATCTGTGCTCTAATTGCAGTGAGAGGGCTGCGCAATTCATGGGTCACCGTATAAAGGAAGTCGTCCTTGAGTTTACCCATCGAGTGTAACTGCTCATTCGCTCGTGTGAGCTCGCCGGTCAATTTGGCCAAGCGGTCCGTTTTTTCTTTCAAGGCAGTGTTGAGCTGTTTCGTTTCGCGTGTTTCCTTAATGATGTCTTGAATATCGAATTGGTCGATGGTTTCGCTTTCGAACTCCTTGTGCAAAGCGATACGAGCTGTTGCAGGGCCCATCATTTGAGTCAGTAGTCGTTCGGCATAGCTCACTAAATGTGCTGGAACGGGGTCGAAGGGCTTCGGCTTAATCCGGTTTATCGTATATCTCTTGAAAAGGGTTTCACTAACCAATTCATCCGGCAAATAGCGGAAAAGTAGTTTCTCCAAACGCTCATAGGTGATTTTTCCGCTAGTAATGTTGGAATTATCATATACTGAGGGCTCAATATTCAAGATGTTGTAGAAGATTTCAGCTTGGTTTTTTTCTAACCGACTTGGAGAATCTATAAGGCTTATACCGCTCATAATGAGCGCATTCAATCCCAGTGAAATGAACGAGATATTGGCCAATGGGGACCATTGCTCAAATAGGTTGAAGAGCAATAGTTCATCCGAGCGGCTGCCTAGCCATTGTGGTACCCCGAATGCGGTTAACCACAATAAGAATCCTACACTTAGTCCTGCAAGCACCCCTTTTGAAGTAGCCTGACGCCAGTACAAGGCAGCTAAAAATCCAGGGGCCAATTGGGCAATACCAATAAAGGAGATCATACCAATACTCACTAAACTCTTTCTGTACGATCAAAGCATGATATGAAAATGCCAGTGCAAATACTACGAGCAGTCCGATGCGCTGAGAAATAACAGGGGTTATACTTTCCTTTCTGCCCCAGCGGTTATCGATAAAGAGTGGCATAATCATGCTGCTACTAATCATGGAAGCTACGGCAGATGAACTCACGATAATCATGGAGGTGGAAGCAGCTAGGCCACCCAGAAATACCAATCCAGCCATCACTGGACTAGAGTTTAAAGCTAGGTCCAAGAAGTAGTAATCCGGGTTGCTCCCTGCAGGTAGCCTAAGGTTTCCTCCCAAAGCAATAGGTACCACCCACCAGTTCATTAATAGCAGGAATAAGGGCACGAGCCATACGGCAGTTCTTAAATCCTTTTCTTGTTTGTTGGAGACCACTGCCATTTGGAATTGACGCGGAAGTAGGAAAAATGCAAACCCGCTAATGATAAGCATGAGCATCCAATCTGAACTGCTCTGTATACTGAGTAGATTACTCAAGCCGGCAGTAGTGCTTTCTTGGTAGATAGCCGAAGGCCGTCAAAGTAGGTGTAGACGATGATAGCTCCACCAATAAATGCTGCAATGACCTTTACGCTGCTCTCAAATGCTATGGTAGCGATAAGCCCATTGCGTTGTTTCGGGTCAAAGGCGAATCGGGTGCCATAGAACAGCGCGAAAACGAAGAGTAATATGGTCGAGGCCAGATCAATATCAATGGGTGTAGCTGTCGCATCGTTCAAGTAAGACATTTGCGCTAGAGCTAATGGCTTTAATTTGATGTGCTAGATAAGGGGTGATGGCCATGACCACCAGCACCGTAGTTAATAATGCTAAAGACCAACTTTTACCATAGCGGGCCGTAATGAAATCTGCCAAAGAATTCAGATGCTGTGCCTTTGAGATGCGGATGATTTTACGCATCACTGTCCACCACACGGGTAAGAACAAAATGGGTCCTAAATAAATGGCAAGAAAATCAAGGCCGTGGGTCGCTGCTCTACCAATAGATCCGTAGAAGGTCCACGCTGTAGCGTATACACAGATGCCCATGGCGTAGAAAATAGCACTGTGTTTTTCCAAAAATGCACGGCCAGCATTCTTTCCCCATTGTGCAATGAAGAAAAGAATGCCCAGGTACATTCCAGTAATTAATATGATCATGTAGGCACTCATCGTTTGCTACGTTCTTTACTAAAAATGAGTGCTGCGACAATAACGCTAATCCAGCAACTGAATAGAAAGACTAAGGAGATAGGGAAGCCTTGCCACAATGTTGCCTTATTGTACAAACTAAGAATGGGGTTCGAAAACACCAGAAAAAGCACAATTGTGATAAAGATTCCTATGTATTTAATTTTTTCCAAGCGGTCAGCGTTTTAATCAATAAACCTCCTCGGCCTGCGGCCCCAGGAGGATATATTCCTTTTAAATTCAGGTATTAGTGTGCCGAAGCCTCACCTGCACCTGAAGGGATACGAATAGTCTCTACCAATTCTTGAACATCCTGTGGAGTCTCCGGCGTGAAACGGCTTACGGTAAAGGCAACAATGAAGTTGACCATCATACCTACAGTTCCAAAACCTTCCGGAGAGATGCCCCACCACCAATCTGAAGAGGTAGAAGTAGCATCATCACCAATCCAGTGTAGCTTGAATCGAGCGATGTAGTACATCGTGATTAGTAGACCACTAACCATACCTGAGATCGCACCTTCCTTGTTCATTTTCTTGGTGAAAATACCTA
>JAYQLJ010000003.1:0-345039 GCA_038143125.1 Cryomorphaceae bacterium
CACAATTAAATCTATCTGTGAATTAAGTTTTAATTGATTCTTATTCAGTAATTCTAAAAATAGTCCCCAGTGAAATAAGTATTCAAACTGAGAAAAAATTGCCTTTAAGAAATCATATTTTTTACTTTCTCAATGAAGGGTGTTGGTTGTAACTAAACCAACAGTCCTGTCTAAAATTTTATCTCCTTTAAAAAGAAAAGTGAGGGTATGCTTTTTACACCAAACTTGGTGGCCAATTCACTGTTTTGATCCACATTCACTTTTCTAACCTCTATATCATCTTGAAATTCATGTGAAATTTTTTCAACCGTTGGCATCAAGGTTTTGCAGGGTCCACACCAATCAGCATAAAAGTCAAGTAAGATAGGTTTTGTTGTTCTGTAAGTTCGTAGAACTCATTAATGTTATTGATAATTTTCATAATCGTAAATTTTATTAATGCAAATTTCGATTAGAGGAATGAATAGCGCTCGTCAGTTATTCCTAATTATTGTCCTTTTCTTCCCGCGATATTCATCCTGTATGAAAGGGGTGAGTGCCCTGTTTGTTTTTTTGAAAAATCTTGAAAATGATTGAACGTCATCATAACCTACTTGATAGCCGATTTCTTGAACCTGTAAGTCACTATAGCCTAATAGTCTTTTTTGACTCTAAAATTTTTTCTACTTTGAATAAATTGTAATGGACTTTTTGAGCTATGTTTTTGAAAAATATTAGATAGTGTTTTGGGGGATTTGTTGAGTAATGAAGCATAATCAGCAACCTTATGTTTATCCCTAAAATGTTGTTCCACCAAGAAATTAAACTCTTATCAAAGAGGTTTCTTCTTCATGAATCAAGTTATTTTGATCCTTATATATGCGTGTACAAAGTATTACATACCTTTAACATTGTACGGATCATTTCTATCTGAAAAACTATCCTTGTTCCTCAGACTCAAGGAGAAACATTTTCCAAAAGCTCTCAAACTTGCGAAGATCACTTTTTGGTATTTGAATTACAGGTATGTTGGATGATCCAAAAAAAACAGAACCCTTACACCCTATTTCAGAATCATGGTCAATTATGCAAAAAATGATCTATTGAATCTAATAAATTGAATAACGCCTATTCTATTTATTTCAATTTTATGAAACTCGGTTAGGAAAAGAATTTCATTTTTATAAAACCTTTTAGACTTACCATCAATTTTCAGTTCCGACTGGTCATCTTGAAACCACAAAATAGAAAGACTCGATTCGATGGATTCTTTTGATAACTTCACAATCATTATTATCAAGCACTCTTAATTCAAAATATTCGTCTGTTGGTCCCTTTAAGTACATTATCCAACAAATATAGAAGTCTCATCCTATTAAGAATGAGACTTGTTAAGGATTAAATTTACAACACCGTTAAATTGCCTTTGAATCATTGATGATCCACTCTCCTCGAACTACACGAGTAACATAGCAATTATCTGCTTCATGAATAAGAAGTTTTCTGTCCTCTTCGGATAAATTTCCTTCTATAGAAATCTCAGAATCAACAGTTGTAATAAATGTTCCGTCAGCATTTCTCTTTGCAATTTGAGATAAGTGAGCATTTACTTCACTGATTTCAATACCCTTTCTTCGTGCTACGTTTCTAATTGTTGCGACTTTACACATAGAAATCCCCGAAAGTAGTAGTTCTGTTGGAGACATTCCTAAATCGGTTCCCTTGACCTCTACAGGTTCATCGCCAATAATAGTGTGCTTTCCATTTGTGATAATTGATTGATATCCTTCAGGGATATTTTTGATTTTAATTTCAGTTGCCATAGTTAAGAGTTTAATTTTTTGATTTATGAACAAAATACCAAAGTGGTAATCCGTAAGCGATATGTCTCGCAAGGGAAATAAACGGAACTAAAGCGCCAAGTTCAATACCTGCAATACCTGCGCCAAGAAGAGGAAACATAAAAAACCAAACTAAAGCGATGGTTTCAGCGGTTACAAATAGTAAGGTTCTAACCCAATTAGGTCCCCATAGAGAAGGTGCTATTCCTGCATAGAGTATTCCTAATAAAATACCATTTGAATAGTGTCCAAATACCCCATATGATAATCCTAATCCTACTTTTGAACCAATAAGATTTGGAATGTCCCACCAGGTACCTGTAAGTGCTAATCCTAAAAGGTCAAATAGTATGGTTCCTACAATTCCTCCAATTATTGCATTTTTCCAATTAATTGAGATGTTTTTCATGATATATGATTTTTATTAACGCAAATATCATGTGGTGTGCCTCCATATCTATTGGTCAGATTTCCTGAAGTGTTGACACTTTTTTCCCTTTATCTGATATAAACACAAAAAAAACGGCTACACTATAATAGTATAACCGTTTTATTGTTTTAGTTGCTCCTCCTCTTGGGCTCGAACCAAGGACCCTCTGATTAACAGTCAGATGCTCTAACCAACTGAGCTAAGGAGGAATTTATGTTTTGTTTCTCTCGAAACGGGCTGCAATAATACGGCAACTTCACAGGTCACACAATACCTAAATGATTTTTTTTCAGTTACAAGTTCCTTTATTATGCGCCTGTATAATCGGGATCAACTGTAACGGCGCGATAAGACGCATAGATTTAACCATCCTATCCTTACTATTAAGCATAGAATTAACTATACAATAAGGATCAAGCATGACAAAGGCAAGACCAAAACTTAAATTTAATGCATTATGTACAAAATGAAACGACCCAGGCTCACCAGATAGTCTATGTTTAGACTGTTTTTACTAATCCGATATTCTGTTAAACGAATGATTAAGCAACGGTTTCGAGTAAAGCATTAAGGGCCGCTTCAAGCGGTCCTTTTTTTGTCTTAGATATTCTTATCATCTAGTAGTTTGCCTACCTTGATGATAGCGCCCTCTTCAATAGTGCTGTCTACTATGAAGAGCACATGTGTTTTTAGGCCTTTACGGTATATAATTTCTTGACCCATTTTTAGGCGCACACCAGAATTGGACTGTGGACTCAGGTTGGGATTCATCACTCCGGGTATAATCAGCGGGATACTTTTGAGCGTTTCGTTGCGCAGTGTGAAGCTCACGTACTGTTCGTTCTCGTCGGTAGCAACCGGTTTAGATTCGGTTATGCTGTATGCTATTTGGACCGATTCATCACTAGCGTTTTTAATTTCTAGAGTCCCAACGGAACTACGGACACAGTCGCTGTCGCAGTTGGTCCTAATCCAAAGCCGCTGATTTGTTCGCCGCTGACTTTGTTGACCGTGGAAACGTCTAGGCCTAAGCCGCTTTTGTTTTTCAGCGTAATGGCGAGATTATTGTGATCTGGATAACCAATTTGGACCCTTTCACCAGCAGGAATTTCAAGGGTACTTTGTCCAAAGGCAAAAACAGAAAGGAACAGGGCGAAGATCAGGTAGGTGGCTTTCATTTTCAATATTTTGTTAGATAACGGAGGTTTTTAACCAAATGTTTTTGAATTGGCTGAGATTCTGTCGTCTAGACTCTAAATTTGCCGCATCAATTCAATCGTACTATGAGCCTACTAACAGTCGGAACAATGGCGTATGACGCCTTAGAAACGCCCTTCGGAAAAACGGATCGCATCCTGGGTGGTGCGGCAACTTACATTGCGCTGAGCGCGAGTTACCATGTGGAAAAGAGCAATATCGTTTCCGTTGTTGGGGCCGATTTTGAGCAGCAACATTTAGACCTGCTCGCAGGAAAAGGAGTCGACTTAGAAGGGGTACAAATCATCCCGGACGGTAAAACGTTCTTTTGGAAAGGGAAATACCACACGGATATGAATACCCGTGATACTTTAGACACGCAACTAAATGTCCTAGAGTCGTTTAACCCAATCGTACCCGAAGGTTTTAAGGATTGTAAGTACTTAATGTTGGGGAATTTGATGCCTTCGATTCAGCAGAAGGTTCTGGACCAGCTTCCTACGCGTCCGAAATTGGTGGTTTTAGATACCATGAACTTCTGGATGGACCATTTTTGGGACGATCTAATGATCGCGCTTAAAGGGGTGGATGTATTGACCATTAACGATGAGGAGGCGCGTCAGCTCTCTGAGGAATACAGCTTGGTGAAAGCAGCTCAGAAGATTATGACTATGGGCCCAAAATATTTGATCATTAAGAAGGGCGAGCACGGCGCATTGCTGTTCCATGAGGATAAGGTATTCAGCGCTCCGGCACTACCATTGGCTGAGGTCTTCGACCCTACTGGTGCTGGCGATACGTTTGCTGGAGGATTTATCGGATTCCTTGCGAAGACCGATGACATTAGCTTTGAAAACATGAAGCGTGCAGTAATCTGGGGATCTGCTATGGCGAGTTTTACTGTAGAGAAATTCGGTACAGAGCGCATCGCAGAGTTAACGACAGAGGAAATCAACCTGCGATTAGAAGAGTTTAAAAACCTGATGAGCGTCGACATCCAGTTGGTGTAATCACCGCGAAAACAAATTTTCATGAACCCCGGCGCGCAGCGCCCGGGGTTTTTTTATGGCCCCGGCGGGCAGCCGCCCTCCTGGAGCTGGTACTGTATGTAGACCGGCGTGGTGTTCACATTCTGGGAAACATGGGCATGTTCGAGGGTGAAGGATAGGAACAATTGGTCTACGGGTCCTGTGCCTGAAAAAGCGGCTGCGGCTGCCCTTGCAAGAGGAGTTGAGTGGGTGTGTTGGTGCCGATATTTTCCTGAGGTACGGAGGCAAGATCAGGTGTAATTTTTAAAGTCGCACTGCCTTGTAGTGGTTCAGTGTGGTACGCAAGCAAACACCAATTTATCCTCGACCTTACACCTTGCACAGAAACAAAAGCTCCTTGATCCAGCGGGATGGAAGGGGCGTAATCGGCACCCGCTGTTTGTGGTGGCTGGAGGTGTGTTTGATTGATTTCAACACGCGATTCTAGATAATCTATGGATAGACTTTGACTTCTTAATATACTGGAAATGAATATATAAAGTAAAACAAGTAGGATTCTTATAAGCATTGGTAGGTGAGATTAAAGAGGTGAAGATGGGCATCGAGGTTTTGGTATTCGCTTTGACTCAGAGAAATTTGTACGGTCACAGGAATTCCGTTTTGCGGTGCGGTTCCCGAATGACCGTAAATGGCGGTGGTAAGAAACTGGTTGGTTTCGTTGTGTGTGGCGGACGGCGCGAGCGTACATGTGCCGCTTGCAGGTAGAAAGGAGCGGTGAGCCAGCGGGACGAGAGTCCGGCGGGTGCTGAGACCGAATGGACCAACTGCGGGTGGGGCTGCACCGGGCTAATGGTATAACGAAGATGAAATGTAGTGGCTATACTGTCTGTGAAGGCCGGTGATCCTGCGGTTGTGTTTACTCCGGGGACAATTGGATCTCTTGTTCACTCACGGCAATGAGCGCAATGGGTTCAAAATGTAGGTCAAAGTGAGTACTTTGCTCTGACCAAAGTGTTTGAGCAGAGGAGTTTACACAATATAAGAGTGCGATTTGTAATATATGTAATCGACGTATCATAAGGCTTGAAAAGGGATGTTTTGAGGCAATTCTGTGAGGATGATGTTCATTGTCGCGGGGCTGCCTTCCCGAATGTCAATAGCAATGGGTGCGTAAGAAAACCCTTGGGGCGCCGGAGCTAGCGCCCCGCAATAATGGCCCTCCGGCAGCCCCCCAAGGGTAAATTGGCCGTCCTCACGAACGGGAGTCGTATAGGCAGAACTGTCCTCATGGTAAAGGGTGAGTTCAAGCGAGGCGAGATTAATATTCTGTCGTAGCGCCCCGTGTTGTGTTCGCTGAACAGTTATACTGCCGCGCAGACCGAGCGTACGGTAGAATCCTAAGGTGCAGTGCTGCTTGCGTTGTTCCAGAAATTGGCGCTGCTGATAGCCTAAAATGGGCTGCGTAGCAAAGGGAAGACTGCCGGCATGAATTTCAAGGAGTGCATCCGAGCCTTCGAGATGTGCGAAACTAAAGGTGCCGTTAGGATCAGTAATGACCGATTTCCCCTGTGCACTAATCTCCACACCTTCGAGCGGATTGCCTTGTTCATCTCGGCACTGTCCGGTCAGTGTTTTATAAGGCGAACGTGCGTGCAAACTGCCGTTCCATCCAATCGTTGCGCGCTGCAGTGACTGGGCTGATACGGATAGGTTGCCGTGCGAGGTCCGACGAATGAGTTGCAGGTTTTGTTGGTGTCGTGTGCCGCCATGTCCCCCTCCAAACAGGGCAGATTGCAAGCGGAGTGACCACCGTTTGTGTTGCATATTCCCGGAACCTAGGAGTGACCAGAGTCCAGTGCTGGGTTGGTGACGAAACTGGGTTTGGAAGTAGGCTTTTGTGGTGCGCAGACGGAGCTGGTGCTGGTAAAGTATCTGTGGAGCGACGTGGCCCGATTGACGCCATTCACCGCTGCTCTGCCATTGCCATAAACCGCTACGGTATTCCGCTTGGAGGCGAAGTTGTTTTGAGGTGAGGGCGGACGAAAAGAATTGGCCCCGGGTGGAAAAGCGCCAGGGACCGAAGGTGAGGTCGTTTTGAAGGAGGTGGAATTGGTTCCAATTGCCATTTGCATCCGCAAACAGGGCCGATTGTCCCAACCACCGGTTCAGACCCAACACACCCGACGCATGGGCACGTACGAAGGAATTGTATGGTGCTTGCGCTCGTAAGTTATTAGGAATGTGCGCGCCATGGAGTGACCAGCGGTGCACGCCCTTTTGTCCGTTGTATTGCGCAAGACTCATGCCTTCGTATTGACTGAAATTCAGTTCATTATTGCCCAATTGCAAGCGGTGTTGCATGCCCCAAAATTGGCCCAAACCACCGCCAAAAAGAGTTATACGCGAATCTAAACTACCGCCATTCCAACGCAATCCCGCCATGGGCTGACCGCCGCGCCACTCCAATGCTCCGGTAAATTCATTCATAGGAATTTCCATTCTTACGAAGCTCATTTCTTCCGCCCGAGAAAGCAGATGTCGTTGTAAAACCCCATGCCCAGCGCTTAAACTGCCCCAATGTTGCTGCAGTTCCGCCGCGCCTCGAAGGCGGTCGTTCCAGAGCAGGCCGCGCGCGGAAAACGCGTTTTTTTCGAGAGAAACGGTGCCCAATTGGCTAACCCGCCCACTGTAAACCGTTTGTAAGCGCCAGTGCAGCCAAGGCGCTCCTGGATCAAAGACTGGCGCTGCACTTTTAGATAATCCTACTGGCGATAGGCCAAGCACAACAAGCGTGTCCCATCCGCTGGCGCTTTGAGCGGAAAAAGTCATGCTATTACTTTTTCTAGAAAATTGATATTCAATAGATTCACCTGGTATTATGTGCTTTTCTTCGCAGTTCAATGCAACATTTCCTGTATTTGTGATTAAAACCTTGGCACTGTCCTTTCCAGAAGAAATGACGTTTGCCATAAGCCCCGGATTAGGCAGAACACGTACACACAACGAATCACCAACGCTGCCCCATAGACAAGCGCCTTCAAACGCCACCCTGATCCAATAGGTACCGGCTTCTGCATGCGTAGCGGTCATGAACACCGGTCGTGCTACGCCAGAATCTGCCCGTCCTTCAGCGGGTATAGAAAGCACCGAAAAAGGTGCGGGGGCGTCGATGCGAATGTTGATGTCTTTGCTCGGAGGGAGCGCGGTCCAATGCGCTGCCAACGACCAAATCCCACCCGCAGCTAATTCCTCTGGCCCATGAACCACCACCTCACCGCACCCTTGACCCCAGGCCGAAAGTGCCGCAAATACTAAAGCCAAAACGCCCCCGTGCCTCATAACTTTAAGGAATGTGTTACCCCAAATTTTTCCCCAGCATCGGTTTGACTGACCACCACCATTTGGTAGTCGCCGGCTGGTAAATCGGGCTTATTAAACTGAACGGTACGGCACTGGTTTGGGATCAAGCCTTTTGCATGCAAGCTTTCGGTTTGGTAGACTACCTCGCCTTGATCGTTCAATAAATGTGCACGGGAAGAAATGATTCGGTCCACATTGCCTGCATTTTGATAGCGCAGTGCCCAGACGGCATTATCCCCTCCGACGGCCAATGCTTTCGCTTCCATAGCAACCACCGGCGGCACCATGGGATTGCGATATAGCACATTCACGGCATAGCGCAATTCAATGTTCAACCGCGGCCCTTTTTTATCGGCCTCTTTTTCCGGTTTCGAAGTCACGAGCAGACATGCGCGCGCACTCGATTCGTTGAAACCTTTCGGTATACGCATCCGCACCTTTACAATCATCTCCTCGTGCGCGCGCAGCACATGATCATAGGTTTCCGCTTCAAGCCAATTCGCACAACTCGCGTCCGTACTTCCCGGAGGTAGGTAACGGTAACCGCTGTCGCAGTGCGAGCTGAGGTCCGCGAGTTCGATGTGGAATGCGCAGGGCTGATCGCCCACATTTTTTAGTTTAATAGGTACAATCTCTTGTTGCCCGGGCAGGCGTTCGATACGGTGGGCAAGTCCGCTTTGCACAGTGATTTGACCGTGCGCCCCGTGGCTAACACTGAGTGCTAGAGCGAATGAGTGTAAGAGTAGTTTCATGGTACGATGGAGTTAGGAAATCCCCCGCCCGCAGGGCGGGGAAGGGGATTATTCAGTGATCGTATAGGTCACAGTTCCCATGTCTTGAGAGCCGTTGTCGGCGTCAGTAGGGCATAGTCTTCAATACTCACTAAATAGGTCAATTCGTACCCATTTCCTGCACCGTTTCCAGTGTACGACGTACCGATGTTTTCAATCAACACTTGGTCCGTAGCGGTAAGTTTCACCGGCACGGCACCCGCAGTCGCATCAAAGGCTGGGGTAACATTGCCCAACGTACCGTATTGGTTAGCCGGTAAACTCGCAGGCTGGTTGCCATCGGCTAAAAGGGAAAGGCTCATCCCTTCGTTCATATTGGCAATGCGCACGGAAATAGAACCGTCTGCCAATCCTGCATTACTCAACATTAATGAGTAATTTAAAAAGGTGCTCGATTGCTTGTTCGCGCCAAGCACAAAAGCACTCCCGGCCTCCACGGGATCGTCATTACTGAAGTCAAACACAATCTCGTCGTCAACGACATCCACCAATGCGTGTGCATCGATCATCACGCCAATGGCTTGTGTTTCTACTGAGGCATCTTGCGCGTTCATTCCGAACGCTACTGTTGTGGCCGCGGCCACCATCCAAACTTTTTTCATGTTTAAGGATTTAAGGGTTAAAAATTGATTCTATATCAACTTACCCTCACCCGTAGGAGATTTCCAAAAATTGTGAAGAACTAGACGTTTTGAACAATTCTGACACACCTGAATTTCGCTACGATAAGTTCATCTGCTCTACGATAAGACTAAGGCTGCATAACGATATGGTTTGACTAATTTTCATTGAAATCAATACCTTTTGTCATGCGTAAGCTGTTATTATCTGTACTATTTATTAGTCTATTTACCGGGGTTTCCTTCGGTCAAAGTTCTACTCAGCCTTCGGGGGTAGACCTGGAATATGTTACCTGGGTAGATGGAGACGTTTTGGTCCGATTCGATGATCACGTTGCCATTACCTTCAACAAATACCATGAAACAGGAATCGGCCCTATTGACGCTATTCTTCAAGATCTTGAGATCAAAGAAGTAGAGCAACTCTTTCCTTATGCTATCAATATTCCAGACAAAGCAGACGGATTCTATACATACAACGGATTGTATGTAGAGTATCCCACGCTTCACAACATTTACCGCATCAACTTTAAAGACAGCTTAGGAGCAAATCTTTTCGATGTCATAGAGGATTTAGCGGGATTGACAGATTTTGTCAAATACGCAGAGCCCAATTATTACAGCGGTATTATGGGCGTTACACCAGCTAACGAACCAAACGATACACTTTACGGTCAACAATGGGCGAATGAAGCTATTCAAGCAGATACGGTCCAGGCGCGAATGGCAGCAGATTCAACGGTTTCTGACACTAATCAAATCATCGCAATCATCGACACCGGTGTAGACAAAGACCACGAGGACCTCAAAAATAAAATGTGGGTCAACACTGCAGAGCTCAACGGTTCACCAGGCGTTGACGACGACCAAAATGGTTTTGTCGATGATATCTACGGCTGGGACTTCGTCAATAACGATGGAAACCCGATGGATGACAACAGCCACGGTACCCACTGTGCGGGCTCCGCAGCAGCAGAGACCAATAACTCAAAAGGTATCGCCGGAGTCTCACCAGGTGCTAAAATTATGGGGGTGAAGGTGATGCAATCTTCAGGCTACGGAGCTGCGGCCGATATCGCGCAAGGCATTGCTTATGCTGCAAACAATGGTGCTTCCGTAATTTCAATGTCCATTGGTGGAGCCGGAACATCTAAGGTTACAGAAGATGCTCTGGCTGTAGCTTATGCCTACAGTTTTTTAGTTGCGGCAGCGGGAAACAGCAATATATGTATAGGGAGACCTAGTCCCGTATATAAATGCCCAGATGGAAAAACACCAAAGCCGTTCTATCCGGCAGCCTACTCATATGTATTGGGAGTAGAATCTAGCGCTCCATATGGAGGAAAATCAAGCTTCTCCAATTACGATGAAGATGGCCGGATTGCATCTTATTACCCCGATTTATTGAACTATGAAGTTCGTGCCCCGGGATCGCAAATCATTAGCTGTAAACCAGCGGGTAATACGGGCAATAATGGCCGATACAACTTTAGCCAAGGAACCTCAATGGCGTGTCCTGCCGTAGCAGGTGGTGTAGCGTTGCTCAAATCATTTAAACCCACGTTTACGCATGAGAAGGTATTCTTACATCTTATAAAAACCCAAACCAATAACATTCAGTTAAACACTGCGATAGATTTTATTCTTCCGACAGAAATCACCTATGTAACAAATACAGTCGTGGATACTTTGAGCGGTGGTGATGATGATGGACGTGCGGATGCAGGGGAAACGATAGAGTTAGTCCTCAAGCTTAAAAATACCGGGGGCTATAATGATTCTGTTTGGGCTTCAATTGAACTCGATGGTTTAGAGGATCCAACTCTGGTTAACTTTATTGATTCTGTCCGATTCTTTGGATCAGTTTCAGAGTATGCCACCATTGAAAATAATGTTCCAGATTCCTTGATTTTCCCATTTAAATTAAAATTCAATAGCAATATCGCAAATGCCAGAGGAATAAAATTCACAGTTAATATTTGGACTGGAGACTCAACTTTTCATGATACGAGCCAATTTGAAATCGTTGTACAGAATGGGATAGAATTTAACTCTGCGTATTACCCAGGAAAGACGATATTTTATCCTAACAAATACTATTTGATATCAGGAAACACCCTTTTCGATACTTTGATAATAAAGCCAGGAACTGAGGTTTATGTTGAAGCCCAAAAAACAATTAATGCAAACTGGATTTATGCCGTTGGCACTCCTGATAGTTTAATTCATATTTCTGGAGTGAGAGGTGCACGATGGAGCCAATTGAAGGCATTGGTGCCAAATACTTTCATAGGAGGTAATGATACTGCTTGGATAAATAATGAGTTGGGATTCGATTTCCAAAATTATAGATGGTCGAGATTGAGTTATGCTATTTTAGAGCATTGCAACAATAGTAATCCTTGGCAAAATTTCCATGAAGTCTCGAATGTTACATTACAATATGCGCGGTTTCCTTCCCCTGTGCTTTGGAATGCTGGAGGTCCCAAAAAGCAAAGTTATACCCAGACCTCTTCAGCAATTTTTCAAACATCGAGCCCGTCCATTTATTTCAATAATGTTTTTTTGAGTTCAGATTATGCAGACGCCAGAGAATCATTTTCCTATTTCAGTGAAGTAGATAATTGGATTAAAGGAATTTCAGACAATCCATTCGGTAAACAATCTCAGTTGAGTATATGGCTGGTTGATTCAGCTCGAATTGGGAATAATATCTATGCGGACAACGATTTAGTGTATTTTGGAAAGAGATTATCTCTGTCTGAATCTAACAATAACGATGTCTACCTCAATAATTATAGAACTCTACGTGGTGCGCGAGAAGAAGTTTTTGCAACTCCCACAACGTCATCTTTTGGGATACTAACCCCTAACAAAATATCCATTGGTTCTTCGAGTATTGCAGGAATAGACTTCTTAGTTAAAGATTATTTTGACGATAACGCTTATATGTTATTGATTTCAGATTCTATTTCATTGTTGAATAGCTCGAGTCACGGCTACGTTGTTGATATCCAAATCGACGGCAAGTCTACCCACTGGATGGACAATCCATACAATACCTCAACAGGAACAGGAATCATAGGTAATGGAACCTACAAATTCACCATTCAGTTCAACCGAGCGATGGATGTTGAAGTCACTCCTCTTTTGACTTTTGGTATCCGTGAACCATGGACTCAAAATATAGTTGCCGACTCCGCATATTGGAGTGCCGATAGTACTGAGTTTAATGCCTACGTTACTATCGATCCTTTGACACAAAGTGACGGTATCAATAGAATCTCGGTTCGGTTAGCTAAGGACAACGAGGGCTTCCCATGTCCTACGGAAAACGTTCGTTTTGAATGTAGAATTAGTTCGACTGGATCGTTGTCGGCTGGTTTCGCTGCGGTAGGTGATACTGGGAAAATTCACTTGGACTGGGGTATTCCGGACGATGCTATTGATGATTATCTAGGAACGAACATGTACCGTATTGATTCAACGAATTTGTCTTCGCCGACTTATGTATATGGCCAGCTACAAGTGGACAGTATGATGACGGATACGACGGTTCAGGCAGGGAAGTGGTATGGCTATTACTACAAGATTGTGCGTACCTCTTTGACGGAATTGAACGAGAGCGATACTGTATGGGCGCGACCTTGGCAAGGCAAGCCTACTATCGAGACTAAAGGGGTTTCGAATAAAACTCACAACAGTGTGACCATTAATGGTAAGGCTAATCCAAATTATTTGGCGACGGATGTGAGATTCAATTACGGGTTAACATCAACATATTCCACGAACACGACTTGGAAGAGTATTGGAAATGGAGATGATTTCGTGGCGCAATCGGTCAACCTGAGCGGACTAACACCAGGAACGACTTACCACTACCGTATTGAAGCCAAGAACGCTGAGGGCACCTCTTATGGTAAGGACAGCACGTTCACGACGAAAGACTTCCCTAGTCTAGCGTACAGCTATGATAGTACCTTATGTGTTGGGGATGTTTTGAGTATCACGAATCAAAGCACGATTTCGACGGGGACTTTGAGTTACGTATGGCAAATCCGCAATAGCTCGGGTAGTTTAGTACATACATCGACAGACGTGAACCCAACCTTTACAATGGCTTCGGCGGGTACGTATACGATAAAACTCACTGCAAGTAGTTCTGATGCGGTGACTACTACAAAGACGACTGGATTAGTGGTAGAGGCAATTCCTACGCCAAGTATTACCGCAGGTGGGGCGACCACTTTCTGTCAAGGTGGTACGGTAACGCTTACCGGTAGTACAGGATACCAAAGCTATATGTGGAGCAATGGCTCTACGACGAGCTCAATCGCCGTTGCGGATAGCAATACATATACATTGACGGTGAGCAGCGCAAATGGCTGTTCAGGTTCAACGGCTATCAATATTGATGTTAATCCGCTACCTACGGCAACGGTTGTTTCAGCGACCGGCGATTACGATTTCTGTGATGGATCAAGTCTTACACTAGAGGCCCCAACGGGTGCATCGGGTTACCAATGGTATAAAGACGGATCAGCAATCACAGGCGGTACATCTTCGACGCTAAGTGCGACAAGTTCGGGCAGTTATGCGGTTGAGGTCACGAGTTCGGACGGATGTAGTTCGCTGAGTAGCTCACAGTCGGTAACGAAGAATGCGTTGCCAACGGCAGCGATCAGTAATGCGAGTGCTTTGAGTTTTTGTGATGGAGGAAGTGTGACCTTGAGTGCCCCTTCAGGCATGAGTTATGCTTGGGGTACTGGAGCGACGACACAGAGTATTACCCAGAGCAGTTCGGGTCAGATAGGTCTGACAATCACGGATGCGAACGGCTGTAGTTCTATGGCAACACCAGTGACGGTGAATGTATACAGTGTTCCATCGATGACCGTTACTTCGGCTTCGAGTACAAGTATCTGTCAAGGCCAAAGTGTGACCCTACAGGCTAGTGGAGGCTTCAGCAGTTATGCATGGAGCAATGGAGCGACGAATCAGAATTTGATTGCTACCACTGCTGGAAATTATACGGTAACGGGAACGACGAGTGACGGCTGTACGGCAACGAGTGTAGCGCAGTCTGTTGTTGTGAATGCGAATCCTGTTGCAACGGTAACGAACTCCGGAAGCAGTGTTTTATGTTCGGGTCAGAGCACGACCTTGACGGCGCCATCTGGTATGAGCAGTTACTTGTGGAGTGATGGATCAACGACTCAGAGCATTACGGCATCAACGGCTGGAAACTATGCGGTGACGGTGACTAATAGTGATGGATGTAGTACGACGAGTTCAGCTACGGCGATTACTACGAGCAGCATCACTACCCCGAACATTACGGCGAGCGGATCAACGAGCATCTGTTCAGGAAGCGATGTTACGTTGAGTGTACCGACGGGTTATGCGAGCTATAGCTGGAGCGATGGTTCAACGACCAATAGCATTACAACGGGCACTGCAGGAAACTATGCGGTTACGGTGACCAACGCGGACGGTTGTAGTACGACGACGTCGGCGACAGCGGTAACTGTAAATACGCCACCGACGGCGAGCATCACTTCTTCGGGAAGCGGGGCGATCTGTGCGGGCGCTAGCGAGATGCTGACGGCAACTGCAGGTATGACTTCTTACCAGTGGTATGCAAACGGTACAGCTATATCAGGAGCAACCAGCGCAACGTATACGGCGAATGCATCTGGAAACTATAGCGTAAGCGTGGTTGATGCGAACGGCTGTTCAGACATTAGCACAAACTATGTGATTACAAATGCAGCAGCACCAACAGCTACTATTACGAATAGTGGTTCTAGCGTACTATGTGCAGGAGATAGCACAATATTATCCGCACCTTCAAGCATGAGTAGTTACTTGTGGAGTGATGGATCAACGACGCAAAGCATTACGACTTCGACTGCTGGAAATTACAGCGTAACGGTAACGAACGCGTCCGGATGTAGCGCGACAAGCTCAGCAACATCTATTACCACGAGTAATATCAGTACCCCAAATATTACGGCGAGTGGATCAACGAGTATCTGTTTAGGATCGAGTGTGACGTTGAGTGTACCTACGGGTTATGCGAGTTACAGCTGGAGTGACGGTTCGACGACGAACAGTATAAGTCCAACGACTTCGGGTAATTACACGGTCACAGTAACGAATGCAGACGGTTGTTCAACCACGACCACAGCGACAGCAGTAACGGTAAATACTCCTCCAACTGCGACTATTACATCGACAGGTACTGGAGCGATCTGTGCTGGAGCAAGCGAAACATTGAGCGCAACTTCAGGCATGAGCAGTTACCAGTGGTATGCAAACGGTACAGCTATAACTGGAGCAACCAGCGCAACATATACGGCGAATGCATCAGGAAACTATAGCGTAAGTATAGTTGATGCAAACGGCTGTTCAGACATCAGCACGAATTATGTGATTACAAATGCAGCAGCACCAACAGCTACTATTACGAATAGTGGTTCTAACGTGTTATGTGCGGGTGACAGCACGATATTATCAGCACCATCGGGCATGAGCAGTTACTTATGGAGTGACGGCTCAACCAGTCAAAGTTTGACGGTAGCCGCCGCGGGTAATTACAGCGTAACGGTAACGAATGCGGGTGGTTGTAGTGCGACGAGCACGATACTGGCTATTAGTACAAGTCAGATTACAGCACCGATGATTGTGACGAGTGGGGCTCTAGAATTCTGTCAGGGCGAAAGTGTGACTTTAGGCGTGCCGCAAGGCTATGCTGGGTACTCTTGGAACACCGGAGCAGGATTTAGCCAATTGGTCGCCAATCAAAGTGGATCATATTTCGCGACAGTTAGCAATGTGGACGGCTGTGCTGTGAATTCAGATACGGTAACAGTTACTGTATTCGCAACCCCTGTGACGCCTAACATCGCGTATTCCGCAAATGATACGGTTATGGTTTCAAATGTGGTAAGCGGAAACCAATGGTACTTTAACGGTAACCTTATGCAGGGCGAAACGAACGATACGTTGCGTCCATTGAATCTAGGGAATTACAGTGTACGGGTGATAGACACCAACGGTTGTGAAGGTGATATGAGTGCAATGCAGTTCTATAACAGCATAGGTTTCGAAGAAGCATTAGCGAATCAGGTCAGATTATTCCCGAACCCTACAAGCGGCGTTGTGACCCTTGAGCTGGGAGCAGTTAAAGTTGCTTCAGTTCGTATTTATGATGCGAGAGGAAGACTGCTAGAGTCCTTAAGCAGTTGTCCTTCGAACTGCAGATTAGAGTTGGGTAATTTTGAGGATGGAATGTACCAATTGGTCGTTCTTACGGAAGACGGTGTTACCATAACGAAACCTGTAGTACTTCAGAAATGAGATTAGTTTTTGCGGCTGTGGCGCTCCTTTTATCGGGGAGTTCCACAGCTCAAATACTGACAAGCAGTGCCGGTAATGCCGCCACTGGAACTTCGGGATATGTAGTGTATTCTGTGGGAGAAGCTGTTATTGACACCTATGAAGCAGCTTCGAGCGGCTTCACTTATGGCTTTAATCAGCCCATCCCAGGTACTATAGGGGTCCTAGAAAACTTATCTCCGACCGTTACGGTATTTCCTAATCCAACTACCGCGATTCTTGTTGTGGAGGCGAAATCCGGAAGCACTATTCTTATTTATGATGCATTAGGTAAGCAGGTCTTTTATAGGGTAATGAATGAAGATGCGTTGACTTGTGACTTGCAGCATTTGACGCCGGGTCCGTACACTATGCAGGTTCAGCTAGGACAGGAGTCTTCCGTTATAAAATTGATTAAAATATGAGACGTGGTTTATTGACGGTGATATTGGTATTCATAGGCTTTGTTGCTCTCGCACAATCCCCGAATAAAATGAACTATCAATTGATTGCTAGAGATCTATCGGGGACGATTCAAACCAATACATCTCTGGGCTTCAGACTGAGTATCGTACAAGGATCACCTACCGGTGCGGTAGCCTATCAAGAGACGTTTTCTAAAACAACGAATGGTTTTGGACTGATCAATCACCCAATTGGCACGGGGTTTACCACACAAGGGTCATTTTCAGGGATTAATTGGTCTCAAGGGCCCTATTTCATTAAGACAGAAATTGATTTTAATAATGGAGTAAATTACCAAGACCTGGGTTTGAGCCAATTACTAAGCGTACCCTATGCAAAGTATGCTGATGTTGCTGGTTCAGGCGTGAATGGCGGGGTCTCTTTAGATAACGATACAACAAACGAGATTCAACTACTCTCTATTTCAAACGACACACTTTATCTTTCAAAGGGCGGATACGTAGTACTTCCTCAAAACTCAGGAACAAGCTTAGACAACGATACAACGAATGAAATTCAATTTATTTCTTTGGTTGGCAACACCTTGACCCTAAGCAAGAGCGGCGGAAGCATAACCCTTTTTGACGGCCAATACAGCAGTTTGATTGCCGCACCAACTACGGTCAGCACTTTTACTAATGACGCTGGCTATCTCGTGTCGGAAGTCGACGGTTCTACAACTAATGAAATTCAAAGTATTTCTTTGACTGGAGATACGTTGACACTGTCGCAGGGAGGAGGATTCGTGGTACTTCAGCAATCTGGTAGTACGAGCTTAGATAACGATACTACGAATGAGCTGCAGACTATATCGAAGACGGGCTCGACAATCACATTGTCGGACAATGGGGGTAGTGTAACGGTCTTCGATGGTGATTACACGAACCTTACGAATACCCCGAGCATTCCAACGCTTACGAGTGACCTTACGAACGACTCTGGCTTTCTCACATCAGAAGTCGACGGTGATAACTCGAATGAGCTGCAGACTATATCAAAGACAGGCTCGACAATCACATTGTCTGATAATGGCGGCAGTGTAACGGTCTTCGATGGTGATTACACCAACCTTACGAATCAGCCAGCGATCCCTGCACTTACTTCAGACTTGACGAACGACTCTGGTTTTCTCACCTCCGAGGTTGATGGCGATAACTCAAATGAACTGCAGACGATTTCAAAGACGGGCTCGACAATCACATTGTCTAATAATGGCGGCAGTGTAATGGTCTTTGATGGTGATTACACGAATCTTACGAATACTCCGAGCATTCCTACACTTACCTCAGATTTGACCAACGACTCTGGCTTTCTAACCTCTGAGGTGGATGGCGATAACTCAAATGAACTGCAGACGATTTCAAAGACGGGCTCGACAATCACATTGTCGGACAATGGGGGTAGCGTAACGGTCTTCGATGGTGATTACACGAACCTTACGAATACTCCGAGCATCCCAACGCTTACGAGTGACCTTACGAACGATAGTGGCTTTCTAACTTCCGAGGTTGATGGTTCTATTACAAATGAAATTCAAATGCTTTCGCAGAATGGAGACACCATTAAACTTTCAGATGGCGGTTATGTGCTTGTGAGTAGTGCTCTGGGTGGAGGAATTACGGACCATATCGATGGATTGAAGGATGCAACAAACGACTCTGTTAATGGTAATCTGGGATTAGGGTCAGACGCTCTCGATGGTCATACCTCGGGTTCTAATAACATTGCGATAGGAAATGGAGTGGGTAAGAACCTTCAAGAAGGCAATAACAACATATTAATTGGTGCAATGCGAGGGTCAAGACAGAATTGGAAGGCCTATGAGAATGTGGCAATTGGTTTTGGAACAGGTGAGAATCTAGATTCAAGTGCAAATTACAATGTGTTTTTAGGTCACTTAGCTGGGAATCTAAATTCTGTTGGATCTTCAAATGTTGCCGTTGGACATGGGACGCTACAAATGAATAAGAAGAGCACAGGGAATGTGGCTGTAGGGTCTAATGCCTTACAATCGGCTAAAAGGAAATAACACTGCCCTAGGCAGTGCATCTTTAAAATTTACTACTACAGGTGAAGATAATGTGGGCGTTGGTTATGAGTCGTTATTGAATAATACCACAGGTTCTAGTAATGTAGCTTTAGGTAAAGATGCTTTGCGCGCAAACAGTGTGGGTTATGATAATGTAGGCATAGGCCATGGCGCTATGTATCTGAATACAACGGGTTTCTATAATATAGCTATTGGTCGAGAGGCCTTGCATTCCAATACTACTGCGTCCGGTAATATCGCTATGGGCCGATTTTCTTTGTGGACAAATACCACAGGAGGAAATAACATAGGTATAGGGCAAGAGAGTCTCTATAAAAACACAGTGGGTTCATCTAATACAGCCATTGGTGTTGCGACATTAACGAATAACACAACGGGCGCTTCAAATACCGTTATAGGTTACAGATCTATGCATAATTCGACAACGGCATCGAATAATGCTGCCTTTGGGATACTACTCATTAGAAAGTAATACAACCGGACATAGTAATGTGGCCGTTGGATTTGAAAGTATGAAATCTAACACCACCGGAAATCGCAATGTTGCTGCCGGCTTTTATGCCTTAAAAGCCAATACCACTGGAGGTGAGAATGTTGCAGTAGGTGGATACACCCTTGCCGCAAATACTACTGGTGGGTCCAATGTGGCAGTGGGTGATTTTGTGCTTGCCGCAAATACTACTGGTGGTATGAATGTAGGTATAGGTAAGTCAGCCCTTCAGTCTAATACTACGGCTTCAGGGAACGTTGGTATCGGACGTTTTGCTCTTATTCAAACAACCACAGGTAACAGTAATGTGGCTATTGGTATTGAAACCATGTCTCAAAATAAAACAGGTGCTGCAAACGCTGCAGTCGGTGTTGTTGCTTTACAGTTTGGAAGAGGATCGAAGAACACAGCTATGGGGGCTGGAGCACTAAATAATTTAAGAGGTGGCGATATGAACACAGCACTTGGAAATGGTGCGGGTAATAATTTCAGGAATGGTAATAAAAACGTATTTCTCGGTTCATACTCCTCCTCTAAAGATACATCCATATCTAATGCGGTGGCAATTGGCCATGGTGCTAAGGCGTTTCAAAGCAATAGAATTTATATAGGGAACACCAATCACACACATCTGTATACACCAGCTAAAATTGTAGCGCAAGCCGGAATTCAAGTGAACGATAGTTCGAGTAATGTGCCATTGATTATAAACAGTAATTCTGGCGGGATAGTCTTTCCTAGAATGACTAGTGCAGAGCGCTCTGCTGCCATTTCCAATCCTGTTGCGGGGACATATGTTTATCAAACCGATGGTACCTCAGGATTATATCAATACAACGGGAGTTCATGGGCCGCTGTGGTCAGTGGATCGGGGACATCAATCGTTCAAACACTTTCTTTATCAGGAAGCACTTTAAGTTTGACTAACGGTGGATCCGTAACGTTGCCTGGAGCGGATGAAGTGAACGATTTATCGGACGGGTATAGAAACGGAAGTGATATAGGTATTGGGGTAGGAACGTTCGCTTCTGTGACCAATTCTGGTCAGTATAACATAGCCATCGGAAATAGCGCGTTAAATAAATTAACGACCGCACACACGAACACTGCTATGGGCAATGGGGCGGCACAAAGCATAACGACAGGAAGTGGTAATACCGCTTTAGGTTCCTGGTCTTCTGGAGCAATTACTACCGGATCGTGGAATGTCTCTGTTGGCCGCGGTTCTTTAGAACAAAACGTCACAGGATCTTCGAATACAGCTGTAGGTAGTTATGCTTTAGAAAAGACAAAAGGGAATTCCAACGTCGCTCTGGGATCTGGTGCTTTAGCTGCGAATATAAATGGGTCAAATAATACAGCAATTGGGGCAAGCGCAAATGTTGGGTCTTCATCCTTGAGCAACGCTACCGCCATAGGGTATGGCGCAGTGGTCACTTCTAGCAATTCTATTCAGTTAGGAAACGGAAATGTAAATACGATCACTACTGCCGCCGAATACAACGGATTGGGCTTAGAGGTAACGAATAACTCAACGGCTGGAGGTTCTGCAATCGTTGAAATGAATTCTACAACGAAAGGAATGTTAATGCCAAGAATGACTCAAGTGCAGCGTAATGCCATCAGTAGTCCATCCGCAGGTTTAATGGTTTACCAGATCGATAACACTCAAAGGGGTGCATTTTTATGATGGATCGGGCTGGCGCTACCTAGGCGTAGGGGTAAGTTCAAATTAATAAAGCACATTTGATTGCATGCGGTTCGTAGATTATACTTGGGCCTAAAGCAACAAAAAACCCCCAACCGGCTAGGAAGGGGGTTCACGTTATAACCTTTAATTCTTCGAGTTTCCTGGTTTAGATAGAGTGCCGGTTCCTTGCGGTTGGGCGCGTCGTATTCTAGAAAACTTATCTCGTCGTCATAAAGATGTCGTTCACATGCTCGTGGTTGCGAGCGTCCACTGTGAGGACCGGGATGTGGGCGCCGTTTTCGAGGATGTTTTGGTCGAAATTGGCACCAAAAAGGTTGAGTATTCCGTCGTTGTGGTGGTTGACGGTTGCAATAAGGTCGCACTGGTGTGCGGCGGCATATTTTATAATGGCTTCATCGAAGCTGAGATCGTGACCCACGTCGATGGCTTGGGTTTGCACTCCGCGCTGGCGGAGGTAGCTTTTGCAAAATTTAGGTTGCGCGAAATGGTCGCGGCAAGGTATTCGTCCGTTTTATCTTCATAGATGAGCAGGACGGCGGCTTTCAATGGTGCGGCGATAGCAGCGACGGTGCTGAGAATCTTTTTGTCTTCGCGTTCAAGCGTGATGGGCACTGCGATGCGGTCGAGCACTTCATCGTCATGAACCTCACGCTGCGTAACAATAAAAGGCGTGGTGCTTTCGCTTATGATTTTAAGGGCACGCGAGCCTATGAGTTTTTGAATGCCGTGAACGCCTTTCGTCGCCATAATGACCAGGTTGCATGCATGAGTGATGGCAAAGGCGCCAATCTCTTCTTCAAAGTTGCCAACAGTGATGTGGCTGGTGATGGTGGTGTGGTTGGCGTGGTTGAGGGCACAAAGGGCGTTTAATTGGTCCTGGGCATCCCCCCGCATACTTTCGTTTTCTACCACGTGCAACACGTGAATGCTGCCGCCTTTGTAGTTGTTTAGAAAAGAAAGGGCATACTTTTAAACCGCTCGTAGCTGTTGGGAGAGGTCGGTAGGAACTAAGACTTTCATAGGCTAAGGATTGGGACAGCTGCGCTGTATTTCTACTCAAAGTTACAAACCAGCGGACCGATTCAGCCCGACTTTTGTCACGAATTCTCAACGAATTGAGCCGAATTTACCGTACGCTAGATTCGCGATAGTCACTGAGCGATTCGTTAAAATTCCCCATAATCTGCTCAAAGGACAGATAGAAGGGCGCTCTTGAGGAATAACCCACGGTTTTGGCGAGGGTTTCGACGCTTTGATTTTCGAGATACCCTTCCTCCATAAGTCGGAGTGCGCGGTGGATGCGCGCATATTTTTTAAAGAAACCGAAATTGGTACTGGTGGCAGAAAAGAATGCTTCCCAGTCGGTGTTTTTGAAGGGACTGTGCTTGATGAAATCGGCTTTTTTGAATGTTTGTTGAAGGGAAATTCTTCATCGCCTTGAATGAGCGCTTCGATGTAAAAAACGATATCGGTATTGGCTACTTTTCCAGCGTTTGGATAAATCTCTTTCGGAGCATCTTGAATTAATGCAGCTTGTCGAGCAGCCTCCTTTTCAGCCTCATACGCTTTGATCTCAGCCTCTTTCTCCTTTTGCATTCTAGGGCGGATGTTTACGACGTCCCAGAAGATGAGAAAGACATTCCCAAACATGATGTAGCGCAAGGTTTCCCCACTTGCGAAGAATAGAAAGTCATGTTCAACGAAATTGTAGATAATGTCTAAATAGGGGATTAAGAAAACGGCCTGAAATACCGGTAACACATAGAAGGGTACCCGCGCTTTGATTTTGTTTAATTTGTTTACACTGATTATGATGTAGAGTAAAACATGGAAGGGGTATGCGAGCAAGATCCATTTGTCGGATAGCGGCCAAAAGATTTCAGTCCCCGCCCATTTTAAGTCTCGCGCGAGTTGAACGGTTTCATAAAAATGATCATTAAAACCGGCCAGATGCACAATGAGAATGATGTAGCCAATGAACATGGGCAAGTAATGGATCAGGTGCCATTTATCGCGACGTTCTTTATGGTACAGAACGATCCATAAAGTCCAGGACCCACCAGAAATAACAAGGGAAGGAACCACGGATAAAGAAAGGAAACAGCGGCATTTCCTATCAAGACGGGATCTAAAAAATGTTGCTCCAATAAGTGTACCGCCTAAAAAGTAGAGGTAAGGAATGTTGTAGCGTCGAATGGTAAGCCCACCTATGACGAGAGCAACGATGAGTAGAAAAATTGCTGTGATGATGTAATCTTGGTACATGGGCCTAATCTCGCTCGATAAGTGAAAGGTACATCACCTGCGCTTCAAAGTCAAACCCATTTTCTTCAAACAAAAAAGCACCAGCGTTTCCGCTGGTGCTCCTGCATACAAAAAAGATCTGTTCGCTTAGCGCTTAACGAGCTTGTATTGTTTTATGGTGTGTTGGTTTTTGAGCGTCAATAGGAGGGTTCCTGAAGCTACGCCGCGGAGGTCGATGCGTTCGGTGAGGGTTCCGGAGCGGAGCAGTTGGCCCGTAGTGTTGCGCAATTCAAAGGTGGTGTTTGCAGGCGCGCCACGGAGGTAAATAAAGTCTTCGGTGGGGTTTGGGTAAAGCGCTACAGATCCGTCCAGTTCGTCCAGGCCTATACCGTAGATGGTTACGTCTATTGCTGCCGTGTCTGCGACACCGCCATTAAAGGCGTAGACGGCGAAAGATGCAGCTCCGTTAGCCGGTCCCCATTGCACCTCAAACGAGCTGAAGTCGGGGGCGCTGGAGATGAGGGTTGCGTTGGAAAGTGCGTAGGAGATGGAATCCACGTACTGGTATTTGGTCAGGGTGTAGGTGGTGTTCGCCGATGCATAGATGGAATCGGACGGGCCGACTAAAATAGGTGCGGGAGGGGCGACGAAGAAGGATATTGTATCGATCAATTTGCTGTCGCACAATCCAGTCAGCGCCGAAGAATCTGCACTGTAGCCAAAGATGAGCGTCCATGGACCCGGCATGATGGAATCGCTCGTATGGAGTTTGAAGGCGTCGTAGCTTGAAGAGATTGGGGTGCTTCCGGTGACGAAGTTGGTGGCGTTTCCGAAGGCGTCGAATAATTGGACCTGAACGGAATCAAAATTTGCTGAGGTCGGGAAGACCGCATCTGAAGTATTGAGGTAGATCTCATTTTCGCCGAAAGTCGCCGAAGCGCTTGTGGCAGAAATCAACGTTGGCGCCGGCGCAGCACTAGGACTGACGATGTTCACTAAGATTTCGCGTTCGACCATACCCATAATCTTATAGGCATTTGTGGTGTCCTTTGCCCATTCGACAATCTTGACGTTCACAACAGCGTTTTGAATGGTATTGGATTGGATCACCAGCATGCGGTTTGCGGTATCGATAGAAACACTACTCCCGCTGCCAAGAGGCGCAGCATTGCTGTAGCCGGTAGCATAAGCAATGTTTGTTCCTGTAAACGTTGCAGCACTTCCACTTTTCACAGCTACGATCTGGAAGGATAAACTATCGCCGTCGGTATCTGCACTACAGATTTCAAAAGGGTACGTGGTGTTTGCGTAGGCCGTTGCGATGCTTGGTTGTATCTCTGGACTGTTATTGTACGAACGAATGGCAGGCTTACCATTGACTAAAACACCACTGAGGTAAATGCTTTGGCTGGAGGCATTTGCAATATTCGTGATTGCAGAAGGTCTGCAACACGTAGAATACGCGAAGGTGTAGCCGGTGTTGTTATCGACAGTGACGTTTGCAGAATAGGTGTAGGCATCAATGCCGTAGGTTGATCCACAGTTTCCGGCCAAGGCTCCACTACTTGCCTGGCCAAGACTCAGGGTTGAGGTTACGCCGTTCGGGCCTAACTTTTCATAATAGACAGTTACGGATGTGGGCATTGCAATCCCTGTTACATCTCTGTACAGCACTAAGGATACTTCGTAGACACTTGTGTTTGTTCCTGTACTTACGTGTTCGAACGAAAAGTGACCGGTAATAAGGTGCGTCGCGGAAAGCGAGAGGGAAAGGGTTAAAGCGAGGGTTGCGAGTAAGGTGCGCATAAAAGTTTAGGTTAATTAGCTTGTTCGAAAGATACGACACCGTCAGTGCCATTCATCGCTTAATGAGTGACCGATTTAATTCATTGATTTTTAGCCAATAAAAAACCCCGCTGCCTAAACAATGGGGTCTCTTCAAATTCCTGCGTGTGAACACACAATCACGCTCAGGTTCATTGATATATCAATAATACGCAATTCCCTTGGCTTAGTTCAATATCAAAACTGAAAATAGTCTTAAACGAGACAGATAAAAAAGGCCCCTCCTGAGAGGGGCCTGGCAAAGCACAATGGCCTCTAGCTTTCGCTTATTGGTTATTTCAAATATGAGGTATTCTAGTGTTCAAAATAAGATTTCAGGAAGAAAAAAGATGATATTATTGATTATAAACATATTAATTATAACATCTGTTCAAAAATCAATCCTGAACGAAATTACTGTTACTCTTTGTTAGTGCTTTCATAGCGCAACGTTCTACCCGAGAGTTCATTTTTTAAAGTCCTGTAATAACGGGCACCGGTGATTTGATCGCTAAAGGTGAGGGGCTTCTTAAATTTGATCTGATCCGCGATCGAAACGATCCTTTGGTACTGCTCTGTGACGGAGGGGTCTGTACCTTTTAGAAACGCGTACTTTTCTCTGGAGCGATTCGTTGGTATCGATCTGAATAAAAAAGCGCATGAATTGAATGAGTTGCATAGCTTGGTGTTCATTGGTACATCCAATGTAGACCGGATTTTGTCATCTTTCCGCGTTTGAACGGCTAAGGATGTTCAGTTGTAGAAAGCGCAGTCCACACCTCGCTTAATGCTATGTCTTGAACAATTTTGAGCTAAAAATTGAACACCGAAATTTCGACGGGTTAAGAATTATTCCTTTGCCAAGGTTTCCCAACAACTTCTTTGTAGGCGGAATAGAAACTCGTACGGCTGGAATAGCCGATGGTTTCCGCTAACGAGTCCACCGTATATTTTTCTAAGAAACCCTCTTCTATCAGTCGTTCTGCGAAGGCGATACGGTATTTCTTTTTTAAATCTGAAAAGGACATGTTTTCGTCGCTGAGGTAATTTCTCCAACGCATTGCTTCAATGTTGCTGATGTGCGCGACACGGTCGACATTAATTTTCGGTTGCGCAAAGAGTTGTTGCGCGCTTTCTTCATCTGCTAAAAAGGTGATGATATCGTCGTAGGAAAGCGGTTCAACATGTAGTTTTTGTTTTTTTCGTATTGGATTTTAGGCGAATCATTCAATAGGTAGCGAATGAATAGAATAATGAGAAGTACTTCTATCGCTGCAACAAAGAGACCGATGTTCCATTCTGTTGTTCCTGGGTAACTGTACACCCATGTGAATAGGCAAGTGGTTAGGAAAACAGGGAAGGGTAATGAATAATTGGCTTTTATCTCGAGTTTTGTAAAGGGCGGACGCGGCGTATGCGCCGAAATGAACAGGGAGCAGTAGAATAGCGAGTAGTTGATCGCCTAGGAGACTCCAAGAAACAGAAGATATTCGGCCCGATTCGCTAAATAACAGCACAAAATCTTCTTGGGTTAATGGATATTTTATCGAAGCAATCATTCCACTTGTAAAAATAAAAACGGCCGGGCTTAAATGCATAATGGCTGTTGCTGCATTCTTTGTTTTGTAACCTAGTAAGGAATAATAAAAGGCTGGACCTAATAACGCACAGAATCCAAAAAACAGCGGATACATAAACGCGAGTAGCTGCGTGTTTTGGTTTAAATAGCCATTTAGCAACCAGGTTAAAGCGACTAAACCCAGGGCCACAGTGCCCCAAGAATAACGCTCGAAAACCTCCGATCGACGCGCTGCGGTGGTAATGATGAACAAGGCGAAAGGCACAAACGCAGCTCCTACTAGACGCAGAAACGAATATTCGAGTAATTCCATGGTTTGGTTGGTTGGTTTAGGCAAGATAGGAAAAGGTCGCTGCTATCTAATAGTTTTATTAGTTGTAGCCGTAACCATAACCATAGCCGTAACCGTAGCCATAACGGGATTGTTGAGGGACAGCATTGAAGACAATACTGACGTTAAGAATCACCTTTCGGTCTCTAAGGTCATTTATGTAAGACAAGACCCACTTTTTTACCGCGAACTTCTTGAATTGTATCAAAATGAATCAACAGCACTTTTTGGACATCCGATTGAACATATTGGGAACGTAATACTGCATAAATAGGGCTTCTTTACGAACGCTAAAGTTGTAGGTTTGAGACACCAACCAAAAACCATACTCCATGCGGACTTTCGGCGCTTTCTTGTCCTATGCTCTTTTACTCACCGTTTTTCTTTCGAGCTGCCAAAAAGATGTGGTTTCCCTGGACGGTGTCACCGTGAGCGGCAGTCCTGTATTCGCATTACCTATTGGTAGTGTCGGATTGACATTGGAGCATATAATAGATCCAAACGACCCGAACGATACGCTCATTTCAGCGAACAGCCAGAATACATATCAGGTGGTTTTGGCCCAGGATAATGTCGTGAACACCAGTTTTGATAACCTCGTACAGATTCCGTCGCAGGCACTGCTCAACAGAACCATGAAGATGGGAAATGTCGATGTGGATGATTTAAATGCGACACAGAGCGTGACCCTGGACGATATTGCGAGCAGTGTAGGAGGATCGCTGCAATCTGGTTTAACGGTTTCTGTAGATGATATTAGTACCAGCCAAACCATTTCGTTGGATGATATCTCTAATGATGCGGGTGGATCGTTTCAATCCAGTCTTAATGTGGGCAGTGTTAGCGCTTCCCAAAGCATATCGTTAAATACCATCGCGAATACAACGGGAGGTTCCTTGCAGTCCAGCTTAAGTGTGAGCAGCATAAGCGCTGGTGAATACATAACGCTTGAGGACATTTCAAATGACGCCGGCGGTTCGTTGCAATCCAGTTTAACAATCGACAGCGTCAATACGAATCAGAGTATTACGTTAGGCGACATGGCGAATGATATTGGCGGTACTTTTCAGACAGGGATCGTTGGAGCCCAGGGGTCCAATTCTATTTTTCCTCCGTTTAGCGAGACCAACGTCGGCACGTACAGCGGCGGGAGCCTGGGTAATTTCACAAGTGCTACGCTTTCCAGTGGTAGCATGACGTTGGCGGTTACAAATAATTGGCCCGTGCCTTTGACGATGGCCATTGACCTTGTCAATACGTCGACAAGCGCCACCATTGCATCGTATAATTTTACGAATGTGGCGGCAAATGGCGGAACGGCTTCCCAGTCTAAATCACTTGCTGGGGTCACGCTACCCAGCACCCTTGGATTCAAGATTGTTTCTGTAACGAGCCCGGGTTCTGGATTCACTCAAGTGCCTATAGACACGACGGATGATATCGATTTAAACGTGGCCACTGCGAACATGGTGGCATCGAGCTACATCGCGCCCTTCCCTGCGGTAAATGAAACTAATCTAGGAACCTACAGCGGCGGTAGCTTGGGGAATTTCACAAGTGCAACTTTTTCCTCAGGGACCATGAGTTTGGCCCTGACCAATGATTGGCCGGTCCCGCTAAGCATGGGAGTAGATTTGGTGGATACCGCAACGAACAACACTATTCTGTCATTTAATTTCGCAAATGTCGCCGCTAACGGCGGTACCTCCACACAGACCAATTTTCGGGGAAAACCCTACCCAATAGTTTGGGGCTGAAAATCACATCCGTTACGAGTCCAGGTTCCACCGGATCGGTAAACATTAACCTCTCTGATTCCATCGGACTGGGTATTTCCACTGCAAACATGGTGGCTTCCAGTTTTGTGGCACCTTTCCCGGCCGTTAGTGAGACTAACGTTGGGACCTACAGTGGCGGTAGTTTGGGCAATTTCACGAGCGTGACCTTTTCTGGCGGTTCCATGGATTTATCCTTAACGAACAACTGGGCTGTGCCGATGAGCATGGGGGTAGATGTGGTGGATACGGCTACTAATACTACGTTATTGTCGTACAATTTCTCGAACGTGAGTGCAAACGGAGGAAGTTCGACACAAACCGCGTCGTTGGTGGGGAAGACGCTGACGAACGCAATTGGTTTAAAAATTACATCAGTGAGCAGCCCAGGATCTTCAGGTTCCGTAGCCATCGACATGACGGACGACCTTATTTTAGGCATAGGAACTTCGAACATTGCTGTGGCTAATTTTGTGGCGCCCTTCCTGACGTTTTCTGAAACCAATGTTGGCACCTACAGCGCAGGCAGTTTAGGAAATTTCACGAGCGCATCCTTCTCTGCGGGGACGCTTACCCTGGTCTGGGAAATTATTGGCCCGTAGATTTGAGCATGGCCATAGATTTAGTCAATACAGTGACCGATTCTTCGCTGCTCTCCTATTCCTTCACCAACATCAGTGCTAATGGCGGAACAGCCTCGCAAAGCCAGTCGCTAGCGGGTATTACCCTGCCGAGCACGCTCGGTTTTAAAGTAGTTTCAGTCTCTAGTCCGCTCCCCAACCACGGCAGTTTCTGTGGATATGCTGGATACCCTAAGTTTGAGCGTGACCAGTGCAAACATGGTTGCCTCGAGCTTTATCGCACCGTTCCCGTCCATCAACCAGACGAATGTAGGAACCTATAGCGCAGGTACGATCAATTCCTTCAGCACCGCTTCGTTCTCACAAGGAACCATGGCCATAACGTTAGACAACGACTGGCCCGTAGATTTGAGCATGGGACTGGACGTGGTGAATACGGCCAACGGCGATACCCTGCTCACGTACAACTTTAACAATGTACCTGCGGACGGTGGCTCCGTAACGGAAACCAATTCATTGGTCGGCATTACCCTCCCAATACCATAGGTTTAAAGATTAATTCCGTTACCAGTCCAGGTTCTGCCGGCTCGGTAAACATTGATCTTTCCGATGCCATTTCTTTTACAGTCGCCAGTACCAATCTTAAGGTGTACAACGCGGTCGTAGATTTAGATACGACGACTTTGGTAATGCACAAAGCGATGTTGTGGATTTAGGCGTCGCGGGTGTCGAGATTGGTGAGATTGCCTTTAATACGTGTGATTTAAATTATGAGTTCGTTTCCACATTGCAAGCCGATGTTGAGGTTGCTTTGAAGATGCCGAGTTCGGATAAAAACGGGTTCCCCATAGATACAACGATACTAATTGCGGGGAATCAGACCACAACAGGGACCATCGTATTGAGCAATACCGTCCTGGATTTAACCACAGATTCCGCGCAGTCCCACAGTCGTTTGCCTATTGAGCTTGTTGCCACGGTTTTAGGCACATCCACTATGGTAACGGTAGATAGCGGTCATGCGATTGTTTCATCGTTCGACATGGACAACATTTCCTTTGCTTATATCGAAGGGTATTTTGGCGATTCAAGCGTTGCCGTTCCTTCGTCATCTGTGGATTTAGATTTGGATATTTTAAACCAATTCGACGGTCAGATCACTTTCGAAGATCCTAAACTTTCGGTGGGTGTGGTCAGTTCCGTGGGTATTCCTGTGGCGCTGGATTTACGCTTTATTTCCTACCGCGACGGCACGGGTTATCCGCTCAATGCCACGTCCCAATTGTTCCCCTATCCCACAGTCATAGGGGATTCAGCAATAGGATCCTTAGTGTATGACAATACGAACAGTTCGCTCTCCAGCGTTTTCACCTTCCCCTTTGACAGCCTAGCGTATGGGGGTTCAGTGACCATAAATCCGGATACGGCAACTTACGGGAAATACAACTTCATTACGAGCGATTCGAAGATCTCAGGGGGATATCTTAATAGACCTTCCGTTCACCTTCACCACACCCGGTTTAACGCTGAGCAGAACCATCGATAGTACGTTGAATTTAAGCAGCTATTTGGAGAGCTCTTTGTATGAATTTGAATACGCAAAGTTATTGATCAATACCACGAGCACCTTGCCTGTGAGCGCATCATTGGACCTGAAATTCTATGCGTCAGACGGCACACTTTTATTGGTTAAAACAGTAATGCATTAGATAGCGGGGTGCCAAACACAGATGGGGTGGTGGTGACGCCTTCGGTGACCTTTTCAGAATTGGAATTAACGGCCAGTGATTTTACGCTATTGATGCAGGCTACAGTGGCGGTTGCAGAGGCTTCTATGGAGTCGTATAATAATGGAGGTGTGCCCGTAAAATTACGCACGGACGCTACGATAAATGTCGACTTAGGACTTGAGGGAAAGGTGAATTTTGAACTCTAGAATTAGTCCTTTTTCTTAGAAGATTGGGTGCTCATAAAACGCACCGTTTTGCCCGCTTTTTTCGTTTTGAAAACTGCGATAATATTTGGCGAGAAACACGTAGTCCGAAAAGCCAAATGTTTTCTTATACCGCATGCCTTCCACTAGACGAACGAGGCGCTGGTATGCTTCCTCCGTTTCTTCAGAAGGATGTTCTAGCATGGCCCGTTGTAGCGAGGTTTGTTGATCCTGCTGTATAAACAAATGAAGCACGTAGACGAGCATTAGCGAAGGACTTAAATGGTTCAGTGCTACAAAGGTATAGGTTTGCGGAAAATTTAAAAACACTAGGATAAGTTTACAAGCGCTAGGATAAGTTTAGTGACATTAAATCACGACTATTGATTTTATTTGACACATAATGAATATTAATAAACATTAATAAACACTAATAATAATCTCAAACGAGACACTCAAATCCATGTTGTGAAAAATGTACATAAAATGCACGAAAAGAGTCTTTTGCATAATTGAAAAATTCTATTTTAGCGGTCAAACAAAAACCAATAAACATGAAGCGACTTTTACTCGCTCTTGTGCTGCTATTTGCAGTAACAGGTTCTGTGTCTGTGAAGGCACAATCTAAAGAAGCGTCGGACAGTGCGGTTATTGCACAGTTGAAAACCGACCAGTACAATCAACTCAAACGTTTGGTCTATCTCGAAGCTGCGCACAATGCGATGAAGGCAGATATGGAGTCGTTGGCAGCGCAGTCGGATGAAACGGCTGCTTCTGTACAGGAGACTTTAGAACGTTTGGTACAATCTGAACGTGCGATCAACGCCACGTTAGAGACGTTTGCCCAGAAATTTGATGATCAAAACAAAACCATTGACTGATGTCAAAGAGGTGTTGGAGAAGATGAATCAAATGCTTCTTTACATAGGTGTCGGAATATTGCCGTGGTTGTGTTGATGTTCATTGTTGCAAATCTGCGGCAGCATCGGCCGTGAAGAAACATGAAACGAATTGGAATGCGTTCCAAGAACACCTATTAAAATCTAAATAACCAGTACTGAGATTATGAAAGACAAGGGAAAACTCAAGCCGCTAACGTTCCTCTATGGATTTGGTGCCGCTGTGGTACTTGTAGGAGCGATGTTTAAGTTTTTGGGATGGAACTACGCCAACCAAATGTTCGTTGTAGGTCTTAGTATTGAGGCCTTAGTATTCTTAGTAAGTGCCTTTGAGCGCACGACTGAGGATAAAGAATACGAATGGGATAATGTATTTCCGCAATTGAACGGTGGTGAAGGCGAAGGTGCCGACACCCAAGGGTATTCAAAAGCAATGGAAGACTTTGGAAAGACGTTGAGCGCGTTGAATAAAGAAATGGCGGACATGGGTTCGGCATTGAAAGAGATGCGTTCGGGTATGGAAAAGGTGGGCAACCTGAGTGGTCAGGTGGATGAGCTCAGCAAAGAAGTGTCCAGCTACAACGGTCATCTGAAGCAGATGAACGCGAAATTCCAGGAATTCAGCAAGAAATAAGCCTGAATGGGGAATACGCTCAAAATACGCAAGTCCAAATACCTCTCTTACCAGAAGCAGGGGTTCTTGTATTTGGTTTTCATTCTCTTCTTGTTCTTCTCGCAGGCAGGGGGAGTACGTGACGCACTACATGCATCTGGCAAAGACGCAGAAGGCGCTGAACGGCTACCTTGAAAGCAGGTTGGAAGGATTGGTACTGGAGGACGAAGCTTCGAACGCATACCGCAACGATGTGTTGCAGCGGTTGGAGGAATTGGAAACCATAAATGAGGGCTTTGATGACTATGCAAGACTGAGTATTGCGGGCCCGGAACAATTCCGTGAGAACCAGTTCGCCGAACGTCGCGTGCGTCGTGGCGATTTGGGGGTGCTGTTTGCAGGATTGTGGGCGGATCAGCAGGCGCAGAGCAAAGGTCGTTGGACCCCAGTGACCTTAGAGGATTACGACGGACGCATCTTCAACGCGACCGACTATTTTTTCAAAGAAACGCCAAACGCAGTTGTTCCATCTTAGTGGAGCATGCGAAAACGGCCTTCCTCGTGGAAGCTTTGGAATCTTTAAATAAGGAAGCCCTAGTATTTGAGAAGTACAAAATGGAACGTTTGGAAGAGGCCAATTTCACGAGCGTCTTCAAAAAACGTCTTTTCCTGGGTGAAAATTTTGAAATGGCATTGCGCTCAACAGACCAGAGTGATAGCATAGAGGTCGTTACCATCAACTCAAAGGTGCAGCCTTTAAGTCGTGAAGATGGGGGACACAACTGTTCTACCGTCCTACGGCGTGGGGAAAATACTTTGTGGAAATTCAGACCCGTTCGCAGCGTTTTTATACCTCTTTTGAGGTAGTGCGTCCGCGCATTCGCTTTGTGGCGCAAGATGAACTGATCGATCTTACCCTAGGCCAAACACAACGCATTAGTGTTGATGATAAGCTCTTACCTCTAGGAAGGGTATTCTTTTGAAAGCGATTTTGCTTCTACAACCTATGAAAGCGGAGTTTTAAAAGTTAAGCCCAATACCACTGGTGAGTTTAACGTTCGTTTGATGGTTGATCGGCGGTAGATGGACGCAGTGTCTTTGAGCGCACGCGCACCAGAATTGCTCAGTGTGATGCCTTGGCAGATGCATGGTGAGGCAGCGACTTTAGCGACGGCACACCGCATTCAAAGCGCAAATCCTGCGTTCCAAGTATTGAGTTATACCGCTACATTCTACCCACAAGACGGCAGTGCCCCGAAAGAGGTGCAGAGTTTATCGCGTTTGTTGCGCCCTGAGGTGCAGGATTGGGTGAGTAGTGGCGCGGGAACGTTGGTGATTAAGAACCTAGCCTTGCTTGTCAAGCAATGGAACGACAAAGTTGGGGCACAACCTTTAATCGTGGCGACGAATGAGTAATTGGATCAAAATAACGAAAGCGAAGCAGCTGCGTTACAAGCTGATCTCGGTGATGTACCTCATTTTCATCGCACTGAGTATCATCAATATACCTATAGAATGGTTGCACGTGAATAAATTCATGGCACCGTTACTCACAGAAACTACGATCGTGAGCATTGAGAATGAAGATCTCGATGCCGTGTACCAGAGTGTTGAGCAGACGAAGAGTGACTTTTATTTGGCCTTAGGGTTTGATGAAGCGACAGGAACCTACCGCGAACCCTTCGGATATTCCGTTACGGATGCCTTTTTCATTTCCGAAGGACGCGGGAAGGGGTCTTCAGGAGTCGTCTCCAACAAGGTGCAGAGCATGCGGACAGATTGGGTCCGGAGCAATTGGCGCTTTTCAACGACCTTTTGAAGAAGATATTGAACAATGGGCTGCTCGACGAAGACAACCATTGGGCAAATGGAAATTTAAGCACGTACCGGCTTCCATGGCTGAGGTACTCTGAATGAAATCATCCGTTTTCGTTTGATCAGTGGTGACCTTGAATTCAAAGGCGGTAAAGGTGGCGGTCAGAACCAGAGCATCGTAGAATACGCGACAAACCTGGATTACCTCGTTTTTGGCGATACGTTGAAAGTAAAATCATCGCTTGCAAAATTAAAGCGACCGTGAGCATTGGCGGGCGATTCTACAAGCCATGAGCAGAAAAAGGAGATTTCTTTACTTCGTACCCACCGTACTACAGGAAACACACCCTTACCCTTCGCGGTAAAACGGTGGAGGAGCAATACACCTTCGTTTACGGTATTGCCGGCGCAGATTGCGAACCGCGAGCACAAAAAGCCTTCATCACTTATTTTGAAGGCGCACCTTCGACGTTGGAGCTGGGTACGGTCATTAGCGGCGGGCCGTGAACTGTTCCTGTGATCCAGAGGCAAAGTACCGCAACAGTACGCTGAGCTTCACGCCTAGTGCAGAAGGCTGGTGCCAGTTGCAACTGCGCGGTGCTAACGGCGTAGTTCTTTTGAATGATTCCGTCTACGTGCAGCCAACGCCACGCCCCTACTTTAAAGTGAAGGGACTCGTGAACGGCGATAGATTACCTAAAGGGAAGTTCGAATGGCCCTAGAGGCCTTCCATCCGTCTGTTCCTGCGAACTACGAAGTGGTTTCCATCACCTACGAAAAATTAAGTGGTACTGCGGGCGATGAAACCGTGGAAAGCACTGAACTCTCATTAACCAACTATTCGGGAGCGGTTTGGATCAAAAAGGTGGTTGCCCAGAGCGGGAGCCAATTGTTTGAATCTGACCAGAACTTCCTTATTACCATTGAACCATAAACCCGGGTTATGAATAAGAACGTATTTCTTTTTGTTTTCACCATCCTGTTCGCTGGCGTAGCTTCTGCTCAAGAGGTGCGCATTACGGGCCATCAAGTTGTGGCGGCCGATTCTACCTGGACCGTACCCGCCGGAACCACCATCCTCTTCGGACCCAATGCTTCTGTCGAAGTTCTAGGGGGTTTAGATTTCAGGGACAAGCAGACAGCCCCGTCCGCATCACCTCCGGCGATCTGGCTAACGGCACGGGCCTCGGTTTCCTCATCAACGGCCAGAGCACCGCAAACATCAACCTTAGCGGTGTCATCGTCACCGACCTTCAAACCCCGTTCCGTTTCGATCCCTTCTGGTACCGCCCACAGGCCTCATTCTCTAACGTCAGCTTCTACCAAAACAACCAGGAATACCAGCGCAATGCTCCCATCTTTAGTGTAGCCACTCCATTCCTGCGCCTCGAACAACCCGCCACACTCAACCTGAAACGGACTGTATTTCGCCAACAACTACGGCGGTGTCCTCATCGACGGAGTGGGTCAGAACGGCGCCAACCTGAACATCGACGGCCTCGCCTTTCGAATACAACGAAGGCTTCAACGAATACAACACCCGCTCCACCTTGAGCGCACAGGTGTGCTGAAAACTACACCATCAATAACCTACTCTTTTCAACCAGAATGAGAATTACGGCCTTTCCGTGGGTGGTTTAGACGGCACCCTCACAGTAGAAGACCATTTATCTTAACCCGCGCGAGCAAGAAACCAACGTTATCTTGGATAAAAACACCAACTACCGCCTCCCGGCCGTAGAAGCAGAGCGTCTATCACTGGCCGACAACCCTACAGCCCCAGGCTTCAACACACAAACCCTCATACCTCGACCACGAGCCAGGCGTTGTCATCGTAGAACGAGCTACCGGCGCCACAGCACCGAACCGATGCTCCTGCTCGACGCAGAAGGCGCGCGAGTGGACTTTACCGCAACCGAAACCGACCGCGGCCTCGAACTCACTTACGAGCAAGGCCTTCCGGCAGTAGCAATGATCGCCGACGGCACCCAAGCGTGGATTAAACCGTTGAGTCCGGATCAACTCCCAACTCCTGTTTATGACTTTAGCGAACCTTCGCTTAGGTTCTGGTTTCTCAGAAATCTTAAACGAAATCGGTGTAAGTCATTGGGCGAATACCGAAAATGGACCAATTACTCCATCCAAAGAACAAACCAGGCTTTGAAGAAAGCTGGGAAGCTGGCGGATCTTTTGGGGGACGCTATACGATTCGCGCGATTTAAAGATGCTTCGTTTTAGTACTGCGGATATTTCTCCTATAATTCCGAACGTCGGTATGCTTTGGCCTGTGGGAGCATTGGGTATACAGGTTCGGCCTTTATACAACACAATAAAAACTCTTTTGTAAGTGATAAGTTTAGCGTAAATTATCTTAACGTGAACGGCGGGAAGTTATTGAGTTTTCCCTATCGGTTTAACGCATATTTAAATCACCAAACACTTGACAATAGAGGAAGAAATAGATCTTACTCTCATAGTTTTTCAACGGCCGTTCAAACGATGGAATTTGAAAGGACGCGTCACTTAAGATCAAATCAAATAGCGGAGGGTAAAAAATCCAAATGGGTGCCAGGATGGACTGCCGGTTTAGGCGCTTTGCACTTTACGCCATATGCTGTTCAAAACGTTAAAACGACTACTGAAAGGTCCAATTGGTATCTAGGTAGCTCGAAAGATATTAAGACGAGTCTTAGAAGAAGCAGGTACGGCGGGTCAGAATAGTATTGATGGAATGACTCGTTATAATACTTTCGCATTAATGGCCAGTACGGGTTTTACGCTAAGTTACTTGCGACCTTCGTGGCGACTTGCAGGTCAAATCAAAGGTAATATTACCACCACAGATTACCTTGATGATTTTGGCCGTGGAACTTATTATGGGGGCGATTATGAAGGTTGGTTAGCGTCTATTCCAGAGTACACATACAATGACCCTTTGAGTGGAGACGAACGTATATTTCCAACGCGAAAGATTGTCCAGTGCAACACAGTTTGGCGGTTCACGTGCCCAAAACTATATGCCTGACGGTTTCATCCAAGTTCAACTCTCCTTCAGTAAGGATATCTCGGAAGATCCTTTAAAAAAATATTACGAACCCTATATCTTAGCTAACCTAAGTAAAGTTACTGGATGGGCTGAAAAGCAAAAAGGTCAGAAACTTTTGGATGAGACTTGGGAGTGGGGAACCTGGTTTGGAACCTCCATTTACGACGGTCGTGATCTCAAATATCTTCAAATAGCGAATACCATTCCGGTTCCAACCAATATTGAGTTTTCCGAAGGATTGTATGTGCAGAAAAACACACATTCAAGGTTTAGCTGGAATGTTGGTGTACAGGCGGCGAATCTAGGTTATGCGCGTCGTTCAGGTTCTCCATACATCGTTACTCTGCCCGGAGCTCAGATTCCTTCATACAACAGATACGCTAGATACTACAGTTAATATCAGCTCGGCTGCAGCGAACTTCTTTACACGAACATCGAGCATAGAATCAAACGTGTATTATCATCTTGAGTGATTACAATCTTCCAGACGGAAAGAAATTTTGGATAGTTCCCTCTATTGGTTTCGGCGCTGGAATCATGAATTACACGCCCTACCGCGAAGTGAGAGGCCTTGACATCGGAACTCCTTCATTTTTGAGCTGGAAGAGATCAAGAACCCATTATGTAGACTTACGAGAAATAGGTTCAGAAGGCCAAAATATTCTCCCTAATGGTCGTGCTTATGGCAAATGGGCGGGACTTTACAATGCTTCGTTTCAGCTAAGCCTACATACTAAAAAGTGGATCTACAAAGGCGAAATTAAATCCAATATGACTACCACAGATTACTTAGATGATTTCGGACGTGGAGCGTGGTACGGTGGAGATTATGAAGCCTGGGGAGAAGCACTGGATGTAAGTTACTTTGATGTAAATATGGGTCAGGAAGTTCCATTGACTCCAGAACAGATTTCACGTGTGCCGGCTGAGGCCAATCTCTTTACCCCGCGCGCAACGAACAACATGATGGATGGCTACATGCAGTTCCACATAGGTAGTCGCTCGTAGATTTTAATAACAAGTCAATTCATCCATGCTGAAGCTAGCACTCTTCTTTGCGAAACTGGTTCGAAAAGAGCCTTGCAAGTATACAGCGAGAGGTGTTGAACCGTTTGGCAAAAAAACGAGGGGCATGGGATTTAAGTTCGTCCGAACTCATTGAATTGTACGAGCATATGAATGCCATTATAAAAAAGAGAACGGGTCCAGCCACCATCAGTCCAAGTGAGTTTTTTACCTTGCTAAAATATCCGGATAGCGCATCTAATTTCTTGAATGACAGAAAGGTTCCCTTAAATGATTTGGAATCCTTTAAGAAAAGAATAAAGGGTTAATAACACAATTATGCACCGGTGGTCCTATTTTTGCGCTTGGATTGAATAAAATTGATAAATGACTGATTCGTTCATCGCAGTATCTAAAGAACCTCGCTGGATGCGCCCTCTAGGAGTAGTATTGCTTCTTCCGGGACTCATTGCGCTCATTCCTTTTAAGGCAGATTATTTACAGATGTGGGATACGCCATTGTTCATTCTTGCTGGTCTAGGAGTGCTTCTCTTGCTTCGCGCCGCTCAGAAGATCGGGTGGCGATTGAACTTAGAGGATAATGTCATCTATTACCAGAAGTTTAATCTCTACAGTAATTGGAAAAAGCGCCGTTCGCAAGAATTTGCATTGTCATTAGATAAAGTCACGAAGGTTGAATTTGAAGGAAAGGAAGTCGTGATCTCGTACCATCCATCTAAAAAGTTGCGCTTTAAGGCAACTGGGATGGACAGTCTTTCGCAGAATAAATTGAACAGATTAGTTCGTGAGGTCAACACACGGGTTAAATAACACTACCGATCATGCGCAAAAGCCTACTTATCGCTGTTGATTTTGACGGAACCGTTGTAGAGGATAAATACCCTGGTGTAGGAAAAGCCAAACCTTTTGCCATTGAAACCCTTAAGATGCTACAAAACGACGGCCACCGCCTCATCTTATGGACGTACCGTCACGGTTCTAAACTCAAGGATGCAGTGCGTTTTATGGAGGATAACGGTGTTCCACCATATGCCGTGAACCGCAGTTACCCGGAGGAAGAGGCACACCCGTCAGATGTTTCTAGAAAGATCCATGCGGATCTGTTTATTGACGACCGAAACTTTGGTGGATTTCCGGGGTGGGGAGAGATTTATCAGAAACTGAACAAAGAAGGGCAGGCACCTACTAAGGCAAAAAAAAACTGGTTTAGTCGTCGAAATTAGTTTCTATAATCTGCAACAAATTCACTTTTAGTGGTTTGCTAAATCAAGCATCAGTTCCTTGTGGATTTCACCTCCATCTAATAACCCGTATTTTTTTCCTCGAAAAAAATCACGGCAACTTTGTTAGGGTGCTTCAAACTTTCGTAATTTGCGAATGCTTCTCGGAGCAACCAAACCAACCAAACAGAACCTGCTGACTTATGCTTCCAAAGCAATGTCATGACAACACTCAAGAGACTAATGGCTCTTGGTACGTGTTGTACACAAAACCGCGCCACGAGAAAAAATTGGCGGAGCGTCTTCGTTCAGAAGGTTGGACAGTGTATTGTCGCTTGCGAAAGACGACCAAACAATGGAGTGATCGTAAAAAAGTCGTTGAAGAAGCCTTATTCCCAAGTTTTATTTTCATTCAATGTGAAGCACATGTTCGAGACCAAGTATTCGTACACGCATCCGCTGTGCGTTATCTCTACTGGTTAAGAAAACCGGCATTGTGCGTGAAGAAGAAATGCAATCCATTAAACATTGGATGGGGGAAGTGGAAACTCATGAAGATATTACCATTGAATCCATTCCAGTGGGTTCGAAAGTTCGTTTAAGCGGCGGTCCACTGATGGGAGAAATTAGGAAAAGTGAAAGAATTATAGAGGCACTCAGGTAACCATTGTCCTTGAGCAGCTAGGAATACAAGTGCGTATTAAAGCACAACAAACTCCTTTACTAGCCATTTAAAAGCTGAAGGAGATTTTTTTAAGGGTCCAATTATTCCAGTGAACCAGTTGCAAAACACACTGGGACTCACTGCGGCGAAGCCGTGCCAAGACCTACCTTTGAAACCAAAGTTTGAATACAAATGAAACTATTTCGACTTGCTGTATTGGCCCTTTTTCATCGTAGCGCTACTACCAGCTGTGTACCAGTTAAAAGATGATTTATCTTCCAATCTGAAGAAGATATTAAAGAAAAAGTCTTCGAATATCAAAAAGAAGAATACAAACTTCAAGAAAACGACATTCTTGATGTTCAAATCCGTTCGATGAATGAAGAAGCGAATAAGCTCTTCAGTATTCAAAGTCAAGGCGGTGGTCAAAGCCATGCAAGCCGGAATGCAAAGCGGTGGAGATGTTTATTACATGACCGGGTACACGGTAAACGATAATGGTGCCATTGAATTACCTTACATCGGTGAGGTTCTTGTAAAAGGGAAAACACTTAAAGAAGCCAAGGCGATTATAGAAACAGAAGTACAGCGCTACTTCAAGACCTATTACTTGCAAGTAAAACTCGGCGGTATTCGGTTTAGCTACGCTGGGTGAATTCACTAGAAGCGGGAAACAAGTCATCCTTCAAAATCAAGCAACCATTTATGAAGCCATTGCGCTGTCCGGTGATCTCACACCATTAGCTAAGCGTGATGAGATAAGATTGATTCGTCAATATCCAGAAGGGACTAAGATTCATACGATTAACCTTTTAGATCAAAGCATTATCGGCAGCCCGTATTATTTCATTCAACCGAATGATGTTTTGTATGCAGAACCATTGCCACAGAAAGCGTATGGTTTCGGTGTGACGGGTGCACAAACCATTACAACATTAGTAAGTGCTTTAAGCAGCTCATTAGCACTTTATCTAACTATTATTTCATTAGGACAATAAGATGGAGCAAGGATTTCAGAATAATTTTCAAAAGAAGATCAGGGAATAGATATTAAGGACCTGTTCTATAAGATTCTTGGGTTTTGGCCATTTGTCTTGGGTGGGCGTTGATTGGTTTGGCAATTGCTTTCACAGTAAACAGATACACCAAAGATGAGTTTGAACTAAGTACCTTACTTGCCGTTGAAGAGAACAATAATAATCCCTTGGGTTCAGCAGATAATATCATTTCATTTACCTGGAGTAATAAAGATCCACTTCAAGGCCGTATTGCCATTTTGAAGAGTTACACTCAAAATTTAGCGGTGGCTAAGGAATTGGGCTGGGAAGTTGCGTATTGGAATACTGGACGATTGGTGGAAAGTGAAGTGTATGCTCAAGCTCCTTATACCGTAGAGTTTGATAAAACGGTTCCTCAGCCTATTGGTGTGCGATTTAATTTAGTACTTAATCAGGAAGGATAGCTATTTCTTCAGAACGTAAAGAATCTGAAAGTTTGTATGACTATCAATCCGAAGAGACATTGTTTTTAGGAACTGAGCTCAGTATAGATGGTTCTTATGAGTATTATGAATGGATTGAACAGGAGGCGCTAGATTCAGAATCATTCCAAACAAGTAAATAAAGAGCCAATTGAAATCAGTACTTCTATTTTCAACCTATGAGCAAATAGCCAAACAGGGTATTCGTTCTTTAAATGCCTCTGCAGATTCAAAAGGAAGTGAGTTGCTTGAACTTTCTATGAAAGGATATAACAAAGCTAAAATTGCAGACTTCCTCAATGAAACGGTTTCGCAATTAAGGCGTTTTGAGCTGGATGAGAAGAATCTCATGGCGAAGAACACCATTGCTTTTATTGATACCCAATTAGAATCTATAAGAGCTGAGCTTACGACAACAGAAGAAAGTCTTGGTAGTTTTAGAGCAGAGAATCTCATTGTCGATCTAGGTGCAGAAAGTTCACAACTTATGGATCAGTACATAGGATTTAGAGCAAGAGCGCTCGTTGTTGAAGCTCCAGAAGAACTTCTACAAATACGTTATTGACTTTCTTTCATCAGAGCAAAATTATTCTGGGCTTTCTCTCCCATCATTAAGTGGAATTGAAGATCCTTTAGTGAGTGCTTTAAGTGCGGAGTTATTGGAACTGAGTGTCGAACTAGAGCAATACAAATACACCCTTTCAGCAGAGAATCCGGCGATTGCAGAATTAGAGAAACAGCTTCGTTATACCAAGCAAAGTTTAGAGAACGCTACTAAGAATGCTTTGGATAGAACTAGAATTGTCCAGGAAGACATTGATGGTAGAATGTCTAAGGCCATGGCACAAATCGCTCAAACTTCCAGCAACGGAACAGGAGCTCTTTAAGATACAGCGCCAGTATGAAGCATCCGGTCGTCAATTTGAGTTATTACTTCAAAAAAGAGCAGAGGCAGGCATACTTCAGGCTTCTAATTTACCTGATACCAAAGTCATAGATTCAGCAAGGGACTTAGGTCAATTACCTATTGGACCTAATCGTTCAAGAAACCTTGCGATTGGTTTATTGATTGGATTATTGGTACCGATAGGTTATGTAGTTGTTAGAGACCTCTTGAATACTAAAATTATGTCTAAAAAGGATATTGAGTCTGTTACCAATATTCCTATGCTTGGCATCTTAGGGCATTCAAAACAAGAAGACAACTTAGTCGTTTTTTCCAAGCCGAAGAGTTCAGTTTCAGAAGCCTTTAGGGCACTTCGCTCAAACTTAAACTTCTTATTGAAACCGCTTGAAGCTGGGGGCGGGTGGTTTTAGTTACCTCATCTATTGGTGGAGAGGGAAAGACCTTTACTGCAATAAATCTTGCATCTGTTATCGCGCTAAGCGGCAAGAAAACATGTCTTAGTAGGTTTAGATTTAAGAAAGCCGAAGATTTTCAATGATTTTGGACTCTCCAACGATAGAGGTGTTTCAACTTTAATGAGTAATCAGGGAGAAAACCTCTCCGATATCATTCAGAAGTCAGGAAAAGAAAATCTTGATGTTATTTCTGCCGGTCCAGTTCCTCCGAATCCTTCTGAACTTTACTTGGAGCAACCAAAGTTCGAGCAAATGCTCAATGAGCTTCGTGTACAATACGATTACATCGTGCTTGATACACCTCCAATGGGACTAGTTGCAGATTCACTACAAATAGCTTCACAGGTCGATGGAATTCTATATGTAAGTCGTTTCAATTATACTCAAAAAGAACTTCCTTGGTTTTGTAAATGAGCAATATGAAGGAAAAAAAGTAGAGCATATTGGTATTGTATTAAACGATATAAGTAATAATGGCTACGGCTACGGCTACGGCTACGGCTACGGCTACGGCTACGGCAGAATAGTCAAAACTCCTCTATCCGCACGCAGCCAAGTTAAGCTAACCCTTAAATAATAGACCGGTAGCCAAGTATGATAATGTTAACAGAATTTTAAGTATCCATAGCAGATAAAAATAAAACATGAAAAAAAATAAATTATTTTTAGTTAGTATACTTTTAAAATTTTTTAGTTATACCGATTCAAAACAGAGATTTATAGCAAAAGGGTCACGTATAGCCTCTAGGGGTTTTAGCCTTGGGAAAGGCTCTAGAATAAATGGTCCAATCGTTGTGAAAGGCAAAGGATCTTGCTCAATTGGGAATTACTGCGCTTTTGGAGAAAATATTCGATTGATAACGTCCAATCATAATCCCTCAATGCTAATTCTTCAATACCGCCTAAATAGAAGGTTAGGATTAGAGTCGCAGACTGGTAAAAGAAAGGATATAGTAGTGGGTCATAATGTTTGGATTGGGGATAGCGTAATTTTGTTACCGGGTGTTAAAATAGGTAATGGCGCTATAATATCTGCAGGCGCTGTAGTTACTAAGAATGTAGACCCATACTCAGTTGTGGCAGGAGTCCCTGCTCGCTTTGTGAAGTTTCGTTTACAGAGTTCAGCTATTACGCGGCTCGAGAACACGAAATGGTGGACATTAAACACATCTGAAATTAAGAATAATGCTGAATTAATACGTATTTTAAGTGATGAAGATAATAGGGATAGATTTCATAAAACAGGAACATCAACTTTATTCAAAGCTCTAACAGAGTTAGGCTACAAGGTTTAGATTATCGTCTAGATATGTTAGACGAAATAGTCTCAGGGAATTTGGAGAATGTATTTAACATTTGCGATAATTATGAGGCGTTTGAAGATAATCCATAGCCTTTATTATTTAAAGAATTGGATATGAGGTATCCTGATAGTAAGTTTATAATCACCACTAGAGACGAGAATAAATGGATTCGATCGATGGTGAATCATTTTTGTATGAAGGACACAGCAATGCGAACGTGGATTTATGGCGTTGGTCATCGAAGGAAACGAAGATATTTATCTAAAACGTTACAGAATGCATTACATGGATGTTAAGGACTATTTTAAAGAAAGGGATGCTGATGTATTATGGCTTTCTTGGGAAAATGGCGACGGTTGGGAAAAAATCTGCGATTTTTAGACAAACCAGTACCCAAAAAGGAGTTTCCTCATGCTAATAAGCGAAATTACAGTAGGATATCTAGGATTCGTAGATCCGTAGTTTCTTATTTACAGGGGAAGATAAAGCAATGTATAAGTTATTATATGGCTTACTGCTTAAGAGGAGTTTAATATAAATGCCTATGGCACCGTAATATTAAAGTTCGTAAACGCAATATTGACTTTAACTCTGTCAGCCTTTTTAACTAGATTAATACCACTAGAAACTTTCGGTCGATACAGTATATTAATGGGCACAGTAATTCTTTGTAGTGTTCCAGCCTCATTAGGGTTAACGCAGCTCGTGGTGAAAAAGATAAATGAGTACAGCGTTAATAATGAATTGGGAAAGATAAAAGGCCTCGTCATAGAGCAGTCCAATTAATGATTTTTCTGGTTTTGCCTTTCTATCTTTATCATGTCATCATAGATATATGCATATCAAAGGTTTGCTTGCTCAGTCTAATGGCCTTAAGGTTGCATTCGCTTGTCTACCGGTTATGTTAGTGGCTAATATTGGTGCATCTTTTTTACGGGGTATAAAGCTCGTAACGTTAAGTGAATTATTCGATGCTACTCTTAGGAATATATCAGTCCTTATTATTATTGCATGCTTTGCACTGTTTTGAAGTTGATATGACCATAGCATCAGTATTTACTGCGCAGCTTTTAGGTTGGTTAACAAGCGTGATAGCTATTTATTATTGCGTTTATAAAAATCTTTGGGTTGCTCTTAATATATCCATTCCGAAGTACAAGACTAGTGCATGGCTTAGAGAGTCGGTTTCGTTTACCATTAATGGCACGGTACAGGTTCTTAAGGTAAAAAGTCGGCCTCTTATATTCTAGCATTTACGAGTAATTTTGAGGTAGTCGCGCTATTTGAAGTTTCTTTAAAAGCTGCAAATCTTATCTCTTTTCGTTCTTGACGCAGTTAATAAAGCTCTTGCCCCTCATATATCTTTTCTTTATGAGAAGAGGATATGCGACAGTTACAAACCATGCTTATTAAGACCTCAAAATATGTAACCATTATTGCGCTTTCGTTGGGTATTTTGATATTTTTCGGAGGTGCAGATCTTTTGGGAAAGTTATTTGGTGAAGACTATGTAAAAGCCACATTTCTTTAATTATACTATCGTGCGGTCAACTTTTTAGTGCATGTATTGGGCCTGTTGGTCTTATATTGTCTATGACAGGAAGTGAAGTTATTTTGCTTAAGCAATATGATTATGTGGCTGATTTTATTACTATTTGGTGCGATATTTTCCTATTATTATGGACTTTTTTGGTGTTTCTTTAGTTTATGCCTTAGTAATAGTAATTCAAAATGTTTACCTCTACACAGCAGTATACAGAAAACTAAATATGCCAACGAATTTCTTGCGAATTGAAAGACTATTTTTGACTAAGTGAGTATGGACATTTACTAGTCAAGAGTATTTTCGTACAGTTTAGTTTAAAGAAAATTGATTTAAAAATCATTGTTATTGCCTTATTATAGTTTGAGGCCCGACGATATAAGGACTTTTAGTTGTAAATAAAACGAGTTTTGGTAAAATTACCTTATTCGTACATTAAAACGTTGAAATCTTTAAATGATTAAGCCAAATTTATTCATCCTTGGTGCACCAAAGTGTGGCACTACATCAATAGCATCTTATTTAAGTCAGCATCCTGAGATCTTTTTCAAAAGTCAAAGAGCCGCATTATTTTAATTTTGACAGTGGCCATAGATTTTATAAGGACTCCACTGATTATCTAGCTTTATTTCAGAGTGAAATAGAGTTCGAGGTATTATGGTGGGGATCTATGGTACTTATACAGCGATACAGCTGTTTCAGAAATTATAAAGTTTAACCAGGAGGCTAGATTTATCGTAATGTTAAGAAACCCGGTGAGTATGTTTTTTCTCTTCATCAGGAATTGTTATTTGGTGGCCAGGAAAATTTGAATTCGCCTGTGGATGCCTGGTATGCACAGGACGATAGGCGTCATGGTAAAAACTTACCAATAACTAGTCTTGACAGGCGGAAATTATACTATGGGGAAGTCTGTTCCTTGGGTTTACAAGTTGAGAAGCTTTTGAGGATAGTCCCGAGGAGTCAAGTTCATTTCATTACCCTTGATGAATTGAGTTTAGATCCGCAATTCACATACAATCGACTACTATCCTTTCTGGACTTAACACCATTTAACGACTTAACATTTAATATAGTAAATGAGAAAAAGGTTAGAAGGTCACTCTTCGTACATCAGATCTCTCTATGGTTGCAGAAGCTAAAGGGGTTTGTCGGCGTAAGTAAGAGTTTAGGTATTTTGGCACGAGTTAATAGGATAAATAGTGTTTCTGGAAGACCTGTAGTTGATGAGGATGAGTTGAAGATCTTGTTACCTATACTTAAGAATCATTTTAGGACAGATGTACAACTTCTAGAGAAGTTAATAGATAAAGACTTGTCAGAATGGAAATAAAGAAAGGTCAATTTTTTTTTCAGTGGTAATACCTGTTTACAACAAGGAATTATATGTTGCTGACACTATCAGGTCCGTAAAAAATCAGCGGTATAGAAATTTTGAGGTTATTATAATTAATGATGGCAGCACGGATAAGTCCCTAGAAATCATTCGCCAACATGCTGATGATAGGTTTAAATTATATACAATTCCTAATGGTGGCGTTTCTAGTGCACGGAATTATGGTATACGAATGGCAAAATACGAGCACATTGCTTTTTGGATGCCGATGATTGGTGGGATAAAGATTATCTTTCAGAAATGAATGAATTAGTAGGGAAATACCCAAAGTACAAAATGTTCTCGTGCGGTCGCGCTAGGGTCTTTTCGGACCGTGTAGAGAAGTATTCTAATAAGTATATACCCAGTGTTGATAAGATTGGTTTGGTAGATTATTTTAAAGTTATTTCAAAAACCTTGCGCCAATATGTTCTTCTAGCGCTGTCATATCTAAAGGCGAACTAATTAGGTAGGCTTGTTTAGAGAAGGTCAAAAAATGCACGAAGATCATGATATGTGGCTAAGGTTGTCTGTGTGTAATGTAGTAGTTTTCGTCAATAAGACATTAGTGTATTATCGTAAAGACACAATAGATAGCGCGTCGAAGCGTCCTTTTTCATTTAAAGACTTTATGGTGTACACTTCGACACTCATTAATGTTAATACAAGTTTATTAGCTGATACTCGCCGAAGATTTTTGTTGTTATACTCGAGGAAATTCTTACTTTTTTCTTATTTGAAGTATGGTAAAAACTATGAAGTAAGACAAAGGGCACTTTTGCGAAAGAGGATGAAAACGATGTTAGGGAATCCGTTGTATTTGTTGTTAGTCTTAATCGAGTCAGTAAGTCATTTAATTTTCAGCCAGGCATCAAAGTGAAACAAGAAAAGGTAAATTTATTTGTAGTTGGAGCAATGAAAAGCGGTACTACGGCGTTGTCTGATTTTCTCGGGTCGCACCCGAAAGTAGATACTGGCTTAGTAAAAGAACCGCACTTCTTTGTCAACGCTATACCAAAGCTTTACTATGATGAGCAAAAAAAACTTTAATCGTGACGAAAATATAGGAAATCTATTAAGGCAACGACCGCACATTGCGAGGATACGAAATATTGAGTTATATCATCAACTTTACCAAAAGGAGGGTAGTATTTATAAATTAGATGCAAGCACAGGGTACCTGCATGATTCAACAGTTGCGCAACGTTTATATGAATACAATCCGCACGCAAAATCCTGATTATCATTAGGAACCCAAAAGAACGAGTGTTTTCTCAGTATAATATGTTGATAAACAAGGGTTTGAATGTGGGTGACTTTGCGGAGTTTTGTAGTACGGCATTTGAAGATCTTGTTTCAGATAATTACAATGAGTACAACGCACTGAATATAAGTAATTACATTACCCATATAACGAGATATAAGAAGATTTTGGTAGAAATGTGTTGATTCTTGATCATAGTGTTTTCAAGTTACGACCTGAGGTGACGCGCGAAATTTTATCCAAATTCCTTTTGTTAGATCTGAATGATATTATCGTTACGAAGAGCAATACAACGCCGCACATAAAGTACCGATATCTATGGAATTGGTATGTGAATAATGAGTATTTAAAAGTTGTGTTCAGACGTGTGCCGAGCAAATGGAGAAAGTTGTTGCTTAAGCTAATGAGTCGCTCTAACAATATGGACATGCCCTTTACTTCCGGAGTCGATCGAAGAGCTTTTGGCAAGTTTTAATAAGGATTACAGAAATCTTATCGATGATTGACTTTATTGCAATATTCCTTTTAGTGGTAATAGTCGCATATTTCTATCCTAAGAAGAAGTGGTATATTATCTTCGCAAACATGGAGAATATTATTAGCATATAAATTGATGTTTTCTATTCTTTATACCATATACATTAGGCAAAATGGGGGAGACTCACTAAATTATTGGTTCTCGGCATACGGCTATCGTTTTTTTACGTTCGAAGACGTTGTGGATACGTTAGTTGAGCACCCATCAACAGGGACTTTGCTACTTCTAAACTACTCTCTTTCGAAGTATCTGGGAATAAGTTATTGGGTTGGCAACCTCATTTATTCCGGTGTAGCTGTAATGGGTTTGAATTATTTTCTGTTGCTCGTTGAAGGTATTTCTAAAGACAGGGTTTGAATTATTGAAAGTTACGCGCTATTTAGTACCACTGCTTTTCCTGCCTAACGTCACGTTCTGGTTATCGGGTGTGTCGAAGGAAGTTCTAGTCTTCACAGCGATATGTGCCTTGGTTTATTCACTATATCAAGGTACTTTAGTATCCGTATGTTACTTGGTGCTATGCTGTTGTTATTGATTCGCCCTCATTATCTTCTTTTATTATTGCTTGCGTTAATATTTGGTGTAGTAGGAAACGGCAGATTTAGTTTTTGAAGATATTTAGAATTTTGATGTTGGTTCTTTTGGTTTTGCCTCTATCTAGATTCGTTGTGAGTTTTATTGGCTTGAATACGGTCGATTTTGATGAGTTCTCCAACTTGCAGACACACGGGCGCGAAACCTGTCTAGCGGGGATATAAATTCGGGTACTAGCGTTACGCGAAATCCGCTTATTGCAATTTTCAATTTTTTATTTTTAAGCCGTTGCTAAGTTTTAATTTGGGTGTTTTGGGTTTAGTAGCTTCTTTAGAGAATATTTTTTTCTTATTCTACAGTAGTGCAGCGGCGAATATTGGTCGGCGTAATATCTGGGCAAAATCGAATAAGGATTTGGCATTAAAGTTGCTGTTTTTTCTCTTACTAGGATCTTATGTGTTTTCGCAGGTAATGTCAAATTTAGGCATAATATTACGTCAGAAAGTCATATTTCAGTATGGTTTATTCATTTTACTAATAGTAATGAAATTTGGTTATGAAGAAAAAGGCAATCGGTCTTTACTTTAACAACTTAGGTTCTGGTGGGGGCAGAGAGTTATAAGAGCTTATACTGCTTCTTTTTATAAAGAAGTAGGTCAGGGAAGTATTCGTGATAGTTTCAAATAGAAATGTAATTACTGAGAGCTTGGCACAGGTGCTTATGGAAGTCAGGAGTTACATTATTGGATTTGCAGAAATCTATTTACAATCCTGTGCAGATATTGGCATTGAGCCGCTTTTTGTAAAAAGCATCAAATAGAGTTTTACATACTCATGTATTTCCAACTTTTTATTATGGGGTTTTGGTGAAAATGCTAAATGGCATATCAATAATTAAAACTGAACATAATAATATTAATCGTAGGAGGAGTTACCGTTTTCTTTGGTTTGTCGAATTCTTCATGTATAACAGATGCGATTCAATAATTTCCATAACCCTTCTGTGGATCTAGCTCTAAAGACATGGCTTAAGAACAGCAATATAGAGACACATGTAATTCCCAACGGATAAAGGCCGCTAGAAAGCAGATGATGCTCAATACATATACAATTCGAATTTCTTTAATGTCGTAATGGTAGCTTCTTGGGGTAACCCTCAGAAAAGGCAAGATATTCTGTTAGACTCTCTGCCATTCTTGCCGAGTAATGTTGTTCTACACTTTTATGGTCATGTACCTGAGGACTACAAACTGCCTGAGATTGACGAGCGCTACAAAAGGTCGAGTGCATTCATGGTTCTCACGACAATATGCAAGATGTTTTCAACTCCGCGGATTTGTCGGTTCTTGCAACCAATTATGAGGGCCTATCCGGTGTTGCATTAGAAGCAATGTCATGCGGTGTTCCGTTCTTAGGTTCTAATCTTGATAGGAGTTAAGGATATAGTAGGTGATTCAATGCATTTGTTTGAGAATAACCAGCAATCGTTATCTTCCAAAATTAATGCGGTTATCCAGTCGCAATCTTTTCGCAAAAGTTTAGTAATGAATGGACTAAGGGTAGCAAGTGACTACTCCATAAGTACAATGGCTCAAAAGTATTTGCAACTATCGAGAAAATTTTTATGATTTCTCATTTGGGACAACTTGTACTGTGGGGAGATAAAATTAATGGATTTAGTTCAATTACCGAGTTATTGGGTTGAAGTGCTGTAATTGATATGAGTTGGTCCCGTTTGTTAAACAGCTTTTATGCTGGTTCAAAGTTAAAGATAGTTTTTAAGCAGCCAAGGAATAGACCTGGAAAGATGTTTTGTCTAGAAAAGAAGAATGATTTCTGTGTAGGTTGTAATAGTTAATGAACTTATTGTAAGCCTTTTTCTACTTGGTGCCCATTGCAGAGTGTTTGAGGGTCAGATCTTTTTTAGTATTCTCGCAATTTATAAATTCTATATCCTGTCCTAATTTCCGGTACTACCTCATGACAAAGTTCATCAAAAAATGACTGGGGGCTGCAAGCATACCAAGGCATAAAAAAACCCAGCGATTAAGTTGGGTTTTCTTATTATTAATGAGCCCTACCTAATCATCCCCGCAGCAACCGTTTCATTCGTTGCTTCATCGACTAGGATCAACGATCCTGTGACTCAGTTTTGATTGTATTCATCCGCAAAGATGGGCTTGGTAGAACGAATCTTTACGCGGGCGATATCATTCATTTTAATATCCTTGTCCTCTTCAATCTGTGGAGTGTGTTGATGTCCATTTTGTACTGGACCTCGGTAATCATTGCGCGTGCATCAGCTGTAGTCTGCTTAAGGACATATTTCGCACGTGGGCGAGGAGGTGGGCATTGAGCCAGCACAACATTACATCTAGGTCTTGCTGACCTTCTAGGCGGTTTTCACTGCGCACGAGCATATCTCCACGACTGATGTCGATATCATCTTCAAAGTTATAGTGACAGACATGGGGAAAGGCTTCCTCAGTTCTCCAGTGAGCGTGTGAATGCCTGAAATGGAGCTTTCTAATCCTGAGGGCAGTGCGACCACTTTATCTCCTTTTTTGAAAATTCCTCCCGCAACGCGGCCTGCATAGCCTCTGAAATCATGGTATTCGTCGGTGTGGGGACGGATGACGGTTTGAACAGGAAAGCGGCAATCGCGTAGGTTGTAGTCTGCGGAGATGTGCACGGTTTTCCAGGTTGTGGAGTAGTGTGCCCCCTTCGTACCAGGTCATGTGTTCACTGCGGGTGACGACATTGTCGCCGTGAAGGGCGGACATGGGAATGAATCGGACATCCTGAACGTTCAGTTTTGCAGCGAAGTCTGTGTATTCTTTGACCACTCTATCGTAGGCTTCTTGGCTGTAATCTACCAGGTCCATCTTGTTGATACACACGAAGACGTGCGGGATTTGCAAAAGGGATGCAATGAAGGTGTGGCGCTTAGTTTGCTCGATCACGCCTTTGCGAGCATCCACGAGGATGAGGGCAAGGTTGGCGGTAGAAGCACCGGTAACCATATTGCGGGTGTACTGCACGTGTCCTGGTGTATCTGCAATAATGAATTTACGCTTTGGCGTAGCAAAGTAGCGGTAGGCCACGTCAATGGTAATGCCCTGCTCGCGTTCGTCCTTAAGACCGTCTGTGAAGAGGCTGAGGTCGACGTGATCTAGACCTCTTTTTGCGGAGGTTTGTTCAATCTGAGCGACTTGGTCCTCGAAGATGCTTTTGCTGTCGTAGAGGAGTCGGCCGATCAATGTTGATTTGCCATCGTCTACGCTACCGGCAGTAGTGAAGCGTAGGAGTTCCATATTGAGGTAGGAATTGGTATCGAATGTGTTTTCCATCTGGATTTTTTGTGCTTTGATGGTTAGAAGTATCCCTGACGCTTGCGGTCTTCCATGGCGCTTTCACTGCGCTTGTCGTCCTCACGGTTACCACGTTCTGTTTGACGCGAAGAGGCGACTTCCTGAACGATTTTTCTAGGTATCTGCAACGCTTTCTTGTCCGCCGGTGATGGTGATATCACCTAGGGTACGGAAGCGAACCATTTTCATTTGTGGCTCGTCGCCATCACGTAAAGTGATGTGTTCACTTACTGGGAGCCATGAACCGTTGCGCCAGATTACGTTGCGTTCTTTCGCAAAGTAGAGTTCTGGGATGGCAATGTTTTCCTGGAGTATGTATTGCCAAACGTCCATTTCTGTCCAGTTGGAGATAGGGAAGACGCGGAAGTTCTCACCCATGCGCTTTTTACCGTTGAATAGGTTCCAGAGCTCAGGACGCTGGTTCTTAGGATCCCACTGACCGAAGTCATCGCGGTGGGAGAAGAAGCGTTCTTTTGCACGTGCTTCTTCATCACGACGGGCGCCACCCATACAGGCGTCAAAGTTGTTGCGCTCGATGGTATCGAGCAGGGTAGTGGTTTGAAGTGCGTTTCTGGAGGCATTGATTCCAGTTTCTTCCACAACGGCGCCTTCATCGATGGATTCTTGGACGGAACCGACGACTAACTGGACCCCAAGGTCTTTGATGAGCTGGTTTCTAAAGGCCATCGTCTCAGGGAAATTATGTCCCGTATCGATATGAACGAACGGGAACGGAATCTTAGCTGGCCAGAAAGCTTTGCGGGCTAAATGAGCCACGACAATGCTGTCCTTGCCGCCAGAGAAAAGGATGGCTGGATTATCAAATTGGGCGTAGACTTCTCTTATGACATAGATCGCTCCGCCTCGAGCTCTTGTAAATGTGTTAATGAATACGTACTCATCTAGAGTGTTATTTTAGGTAATATATAGTCCACGACCTTTTTCGCCGATGCTTCTATGCTCATCTCGTGCGTCGGTACATCACTTCTGGGTTTTCCGGCGCTTCAAACGGGGCACTAATCCCCGTAAAGTTACTAATCTCTCCAGCTCGTGCTTTTGCGTAGAGTCCTTTTACGTCGCGCCGTTCACATACTTCTAAAGGCGTACTTACGAAGACCTCTGCAAAGTCTCCAGCAGCGGTCTCGCGAACGAAATCACGGTCTTTCTGGTACGGACTCACAAAGGCACTTAACACAACTAATCCAGCATCTTTCATTAAGGCACTTACATGTGCAATGCGGCGGATGTTTTCTTCACGGCTTTCAGCGCTAAAATCTAGATCGCTGTTTAGTCCAGTGCGGACATTGTCTCCATCGAGAATATAGGTGCGAATACCTCGAGTGAAGAGCTGACGCTCTACTTCTGAGGCCACTGTACTTTTACCACTACCGCTCAAACCAGTGAACCACAAAACTTGGCCTTTATGGCCATTTTGTCGCTGACGATCTTCGCTTGAAATCGCGTGCTGATGCGGGATGATGTGGAGCTTTTCAGCCACAGGTAAAAGTTTTGATTGGTTGGGATGCGCAATTTCCGATTTCCCTTGATCAATTCCTAATCACAGTTCGTCATATTTCGTACATTACTTGTGCGGACATCAGAAAGTTGAGTTTTTGAGGTAATTTTTTTAGTGGAGCAGTTGAATTTATTTAAGCAAAGTGCGTCATGAGGTTGATTTACTTTAGCCCATTCTTAGCAAGCATCATTGTATACTCATCAAACAATTTTTCGTGAAATACTGTTCTATCATATTTCATGGGGATGTGTCTTTTTAGACCAATGACCCATTTTTTTCTTAAAGAGGGATTATCATATAAGTATTGCATGGCTTTATGAATGTGGTCTACATTTTGATTGGAATTAAAAGCCCATTTTTACCATTGGTCACAATTTCATTGCAGCCATTAATATCACTAGCTAAAATCGGGATTCCTAGAACTGCAGCTTGAAGAGGCACATTTGGAAATCCTTCTCTGTAAGACGGAAAAATTAGGACGTCTGAAGCACCTAGCCATTCCTCTACATTTGATTGAAAGCCATAAAATATAATGTTTGGATTTGCGGCTTCAATTGTTTTTGCCCATTCATCTGTGAGATCTGTTCTTGAGTCATCAAGCCCACCAATTATTAGCAACTGCGACTTTTTCGGTTCAATTTGTCAAATGCATTAAAAGCTTTAATTAGTTCTATGATGCCTTTATGTCTATGGATTCTCCCAACAAAAACCCAGTAGAATGAATCATTAGATAAGTTTAGTTTTGTCCTAAGATCAGCTTTAGAAGCTGTGTTATTAAATCTTGAAATATCGATTCCATTCGAGGTGCCAGAATGAACTATCCAAATTTAACCGCGAACCATGGGAATTTTACTTTCTGACTTTCCATTTTGATTTCCTTTTCTTCTGAAAAAGACCTTATGAGAAAAAGAGTAGGTTAGGAATTGGTCATGTTCAAGATGGTGGATACCAATTTGATGCATGATCTTGCGGCAATCCAGCAACTGTATGAAGTCTAATAGGTGTTCGAGCTAAGTACCCAGAAACCATTGCTATAAATCCTGCCTTTGGTGTATGAGAATGAATTATTTCAATTTCATTCTTCCTTAATACTGATGTTAATTGCAAAATGGCAATGAGGTCTTTAAGTGGATTTATTGATCTTGATAATGAAATTGAATGAAATGGAAATTCAATCAATTCGGTTGGACAATTTCCAGAAGACGCCAAATGGACTTCAAAACCTTTATTTATTAAAAATTGAGGCTGTCCTTCAAGTAAAAATGACAATGACATTGGAACGGTGGTTACGCGCAGGTATCGAATTCTTTTCATAATAAAATTAATAAACGGTTACGCTGTAGACCAGCAAAACAGGTAATCCCAATTTCAAGAAATCTTTGTTGGAATAATTACCGGACCCATGATCATAAAGGTGGGTTTGATAGCTCGAGGGGTGAGGAAACTTCCGCTCGCCCCAAAAGCTACGGGAAGAAAGACTTCGAGATGTCCAAGCTGGTAATGTTGCATCATCGCTGCGGCGATCGGGAAAGCGATGGCGACGGCGGAGACGTTGGTCATGAAATTGGTCAATAACAGGGTCAGAAGGAACAATAGTACAATACCCGCAGAGTCAACGGACGGCAAAGTGATTTGTTCGATAAAGAAGCTCGCGTGACCGCCTTCTACAACCGCGCTACCAAAGGCGACGGAAAGAACAAGTAAGGCGTAAAGTTCCAGATTGAATTCGCGCTTTAATTTTTCAGCGTGAGTAATGCCGCAGGCGATTCCTAGGAGAAGCATAAGGCCCACTGAGAGTAATAATGACCAGTGTAAAGAGTGCACCACCTACAATGATAAGTAGCCCGGGATAAAGTATTGTCCTCGGCCTTTTGGGGATGTGGACGTTCGTTTGTGCTGGTTGATGGTAATGAGCGGGGTTTCGCGTTCGTTGCGAGCGGTGAAATTTACCCAGTAGAAAGGAGTAAAAGATCGCCGGCCTGTAAGGCAATGCGACCAATCTTGCCGTTAATGGGCTGACCTCCGCGCTGAACGCCAACGATAACGGCGTCGTAACGTGCTCGGAAATTGGTTTGTTTTAAGGGTCTGCCGATCAGGTCACTGTTGTTAGGGACCAGGACCTCAATAAGATCGTGACGTGCATCGACTTCAAACTTCTCCTCGACGGTTTTTAGTCCTTTTGAAAGAGATCTAGTAAGCCGTTGACTTCTTCAAGCGCGCCAGTGAAAAACAGGGTATCATTCGCTTCTAAGGTCATCTTCGGAGTAACAGGAGAGATGAACGCACCGTTTCTGTAAATCTCTGCGAGAAAAAGGTCATTTAGGTTATGAGAGTCCCGCCGATTTTACGGTTTTACCTTCCATAGTACCTCCTGGTATGACCTTAAGTTCCGTCGTGTACTGACGCTCTTCATTTTTAGCAGCGTTTGGGCCTTCAGTAGTTTTTGAGTACCGGGAGCAATGAGTACGGTAGTAAGTAAGACGGCTCCGGTAACGTAGAGTCCTGGAATGAGAAAGTCCCAAAATTTAAATCCTTCAATCCCATTTTCGATCATGAGACCGTTCAGCACGAGATTCGTCGAAGTACCGATCAGGGTGATCGTACCCCCAGCGACAGCCGCAAATGAAAGTGGCATGAGGTAATTCCCAATGGGCCAATTGTGCTCTTTCGCCTTTGACTTTAAAATAGGAATCAAAGCGCCACCACAGGGGTGTTATTAATGAACCCACTTAAGGCTGCTGTGACGAGTCCGGTCCGGATCATAAATCCTTTCGACGATTTTCCCAGCAAATCACCAATTCTATGAAAGGGCAGTGTCTTTTTTAATACGCCTGTGAGTGCAATGAGTGCCATCACCGTGAGGATAGATGGATTTACGGCTGTCGCGTAGATGTGTTTGATGCCCATAAACCCAGATAGAATGAGGGCCATAACCACAGCAGCGAAGACATGCATCGCTTTGAACCGGCCCCAGAGGAGGCCGAGGGACAATCAAGAAAAAAGCCACTGTATAAATGTAGTGGCTCAGTTCAGGTGTATGGTTAAAGAGTTATCAATCTAGTCTACCATGTATTTGTTCCACACTTTTTCACGGGGTTAAAGAACGTCCGTGAGAACGAGCGTGGTAAATGTAATAAATCGATTGGTAGCTATTCCCAAAACTACTTTTCAATTGTAAATTGCACTCATGACCAAACCATATGCTTTTTCAAAAGATTCCATGGACATATTTGTCGCATTGACTCTATTAATTGTGTTAAAGCCCAATTATTGTATTGAGTTTGCTAATTCAATGGTTAGAATTAGGCGTGAAACCCCTATTTTTAAGCAGCAAAGACCTGGGCTCAGAGAGAAAACCATTCTATATTCTCAAACTTAAGTCCATGAATAATAAAAGGATAACTTGGGTGAGTTGCTACCTGATCATCTCAGAATCACTAAATTAGGTTCATTCTTTCGAAAGGCATCAATTGATGAATTGCCTCAACTATTGAATGTATTAAAAGGAGATATGAGTTTCGTAGGTCCAAGACCTTTGCTCATGGAATACTTACCGCTTTACAGTGAGCTTCAAAAAAACGCCATAGCGTTCGGCCGGGAATAACAGGCTGGGCGCAGTAAATGGGCGAAATGCTATTTCCTGGGAAGAAAAGTTTAAGCTCGATGTTGAGTATGTGACCAAAGTGAAGTTTTGGTTGGATTTTAAAATAGTTCTACTTTACTGTTAAGAAGGTCCTAAGAAGTGCAGATATTCAAAGTGATAAAAACTTAACAATGCCAAAGTTTACTGGAAATGATACTATTCGGAGCTAGCGGACATGGGGCAGTAGTTTTAGATGCCCTTATAGAATCGGGAAAGACACTTTGACTTTTTACCGACGACAGGTCCATAAAGGAGTTTATGGGATATGATGTTTTGAATCCTAAAGAATTGAGATCTGAAGTCCCACTATGTATTGCTATTGGTGATAATCTGAATCGGAAAAAAATTGCAGAACGATTTAATGGATTCAATTTTCAATCGATAGTTCATCCAAAGTCTATAGTATCAAATACATCCCAGATAGGCGCAGGTACAGTAGTTATGGCAGGAGCAATAGTCAATACGCGGACTTTAATAGGTAATCATGTGATTTTAAATACCAAATCCTCAGTCGATCATGATTGCACTATAGCAGACTACGTACATATTGCACCTGGTGCCACAATATGTGGTGGAGTAAAAGTAGGTAAAGGTGCATTCGTTGGAGCTGGATCAACAATTTTGCCGAATTTAATAATAGGTGAAAATGTCATTATCGGGGCGGGAGCAGTAGTTACACAGAATATTGCCTCAAATACTCGAGTAAAGGGAATTCCAGCGAAGGAATTTTAATCTAAAGCCTCAAATTCAGAATTTTGGCTAATATACTCAGGAACTATGGTTTTTACTTTACGAACCATTCCTACAACATCACCATCAATCATGATTTCCGTTAATAGGTTAAGTTGTTCCTTGATCGCTTTGTGAGAAAAAGTGTTCACTTTCGCACGAAGAATCTTCGGGTGGTGCGTGGGTAGAGTGTTTTCACTACTGGCGAGCAGTTCTTCGTAAAGTTTCTCTCCTGGCCGTAAACCTGTGACGTTGATTTCGATATCCTTGCCAAGCTGTAAGCCAGACAGGCGTACCATCTTTTTGGCCATGTCCATAATTTTTACTGGCTCTCCCATATCAAAGACATAGACTTCTCCACCTTTACCCATTGAGCCCGCTTCTAGAACCAGGTTACATGCTTCTGGGATGGTCATGAAATAGCGTGTGATATCTTCGTGAGTAACGGTAATAGGCCCACCCGCTTCAATCTGTTTTCTAAATAATGGTACAACTGAACCATTAGAACCTAAAACGTTACCGAAGCGCGTTGCAATGAATTTTGTTTTACCTAACTCATTGAGACTTTGCGTATAGAGTTCTGCGATTCGTTTGGTCGCACCCATCACATTCGTTGGATTAACAGCTTTATCTGTGCTCACCATAACAAATTTCTCTACGCCATATTCTATGGATAGATCAGCAACGATACGCGTGCCAAACACATTCACGAAAATCCCTCATAAGGGGCCTTCTCGATAATTGGAACATGCTTATACGCGGCAGCATGGAAAACCAATTGAGGTTTATAGGTATCGAATAGAACATTCATACGGTACCTGTCCTTAACATTGGCAACCTCACAAATCGGTTTAATTGTCTTACGATTTGTGTTTCTCTATCAACTCTTGTTCGATATCATACAACGGACTTTCTGCATGATCGATAAGTATGAGTTTATCAACGTTGTAATAAGACAATTGGCGTGCAATTTCACTCCCGATAGAGCCCGCTGCACCGGTTACGAGGATGGATTTCCCTTCAACTGCGCCTAGAATGTTTGTATTATCTAGTTCAATCTTATTTCTCTGAAGTAGATCTTCAATCTTAATCTTGCGAAGCTGATTTGTGGTAATGCTACCATCGACCCACTTTCTATAGGGAGGAATCACTTTTACTTCTAGTCCTAAGGCAATTGCAGCTTCACTGATTTCTGCTTTTCGGGTTGGACTGAGGTCTTGTATTGCAATGACTAACTGATGAATGTTATGCTTTTTCACCCACTCTTCAGTTAAAGCCAGTTTAGGAGCGTGAATCTGAATATCCTGAAGCTGTTTACCCCAACGGTTTGCGTTATCGTCAAGAAACCTGCGACCTTAAACTTTCCATTTTGCTCTTGTTGAAAGGCATTCTTTTGTCATTATACCGCTATCCCCACAGCCGAAAATAAGAAGGTTAACTGTATCAGATTTTGTTTGCGTCCCTGCGATATAAATACTTTTAGCAACCAATCGTAAGCCTATTAAAGCTAGTGTTGTCAATGCGTAATGGAAAGAAAGAATACTGACGGGGAAGAGCCGCTTGTAAGCCAAGCAAAATGAGTATTGTAGTCACGCCAAGCGATAGAATTAAACCTGATGTTGAGGCTTTTAAAACATTTTTTACATCATCAAGAGAAGTATGACGTAAAATCCCCTTGTAACTGCCTATTAAAATGAAACCTAAGCAATACAGCGCCAGAACTCCTAGAAAGGAATAAATATTTAAAACACTGAGGCTGCATCCACAGAAAAAATTGAAACGGATGGCAATACTGGCGATGAGTGTAATGTGAGCGTTGCGGTTGCATCAAAGAACAACACAGTCCATCTTGAAAGGAACCGATCTCGATAAAAACGGAGTAATAGCGTGAACATAATTCAGGTCTTGGTTGGTCTTCAAAGATAGCTATTATCCCTTTAGTTGCCTTTGCTGCGCTAAATTTTGTGCATGATTTGTCCCAATTGATAAGACGAACATCTAAATTCACATTTCAAGAATTGGTATATTCGCAGAACCAAACCATAATCAATAATGAAAAAAATGGCTCAGTTCACCTCATGGGAGGTACTGAACAGTCTTACGTAAATGAAGCGTTCGCCGAAAATTGGATCGCACCCTTAGGCCCCAACGTTAACGGTTTTGAACTTGATATTCAAAAGTTCTCCGGTACTGCGCACGCCGCAGCATTAAGTTCTGGAACAGGTGCCATTCATATTGCATTGGATATTTTAGAGTAGGCGAAGGCGACTTTGTCTTAGTGCAGTCATTCACTTTTTGCGCGAGTGTGAATCCTATAGAATACTTAGGGGCAACACCTGTATTCATAGACAGCGAGCAGGGAATCTTGGAACATGTGTCCTGATGCATTAGAAGAAGCTTTAAACCATTTCAAAACGTCGCCAACTAGATAAAGTCAAGGCAATCCTACCCGTGCATCTCTACGGTATGCCAGCGAAAATGGATGCCATTATGGCCTTAGCCGACACTTTTGCGATACCGGTAGTTGAAGACGCTGCTGAATCACTTGGCGCAACTTTTAGGCTGCAAACACACGGGAACCTTTTGGAACCTTTGGTGTTTATAGTTTTAACGGAAATAAGATTATCACTACCTCCGGCGGTGGCGCTTTAGTGAGCGCAAGCGATGATAATATAAAACTTGCTCGGAAATTGGCAACTCAAGCAAGAGACGACGCACCACATTACCAGCATTCCATGATTGGATACAATTATCGTATGTCAAATATCTGTGCAGGAATTGGTCGTGGTCAAATGGAAGTACTTCCTGAACGTATTGAGCAACGGAGATCAAATTTTAACCGCTACCTCAGGTTGTTTGAGAAACTAGGCTGGGCGGTAGAATATCAAAATGAGCGAGAGAATACCTACGCTAATCGTTGGTTAAGTGCATTCTACTTTGAACCTAAAATTTTCGGTCTAAACTTCCGTGAAGAGTTGAGACTCTTTTTAGAAACATTAAATATTGAATCGCGACCACTTTGGAAACCCATGCACCTTCAGCCGGTTTATGAACATTGCCAATACTTCGGGAAATGGCATTGTGCAGAAAAAAGGTATTTGATTTTGGTCTCTGTTTACCTTCAGGCAGCAATCTTTCGGAGGAAGAGTGGGTTTGTATTGAGAATGCGTTTCTAAACTTTAACAGTAAAAAACAATTGAAATGAATGATAAACCAATAATTGCTGTCATTGGCCTAGGATACGTAGGGTTACCTTTAGCTGTTGCTTTTGGAGAAAAAATATGAAACACTCGGTTTTGATATTAATAGAACAAGAATAGCGGAATTAAATAACCACCTAGATACCACACTTGAACTTGAGCAAGAACAGCTAGGAGTCTGTTATAGTTGAAAGTTTTGATAAAGGAGCTGGCTTAGTAGTTACTCACGATGAATCTCAATTAGCGCAGGCACAAGTTTTCATTGTCACTGTTCCAACCCCAGTTGATAAAAACAACCGACCAATACTGACTCCATTAGAGAAAGCGTCAAGAATGATTTCAAATTATTTGAAGCAGAATGACGTAATAATCTATGAGGAGCACAGTTTATCCGATAACAGAAGACATAATGGTGCCTATCCTAGAGGAATCAGGAATGTCCTACAATGAAGATTTCTTCTATTATTCACCAGAAAGAATCAACCTGGAGATAAGGAACATACGGTTACTAAAATCCTTAAAGTAACATCAGGCTCTACTCAAGAAACCGCGATTTTCGTGAATAATTTATATAAATCTGTAATAACTGCAGGAACCTACTTAGCGACTTCCATAAAAGTAGCTGAAGCCGCTAAAGTTATTGAAAATTCGCAGCGAGATATCAACATCGCTTTTGTAAATGAATTAGCTAAAATCTTTGAGCTTTTGGAGATAGACACTGCTGAAGTTCTTGAGGCGGCAGGTACGAAATGGAACTTTTTACCTTTCAAACCAGGATTAGTTGGAGGCATTGTATAGGTGTAGATCCTTATTATCTGGCCCAAAAAGCACAAGAAGTTGGATATCATCCCGAAATAATTCTTGCCGGAAGAAGATTAAATGATGGAATGGGTAAGTATATCGCCTCCGAGTCAGTAAAACTTATGCTGAAAAATGATTTACAAATACGAGGAGCAAAAGCTTTAATAATGGGAATCACCTTCAAGGAAAATTGTCCGGATATACGTAATTCAAAGGTTATAGATGTTTATAATGAATTATTGAGTTATGGTCTTAATGTCGATGTACATGATCCATGGGCCAATGAAGAAGAGGTGCGCCACGAATTTTCTATTGATTTAGTGAATAAACTAGAAAAAGAGTATTCATTGATCATATTGGCAGTTTCACACAAAGAATTCGCGAACATTAATTTCACTAGTCAGTTGCTCCAAAATGGAGTTATATATGACGTGAAATCCTTTTACCAAAAGGAACAGTAACGGCACGTTTATAATGAAAAATGTACTAATCACAGGTGGGGCCGGATTTATTGGTTCAAATTTAGTCGCATCCTTTTTGAACGACCCTAGAATAAATATTGTTCGCGTTCTAGACAATCTAAGTAATGGTTACAGAGAAAACCTTGATGAGTTTAAGGAACACGATCGCTTTGAATTTATCGAAGGAGATATAAGGGATTATAAAACCTGCCTTGATTCGCTAGAGGAATTGATGTAATTTCACATCAAGCTGCTTTAGGCTCTGTACCAAGAAGTATTAAAGATCCAAAAACTAGTACAGAGGTGAATATACTAGGTACAGTAAAATTTGTTACAAGCTGCAGTAGAAAAGGGTGTAAGTAGAATAATTCTTGCTTTTAGCTCTAGTACTTATGGAGATCATCCGGGTCTTCCTAAGGTGGAAGATAAGATAGGAAACCCTTTAAGTCCATACGCTGTTACGAAAGCGGCTATAGAGCAGTTTTGTCAGGTATTTGGAAATACTTATGGAATCGAATGGATAGGTTTAAGGTACTTTAATGTATTTGGGCCAAAGCAGAATCTAATAATCCTTATGCTGCAGTTATACCTATTTTTTCAAAAGCCTTCCTTGATAATGAGGAAATAATTGTAAATGGTGATGGGGAAACTTCTCGTGATTTCACATATGTAGATAATGTGGTAGAGATGAATAAACTCGCTATGTTCACTACGAATAGTCTTGCACTCAATCAGGTTTACAATACTGCGTGTAACGAAAGAGTCACCTTAAATCAGATGATTAACCGACTTAGTGAAATTACTGGTAATAATGCAAATGTGACTTATGGACCCGAGCGCATTGGCGATGTTAAACACTCGTTAGCGAGTATTGAAAAAGCTAAGACCCTATTGGGATATACTCCCTTAGTTTATTTCAATGAAGGTCTAGAAAAAGGTTGTAAGTTGGTATCGTAAAAATTTATAGCTAATTGTTAAAGTTTAAGCAAATAGAGCAACAAATTAAAAGTGCAGGGATGAAGATCAGCACGAAGGATTTGAACCGCCCGTGGGGTGGGTTCTTCGTTTTAGACGAAAGCCAGGCCCAACAATTTGCAGATATTTATTTCGATGGCCTTGATGTAGCCCCTTGCGTATCGCAGGGAAATTGAGTCCTAAGATTCTCTTAGTGAATCCAGAGGCCGTTTGAGCTGGCAGTATCATGTGAGACGCGCAGAAATTTGGCGTGTAGTGGAAGGTCCTGTGGGTATTGTGCGCAGTGCGACGGATGACGAAGGGAATTGGTTTCTTTTGAGTCAGGTGAAACTATTGTCCTGAAAAAAGGGGAGCGCCACCGCTTGATAGGACTTGAAGGATGGGGCGTTGTTGCAGAATTCTGGCAACACACGGATCCAGATCATCCCTCAGATGAGGACGACATCGTTCGTGTTCAGGACGACTATGCTAGAAAATAAGATGAGAGGCCGCCAAGAGCGGTCTTTTTTATTTGCCTTCAGAAGCTTCAAAGCATTATAGAGCGAATGATTATCTTGACACCACCAACTGAAGCAACAAACACTCCGTGCTTGACTTTATCCTGTACATCGTTCTATCGATTTTGGTGAAATACACCTTTCAGTCCATTGGAGGATTTATTCGCTGGGTTATTTTTCGAAAAGAAAACACTGAAGGAATATGTGAATGATGATTGGGAAGGGAATCTTGCGGCCTTTTTATTGACGGTGGCTGTGGTGGCTGTTGTTGTTGTTATTCTTTTTACCATTTAAAACTGCTAGGACGATGATTCAAAAGCTCCGAATTCTTCCTCTAGCCTTGGTCGCATTGTTTTTACTCTTCGCTCTAGGAGTGTTGGTTGAATGGCGCCTTCCCGGCAATAATGATTGGACGGATCAAGATATGGTTATAGCCTATGGCTTTGGGCTCTTAAGCGCGGTAATCTGGCTAGGCTTTGTGGTGAATAACATCTTCTTTAAGAAGAGGGCATTGGCTTAGGTTCAGGAAATGGGCGTTGATTGCTGCTGTGTATTGCCCTTTGGAAGCTCTCTTCTAAGACCCTTTATTGTCCAATTATCATATGGCACTAAAGTCGCCGAATTCACGGAACTCCAGGATGCCTTTCCACACCTGAGTCTCACGCTGTATTCCAGCGGGAAGTTCATTTCGACAACTTATGATGCAGCCTATCACATTGAAAACATCGGTCGAACTTATCTGGATGGGGAAGTCTTGAAATTGGGAATTCTATGATGAGCCCAGCCAATATTTGGACCATACCTATGAACTGGTCAACGATCTTTTAATTCCCCATGATCAGGGTTTGGCTCCATTGAGGAGTTTGAATGCAGAATGACTATCTTCAAGGTGATTAGCCCATCCGTCCAATGCTTTCCACGCCGTTAAGAATCTTGCTTTTTCCTTGCCTGCCTCATATTGGTGGTATTCGGTATTTCAAAACTTGGTCGTGAGGAAATAGATTTGGGTGCGGTGGGGAAAGAAGAATTGGACACCATACCACCACCTCCGCCACCGGTGGATGTCATTTTAGACAAGCCCACGATCATTGGGTTTCTCCCGGATAGTTTGCGCCATGCTTTTTCAAGCGCTGTTAAGAACGGCATCTTATCCACATAATTAGGTTTTTCCGTTTTAAATTTTCAATTTAGTTGGAAATGTTGTACGTATGAAAAACAGTATATTTACACGTAAAATAGACGTGATGAATACGAAATTGACCCTTAGTATGGATGATGTGGTGATTGAGAAGGCCAAGCAATACGCTGCATTGCACAACATCAGCCTATCGAAACTGGTCGAGCGTTATTTAAATACTTTGGAAGATGCTGCCGAGGATGTGGCTATTAGTCCCACAGTACAGGAATTAATGGGCATTATGCCGGCAATGGAGTACGACGTTAAGGAAGCGTACCGCAAACATTTGGTTGAGAAGTACAGCTGATGCGTTTGTTTATTGATACTAACGTTATTGTCGATCTCATAGCGGCACGTACCCCTTTCCTACGCGATGCTGCGCAACTCTTTACGTTAGCTGATACGGGAAAAGTGAAGCTCTTTACCTCAGTATTGCCGTGACCACAACCTTTTATCTCCTTCAAAAGGAAGTGAAACCGGAGGTGGCTCGAGCGGCCATTCAAAAACTCTTGACCATGGTGAAGGTGGTTGATGCTGGCCACTTAGGTATCATTAGGGCAATCAATGACCTTCAGTTCAAGGACTTTGAAGATGCGGTCCAACATCAAAGTGCGCTTGCTGCTAAGGCTAAAATCTTGGTGACTAGGAATGAAAAGGATTTTGGGAAGTCGGCGATTTCTGTGATGACTCCAAAGCAGGTGTTGGGTCTGCTTTAGGGTTTAAATTTTTATCTTCAAGGAATCAAACCAAACCCTTTTGAAGCTACGTCACTATCTACTTGCGGTGTTATTCGCAGGCCTTACCTCACTGTCCGCCCAACACAAATGGGATATGGATTCCATTTATCTCGCGGAGTTTGGCCGGGATACTGTGGTTGCTCCCGATGTTGCGTCGTTTGCGGTGCACGTGAGCCCTTTTCGAGCTTTGGTAGGGATTGTAGGTGCGGATGCTGAGGTGCAATTGGACCAAAACGAATCCCTCCTCTTCGGCTTTACTCATGTAAGTGCCCTTTACCGCTACGGTCAACCCAATGTTCCGGAGCAATCCCTGCTTTTGAATCATTACGGGAGCTACATCTATGAAGAGTGGATTTTTGAAAATGTAATGGCGGTGGATCTTCGACACTATTGGACGAAGAAAAAACCCGTTCGGGGCAATACAAGACCCGTTATGTTGCGGTCTTAAACAGATTTGCGCTTACACGTTGGGACTACACCACAGACATTATTTCCAATACACTGTATACCTCCAGCGATGATGACGTGTGGAACGGTGCTTCACCCTGGATTCCATTAGACTTTGATGATTTGCGTCCGCGCTATGAGAACAGCTACAGGTTTGGATTGGCGTACGGGCGGCGGCGGAGACTACCTGTAACGAGTTTTTTTCAAGTACCGCGAATTTGCCGTAGCTGGAGTGGTTCGTTACGACCGTTGGCGCGAGCAAACATTGCTCATTCCTCAGCTGAAGTGGACGTTAGTCTACTGATTACTTCTGCCAGTATTGGGTGTGGCGGAGTTCCATATCTGCGGTGAATCCTTGAATGGAAACGGGAATAACTTCGTCGAAGTAGAGTACGAGCTCATCTTCTGTGATACTGAGAATTTTGAATTTTTGGTTGCCATTGAAGCTGGCTTCTAATTGGTCCAAAACGGGTTGGCCAAAGTCATTGATTAATTGGCGGTCAAAAGACCAATCAATCGCATTCACTGCGCCGATCACCGTGATTACACTATCGCTATCGATGACGAGCTGTGCAGAATCCATCGTCGCACCCAAACTATCCACCACAAACGTATTGTTCAACGTATCAAAGGTGCCGATCAAATCCGTCGTTGAATGCGGATGCAGGGTATCCCACAGCCCTTGCGCAATCAAATGATTCGTGATTTCACACCGTACCAGTCCCCGTGCAGCAGGACTTCCATGCGCTGGACATTTTCAGGTTTGGTGCAACTCAAGAGCACTAAAGAACAGAGAACGACTACTTTTTTCATTGGAATGGTTTTAATGAAATTCCGTACCCAAAGTAGACCCCATAAAAAGGGCCGTTTGTGCTTCCGGATAACGAAATATAATGAATAATGCGCTCCATTTCGTAGCGATGGCTGTACCCCCGACGACAGTAAACCAGCGGCCACGAATGTAATTGTATGCGAATTCTGAGCGAGCGAAAAACGTGTAGGTCAAATCCGGATTGGCAAATTTCCAGCTCTTATACACGGTAGGAGTGAAGAGATACGTGAAGCCCGCATCGATATCGTTGTAGGTTTCAGTGTAGATGGCGCCAACGGGTGCGGAGAGTGCCCACGATCCACTGGCGTTAGAGAGTTTTGGCCCGCTAAGCAGGGAGTATCGAATGTTGTTTTGTTCAATATTGAGCCGCGAAAGACTCATGTTGGAAGTAAGGTCGAGTCGTTCTGTAATCCCGTAATTATGTACGATCAATCCGCCTGTACTGGCGTTCAGTCCGCGTCCGGAATAACCGCCTGCAGCTACTTTATGTTGCTGTGGAGCAAGTGATTCGGCAGTCTGGAATTCTGGTAGGGCGATGGTGCAGCTTGAAAATATCCAGCCGGCTATGAGCGTCATGTACAGTTTAGCTGAGAATTGGTTCAAGTGGTGAGGGTGCATCGCTAGAGCTATTGGTATGTCTAAAGTTAGGCATTTATTGCGTCCATGACCAACTTCTTCTGCCAGTGTAATAGTGCGCTATTCACGGTATGCCATAAAAAAGCCGGACACAAGGCCCGGCTTTGCAATTTAAAAAAGGTCTATTTCTATTACAAGGATTTCAACCCCCGACTTAACACCCACGCGCGGTAATCTCTTTTATTCACAGAGGCTTTCGCTGCATCTGCATCATCACGTGATTTGTGCATACTGTGGACGACATAGTATTTGTCGTTGTAGCGCGATAAGAAGGCTTCTGGTGCCCAGCCTAAGATGCTTTCAAGGAAACCATCGGCAAGATCGCGATCCACGAATCCTCCTACGATAATGCTGTAACCGGAAGTGGTGCCCGGTTCTGGAGTATTGTCAGTAACCCATTTTTTGCCTTTACCTGCGGTCGCTTGATTAGCGGAATTTGCAAGATTGAATGCTGCAATAGAATCGGCTTTTAGTGCTGCCGCTGTGAGGCTGTCTTCAAGGGCTTGAGCGGCAAGGGCAGCCGTATCTACTGGAGGTGGTGGCGGTGGGATGGGTAGACTGTAGATGTGAAGATTCGTGGGACTTCCTGCGCGCTTGCTCTGCGAGAAAAGGGCAGTGCTATCGTTGAGCAGAACGAGACCGAAGTCATCGCCTCTATTGTTTAATGCCATTGCAACTGGTGTGCTATCTCCCATGCCGTGGCGGTAAAGTTGTAGCCCGTAGTTATTGGAGGAACGTGCAAAGAAAAGATCAGATCTTCAGAAGTGCTAGGGAAGACTTCGTTGGCTGCAGTATTTGCGATGTCCACCGCTTGTGGAGTACTCCAAACACCATCAAAGCTGAGGGTAGTCTTGTAAAGGTCGTAGCCGCCTTTACCGCCGTCAACATTTGAAGCAAAATAGAGGGTATACTCTTTCTCATCAAACCAGGGATGCTGGTAATCTGCAGTAGCATCGATGAACGGTAATTCTTTGGCTTTATCTCCGTTAAAAGGAATGTAGGAAAGGGTCATGCCCACACGACCACTCGCATACGGTTTCTTTCTGCTGTGACTTGCGATCAGCGCAGAACTGTCTGGCATGAGCGCACATTGGCCTATGTGATACGGCTGTTCCGCTAGTATGCCTGGAAGTTCATAAGGCAGTGTTTTAAGGTCTTTTAGACGCAGGAGGTAGGGACGTGCAAAAGGCGCATTCGTTTGCGGATCTTTTGCGGTCGTGGCAGTACCGCCGCGCGTTGAAAGAAAGAGCAGGTGCCCTTTTCCATAAGGATGTGCGGCGTAATCTTCAGCATTTATTTCGCCCAATTCTTGGTGGACCAAAGAGTCCGGCTGTACTAATGCAGTGAGCATGGTGCTTTGTGCTGTAGCGACCGTGCTAAAGGTGAAGAGGGCACCTAGAGCGAGGAGTTTGGAGGTGTTCATTACGCTTCTCATAGGAATAATCTTGGCGAGGTGAATGACGCTATTCTAGGGGTCACATTAAAGCTGATGCCTATGACGTGACTGCGTTGCGTGAGGTACACGAGGTCGGTGAGGGGGAAGTTGTACTGGTAAAAGACATGCCAGTCGTTGCTCGGGTTTAAGCGAAGCAAAGCACCCACTTCATCTGCCGGGCTGTAGTGCAATCCCATGCCCCATTTTTCACTGTGCTCCATGAAGGCATGGAAATTTAGATCGGCGGGAGCGTTGGTTGCTGCACTTGCCAGGAAGCTGGTGCGTAGTGACCAGGCGCCTTGGATGGGCATGCGGTAGCCGCCAAAGAATTGAAGGACTTGGGCCGTGTAGTTGTTGTCGTAAATCTTGGCGCGGTTGACGTTTTTGAAACTGACCCCAGCATAGTAGGTGGGGGTATTGAACGTCGTTCCAAAATCTATGTTCGCCATGAACGGTCCTTGAAGGTTGTAGATGTTTGGATCCACTTGGTCGTAATACGTTTCGTCCAGGAGGTCCACGGAAGTGCGTCCTACGGTGAGGCGCAAACCGGTACTCAGTTTTGCTTCATCACTTACGGGAAGGTGGTAGGCACCGCTTAAAGCGGCGTGCTGTGTGATGGCCGGACCTACCTGGTCGTTGATTAACGTTAAGTTCAGGCCTAATCCGCGCAGGTCGCGGTAGTCCATGCTGATCATTCCAGTGCGTGGCGCACCTTTAAGACCGACCCATTGTGCGTCGACTAAACTCACGACGTGTTGGTCTTGCATTCCAGCGTGTGCAGGAGAGACCGCGACGGGTGTGAAGAGGTAGTTGTCTAGGGAAGGGTGTTGCTGTGCCTGGACAGTACCTAGGCAAACAGTAAGGGCCACGGCCAGCACTGTTGTGCGGCGGTTGCGTTGTGCGGTGCGTTGTTCTTGCTTCATAGTCATGGCTTATCTGTTTATGTAGAGGTAACCATTGTATTCTCGAGTGGAGTTGCCGCCCATGCGAACATAGTAGAAGTAGGTTCCGGTAGGGAGGATGGCTTCAGCGTTATTGAGGTAGGTGGCAACGTTGGCGCGGCCATCAAAATCGTTCTGGTAGTTTTCGTTTTCGTAGACTTTCAAGCCTAATCGGTTGAAGAGTACCACATGTGAACCCGGGAAGTTTTCAATGCCTGGAATGGTCCAGAAATCGTTATTTCCGTCGTTATCTGGGGTAAGGACCGTGGCCGCTTCGAGCGTACATTCATCGCTGTCAAGGAAATCCGGGAGGCCGTCGTTATCACAGTCGTCGAAGCCGATGCCGTCGCCGTTGGAATCAAACTCATACGCATCGCCGATACCGTCGCCATCGCTGTCGGTATCTTCCTGGTTAGGAATGCCGTCGCCGTCTTGATCTGCAAGTCCGCCGCCACCGCCTGGGATGCCGCCTTCATCTACATTAAGAATACCGTCACAATCGAGGTCTTCTGCCAGTACTTCCACACTGTCTGTGGCGAGCACTCCGTTGGCGTCGATCGCGGTGATCAGGTACCAACCGGAGGTGAGTCCGGTGAGGGTATCTGTTGCAGCGCCTGTACTCCAGCTTAAGGTGATGGGTGCGACCCCGCCGCTGTAGGCGACGTAAACGCTACCGTTGCTTTCGTTAGGACAAATGTTGTTTGAAAGGGCCGTTGCTTCAGCGTCGAAATAATCCGGTTCCGTGAGGACTACGGTATCCGTGATGCTACATCCATTGCTGTCCGTAGCGACTACGAAATAAAGGCCTTCTGCAAGACCGGTGAGGTCTTCTGTGGTGGCGTAGCCGTTGTTCCAATCGTAGGTCATGGGTTGTACACCACCGGTAACGGTGAGGTCGATGGTTCCATCTGTTGCACCTTCTGCACTTACGCCGTATCCGTTGTAGTTGGATGCGATCGCGGAGATGGTCATAGAGGCGGGTTCATTAATGGTGATGCTGCCGGAGGCGACACAACCGTTAGAATCTGAAACGTCGTAGAAGTAGGTGCCTGCGAGCAAATTGCTGATGGCGGCCGTGGTATCTAGGGTAGTCCAGGTGTACGAATAAGGACCTGCTCCGCCCACTGCGGAGAGGGAAGCGGTACCGTTGGCTTCGCCGAAGCAGAGTGCGTCGGTGGTACTGGATGTGGCTTGAATGACGCCATTAGGTCCTGTGGTTACGGTAACCGTGATGGAGGTACTGTCGAGGTTGCCTAGGGTGTCGAGACCGTAGAACCAAACGGAATTGGTCCCGATATTTTGACAAGTGAAGACGTACTGACTGAGCCACAAACTGTCAATGCCATTACAATCGTAGGAACCGGTATCTACATCGGCGACGCTGAGCGTATCAAAGCCCATGGCATCGAGGGTCAGAGTTGCATTTTGCGCCAACAGCGAAGGTCCTGAGCCGTCCACTACTGTGATGGTAAAGAAGGCACTGTCGCTGTAGCCTGCGGCGTCGGTTACGGTGTAGGCAACAACCGTAGTTCCTAAGGCAAAGTTGCCGGATGGGGTGTTGCTGTTGTAGTAGGCCGTAGAATAATTGGTACTGTTTTCGTCAATGGTCGGTGCGGTCCAGGCGAAAGTTGCAAAACAACTGTCGGGATCCGCCAGTAGGGTAGTATCGCCTTGAGCGAGGTTGATTACAGGAGCTGTGGTATCCACTACACTGAGGAAGAAACTACAGGTATCGCCGTTTCCACTGAGGTCGTAGCCGAAGTAATCGATCTTGAATATACCGATCTGCAGGTAGCTGCCGCTCGCGAGGTTGAAATAGGCGCTATCCACACCACAGCGATCGTAAATACTATCACCGGTCCAGCTTACTTGGGTCCATGTGCTATCACTGTCTGCGTAGATCGTAATAGAGTCAGACGGGCAGTAGAGTTCAGGTTTGATGTTTTCTGTAACCACTAATTGCTGTAGGATGGAATCCGTATTGCCGCTTAAATCCGTTGCGTACCAGTAAATGTCATACTGGCCCAACGCATAGTAGGAAGCGCCGCCGTGGAACAACGTATCTAAACCACAGGCCTCCACGATGGTGGGAGGAGTGAGTGTAATACTGTCCGTAAAGATCCCACAAGTATCTGCGCCCGCGTACACGGTTAAGGTATTGAGTGTTCCGTTCCATGTTGGAGCGATGGTATCGAGCACCGTGACTACGAAGAAACAGGTATCTGTATTTCCGCTTGGGTCAAAGGCAAAGTGGAATACTGTGTCGATGCCCACCGGGAAGAAGGTTCCAGAGGTGTCGCTGTGCGTATAGGTAATGCTGTCGCTGTTATCCGTGGCTGTTGGTGTGGTCCAATTCAGATTGGCCCCACAGTTCAAAGCATCCGCATACAGTATCGTATCGAGCGGGCAACTCGTGAAGCTCGGCGCAAAAGTATCGAGCACGGCAATCTGGAACATACAACTGTCCATGTTGCCGTTGACATCCGCAGCATACGACCACACTTCATGCGTACCTATTTCAAACCAACTTCCGCTCGTATCCGTAGCGTAGGTGGTATCAATCCCACAAACATCTGTAGCTACTAATGCCGTCCAGCTGTATGCTGTACCGCTGGTATCAGCCGCTACATATAAAGTGGTATCACCTGCACATTGTAAAACGGGTGCTATGGTATCAACAACAGTTACGGTGGCAAAGGCAGTATCACTCTGCGTTCCGTCGGTCCCTATGAGCATTACGGTATGTGCGCCCAATCCTGAACAATCCCAGGACCAGCTATCAATACTTAAGGTGAGGGTACAATTATCGCTTGAAGCGCTGTCCACATCTGCTGCCGTAATAGTAGCCAGACCCATAGAGTCGAGCTGAACCGTGATGTTTTTCGCATACACCGTGGGTGCAACGCCATCACTATCACTTACAGCAACAGTCGCGGTTCCTTCACAACCGCTCGGGTCAAGCAAGGTCACGGTATAGCTTCCGCTAGGCACATTCGTTAGATCTTCCGTCGAAGCACCGTTGCTCCAGCTGTAGGACATGGGTTCTATTGTGGTTACCATGGTCAGGTCGATCGCACCATCGCTGGTACCGGGACAACTGGCAGGCGTGCTTGTGAGCGTCGCTACAGGGTCCGGGTTTACTGTAACTGTAGCCATAGGCGACGTCCAGCGGCAACCGGCTGCTGAAGTCACGGTGACGTGATACATGGAGGTATCTGTTAAAGCAGGTGTGGTGTAGGTGGTGTTCGATGCGCCTGCAATACCGCTCCACGCAGCACCGTCAAAGGCGTACCATTGAACGTTGGTAGCGGTTCCTGTAGCAATGACCCCAAATGTGGCGGTAGCATTGGTACAAATGTTTTGATCACTAGGAGCGAAGGCAATGGTAAAGTCGATGGGCTCATTAAGCGTAAGGCTATTTCCCGCCGCTGAGGTACAGCCGTTTGCATCCGTGAGTTGAATGTCGATGTATGTTCCTTCTGCAAGATTGATGAGCGTAGCCACTCCAGAAACCACCGCCGCAGTGGTGGAACCGCCCATATAGGTAACCGTGTAGTTGCCATCAGGAACATTAGCGATGTTGAAGCTGATAGTCCCGTCCTCTGTGGCACAGGCGGTAGGATCTGTTTTCGTGAAATTACTGACCGTTAATGCGCCACCTGTGGTGCCGCTTACAGCGATGAGCACATCTGTGGCGCCGCTCGAACTCAGCGTGATTTGTGCCGGGTTCGTGGCCGGTGCGCTACCGTCCATAGCGATAAATACTGCAGTATCTAGATGACCTAAAGAATCTGCACCTAGCGTGAGACTGTTCGTGTAGCTGCCGTTTGCGGTGGCGCTTACTGCATAACCTGCCGGAGCAGTTACGATGAGGCTGTCGCTGAGGTGGTAACCTTCAATAGCGATGCTTTGGCCAGCACTAGCTGATCCGCTACACGTGAAATACGGCGCTGTGGTGCCGAAGGTATAGATGGTAGGAATCGCTGTTGTTGCCGCCGTAGTAGGGAACCAATTCGTTGGGCTGCTCAGCGAAAGCATCTGTGTCCAGCTTCCCGCACCCGAAGATCCAATGCTAAAGGAAATGGATGCCGCACTGGCAAATTCTAGCGAAGCTCTGCTGGTACCGTCATTTCCTACGGTGTTGGCGGAGGCGTTGTTGTTTGAGAATCGGCCCGCATTAGTGGCGGCACTGGTATAGGCGAGAATGGTCGAAGCACCTAGGGTATAACTGGTGAATCCACTGCTTTCGATGTACTTTCCGGGAGCACCGATACCGTCTAAATCCCATGCGGTCAGTGAAATTCCACCGAGCGTAACGGGTACGGGGGCACCTGCTGTTCCGTCTTCAATAAATTCGATTCTGTAGGAGATTTCTCCCAGCGCCGGTCCATAAAATGGACGGGCTGAAATTTGCAGCTGTGTTGCCGTTGGTGGTGGCAGTGGCGTCGAAATCTGAAATCAATCCATTAGTGATGTTGTCGATGGTAATGATGGCATCGTAAGGTGTCCCGTCAATCACGACTACATCATTGTAGACACAACTTCCGCCCACTCCCGTTGAAGGGCTGGCGGTTAATGGATCGTCAAAGTTTAGGGGGAGTCCACCCGTAGGAATGGACTGTGCTTGAGCGCCTGCAAAAGGAATAAGCAGCGCTACTGCGAGCATCGAGAGGAACCGTCTTCTCATAAGAATATAGTGTACATCAAAGAGTTAGCGATTTATCCGCGGCGTCTTTAGTTTCCATTAAAGTTAGTTCCTCAGGTGTTTCTATTGAGACACATTGAGCGAACTTATTAACCGATGTGTGAGTGGATTAGGTGGGTTGGTTTTGCTTGGATAAAGAGAAATAGTGCTTTTGACTTGTGAGATTCTTAAAAATCGTGACATTTGTCACGTTTTACAGGTAAAACCGAGAGCATGAATAAGCAAGAGCGCAGCGCACATCAAAGCACTGAATGAAGCATTTCGCCCGCTGCAGCCGGAGCAGCGCATCACAGAATTGTATAGAAATTACAGTACCGACCAGGTCATGTTGACGAGCTCGTTTGCGGCGACATCAGCGTATTTACTGCATCTTTTTTCCATTTACCAGCCTGAGCAAGAGGTTCTCTTTATTAATACCGGTTACCATTTTGATGAAACGCTGTTGTATAAAGATTTCACTAAAGTTTATGGATTGCGCACAAGAGAGGTGCGTGCGGAGGACTGGAAGCATGAATTCACGACCAGCGATGAAACGTGGACGAAGGATCCCGATTACTGCTGCACCATAAATAAAGTAGAGCCGTTAGAGAAGTTGAAAGAGGACACGAGGTGTGGGTCAGCGGACTCATGCATTGGCAGAGTGACCGAAGAAAAGCTAGATATTTTTGAGGATCGGGGTGGCGTGATTAAGTTCTATCCGCTGTTGGATGTCACCATAGAGCAGCGCGAGGCGTACATTAAAGATCATTTACTTCCTTTTCATCCCTTGCAATCGAAGGGCTATTTCAGTATTGGGTGTAAACACTGTACGCAGCCTGGTGGAGGGCGCGAAGGGCGGTGGAACAATAGTCCGAAGACGGAATGTGGTCTGCACCTGTAGTGCGGTAGCGGCGCTCTTGGCCTGAGAATTGGACCGTGGAGGGAAACGTAGTACATGAAAAACCCGGCTTATGGGCCGGGCTTCTCTCAACTAACACAATGTCATTACTGACAAACAATCCAACGATAGTACTGCAGGATACTATCATTAGTCACCACAATTTCGCCCGCGTGGTCCGGGACATTTAATAAGGTTACTGGGAAAAGCAATTCGCCGCACCAGGGGTCATTGTCGCGTGGACAATCGCCGTATCCGGCGCCGGTTGCTGTTGTATGTCCTTTTCCCGTTGGGGTACGGTTGATGCTATCACGGCCTTTCGGGTCGGTGCCTCTTGAAAATTCCGTGAATGCGGCATCGCAACGTACGTGTAAATCTGCGTATTGGTCAAAGCTCACTACTTCGAGTGTATCGTTTTCAAATACGACGGTGATGGGATAGTGGTAGTCGAAACACTCGATAGGCGAGCGGTCCGATTCTCCTGTTCGCTTAACTTCTTCTGTGGTCGATTCACATTGCGTGAAAAACACCAACAAGAAACCCATCAAGGGCAAGGACCAAAACCAATTTTTCTTGAAATGCATCGTCTTATACTTACGTCGTTATTTTCTCTAACGCACTCATATCCATTTAGTTCAAGGCCAATTGGAATTTTTAAATGCGAAACGCCCGGTCTGGTCAGGACCGGGCGTTTCGCCTTAAATTTTTCTTTTCCGCTAGAAATTAAATGTTGGAATAGAAGACTTTCGTGTGCTCATCCACGGGAGCACAACCGTCGTAACGGGTGGGCACCGGCTCATAATGTACTACGCCATCCGCGGCCGCCTCTTCGGAGGTGAAATAGCCGAGCATGGTGAGTTCTTTCAAGGTGCGGAAGAAATGCGAACCGTCATTGGCGGCCGCGGCATCATATACGCCTAAAAAGGCTTCACGATCCATCTGGGTCGCTTCCTCAAAGGCACCGCCCAGAGAGCGTTTGCCTTCCACGGCAATCTCCTGGATACCTGCATTCAATTTCTCTTGCATGTCCGGGTAATAGCAATCGCGAATCATCACATCAATAAAGGCACCAATGCGCGCGTCGCGGGCACCGGCGGTGGCGGTTCTAGGGATGATGGTTTCTGCAATCGCATCCAGAATGGCAAGCCGTTCGGGGCCCGCGGTAGAAGTGTCGGGATCAAAAGAACAGCTCTCTAACAACACTGTAGGAGCAACCAACGTTCCACCAATAGCCAGCGCCATGCGCTGCACCATCTGTCTACGGGTCAATGTATTTTTTTCCATGAGTTCTAGAGTTTTATAAGTTGCCTTTCTTCAATTCGTTCACCGCATAATCTGCTGCACGAGCCGTCATCGCCATATACGTGAGCGACGGATTCACACACGAAGAAGAGGTCATGGCCGCACCGTCCGTGATAAAGACATTCGGCGCGTCCCAAACTTGGTTCCATTTATTGAGCACCGAATTTTCCGGTGCCGTCCCCATGCGGGCCGTTCCCATTTCGTGGATGCCCATGCCCAGGGCATAATCGGACTCCCATCCGTTGACATTTGTGAAGCCTGACGCTTCCAGCATATCGATCGCATCTTGCTTCATGTCTACACGCATTTTCGCCTCATTTTCTCTGAGCTGGGCGTCGAAAGAAAGCACGGGAAGCCCCCATTTATCCTTCTTATCCGGGTCCAATTCTATTTTATTATCATGGTACGGCAACACCTCACCGAAGCCCGTCATTCCCATGGTCCACGGACCGGGTTTGCTGATGTTTTCTTTAAAATCGGCCCCAATTCCTAGTTCACGCACCCCGCGTCTCCAATCGCCGCGCGAGGCAGAACCCTGGTAGCCAAACCCACGCAAATAGTCGCGCTTGTCGCCATCCCAATTCCGGAAACGTGGAATGTAAAATCCGGTCGGGCGCCCACCAAAGTAGTATTTGTCCTGATCGCCTTCCCAAGTCCCACTCGCTCCAACTCTGAAGTGGTGGTCCATCAAATTGTGGCCCAATTCACCAGAACTAGAGCCCAAACCGCCTTCCCAAACGTCCGTCGCACTGTTCATCAAAATCCAAGTCGAATTCAATGCAGAGGCGTTCAAAAACACAATCGGTGCGGTGTATTCATAGGTCATGTTCGTCTCTGCATCCAGCACTACCACGCCCTTCGCTTTCTTACCGTCTTTATCATACATCAATTCCTTCACGATACTGTGCGGACGCAACGTCAAATTGCCCGTCGCCATCGCGGCCGGCAGCGTTGAAGCTTGCGTACTGAAGTAGCCGCCGTACGGACAGCCCAACCAACATTTGTTTCGGTATTGACACCCCGTTCGTCCATGATGCGGCACGGCGATGTTTGAGGTGCGACCAATGATTAATCGGCGCTTTTCATCAAAGGCTTTACGAATGCGATCCGCAGCTGTTTGCTCCACACAATTCAAATCCATCGCATGCAAATACACACTGTCCGGCAGCACATCCAGATCCTCGTGCGATCCGCTCAATCCTGCAAATTTCTCAACGTGCGTATACCAAGGCTCCAGATCGTCGTACCCGATCGGCCAAGGCGTCGCAATGCCTTCTTTTTCATTGGCTAAAAAGTCCTCGCGGTTCCATCTGTAGCTCTGGCGGCCCCACATCAGCGAGCGCCCCCCAACGTGATAGCCGCGGTACCAATCGAACCGTTTTTTCTCCGTGTACGGACAATCCTGATCGTCCACCCACCAATCCGGGTTCAATTCATTCAACGGATAATCCCTTCTCAGCACCGGATTCCTATCCTTCTGCGCCGTGGTTGCCTTTCCTCTGTGCGGAAATTCCCAGGGATCTTTATTCGTGTTGGTGTAATCTTTAATGTGCTCTACGTTTTGCCCGCGCTCCAGCATCAGGACCTTCAGTCCCTTTTCTGTGAGTTCTTTTGCGGCCCAGCCTCCGGAAATCCCGGAGCCAACAACGATCGCATCATAATGCATTTTGTCTTCTGCCATGATTGAGTTGAGTTAACGATGTTTCTAAGTTAGGCGATTCTATTTTTCTTTTTCAGCGCTGCCATCCTACCGAATAAATTCATTGTAGCTGCGGCGCATGCTTTCTTTCAACGGCTCCTGGAATACGTACTCTAGGGCAACATATCCATCAAAACCGGTGGCGTCAATGGCCTGCATCACTGCCGGGTAGTTGATCTCCTGATCGTTCCACGGCTCGTTGCGGCCCGGCACTCCCGCCACATGGTAGTGCCCGTAATACTGGTGGTTTTCCTTGATGTTCGCCACCAAATTTCCCTCCATAATCTGCATGTGGTAAATGTCGTACAACAGTTTAAAGGAAGGGCTGTCCAATTGCTTGGCGAGCTCCACACCCCATCGGCTGCTGTCGGCCATGTAGTCCGGATGATCGACAATGCTGTTAAACAACTCCATCTGCAAGACTACCCCGTGCTCCTCGGCCAGCTTGACCATCGGAGTGAGCGACTTCACAGCCTGCTCCATACCGGCCTCTTCACTTAAGCCTCTGCGGTTCCCACTGAAACAAATCAGATTTTCATAGCCAGCCTTAGCGACCCTAGGAATCATCGCGCTGTACCGCTCGTGCAGCACCCCTTCAAATTCCTCGTGAATAAAGCCGTCAACCAGATTAAGTTCCGCACCGTTGCACATGCTACTATCCAGTCCGTGTTTTTTAGGTGGTGCCAATTTTCCGGTCCCACCAAATCCACTGCTTCAATCCCTTGATCGGCAAGCCACGGGCACAGCTCCTCCCACTCCAGATCCGTCACTGTCCAATGGCTCACACTTCTCTTATACCCAAAGGCGCGCTCAGTTTTAACCACCGTGCCCTCCGTTTGTGCCGCGCTCGCCCAAAGCGATGCCGGTACAGCCGAAGCGGCTCCCAAGGCCATAAGTTTTTTGATGTGGTCGCGTCGGTTCATTTAAGCGTGCTTCTTACGAATATAAAAGTGAATTCCAGCGAACATGACGATCAAAACAATTGGTATATATAAAGTGGTCATAATGACCTTGCGGCCGGCCTCAACTTCTGTCAAGCCAACCATCAATTCGTCGTAGAATCCACCCATGAACTGCATGTAGATGCTCACCGCGAACATTCCCGCTGCACCAATAACTGCCATACCAACGGCACCCGTAGAAGGTAAATACGTAGCCACAAAACCAATCATCGTCGGCCAGAAATAGGTCACCCCAATTCCGAACACGAAGGCACTCACAAACAGCATCGAGCCGTCCATAGTGCCCATCATATATAAACCGATAGTGGTGAAAATGGCACTAAAGAGCAACATCCCCGTAGTTGAGAATCGCTCCACCACCGGCGCAGCAATTCCTCTTCCGAAGGTCATCACCCCTGAGGTAATGAGAAGGATGAGGATCGCGTTGTCGCTGACACTTTTTAGCAATACGTCTACATACTGGTTGATGAACAGCTCAGAAGTGGCCGTCCCCAGCATCGCGATGGTGATGATTATAAAGAGTGGGTTAAGTAGGCTTTTGTACATGTCAGAATCGGACACGGCATTAGCCACACGCTCGGTCACCGGGAATTCCATGCGCTCCATCTGCAAGGCATACCAAATGGTTGGCAGCAGCATCACGGCCATCATCACTTGCCAGCTCAGACCTAGCTTGCCGAAGCTGAAGGCTACTAGGGAGCCAATCACAATACCTCCGGGGAACCAGAGGTGGAATTGGTTGAGTTTGGTGGTCTTTTCTTCTGGATAAATGGAGGCTACTAGGGGTTACATACCGCTTCGACCATACCGTTGGCCAAACCGATGAACAAGGTGCTGACCCATAGGGACCAGAAGCCGCCCGCGAAGATGGTGAGTAGGATCCCCGCGAAGTGGCCGATGTAGGCCAAGCGCATCAAGTTTTTCATGCCCACCTTATCGACCAAGGCACCCCCAATAATCATACTAACAGGGAAGCCCCAGAAGGCAGTGGCTGCGATACGGCTGAGTTCAGAACCGTTGAGTTCGAATTCTACGCCCAGGTCGTTGAGAATCCCGGCGCGAATACCAAAACTCAAACTGGTCACCAATAAACTCGCACAACTAGCAATAAAGAGAGAACGACGGTTGCTTGTAGTGGCAGTCATAGTTTCGAGTGTTTTGTGTTTAGGTTGGAAACGGCACGTGAACTAGGCATCTCCGACGACCGCGCCTACGGCAGTTGGCAGGAGCTGCTCTCTTCGGAGCTCGAGCGCCCCGCACACGAGCGTGTCCAAGTCATTATGATCACCACGCCCAACCATGTGCATGCCGCACCCACCATCGCGGCGCTCGAAGCGGGCTACCACGTTGTGCTCGACAAGCCCCTCTGCACCTCTATGGACGAGGCCTATGCCATCGAAGCAGCGGTGAAAAATGCCAAAGGGCTCTTCTGTTTGACCCACACCTACACAGGGCTATCCCATGGTCAAAGAGGCCAAGCACCAGATCGCTTCCGGTGCCCTCGGAAAAGTCCGCAAGATCTACGTAGAATACCCACAGGGCTGGCTCTCCACCTTCCTCGAAGGCGAAGGCCAAACCCAAGCCGCGTGGCGTACCGATCCCACAAAATCTGGAAAAGTCGGCGCCATGGGCGATATCGGCACCCACGCCTTCAACCTCGCCGAATACATTTCTGGCGAGCAGCTGAGTGAGGTCTGTGCCCAATTAAACATTGTGGTCCCCGGCCGCGCCCTCGACGACGACGGTGCCGTGCTCTTCCGCACCACCTCCGGCGCCACCGGCGTTCTCATGGCCACCCAAATCGCGGCCGGCGAAGAGAACAACCTTAAGATTCGCGTCTATGGTGAAAAAGGCGGTTTGTGCTGGGAGCAAAAGGACAACAACACCCTTACCATGATGCCCCTCGACGCGCCAGTGACCGTACTTCGCACCGGCGGCCCGGGCACCTCGGAAATGAGCTTGGCCAACCACCGCGTACCTCCCGGCCACCCGGAAGGCTACCTCGAGGCATTCGCCAACTTATACAAGAACTTCGCTGCCCACGTTCGCGCCCATGAAGCCGGACAAGCGCAGAACCCACATTTAGATTATCCCGGTATTGAAGACGGCGTGCGCGGCATGAAATTCATCGAAGCCATCGTGGCCAACAACGCCGGAACTGAAAAGTATACTGCCCTATGAAAACGCTGAAAGGACCTGCCATTTTTGTGGCCCAATTCGCCGACGACGTCGCCCCGTTCAATTCGTGGTCGACCATCTGTAAGTGGGCTGCCGACCTAGGCTACAAAGGCATCCAGATCCCATCGTGGGACGCCCGTTTCATCGACCTGGAAAAGGTCGCAAACAGCCAAGATGCCGCAGACGAACTCAAAGGTATTGCCGCCGAACACGGCATCGCCATCACCGAACTGAGCACGCACCTCCAGGGCCAGCTCGTCGCCGTTCACCCGGCCTTCGACGCCCAGTTTGATGCCTTCGCCCCGGCGGAAGTACACGGCAACTCCAAGGCCCGTACCGCATGGGCCGTGAACCAAGTAAAACTCGCCGGCACCGCCTCACAGCGCCTCGGCCTCACCGCACACCCGACCTTCTCCGGCGCCCTCGCTTGGCCGTATTTCTACCCGTGGCCGCAGCGCCCGGCTGGATTGGTGGAGGAGGCCTTTGAAGAATTGGGCCGTAGATGGATGCCACTCCTTCAACACTTTGACGAATGTGGCGTCGACCTCGCCTACGAAATCCACCCGGGAGAAGACCTCCACGACGGAGCCACCTTCGAGCGATTCCTCGACGAAGTAGGCGGCCACCAACGCGCCAACATGCTCTACGATCCGTCGCACCTCGTCCTCCAAGGCATGGACTACCTCGGTTACATCGACCTCTACCACGAACGCATCAAAGCCTTCCACGTGAAGGACGCAGAGTTCAACCCGAACGCCCGCACCGGAGCGTACGGCGGCTACCTCCCGTGGGTCGAGCGCGCCGGTAGATTCCGTTCTGTCGGCGATGGCGAAATAGACTTCCCAAGCATCTTCGCGAAACTCGCGCAGTACGATTACGACGGTTGGGCCGTGCTCGAATGGGAATGCTGCCTCAAAGACAGCGCTGCCGGAGCACGAGAAGGAGCAGAACGCATTGCCGATTGGATTATTCCGGTCGCCTCCCGCGCCTTCGACGACTTTGCCGCCACCGGAGTGGACAAAGCCGCCAATCGCAAAGCATTGGGCATTGATTAATGAACTAAAGCAACGACTAATGAGTCAAAGTATTTCAAAAAAAAGGGCTCGTTCAGTCTCGATAATAATCTGCAGCTTGTGTTTGGGATTATCGGGCGTTCTAGCCCAAACGGATCCCGCCTTCTTGGTGCAACGAGGCATCACAGATACAGTACATTCTGAGCTGTTAGGTGAAGATCGTCTCATTTATGTGGATTTTCCATTGGGATACGACCCTTCGAGTGCAAGGAAATATCCGGTTGCCTTTCTGCTCGACGGCGATGTATTATTGACTGCAGCAGGTACGGTCCAAGATTTTTACAGCGGAGGGTTTACGCCAGAGATGATCATCATCGGTATTTCAAATGCTGATAATAGGACGAGGGATTTAACGCCGCCAAAGATTACAGAGACATTTTCGGCAGATGCAGCTGATCAAATGGAGGTAGCGATGCAACCCAATGCCATTGCGGACGGCGGGGCAGCGGTATTCCTTGATTTTATGGAGAAAGAATTGGTCCCTTATGTGGAAAGCCATTATCCTGTCACAAATTTTAGAACCTTGATAGGACATTCGTACGGAGGGTTATTTACGATCTATGCCTTGTCCGAACGACCTACATTATTTAATTACTACCTCGCCATAGATCCTAGTATGGATTGGAGCGGCGGTCATTATTATAAAGTGCTTGCAGAAAAACTGAGTGATACAGATCTTAATGGTCGTGCTGTGTTCATCTCCATGAATGGTCAATTACATTTTCAAGACACTTCTGTAACCATTCGCAAATGTACGTGATAACGATTCTTGGCAAACCGAATTTTCTCGAGCCATTCTTAAAACAATAGACGAGCTGGAAGGGCTTGAGTCATTGGGCTTCGAAGGGTTCATCAAGGTTTTTTGAAAGAGATTTACACGGCACCATACCGCTGCCATCGCTCATGGAAGGAACCATTGCTTTGTTCCAATTGGTATCAAATGGAAGGCACCCACGACATCAATAATCCCTTAACTTCGGTTGCATCGCTCAAGGAATTGATGGAGTATCGTGCGGCAAAATTGGAACGAAACTTTGGCTATGCATTTCCTCCGTATCCAGAAGAGTTGCTCAATATGTCGGGCTACATGCAAATGGACATGGGCGACCTGGAGAAATCAAAGATGTATTTTGATGCAGCACTACAGTACTACCCTTATAGCGCAAACGCCCATGATTCAATGGCCGATTATTATGAAGCAGTAGGTGCTTTAGACCAAGCGTTGCAAGAAGTAATCCGCGCGAATGAATTGGCCCCTTCTGATTATTACCTTGAGAGAATAAATGAACTAAAGAAATAATTAAATCCCGAAGGCTACCTTCCTTCGTTAACTCAACTCACAAATGAAAAACCTAATCCTTAGTGCCGCTGCCCTCTTTGCCGTAGCCTGCACTGCACCTGCTGAAGCTCCTGCCGAAGAGACCGCAGCCGCTCCAGAAAAATTACACAACAACATCACCGAAGCCGAAATCATCGAAGGCTGGGAACTCCTGTTCGACGGCCAATGCACCGGCAACTTCCGTAAGTATGGCGATACCGTGATCGGCAAAGCTTGGGTCATTGATGATGAAGCACTACACTTGGACGCGAGCAACAAAGAAGATTGGCAGACCAATGGCGGTGGCGACATCGTTTACATGGGCCTCGACGGCACCATGAAGGAGTTCGAAAACTTCCACTTCAAGGGCGAATGGAAAATCGCCGACCGTGGAAACTCGGGCATCATCTACCTCATCCACGAGGATACTGAGCAGTACCCGTACTGCTGGATGACCGGTCTTGAAATGCAAGTCCTCGACAATGGCACCGACTCGACAGAAGGCCATCCAGATGCAGCCATCCACAAGCATCGCGCAGGCGATCTATATGATATCAATGCCGCCCCAGAAGGCGCTGCCAAGCTCGCCGGCGAGTGGAACCAGTTTGAAATCATCGTTCAAAATGGTCACCTCTCACGCAAATTTTAAATGGGGTAGTAACCGTGGACCGCGACCTCTTCGACGACCAATGGCGCGCGGATGTAGCGGCCTCTAAATTCCACCAATTCCCTGGTTATGGTACCTACACCAAAGGCGGCATCGCCCTGCAAGATCATGGCGATAATGTGTGGTACCGCAACTTGAAGATTTCCGCCCGCCTTTCACCTCGCTGTTTGGGCCCGATTAACCACCTACCTGGGATTCGCTCCCAACCTCAATGCGTCGAACGGGACCAATTATTTCGACCTCCACAATGGCAACTTCGTCCCGGAACCGCCCCTGCTGCACGGGTATCTTCAGCCGGAAGCGAGCGAATACCTGCGGATTGCATTGGAATGGAATTTTGACGGGCCGCTGGGCATATCCAAGCAGGGCCGCTCAGATTTAATGGATGGATTGAGCAGGTACATGAACATTCACCTCGATGGATTTGGCACCTTCAAGAGTTTAGACGTGCTGAAAGAGCTGTTTGTGTAGCGCAGGCAGTTTGGGGAAAACGCTAGATTTCAATAAAAAATCGGCGAAAAAATCAAAAAATTCGCTGAAAATAGAGGGAAAATCAGCCGAAATCGGACAAAATCCGTAAATACCCCGACACTCTGACACCCGAAACAGGTTGGTAGGATATTTGCTATTTTAACCGTGTAATTAATACTAAAAGAACTACATGAATAATTCTTTTCCAAAGTGGTTGATCCCTGCATTTGCAGCCTTCCTCTTAATCCTCGTGTTTTCGTCACGATTGTTTGTTAAAATTGAATCCGGTGAAGCGGGTGTTCAATACGATCTAGTTAAAGGTCTTAAAGTTGACCGTGTCTACGACCAAGGTTTGAAAATCATCGCGCCGTGGAACCGTATGTTTATCTACAGTACGCGTATTCAGGAAGACCGCTCCGTAATGGAGGTACTGAGTGCGAACGGTTTGACCATTCGTGCCGAGCTTTCCTACCGTTACCGTCCGTTCCAAGATAAAATTGGCTACTTGCACAATGAAGTAGGCGAGAATTACCATGAGCGCATTATCATACCGGAAATTCGTTCTGCAACGCGCGAAATCATCGGTAAATATTTACCTGAAGAGCTTTACAGTTCGAAGCGTGATAGCATTCAGACGGAGATTTTTGAATTGGCTGCAGAGCGCATCAAGGGTAAATACATTGAATTGGATGCAGTTTTGATTCGTGATGTAGGGTTACCGGATAAATTGAAGCAGGCGATCGAGCGTAAGCTGGAGCAAGAGCAGGTTTCTTTAGAATATGAATTCCGTTTGACTCGAGCTCAAAAAGAGGCAGAACGTCAGCGTATTGAAGCAGAGGGTAAAGCAGTAGCGAACCGTTTGTTGAGCCAGTCACTTACGGATAAGATTCTTCAAGACAAAGGGATTGATGCTACCTTAAAGTTGGCAGAAAGTCCGAACAGTAAAGTGATCGTAGTAGGTGGAAGCGATGGACTTCCGTTGATATTGGGAAACAACTAATCGGTTCAACTGATTAAAATTGAGATAGAAAGGCGGCCACATGGCCGCCTTTTTTATATTCGGAGTCCCCGTCGACCTAGCACTACGACTGAAACGAACGAATAAAATCGCGAATGGACTTGCATGTTGCATTATCTCCTGGAGATGTACTGTACTGGTTTGGCTGGGCGGCAGCACTATTTGTCATCCTCTTCCCACTGTGGTTGGGCGGCCAATTAGGTCCTGTAGCCCGAAGAAAATTTGAGCGCGGTTGGGCACTGGTTTTAGTGGCTGCGTACCTCGCGATGACGGGACTTTCCATTTCTCGAGGCGAATTTAGCTGGGGCAGTTCCTTGCTCTTTCACATGTGCGGCTTCTCGCGACTCTTGCTCATCGGTTACTTTTTTACCGGTAAACGCTGGATGGGAGAATTGGTCACCTTCACTGGTATTGCAGGTGGTTTGCAAAGCTTGCTTACTCCGGAATTTACCCACGGTATCAACGTGGTTTATGCCTTTGATTATTATGTCAATCACGCATCCATCATCGCGGTGGGATTTTACATTATTGTGGTGCAACACAAGCGCCTAAAAAAGCGGGCTTGGCTCCGCAGCTTCGGTCGAATACAACTCATGGCGCTCATTGCGCTTGGTGTAAATCTACTGACCGGTGGAAATTACATGTACCTCATGGAACCCCCAATCGCAGATAACCCACTGATCATTACGAGCGAAAGCTTTGCCTACCTTCATGTGGTATTCTTCGAGGTCTTCGCTGCCTTGAATTTTTGGTTGATCCAATTCTTCTTGCGTCGCATTCACGTTAAAAACAGCCTCGGTTACCGGGCGGTTTAGGGCGTTAACACATCTCCAACATTTTAGGCGACAGAAGTACCTTATCTTCGCGTGTCTTAGCACTAAAATTGCTGAGTATTAAACCTTTTGACCCCAATACGCGTCTACTAGACATGAAGAACCTAAGCAATACCCTACTCCTATTCCTCGCAGTGTTTTTAACCGGAACACTCCACGCCCAGCAACCGGGCGCCCAGCGCGGCGGAAATTTCGACCCTTCTAAACTCCCGAAAATTGGTGTGATCACCGGAAAATTGGTGGACGCTGAAACCAAAGAACCGCTTGCGTTTGCTGCGGTTAAAGTCACCCACAAGATGAGTGAAGAACTGGTTACAGGCGGCATGACCAACGATCGTGGCCAGTTCAAAATCGAAGGCATTACGCTCGGACCTAACGTGATTGAATTTGCGTATGTAGGGTACAAAACGAAGACGCAGGAAGTACGATTAGGGCGTGAAGGTGTGGAGCAGTCGCTCGGTGAAATTGGCCTACAACATTCTGGTGTGGAGCTTGACGAAGTAACCGTGCAAGCGGAACGCCAGTTCATGACGAATGAGATCGACCGCAAAGTGTACGATCCTTCGAAGCTGATCTTAAGTAAGACGGGTTCTGCTACGGACATTCTTGAAAATATACCGTCGGTGGAATTGGACCTCGATGGCAACATCACGCTCCGCGGTTCTAGTGCAGTGCGCATTATGATCGACGGGCGCCCTTCGCGTTTCACAGGGGAGGACCTTACCGCGTTGTTGCAAAGTTTACCGGGAAACAGTGTTGAGAAGATTGAAGTGATGACGAATCCAAGCGCGAAATACGATCCGGACGGTACGGCGGTATGATCAATATCGTGTTGAAGAAATCGGCGTTGCAAGGTTTAAATGGATCGGTCAATGCCTCGTATTCTGGGAGCAGATCGCGTGCGCGGTGGACTCAACCTGAACTACAAGGTGGATAACGTGAACCTCTTTTTTAATGCAGGACACAGTTCAGGGTTTACCCCGCGCAGTTCGTGGGCAAATCGTGAAAATTACCTTACGGACGGCACCTACAGCTTTGAGCAAGTGACGGATGGACTGGGTGGTCGCAATGGAAACAATGTTAAAACGGGGATCGATTGGACCCCGAACGACAAACATACCCTCACGCTTCAAGGCACCATCAATCAAGGGTTACGTCCGCGTTCGGAAGAGAAAACCACGGATTGGACCACGCCAACGAGCATCTATACCATTCTCCAAGCGAATGAAGAAAACGGCATTCGTTGGAACAACAGTGCCGACCTTATTTACGACTACAAACCGAAAAAAGGCGAGGAACTCAACGTCCGTTTCAGTTACACCGACGGAAACCGTCACGACGACATGGTCTTTGAACAAGATACGCTTAACTCAGGGAGCATTAAATCGCCATCACTGCGCTATGCAACAGAAAGTTTTGGCGACCAATGGGAGTTTAACGGTTTGGCCGATTACGTCAAGAAGTGGAACGAGGACCGCAAATTAGAGGCGGGTGTGAAGATGATTCTTCGCGATGATCTCGACGGCTTCAATAGAACGAATACCGACATCAACACGGGCATCGCCACGTTAGATCCCCTTTCTGTAAATGAATTTTTATACTCTGAAGATATTTTCGCTGCCTACGCAAACTACGGCTTCAAAAAGGGTCCGTGGGGCTTCCAGTTGGGACTTCGCGCAGAACAAGCGAACATCGAGGCCACACAAATCACTCAGGATTCGACCTTCGTCAACGACTATTTCCAAATATATCCCAGTGCGTTCATGACCTACGAGATCGCGCGTGGACGTGAACTTAATTTCAGTTACAGCCGCCGTGTACAGCGCCCCGGTGGTCGACAGCTCAACCCATTTATTGACTACAGCGATCCATTCAACCTTCGTCAAGGAAATCCGTACCTCCTTCCAGAGTTCACAGGATCGTATGAAGTAGGGTACACGCACATTTTGAAAAAGGTTCTACCCTGAGCGCAAACGTCTACTTCCGGGATAAGAGCAATCTCATTACTTGGTTCAGCCAAGTCGACACCAACGGGATCAACACGACCACCCATAAAAACCTCAATAATGGCGAAGATGTGGGTATGGACTTTAATTTCCGCGGCCGTCTTGGCAGCAAAGGTGCGTTCGCGACGCTCGGAGGAAATTATTTTTACAGCCAGGTCAGCGGTGATATCGACGGCCGCGGCTGGGTCAACAGCGGATATGGTTTTGGTTTGAACACTATGGTGAGCACGCCGCTTTGGAAAGGCGCGAGCTTACAAATCATGGGGAATTACCGCAGTAAACGTGTTATGGCGCAGGGCATAGGCCGTCCGTTCTATTTTATGGGCGGTGGATTCAAACAAGGGTTCATGAACGACCGTTTGAACCTTTCCATCAATTGCCGGGACCTCTTCAATACCATGGGATGGAATTACGAATCCATGGGCCCCAATTTCTACCAAGAGGGGCAATTCCGCTGGAGCAACCGCATTGTTGAAGCCGGTCTAACCTACAACTTTGGCGAAGTACAACGCCGTCGTCGTCAAATGGACCGTGGAAGCGGTGGTGGAGGAATGGATATGGACATGTTCTAATTCATTTTTATACCATTGTGACTTAATTTTACGCAACCGGATATTTTCGGGGTATTTTTTTAAATTGAGCTATGAAACATTTGATCCGCCTAGCACTCGTTGCCCTTTTTATCACCCCGTTTTCTCTCAGCGCAGAACGTTCCATTATGGACCCCGTAATTTATGATTTACGCGGTGCATTATCGGATGGTTTTGAAGTGGCCGCTGTGGTAACTGATGCCGGTGAGCTTTCAGAATTCACCTTTGATACAGCCAGCAGTTACCTCACGTTGCTCAAGCCAGCGACCTTTTACTATGCGCTTTGTATGGATACAACGGGCCAATTGGCTTACCTCTATATGGGCCCCAAAGAAGTTGGAGGTTCCGACGAGCCGTATATTCAAGAGCTTACACCCTTGCCTTCTGCAACCGTGCAGGGGGCGAAGACTGCAGGAAGAGGGTACCTCATTTCTTTAGGTTCTGGAGTGGTGGTTTTTGCGGCTATAGCGGCCTTAGACGATGGCGATGGATTCGCGTTGTTCGTTGGGTTTTTCACAGGACTGCTTGTGGCAACTGTGGGTGCAGTGATCTCTGTGGCAGCAGGATTGATTAAAGGCACAAAAAGTGGCCTTAGACAACAGAGCAGAAATACAGCAGCGCGAGGCGGGACGCAATTCTTCATCACGAAGCAGCAATACACAATTTGTGGTCGAACCGGTAGACGAATTGCTGGTTCCAGCAGAATTTACAACGGCATTGAAACTGGCTGTAGGTCGTTAGAAATTTTCGTCAAAATCGTCGCCTTCGCCGCTATCAAAGTCGAATGTGGTGGGCATGCAATCTACATCGATACCCAACGCACCTTTAGGACGTTCAAACGGACTCTTGCTGATGCCGAGATCAGGGTTGGCGTAGTTCTTTTTCATGTAGACGGCCCAGATGGGAAGTGCCGCCGTAGCGCCTTGTCCGTAATACGTACCGAACCCGCCGCCCATATGCGCAGCACGATCTTCACAACCGGTCCATACCCCGGTGATTAGGTTAGGTACAGCGCCCATAAACCAACCGTCAGAGTTGTTTTGCGTCGTCCCCGTTTTCCCGGCAATTTCATTAGTGAACTTGTAAGGATAGCCGGTTACTGCATTATTGCGGTAGAAGTTTTTGCCTAAATCGTGGCGCAATCGGTCCCCGGTGCCGTCTTCCGTCACTCCCATGAGGAGTTTAAGAATTACATAGGCATCGCGATCGCTCATGACCTGACGGGTTTCGGGCGTAAATTCTTCCAATACGACACCATTCTTATCTTCTATACGCGTCACCATGATGGGCTGCACATAGCGCCCTTTGTTCGCGAAAGTGGTGTAGCTGCCTACCATCTCATACACGCTGAGGTCGACCGTACCCAGGGCAATAGAAGGCACTTCCGGAATATCGCCCGTAATGCCCATCCGTCTGGCCAGGTCAATAACAGGACGTGGCCCTACCTGCTTCATCAGGAAGGTGGTCACGGTATTCATGGAATTTGCTAAGGCATGTTTTAAGCTTTTGTACCGCCGTATTTATCATCAGAATTGACGGGCACCAATCTTCGATGAGTCCAAACTCCCCTTTTTCAATACAGATCTTGGCGTTGGGTACCTCCATACAGGGGCTGTAGTTTTTCTCTAGAATGGCAGAAGCATAAACGAACGGTTTGAAGGTGGAGCCCACCTGGCGTTTTCCTTGTTTTACGTGGTCGTATTTAAAGTACTGGTAGTCGTTACCGCCAACCCATGCTTTAACATGGCCGGTTTGTGGTTCCACGCTCATCATCCCCACCTGGTAGAGTCCTTTATAATACATGATACTGTCGCGCGGCGATAGCACGGTGTCTTTATCGCCGTTCCAGGTAAACACGGTCATGGGGATGGGGTAGCAAAGGCTTTCTGAATGCTGTCCTGGCTGGCGCCACGGCGCTTCATGCCGCGGTAGCGCTGCGTGTTTTTCATGGCACGGTCTACGATGCGCTTTACATTCCCGGCGGGATCTTCATCGAAATAGAATGGGCCGTATTTGCGGTCTTCTTTGATGATGTCAAAAATGCGTTGGTAATTGCTCAAATGCTCTTGCACGGCTTCTTCCGCATTCTGTTGCATCTCTGCATTGATGGTCGTGTAGATTTTTAAACCGCCACTGTAGAGGTCCAATTCGCGGCCGGTCCGTTTCTCGTAATCTTTGATCCACTCCTTTCATGTAGCCACGTAAATATTCGCGGAAATACGGCGCAAGACCGGCCGTATGACTCTGTGGTCGGAATTCCAGCTGAAGCGGGATTTGTTGCAGGCTGTCTTTTTTCTGCTACCGTAAGCATGCCGTTTTTAACCATTTGCACGAACACTTGGTCGCGGCGTTGTTTGGTGCGTTCCGGGTAGCGTTTAGGATTGTAGAGGAGGGGTTTTTAGCCATGGCAACGAACACCGCAGCCTCTTCAATGGTGAGGTCAATAGGCTTCTTGTTGAAGTAGACGCGGTGCGGCAGAATTGATGCCGACGGCTTGGTAGAGAAAGTCCAATTGGTTCAAATACAAGGCAATAATTTCGTCTTTCGTGTAGAGCCTTTCCAGTTGAACCGCGATGATCCATTCGCCCAATTTCTGTCCAATGCGCTCCACCAAATTACGCGCGGGTTCGTTGTACTGCATCTTCGCCAATTGCTGCGTGAGCGTAGAGCCTCCACCTTTGGATCCCAGATACGCAACAGCACGTGCCAGTGCCTTTGCATCCACCCCGCTGTGGGAATAGAAGCGTTCATCTTCCGTTGCTACGAGCGCTTTACCGAGCCATGGCGAGAGTTCATCGAAGGTTGCAGCCGTTCTGTTTTCGCGAAAGAAGGTACCTAGGGTTTCACCGTCTTCGGTAATGATTTCAGTGGCCAATTTTGTATCGGGATTTGCAATCTGCGCGATGTTAGGCAATTCACCAAACACGCCCATGCTCGTCAAACTGAGCAAAACCGTCAAACCCCAAACCGGTCCCGTAAGCACGACCACCGTCCAGATGATTTGCTTGCGGTAATTGCGTTTCTTTTTTCTGTCTCTTGTGCCATAGCCTCTCAAAAATACCAATATCTCAGACCGGTTTACTGCCGGATGAGAAGAACTTTTCCTTGTGCAGTAACGGTGCCTAATGCATCTGTAATGTAGACCAGGTAAACGCCACTAGCTGCGGGCGCTCCGCCCAGGTTTGTGCCGTTCCAGCGTGCTGTCCCCCCGTTGGATTGCGTTTCATACACCAGCGCCCCGGTTATGTCTGTAAACTTTACTACCGCACCTTCCGGGCAGCCCTGGACAAAAATGGGCCCTTCATACCCGGGGCGTACCGGGTTGGGGTAGATGGCGGCTTCGGGTACATTGCCGGCATAACCGGGTGTGGCATCGCCGCGGTAGCCGATCAATCCCTTTGCGGTAGCAATGAGGAGCTCTCCGCTGGTTGGATCCGCTGCAATACTGAGGATGTCATTGGCGAGTAAAGGGGAATTGGTCGCCGTAAATTGCTGTAGGGTCTGCAAGCCCTCGGGACTGACTAAAAAGAGTCCAGCGCCGCGTGTTCCGATCCACTTGCGGTTGCCGCCGTCCACGAAAATGCTCGTTATGGGCGTTTCACCCAAAAGCTTCTGTACAACACCGTCTTCCTCGAAGAGAATAGGGCGCGCGTCTGAATTTCCACCGTTAAAAATATTTGAGGGACTGTACAGTACCACTAACCCTTCATCCGTGCCGAACCACAATTCTCCGTCGTGATCCACGGCCATACTCAGTACGTGGTTGGAGGGCAGGTTGCCGCTACCCGTACCCGAGCTGATCTGCCGTTTCAGTCCGTCAGAAGCACGGTAGGCGTAGATGCCGTTTGTTCGGCTTTGAATGAAGAACATGCCGTTGTGGTGAACGATGTTTTTAATGCCACGGCGTCGGCACCGGGACTTAAAGCGAAATTGGACCAATTTCCTGCCGCATCTTTCTTAAACAACGGCGCAGCGACTAAACTTTGCACGCCCCATAGATTCCCCGCATCGTCAAAGGTCAAACCACCGGTCCGCAGATCATTTGCATTTCCGTTCACGGCGAGCAGCGCACCATCCGTATTGCTTGCGCGAAACCAGCCCGTCGTATCACCGTCGGTCAGCTCAACAATCCCGCCACCCCAACTGCTGAGGTAGAGTCGCTCGCCCGATGCGGTGAATTCGTGCGCCGCACTCACAAAATCCGTCAAACCGTACAGGTAATTTTTATCCCAATGCAGCCATTGCTGGTTCTCGTAGCGACCGGCGCCGTCGCTCGAATAGGCTTTTGACCACAGTTCATTTAAGGCGCCCGGCAAATGAAGGACACCGCCTGTATTGCCGCGGTAGGTTGCTGCGTATGGATTGGTACCATCTGGATTAGGGTCGTTATCCTTGCCCAATCCGAAAGGCACGAGGTGAAAAGCTTTGTTGCTGTACGGGCTGCTGGGGAGAATGCGTTTGACTTTAGTGCGGTCCTTAACACGTACCATGCCCGTTTGAAAATTACCCGTGTAGAAGGCATTCTCACTGGCGACAAACGCAGAGGAGAGGGGCCGAAGCACCCCAGGAGCGAAGAGCGCGTTGGAAATATTGACGGAATCCACAGGACTGTTTTTTTGGTCCGATTTTTTACCAATTACATTGAAATCTCGCGTAACCACAAGCCAATTCTCGTTCACGCGTACATCTTGTATTTCCTGACTTAAGCTTCCGCTGCCCCAAGGCTGCGGGTAGGTTCCAGCCTCCCAATCGCCGTTGCTGTTTTCGGTGATATCAAAAAGTAGTGTTCCTGAAGTAAGGTCGGTTGCGGCATACAAAAAACACGCATCGACTCCGTACCATACGATATGGCTGGGGTCGTAGACGCTGGCGAAAACGCGGTAATCGATGGGGGTCCACTGCGGTAAGTTTTCGGTGAGGTTGGCTACTAAAAACGCATTTTGCTGAGCAGGGGAATAGACGCAGGCGGTGCCCGATGGGTTGATATCAAAGGAAGCGATCGCAATAGGACTGTAGTTGTCGCCGAGAAGAAAAGTTCGACCGGCAAGGCGGGAAGAAATTTCAAATTCGACCAATCCAAAGTCCGTTCCGACGTAGGCGTTTCCATCAAAAAAGGCGAAGCCATTGATTTGTTTGAGTCCGGTAAAGAGGGAGTTTCTTCGATGGCGGTGATGGGTTGAAAAGAGCCATTGCGCCAAACATCGATACGCCCGTTGGCGTAGCCAATCCAAACGGTCTGCGAGGAAGGATCCGAGCGCAAGGCAGTGATGTTGGTTCCTGAAAGTCCGTTGATGCGGGAGTACCTGGAAAATTCGTCGGTGCTGCCGTCGATAATGAGCAGGTTGTCCTGGGAGGCGCAGAAAACGAGCGGGTCTAATTGGTCCACGTGCTCAAACGTGTTGTAGGGAAGATGATCCACCCAGTGCTCAAAGGCGCTCGCAGCCTGCCATTTCCCTTCCTGTCCCTTCGCTAACGGGGCCAGTAGAACCGCGAAACAAGCGGTGAGGAAAATTTTAAACAGATTCCGTTCAATCATGGGTTCAATTTACGACCTTAGTATCGCAAACAACACAACAAAGTTGTTGTTTGATAGCATAAATATAACGACCATGGCATGCAGTAATTGTGGCAGCGGTGGTGGCGTTCCAAAGGGTTGTCAAAGCAACGGCTCATGTGGAACTGGAGGATGCGGAAAACTGTCGGTCTATGACTGGCTTTCAAATATGGAACTACCCTCGACAGATCAAGCTTTTGATTGGGTTGAGGTCAGATTTAAGAACGGACGCAAGGAATTTTTCCACAATGCTGAAGGTCTTCCACTCCAGATCGGAGATGCTGTGGCTGTTGAAGCCCACTCCGGACACGACATAGGAAACGTCTCTATCACCGGGGAGCTGGTAAAGCTCCAGATGAATAAAAAAGAAGTTTAAATACGAATCGGAAGAGCATCCGAACAAGGTGTACCGTAAAACTTCAGAACACGACTTAGAAAAGTGGGCGGAAGCTCGGGCGCGTGAAAAACAAACCATGATGCAGAGCCGCGATGTGGCCCAGCGTCTAGGGTTGCGGATGAAAATATCCGACGTTGAATTCCAGGGCGACGGTTCAAAAGCGACGTTCTACTATACGGCAGATGAGCGGGTAGATTTTCGCCAATTGATCCGTGAACTGGCCCAACTGTTCTCCGTACGTATTGAAATGAAACAGATCGGTGCACGCCAGGAAGCTCAACGTTTGGGTGGTATAGGTTCGTGTGGCCGTGAGCTGTGTTGTTCAACTTGGCTTAGTGATTTCCGTAGTGTGAATACTGCGGCAGCGCGTTACCAGCAACTCAGTCTGAATCCGCAGAAATTGGCGGGACAGTGTGGGAAGTTGAAGTGTTGTTTGAACTATGAATTGGACAGCTACATCGAAGCGGTAAAGCGTTTCCCATCACCTTCAAAGAAACTCAAGCTCGCGAAAGGCGTGGCGTTCTTCCAAAAAATGGACATTTTTAAGGAGATGCTGTGGTATTCGCTCGATAGCGATCCCAACAACTGGGTGCCGTTAAAGCTCGACCAGGTGCTTGAGATTGTGGAAGCGAACAAACAAGGGGAAACTCCCGACGACCTTGCAGAATTTGCTTACGTCGAGCAGCCTAAAGTGAAGGCTGAAGTTGCGGTGGCCGATTTCGTAGGTGGAAGTGCAGAAGATAGCATCACTCGTTTCGATCAGCCCAAAGGCGGTCGCAATCGCGGTGGACGCAACCGCAATCGTGGCGGTCGTAACCGCAGTGGTAAAAAACCAAACGCACCGAAAAAAGCAGAATAATGCCCTTTTTAGCGCAAAAACACATAAAAACAGCTGGAAATCGACTCGTTTTGGGTCTTTTTTCACTGTTTTTTCTTTTTCTACAAAGTTGCTCGCCACCGCCAGTCTTAGATGAACTGACCACCTTTGAAAACAACCGGTGGCATATGGACAGCGCGATCACCGTGCAGTGGGCACCTCAGGATGCGGAAAAACCAGTTTTTATGGGCATGTATGTACGTCATTTAGTCGACTATCCGTACAACAACCTGTACCTGTTTCGCACCATACGCTCAAGTCAGGGCGTGGAATATTCGGACACCGTGAACATCGCATTGGCGGATGACCTGGGCCGTTGGAACGGAACCGGAATGAGTACGCTTAAAACGGTCTTCGCGCCCATAGGTGGCGGTGCGGTTCGCTTCAAAGGAAACGAGCGGTATACCCTGTCCATTATTCATGGAATGCGCGATACTGTACTCACGGGGATTCAAGACGTCGTTGTTAAATTTGAGCAGGCAGAAAACTAGGTCCGCTTAGAACAACAGTTGCTCCCAAAGCACATCCATTAGATGTACCGCGCTCCGTGAACTGAGGTCGTCGATCTGGTGACGGCATGAAGTTCCAGTGGCGACGATGTGTTCACCTTCGAATACTTCAACGGCCGGTAGTAAGACTAAATCGGCCATCTTTTTACTCATTTCGAAATTTTCGCGCTTCATACCGTAGGATCCGGCCATGCCGCAGCAACTGCTTTTCACGCGGTTGACCTTTGCTCCTAACAGGAGTTGGAGCACGTAGGCTGTATCGCCAGCGCTTTCTAAACTTTTCTGGTGGCAATGCACGTGGAGTAAAATTTCCTCTGGGTGCGGAGTGAAGAGTTGCTTCTTTCCGGTCAGCTTTGGCAGTTCCGACGCTAAGAATTTATCGACGGTTTCGAAGCGCTGCGTCTTGAGCCATTCGTTCTCTGCGGGAAGCAAACGCGGGTATTCGTCCTTTGCACTGAGTACGGCGCTTGCCTCTAGACCCAAAATAGGTGCGTTTTGGAGTGTTTTTGTCGCATTTTGAAGATTTTTCAGCGCTTTTTGGGCTATTTTCTTCGATTCTGGCAAAAAACCACCACTTATCGCTGCGCGTCCACTTGGGCCACAAACAACCGCTGGACTATATCCGAGCGCGCTGAGCACGTCCAGTGCTTTTCCCACCAAGCAGGGGATCTTGAGCTTGCGTAAATTCATCCACCCACAAAATCACTGTGCGTTCCTGGTCTGCGGCACTTTCTACCGAATAGCCTTTTTCATAGGCTTTCATATAGGCCGGTGGTGCCAGCCCTGGAACAGATCGCTCCGGGTGAATGCCCATCAATCGTTTGGTCAGTCCAGATTTCAGGACAGGATTGATCAAACGCCATAATCCTTGGTAGCTTAAGCTCTTATGGAAGTTGGCAAAGGCCTTATCCGCCATCGTACGTTTAGAACGGTTTTGATAGAGGTATTCAGACTTCATGGCGGCCATATCAACCCCAGAAGGACATTCCTTCGTACACCCTTTACAGCCCACACAATGTTGCATGGCTTCTGCCAATTCTGGTGCTTTGAACCCGGCTATACTTTGTTCGGTCAATACGCTCCGCAGCACATTGGCCCGACCACGCGTGCTGTCCCATTCATTGCGAGAGGCCATGTACGAAGGGCACATCAGGGCTCCGGTATGCGGAAGTCTTCTGCAGTCGCCCGATCCGTTGCATTTTTCTACAGCGCGTAAGAATCCGCCTTCCTCGCTAAACGGGAATTGGGTGTCTAAAACGGGCTCCTCACGATCCACTTTATAGCGCAAATCTTCGTCCATGGGCTTTGCGCCCACGATCTTACCAGGATTGAGCTTGTTTTCTGGATCCCAAGCCTTTTTAAAGCTTTCCATCCACGGGTAGACCTCGGGGCCGTAAAAATCTTTGATGAAGGCCGCACGAACGCGACCGTCACCGTGCTCGCCTGAGAGCGTACCGCCGTATTTTTTGACGAGCGCGGCGCTGGCTTTACTGATTTCGTATAATAATCGGACCCCTTCGGAAGTCTTTAAATTTAGAATAGGGCGCAGGTGCAATTCCCCAGCACCGGCATGAGCGTAGTAGACACTTTCCTGGCCGAAGTCTTGCATTAATGCATCAAATTCCCGGATATAGTCTTGGAGCACATCGATGCGCACGGCAGTATCTTCAATACACGCAACGGGTTTTGCATCGCCAGGAACATTAGAAAGCAGTCCCAATCCGGCAGCACGGAGCTTCCAAACTTTATCGCTGTCCTCGCCAAAGAGTTCGGCTCGAGCATAGCTGGTCTCACACTGAAGTGCAGCTAAATTTTCGGTCAGTTCTTTCTCGCTCTCACCGCGTACTTCCACCAATAAAATGGCAGCCGGATCGCCTTGTACGAAATCGCGGTAGCTTGAATATTCTTTACTCTCACGCGTACATTCTAAGATGATGCGGTCCATGAGTTCGAGCTGGAACGGCTTGTTGGCCATCAACTTAGGCGTGGCGCCCATGGCATCGTCCATGCTCTGGTAGTGCAGTGCTGCTACTGCGACATGAGTAGGAGGTAGTGGATCTAAGGCCACACGAATCTTCGTGGTAATGCCTAAAGTTCCTTCAGAGCCACATAGCACAGCTAAGAGTGCATCGGGATCGTTGCCAATTAAATCGATCGCATACCCCGTATTTCTGCGGTGAATGCTCGGATCCGGGAAATGGTCGGCGAGGTTTTCCGTGGACCAAGCTTGGGACCACTTTGCCAGCCATTGTGCAACGGCTTCCGGAATTTCTCGCACCCCTTCAGAGTCAATTGCGCCCATCGAGCGTAACACGCCATCTGCGGTGACCAGCTCAAGGCCAAGCAGCTTTTCGCGTGTGGTTCCGTAAGAAATAGAGGTGGAGCCGGAGCTGTTATTACCCACCATGCCGCCCATCATACAACGGTTGGAGGTTGAGGTATTGGGGCCGAAAAACAGTCCGTATTCTTTAAGGTGGTGGTTCAGTTCATCACGTACGACACCCGGCTGTACTTCTGCCCATCGCTCCTCCACGTTGATGTGGAGAATGGCGTTCATGTGCCTGCCGGTATCGAGAACGGTACCGTCGCCCACGACTTGGCCGGCGAGGGAGGTTCCTGCGGCGCGTGGGATCAGTGGCTTGCCTGATTTAACAAGTACGACCACATCATCAGCCGATTTTGGAAAGGCCACAGATTCGGGCGTTTCCTGGTAGATGGAAGCATCTTGCGCATAGGCGCGCTTGAGTAGTTCGTCGCTTGGTTTGGTCATAGTTCGCAGCAATCTGTGTAGTCAAGATTCTCGAATAAGGGTAGAAAGAGATTGAAAAAGGTATCGTATTCATCATGCCGCTTGATCCCATGATTTGCCTCATTGTGCCAACCATAGGTGAGCATGTTTATGGAGGCAAGTTCACGCCAATTTTCCTCTTTCAACAGGTCTTTGGCTTGATCAAAAATGCGTTGGGGGTCGCCATTTTTAGCCGCCATGCGCTTGGTGTGTTTTTCAAACATAGCCAGAAAAACCTCATCGGTTCCAGAAAGTGCCTCAACATATTCTTCCAACAAGGGGTTTTGGTCATGCCCAGTGAGCAATCGAAGGTAAGAATAATCATTTTCCAGAGTGCAATGTATTCGGCAAAGTACAGGTCTAGAATCGAATGAAGTTCCTCTAACTCTTCGTTCAGGGCTTTTTCCCAAGAGTGCCTTCTGGTAGTGTGCAATTCATTATTCGATGAACAATCTTACCCTGATTCAATATTGTAGGCATCCCAGCTGTGACTGATGTTCTTCCAACGAATACGGTTTGAACAGCAGAGGGTTGTTGTCTATCCTAGTATAGTTGTAGATTCCGAAGAGGTCTAAGGCATCTTGTAATTGGACACGGCTAACTTTCGTAGAATCAAAGGTTCCTACGACGTGACAGCACTCGTCGTCCCATTCAAAGGTTGCGAGCTGCCCAAAAGAGGGAGGTGCTCGATAATAGTGCTATGAATAGGAGTGCACGCACTACACCATAAAATTATCAGTAAGCTGACCCTCGCCCAATTCTGCATTTCCAGTGTTCAGGTGACGCAATAACGGACATGGGCGGTAGCGGTCGTCCCCATAGTGTTTGTGGCAGCGTTTTAAGGTGCCGAGCACTTGGTCCCAGCCCATTTCACGTCCCCACTGAATGGGTCCCTTGGGGTAATTTACTCCTTTAGTCATGGCGAGGTCGACATTTTCAGGAGAAGCAATGCCCTGCCACACCGCATCTAAGGCTTCATTGATAATAAGGCATAGAATGCGCTCGACAATTTTTTCACTCAGCATGGGATCAATTTCCACTTCTTCCTGTGCCACTACTGCGGCGTCCATACCACTAGCGTAGTTGTAGAAACCACGGCCGGTTTTACGACCGAACAATCCGGCTTCTTTCAGTCTTTTTTGGGTGATGGAAGGGCGGAAGCGTGGGTCGTAAAAGAATTGGCTCCAGACGGTTTCCGTCACCGTATAATTCACGTCGTGACCGATGAGATCGGTCAATTCAAAAGGTCCCATTCGAAACCCGATACTTTTCACTGCCGCATCAATCTCCGCTACACTTGCTACGCCTTCTTCATAGAGTTTTATAGCCTCACTGTAAAACGGACGGGCTACTTTATTCACGATAAACCCTGGGGTATCTTTAGCCACAACGGGTACTTTGCCCCATTCCAGCATTAAAGCTTCCATAGTCTCCGTAAAGTCATCACCGGTTTTCACGCCAGGCACGATCTCTACCAAGGGCATCAACGGTGCTGGGTTGAAAAAGTGCAGTCCTCCGAAACGTTCCGGATGTTTTAAACCGTTCGAAAGTGCGGCGATGCTCAGGCTGGAGGTGTTCGTACAAAGCCAAGCATCAGAAATCAGCAGGCTCCACTTTCGCGAACAAGTCCTTTTTTACATCAAGGTTTTCAATCACGGCTTCAACTACAAGATCCGCCCCGGAAACGGCGTCTAACATCTGCACTCCAATGCATGCGGCCCAGCATTTCTTCTTTCTGTTCCTCGTAATTTTCCTTTCTCGCTAACCGATTAAAAATCTTTTCTATCGAAGCTTTACTGCGGTCTGTAGCGCCGGGGAAGCTGTCGTAATACACTACATGACAACCGTTCTGTACGGCAATCTGTCCAATTCCTGTGCCCATGGCACCAGCACCTAATACGGCTACTTTCATTTTATTCTCCTTTAAATTCAGGTGCACGCTTTTCTAAAAACGCCTGAACACCTTCGTTGAAATCGTATGTTTTTCCTGCTTTAGTCTGCAGTGCTTCTTCTAAGTCCAATTGCGTGTTAAGATCATTCGTTGCCGCCGCGTTCAACGCTCGTTTAGTCAATGCCAAACCTTTAGTCGGCATCTGAGCCATGCGCAGCGCTAATGCAGCAACTTCTCCTTCGTAGCGTTCTTCTGGGAACACTTGATACACCATGCCCATACGCTGCGCTTGAGCAGCAGGCACCTTATCGCCGGTCATCATCAGTGCACTCGCGTGCTGAAAACCGACCAATCTGGGCAGTGTAAACGTACCGCCGCTGTCTGGAATAAGACCAATTTTACTGAAGGCTTGCACAAAACTGGCCTTTTCGTGTGCCACTACAATGTCACAAGCGAGCGCAATATTTGCACCTGCCCCGGCAGCAACGCCGTTGACCGCTGCTATGACGGGCTTCGGTAATTTCGAATGGCTTTAATGATGGGGTTGTAATGCTTCGCGACGATATCGCGCAAGGTTGGGCCATTTTCTGCGATGGCTTCACCGAGGTCTTGGCCTGCACAAAAGGCTTTGCCTGCACCGGTGATGACCACACAACGCACTGCTGTATCCGTTGCGGCCAGACGTAATGCTTCCTGCACACCTAAGGCAAGTTCGCGGTTGAATGCGTTGAATTTGTCTGGACGGTCGAAGGTGATGGTCAATACACCTTCCTTAGTAGTTACTTCTAACATGCTTCCTTGGGTTTGTCTCCCCAAGGTACAGTATAGGCGGCTTTGCTACAACTTAATGGAACGCATCATTGCCTCCATTTCTAACACTACATTTCGCTTCTTCGCAGTAGGTCCATACAGGAGACTTTCGATGGTCAATATGCGGTCGTTTTTCTCGTCGTAAATGGTGTAGGATAAGAACGGTCCGCCCATAAAATCGCCATTCATTCGCCACAATCCGCGCGTTTCAATGGCAAACATCCCGCTGATTTCTGTATTCTCAATGCTGGGCGGGATCATCAGTTCCGTAGACATAAACGACCCTTCGTAGGTGCCTTCAAAATAATTTTTTCCGATGCTGTCGCGGTGCGCAATAATGGCATCAACACTGACCAAACCTTCAGACATAGGGCGTTCACTCACAATAACATACTGAATGGTCTTTACCGTCTTCGTTGCGAAAATTTTCAGATCTTCCTTGTCTAACGTGGGGTCGAACCCTTGATGCAGCAGCATGCTTTTAATGCCAATATCCTTCAAGTTCTCATGGGTATAGGCATAAGACGATTTCTTCAACCTGCCCTGAATGACGCCCATGTCGTGCTCCTTAAAAGCGTCCATCAATTGCTTCGCACTTTCTTTTATGGACTTCGCTATTGCTTCTTCACTAGGTGCAGTGATGCGTACGATGCGTTGCGGTCGAGCCCACAAATCTTTCTGCATTTTCACAAACGAGGTATCGCTTTTTTCAACCCAAAGGATGCTCTTTGTTTTCTGCAAGAATTTTATTGACGTCCTTAGGTTCAACTCTAGAAGCATCGAAATAGGCTTCTGCCTGAGGCAACCCTTCTTACATCAGCAAGGTATAGTGCTCTGAATTCTTCCCCCGGTGCACCTTCCCAAAGCGCATCAGGCATTACCAGTAAAAGCTCACTGTGAGTTCCGCTGGACGGGGGCAGTATGCGCTCCTTTTTTTTAGTGGTACCGTCTGCGTTTTTCTCTGCACATCCACTAAAGAAGAAAGGAGAGCGAAGCAGTGAATGGGAGTAAAGAGCTGTTGCGTAACATAATGCAGGAATTAGTACTGGAAATTAGGCAAAAAGTAGACCAAAGCCTTCTGACAGGCTAGGTTTTAGATCGGCGCGGATAAACGACAATACGCTGACCCACGCGTATCATATCGCTTTTAGACCGTTCCAACGTTTGATCTCACTTGACCCCCACGCCGTATTTCCCAGCGATGTGACCTAAAGTTTCGCCGCTTTTTACGCGGTGAACCGTCCGTTCGTTCATTTGGGTGAACTCTGGCATCGTGCTCGCGCGCGACTCAAAATAGCCGGCGGCTATGGTGTAAATGGAATCTTGTTGTGCTCTAAAGGCTACGGCATTTTCATCTTTGGTAGGGTAATGAAATAATCGGTGCCATCGACAACAGGAATGATCTTATACCGGTACTGCGGATTTAGGAATTCCAGCAGGTCGGATGCAACGCCGAGCTGTTGTTCTAGCTGTTGAAAGTGCAGTTGGTTCGTAACGCGAACCGTATCGGTTGCAACGTAGTAGGCGGGTATATCGGCGGGCCCTACACCGTACAAATGCCCGTATTCCATCGCATAAGTCGCTGCGATAAAGAGCGGGACGTAGGCTGAGGTCTCACGTGGGAGGAAGGGGCGAATTTCCCAGTAGGACGTTTTACCTCCGCTGCGGCGAATGGCCTTACGGACATTGCCAGGACCGCTGTTGTACGCAGCTAGAACGAGGTTCCAATCTTCAAAAACATCATACATTTTAAGCATGTATTGGCACGCGGCTTCGGTACTTTTTAATGGATCGTTGCGGTCATCAACGTAGCTGTTGACCTTGAGGTCGTACATTTTCCCGTGCTGTACATGAATTGCCACAAACCGGTCGCGCCAACGTAGGAGCGGGCCTTAGGATTCAACGCACTTTCAACCACCGCTAAATATTTAAGCTCTAACGGCATGTCATATTTGTCGAGGTGTTCCTCGAACATGGGGAAGTAATATTGACCGTGGGCCATCATGCGACTCAACCGCGCCGTACCGTGCTTGAGGTAACGCTCAATGTATTTACGCACAGGATTGTAGGTCATTTCAAACGGCGTACGTTGGTCCAATTCGGCCATGTAGTGCTCGAAGATGCTGTCTGTTAAGGGCAGCGGATGTACGGTATCAATGACTTTAATCTGTGCAGCGGTGCGAAAAACATGCTCAGCATCCAATTTTGCAAGACGATCATCCAGTGCCCACAAGGCCGCGCTATCTAAAGTGGTTGACGCAGCTAATGCCGTGGTCGTAGTATCAGTCGATAAGGCAGTTGTATCGCTGTTTTGACCAAAAGCGGCTGCAAAAATGAAAGTAAAAAGTAAGGTAGTTGTCGTGCGCATTCTTAGTGGTTTTGGATCCAATCGGCCATGGCCAATACGTCCAAATCCGCACCGTTGCTCCCCATGAGTTGAAGACCCATCGGTAGTCCGTTTGCATGGACGCCCATAGGTATACTAACGGCGGGAACGCCTGCAATATTTGCTTGAACTGTAAAAATATCTTCTAAATAATTCACGGTAGGGTCGCTCACCTCACGCCCAATCTCAAACGCCGTAGTCGGCGAAGTAGGACATAAAATGGCGTCGTATTCTTCCAACGTTTTGTCGGTCCACTCCTGAACCAAACGACGGGCCGATTGTGCCTTGCCAAAGAAAGAATCGTAATACCCTGAGCTCAACACAAAGGTCCCCAGCATAATACGGCGTTGAACCTCTTTTCCAAACCCTGCACTGCGGCTGAGTTTATATACGCTCTCAAGATCGGTACTTTCTGGATGGCGGTAACCTGCGTGAACGCCGTCAAACCTTGCGAGGTTTGAACTGGCTTCAGCGGTAGTAATGATGTAGTAAATGGGAACGAGCGTATTCAAGCAAGCTCAAATTCTACAGGCTCAACGATGACCCCCGCATTTTCAAGCAATTCTAATTGGGTCATGAACGCCTTGCGAACGCCTTCGTCCACTGCGGGATTGTCTACAGCAGTTTTTAAATAAGCTACTTTTTTCGGCTGGCCTTTTGTGCAGGAGCTAAGGGCTCTTGCATGGCGGTGGCATCAAAAGCATCCGGTCCGGCAATGACTTCCATGATGCGGGCCGCGTCTTTCACCGAAGTGGTAAACGGACCGATCTGGTCAAAGCTACTGGCATAAGCGATCAACCCGTGGCGACTGACGCGGCCGTAGGAAGGCTTGAAGCCAACGGTACCCGTAAAACTAGCGGGCTGGCGAATAGATCCACCGGTATCTGATCCTAGCGCGGCATGGCAAAGACCGGCTGCAACTGCAGCAGCAGAGCCGCCTGAAGAACCGCCAGGCACTTTCGTTGGGTCGTGTGGGTTTTTAGTTGGGCCAAAGGCAGAATTTTCATTTCCAGAACCCATGGCAAATTCATCACAGTTGGTGCGGCCTATAAATACCGCATCTGCAGCAAGCAAACGTTCAACGGCGGTGGCTGAAAATTGGCTTTCGAAACCGTCTAAGATTTTTGACGCAGCACTGACTTTGTGTCCGCGGTAGCAAATATTGTCTTTCAACGCAATGACCATTCCTGCGAGGGAACCTGCCGTTCCTGCAGCTATTTTTTCATCGACTTGCGCCGCTTGCGCGCGCGCTTCATCTGCCCAAACTTCTAGAAAGATGTTGAGGTCTTTCGTTTGGTCAATTTTTGACAAAAACTGTTCAACCGCCTGTGCCGTGGTACTCATATGCGCTACGTTGGGATGGGTTTACTCTTTCGAGTCGTCCTTTGATTCTTCGTCGGCAACGCCGTCCTTAAATTCTTTAACACCGCGACCTAAACCACGCATTAATTCCGGGATTTTGCGGCCTCCAAAAAAAGCAACAGAACCACCACAAGGATGAGAATCATTTGGTTGGGACCCATGATCCCTAGAAATACTGTGTTCATCACTACTGATTTTGAGCGACTAAAGTACCCATTTTTACTGAATTGGTCCCTATTAATACGCGAGCAAACTGCGCAATGCTCCTTCCACTTTTTCGGCGTTCGGGAGCATGGTTTGTTCCAGGGTAGTGTTCAATGGAATCGCCGGTACATTCACTGCACCCAGAAGTTGCACGGGCGCATCTAAAAATTCGAAGCATTCCTCGGCAATAGCACCTTGCACACTTTGAGCGAAACTGGGGCTGCTGCATTCTTCAGTAAGTACGAGCACGCGGCCGTGAGTTTTAGCTTCCGCCATGACTGCAGCACGGTCCCACGGTGCGAGCGTGCGTAAATCCAATATACTGATCTGCCCTGGGAAAGCTTTGGCCGCTTTTTGCGCCCAATACACTCCCATGCCATAGGTCACCACTACCGCAGATTCACCCGAGGTAACTGCAGAAGCTTCCGCTTCGATCACCATACGCGCTTTTCCAAACGGAATGACGTAGTCTGCGCTAGGTTCTGGGGTTTTAGCGCCTTCGGTTCCTGGTATTTTACTCCAATACAGGCCTTTATGTTCAAAAATAACCACCGGGTTAGGGTCATAAAACGCCGATTTCATCAATCCTTTCAGATCCGCTCCTGTCGATGGGTAAGCGATTTTAATACCTCGAATGCTCGTCACGGCTGTCTCAATAGAAGAACTGTGGAAGGGTCCGCCGGATCCATATGCGCCGATGGGGACGCGGATGACGGTGCTCACCGGCCATTTTCCATTGCTGAGGTAATAGCTGCGGCTGACTTCAGTGAACAATTGGTTCATGCCTGGCCAGAGGTAATCTGCGAACTGAACTTCGACAAATGGCTTGAGCCCAGTAGCCGACATTCCGACTGTAGAACCGATGATAAATGCTTCTTGAATGGGTGTGTTGAACACGCGCTCGTCACCAAATTTTTGCGCAAGCGTGGCTGCTTCGCGGAACACACCGCCCAATCTTCCACCGACATCCTGCCCGTACAATAGTGCTTCCGGATGTGCTGCCATGAGTTCTTTGATGGCAAACAATGCGGCATCCACCATTACCGTAGGTTCAGCACCTTTGGGCGCACGTTCGCCGCGCTCTTCAGTAATGGGGGTGGGTGCGAAATCATGGTAAGTAGATCTGCGGGTTGCGGATCTGGCATGGATAGGGCGCTTTCGTACTGTGCTTGAACGAATTGGCCCGCTTCGGTTTCCCACTGGTCCAATTCCTTTTCGCTCACCCCGGCCTTCAAACATTGCGCCTTCAAAATAGGATAGGGGTCGCGTTTTGCCGCTTCCTCCAAATCGTCGCGGTACCATTCTTTACGCACACCAGAAGTATGGTGGTTCAGTAGCGGTACATCCATGCGAACTAAGAACGGACGGCGCTCTTTGCGCATCGTCTTGATAATCTTGCCCAATTCCGTGTACGCCGATTCAAAATCTGTCCCGTCTATATCTACGGCTTCAATACCAGTGAACCCTTTCGCATACTCCACTGCATTGCTGTGGTGAACCTCCGCCCGGTTGGCACTGATGTCCCAGCCGTTGTCTTGAACAAACATGAGTAGCGGGAATTGCTTCAAAGCTGCCATGTGCAGTGCTTCAGAAATCTCACCTTCCGTCATGGCACTGTCGCCAATACTACATACGGCGATTCCGCCCAATTCCTCTTTACTGGCTAACCCCTGCTGCTCGCGGTATTGTATCCCCATGGCCACACCGGCTGTGGGAATGGCTTGCATTCCAGTTGCAGAACTCTGGTGCGGAATTTTTGGTTTATCCGCGTCGTTGAGGCTTGGGTGGCTGTAATAGGTGCGACCACCGGAAAAGGGATCGTCCACTTTTGCCAGCAGTTGCAACATTAAATCTTTTGGGGTCATGCCGATACCTAGTAGCAAGCTGTCGTCGCGGTAATATGGAGCGACATAATCTTTTGGCTCTAGATGCAAGGCAAGCGCAAGCTGGGCCGATTCGTGGCCACGGCTCGTTGCGTGAACATATTTTGACGTCGTATCCTTTTCCCGCTCGTACAATTCAGCCATACTCTTAGCCGTGGCCATGAGTTTGAACGCTTTTTCGAACGGAATAGTGGTCTTTTTTGACATGAGTCTGTGTTTGGGCTCCTCAAAGTTAGGACATGAGGGGCATTTCACCTCGGCCGATTTACAAACACTTAAAGTATTCGAACGGCTCTAGGCAACTGTTGCACACGTACTGGCTTTTACACGCTGTGCTCCCGTGTAAACTGAGCATTCGGGTATCCGGATCTTTGCATTTGGGACAGCGAACTTTTGGCGCCTCCGCAAAGAGTTCTCGTTTATCTGCTGATCCGGAAACAGGCGGTGCAATACCGTAGTCTTCCATTTTCTTTCTTCCTTCCTCAGAAATCCAATCTGTGGTCCACGACGGCTGCAGTTGCTGGGTGATGGTAAAAGGCAATTGGCGTACAAACATGGCCTCTTCAATATCTTGAGACATGCGATCCATAGCCGGACAACCTACGTAGGTAGGGCTAATGACAATCTCGTAGACATGATCGGCATGTTCCTTTGGAGCGTCGGGATGGCTTGTGTGGAAAGCGCTCTAACGACTGGGCATGACGCTCGTCGGTCTCTGGGAGCACGTTTACTGCGCGTAAAATGCCCATATCGTGGAGGCTCAGTACCGGAATCTCAGGATCATTTACCTGACCGAGATGTGTGTATATGGTACTGCTTGCATCCATGGATTTACCCGCCGAAAACGGCTTTTATGATATCGTTTCCGTTCGCAAAGATCAACAGGGCCAGAAGTAAGAAGAAACCGACCATTTGCGCATATTCCAGTACTTTGATCGAAGGCTTTCTCCCCGACACCCATTCAATGACCGTAAAAATCACATGACCGCCATCTAAAGCGGGGATAGGTAGGATGTTCAAGAATCCTAGCATGATGCTCAAGAATGCCGTAAACTCCCAAAAATGACGCCAATTCCACGCCTGGTCGTATTGTTTCAAGATGGTCAAGAAACCACCCACTTCTTTATACGCTTCCGTCTTAGGATTGAAGATGAGTTTGAATTGACGGATGTAGCTCATTAATTTATTCTGAACCTCGCCTCCTGCGCCACCCAAAGCCTCCGCAAAGGTGTACGCTTTGTTTTTGATTTCGTAGTATTTAAACACCGCTCCGGTGTTGTATACGCCTATTTGACCAGATTCCGGCACGGTCATTTTCACAGTATCACATCGGCCCTCGCGGTAGATGCTCAATGCGATCTCTTGCCCGGCTAATGCCGGTAAGGCCGCCTTGTATTGGTCGAAAAACAGCATTTCCTGTCCATTTAAGCCCGACAATGCTATCACCCACAGCCAATCCTGCATCACTTCCTAGCACTTTCCTCACCAAACGCCCCTATGACATAGGGCATTCGCGGGTTGATAAGCCCAACAAATTTCTTATTGCTGATCATATCTTCAATTGCCTCCATGGTGATGGGCACCGTCACTAAATTTCCAGCACGTTCTACGACAATATCTTCTTCTTGACTCAAGAGAATCTCCATTGGGATCTCACGGTAGCTTTCAGGGATCTTATCACCGATACTCACGATTTTATCGCCGTTTTCAAGACCCATGGAAAGCCCCATTTCGTTGGTCCAGATGCCGTTTACTAAACTTTCGTTTGGTAAATAGTCTTTGCCATAAGACATCAATAAGAACACATATATAAAATACGCAGTGATGAAATTCATAATGACACCCCCGGTAAGAATGATGATGCGTTGCCAGGCCGGTTTTGCTCTGAATTCCCAATTCTTCAGGCTCTTCGCTGAGGTTTTCGGTGTCCATGCTTTCGTCCACCATGCCTTCAATCTTTACATAGCCGCCTAATGGAATCCAACCAATTCCCCATTCAGTTTCCCCAATTTTCTTCTTCAATAAAGAAAATTTATAGTCGAAAAAGAGGTAGAATTTAGTCACGCGCACGCCGAAAAAGCGTGCAGGCAAATAATGACCAAACTCATGAAGTACGATCAATATGGAGAGTCCTAAAACGAACTGTAAAATCTGAATAAGCATGTGCTGTAGTTCTAATGAGGCTCAAAAGTAACGCTACGGTTGCAGATGAGCGCTTTTAGCTTCTAATAAACCTCGATAAAGTGTTGTTAAAATGGACTTCCTTAGTCCACTACGCCCAATTCCTTGCCCACTTTCGTAAATGCTGAAATGGCTTTATCCAGATGCGCTTGGGTATGTGCAGCACTCAACTGAACTCTAATTCTGGCTTGACCTTGCGGTACAACCGGATAAAAGAAGCCTATAACGTAGATGCCTTCGGCAAGTAGTCGATCTGCAAATTCCTGACTCAAGGCGGCATCGTAAAGCATGATCGGTACAATGGCACTTTCTCCGTCCTTGTAGTCAAATCCCGCAGCCTTCATGCCGTCTTTGAAGTAGTTGACATTCCACTCCAATTGGTCACGAAGGTCCGTCGTTTCACTCAGCAAATTCAACACCTCAATCGACGCTCCTACAATAGCTGGCGCGAGCGAGTTGGAGAAGAGGTATGGGCGAGATTTTTGACGCAACATTTCAATAATTTCCTTTCGTCCGGTAGTAAAACCGCCCATTGCACCGCCCAGGGCTTTACCTAAAGTTCCGGTAATAATATCCACACGTCCCAGCACATTTTTTAGCTCGACTGTACCACGTCCCGTCTTGCCAATAAATCCAGTGGCGTGGCATTCATCCACCATGACCAATGCATCGTATTTGTCGGCGAGATCACAAATTTTGTCCAATTGGGCGACATAACCGTCCATTGAAAAAACACCGTCGGTCACAATTATTTTGAATCGGGCACCTTCAGCTGCTTGCAATTGCGCCTCTAAATCTGCCATATCGTTATTCGCATAACGGTAACGCTGCGCCTTACAAAGGCGAACCCCATCAATAATAGAGGCGTGATTTAAACTGTCCGAAATGATGGCATCCTCCGCGGTAAGTAACGGCTCAAACACGCCGCCGTTCGCATCGAAGGCCGCTGCGTAGAGAATGGTGTCCTCGCAGTGAAGAAACTCCGCTAGTTTTGCCTCCAACTCCTTATGAATGTCTTGGGTACCGCAAATAAAACGTACGGATGACATGCCGAAACCGTGCGTTTCTAATGTCTTTTGAGCCGCTGCCAAAACGCGCGGGTGTGAGCTCAATCCTAAATAGTTGTTTGCACAAAAATTCAGAACCTCTTCGCCTTCAGTAGTCTTTATGACTGCATCTTGAGGCGTGGTTATAATCCGTTCGCGTTTGAATAATCCGGCTGCTGTGATCTCTTCAAGTTGTGTGGTCAAATGGTCTTTTAATCCTCCGTACATAGGTCAGTTGTGTTCGTAGTGGTGTTAACGCTGCTTGAGCAGTTTAGTTTAATTCATGAAGGGCTGCTCTTTGGCCCATACTATACTTTCTTCAAGACATTGAACGGCTTTGTCCGCAGCACAGAAGTCTTGTTCGATGAAATAATGTTGTAGCCCTGCGGTTTCTGCCATGGCAAATAGTTCCGCCCAGTCCAGGACGCCTTGCCCCACGGGCACTTGGGTTGCGGTATCTGCGGCAAAATCTTTAACGTGCCATAAAGGGAATCGGCCCGGATAGTGTGCCATCCATTCTACTGGATTTTGTCCGGCGAAGGCCACCCAATGAATATCCATTTCAAAGATGACATTGCTGCCCTCGAGTGCGTTCAACAGGTACTCATAAGCAAAAGGAGAACCGGGCTGGTTGGGATCTAGTGGGGCGAATTCGAAATCGTGGTTGTGCCAGCCCGCGACCATGCCGCGCTGTGCTGCCGCTTCTCCTAATTGGATCAGGTATTCAATCAAATGATCGTACCCTTCTTTGTTGCGCCACGCTTCGTTCATCCACGGTATAATGACCCATTTTTGTTCGAGCGCCTCTCAGCATCTAAAAACGCTTCAATGGACGCTGGATCGATGGTTCCCATAGTCTCACTGGCCAATTCTGGAGGCATATAGTGTCCAGATGGACTTTTAAGTTCGGCATCTGTAATTGCGTTTTTAAAATCTGTGGTACTCAGGCCTAAAAAACCGCCGTCCATGTAGCCAAAGCTTTCCACTTTTTCATAGCCCATTTCGCGCGTAGCCCGCAGGGTGGCTGCGATGGAGTCCGCACCGGTAAGTGCTTCACGCACGGTGTACAATTGGTAGCCTTTTGCTGAGTGATTCATAACCTGAGTGCTTTCTTCCGGGGTCGCAGTAGCCGCTTCATCTGCGTTTTGACAGGCAAATAATGTACTAAAGGCCAATGCCCCGAGGAGTACTGATTTCTTCATTCGATCATTTTTAATCTTGAAGGCTTGAAATTAGTGGAAAACGTGCAATTTTGTAGCCATGCGTATAGACAAATTCTTGTGGTGTGTCCGATTGTACAAAACCCGCACCTTAGCCGGCGAGCAGGTGAGATCCAATCGCGTTTATATGGATGAACATCCAGTGAAACCGTCCCGTGAAGTCAAAGAGGGCGATTTTTACGCTTAAGCGCCACGGTTTTGATGAAGTCTTTCAAATCAAAGCATTGCCTAAAAGTCGGGTAAGCGCAAAATTTGTCGCTGACCTCATTGAGAATAAAACACCCCAAGTCGAACTAGATAAAATGGCGTTTCTACGTTTAGCGCGAAATGTCAGTCGTCAAAAGGGATTGGGACGCCCTACTAAAAAAGATCGACGCGATATTGACGGTTTCTTTGACGAGTGATTCTGCATCTTTACTGTACTAAGAATTGCCCTGAACCTTTTGACTTTACTGGCGTTAACATTCTGTCCGGTATTTGTCCGGCACCCATAGTTGCGTTCTTAATAATAGATTAACACTTTTGAGTGTACAAAGTACATTTAAACGCTAATAGACTTAACACAATGCAAAAACACAGCATGCGAAACAGCTTACTCGTTCTGTTTTCCTTTATGATGTTTACTGCAACTGCACAATACTCTGGTACTGTGGTAGATGCAGCGGACAACGCACCATTACCTGGTGCAGTAGTGAAGGCAGGAACGAAATCTGCGATGACGGATATGGACGGCCGCTGGTCGTTAGACGCCACGAAAGGAACTAAGATTAATGTATCTTTTATAGGGTACGAAAGTAAATCTGTCGTTCTAGGTGACGCGAAAACGGTAAAAGTTGCACTGAAATACGACAAAGCTGCAAGCACCTTGGATGAAGTAGTTGTCGTCGGTTACGGTGTTCAAAAAAAGAGCAACGTTACCGGAGCCATCTCCAGCGTAAAAGCGGAAGACTTAGAAGATCTTCAGTTGCCTCGTTTAGAGACTGCGCTACAGGGTAGAACTTCGGGTGTGCAGGTACTCCAAAATTCCGGACAGCCGGGTGCTGCTTCGGTGGTTCGTATTCGCGGTACATCTTCAATCAATGGATCTAATCCTTTATATGTTGTCGATGGTGTTGTGATCGGTGGAGGTATTGACTACCTAAACCCTAACGATATTCAAACCATAGAGGTGTTGAAAGATGCCGCTTCTGCAGCCATTTACGGTGCACGTGGGGCGAACGGTGTCATCATTGTGACTACTAAGAACGGTTCTTCTGCGAAAGGCATGGAGGTGAATTTTAGTACCTACACGGGTGTTCAGAATTCTTGGAAGCAATTGCCGCTTCTCAACGCGACAGAATATGCTACCCTTCAAAATGAAATGGCCGCTGCAGCTGGTCAGCCAATTATTTATGATGATCCATCTATTTATGGCGAAGGAACGAACTGGCAACAGCACGTATTTAATCAGAACGCATTGATGCGCAGCACTGATTTCAGTGTTTCTGGTGGATCAGATCGCGGTTCCTACTTCTCATCGATCAGTCACTTCAAGCAAGACGGTATTGTCGCGGAAGGGAAGTCAAATTTTGAACGTCTATCTGCACGTCTAAATACCATTACAAAAGCAAACGACCGCTTCACTATAGGTTGGAATGTGGCTTACACGCACAACGAAAGCCAAACGGTTGCGGAGAACACGGAATTTGGTTCGCCTTTAGGCCGTGCAATGAATATTGATCCGATCACTCCTTTATACGAGACCGATCCTACGGTACTTTCTCAAGCCCCTTACACCTCTGGTGGTGTATTGCGTAACAACCTTGTTCGTGATGCAGGCGGTATTTACGGAATTTCAAGCCGTGTAACTTCAGAGGTTTTAAATCCTGTTGCTGCGTATATGATTGAAAACAACTACGGTTGGTCGGATAAAATTGTCAACAACACGTTTGCTGAATTTGAGATTGCTGAAGGATTAAAAGCACGCACAAGCATGGGGGTTGACCTTGCGTTCTATGGAGGCAACGGTTTCCGTCCTTCACATTATTTGAATGCAACCAACTTCTTAGACACCAACATGGTGTACAGCAACTTTAACCGTGCCTTTACTTGGATTTGGGATCAAACCATTACCTACACAAAGGACTTTGGCGATCATCACTTTGACGGTCTTGCTGGCCACAGTGCTCAGGAAGTTCAAGGCCGATACATCGGTGGTAGCAAGCGCGATGTGCCGGTAAGCACGTACAACGGCGCGACGATCGACTACGCACGTAATGAGGAAAGCGAACAAGTTTATGGTGGTTATTGGGAGCGCTACGCGATTGAATCGTATTTCGCTCGTGCCAATTACGATTACCAAGGAAAATATGTAGCTACAGCGATTCTTCGCGCAGATGCATCGTCCAACTTTGGTGCGAACTACCGCTGGGGGTACTTCCCGTCGGTGAGTGCAGGTTGGAACCTTCACAAAGAAAACTTCTGGGTGTTTGATAATGTAAACACGATGAAATTAAAAGCAGGTTACGGTTTGAACGGTAACGATGCTGCAGGTTCTTTAGAATACGCTTCTACGATTGTCGGAGGTCGTTCGTACACGTTCGGTTCCGGTGAAGTGTTAACCAACGGTACGGCGCCTGCTCAGGTGGCGAATCCAGATTTGCGTTGGGAAAGCGTGAGCCAATTCAACGTAGGTGTTGAAATGCGCGCGTACGATTGGCTAACCGCTAACATTGATTTCTACAGCCGTATTACCAACGATATGAAAACGCGTCCGCCATTACCAGATTACATTGGTAACGATGCGCCAACTGCGAACATCGGTTCGATGTCTAACCGCGGTATCGATATCGAATTGGGTTATGAAAATCATTTACGCAAGATTTCAGATTCGCTGCATCAGCGAACGTGAGTTTCTTGAGAAACGAAGTAGTGCTTTTGGGTAACGAAAGCGGATATTTACCAGGCCAGCAGTGGGGTCCACAAGGATTGGAAATAACGCGTATTTCAGAAGGGTTGCCCATCGGTTACTTCTACGGATACCAAACCAACGGTATTTTCCAAACGCAAGACGAAGTGTTCACCCACACCGGTGGTGAAAACGGCGATACACTACAACCAGGAGCGGTTGCAGGTGATTTCCGTTTTGTGGATGTAAACGGCGACGGCGAAATTACTGCGGACGACAGAACGTTTATCGGTAATCCAACGCCAGACATGACAGCGGGTATCAACATTGATATGCAATACAAGAGCTGGGGATATCGCCATCTTCGGTCAAGGAGTTTGGGGAAATCAGATTTACAATGCAACGCGTCGTTACGATCTTCCGACAGCGAACATGACTGGCGCTGCGCTGGACAGATGGACAGGACCAGGTACCTCTAACGATTACCCTCGCTTGACGTTCCAGGACGACAACATGAACTTTGCACGTAGCTCAGATTTCTACGTGGAGGACGGAAGCTTCTTCCGTATTAAAAATGTTCAAGTTGGATACAATTTAACGGGTGCAGTGGCTGACCGCTTGATGCTACGTAAAATGCGTATTTACTATGCAGGAACGAATTTGTTGACCTTTACGAAATACTCTGGATTTGATCCGGAAATCGGAGCAGGTTTTGGTGTAGACCGCGGTATTTATCCACAAGCGCGTGTACACAGCATTGGTTTAAACGTCACTTTCAAATAAGCTAGAAAGATGAAAAAGACACTTCATACAACAATCAAATCATTCGCAATACTCGCAGCTGGGTGCACTGGTATCTGTCGGATGTTCGAAAGATTTTCTAACGACTACTCCAGTAGGACGTGATTTGGAAATCAACTACTACCAAACAGAAGAACAAGCGTTCGAGGCATTGGTAAGTATCTATGATGTTTTGCAATGGAATGACCAGTACGGTTTTTCTATGCACCGCTTCTTAATGAACGTAGCCTCTGATGATACCTACGCGGGTGGTTCAGATGCATCGGATCAGCCGTCTTGGGTAGCAACGGATAACTTTACTTGGACCCCGAACTTGGGACCTCAAGCAGGTTTTTGGCGCAAGAATTACAAGGGTGTGTACCGTGCAAATCTCTTCCTTGAGAAGATTGATGCCATTGATGCAGCTTCAGAAGCATTCAAAACGCGTTCGAAAGCAGAAGCACACTTCTTACGTGCGAAATTCTACTTTGATCTCGCACGCCACTTTGGGTATGTGCCTTTGATTCAAAGTACGTTGGATCCATCGGAATACTATTCTGTAAATCAGGTAGGTCCAGAGGTATTGTATCCGTTCATCATCGCTGAATTGGAAGCGGCTATTCCGGACTTACCGGTGAGCGTTCCGGGCATTGAATTGGGCCGTGTAACGAAAGGTGCTGCACAAGCACTTCTTGCGCGTGTCTATTTATTTATGGACGACGATGCGAACATGGACGAGGTAGCTACCTTGTGTCAAGAGGTCATCAACTCCGGTCAATACAGCCTTGAGCTGAACTACGAGGACATCTTCAAGAAAACGGGCGAGTGGGGTGTTGAAAGCGTTTTCGAAATCACGTATTCTGAAAACTCTACAAGCGACTGGGGCCGATTCGGTTCTGGTCACAGCGAAGGAAATGTGGGTGTACAGTTTTGTGGTATGCGCGATTACAACGGCCCGGATTATTCTCCAGGATGGGGCTTCTGTCCTATTACAGAGGATCTAGAATCGTTCATGGACGGCGATCCACGTTACGCAGCGACCATCATTGATGCGGACAACCTCGCAGGTGCGGAGTACAGCCCAGGATACCAGAATACCGGGTTCTTCATGAAGAAATATGCACCCCTTGCAAGCAACTTCCCACCAGATGGTGAGCCTGCTTTGAACTGGGGAAATAACATTCGCGAAATCCGTTATGCAGACGTATTGCTGATGGCGGCTGAAGGTCTCGTGCGCAGTGGTGGTTCAGAAGGAACCGCTCGCAGCTACGTCAACCAAGTTCGCTCACGTGTAGGTATTCAGGGAATTGGCGCATCAGGCAGCGCACTGTTGGAAGCGATCTACGACGAACGTAGAATGGAATTGGCCACAGAAGGACACCGTTACTATGACTTGATTAGAACAGGCAAGGCAGCGACTACTTTAGACAACTGGGACGATACGAAACACATGTATTTACCTATTCCGCAAAATGAATTGGACGCATCGCAAGGTGCATTAACTCAAAACTCAGGCTACTAAAATGAAAGCATTCAAATTATTCGCCATTCTAGGCTTAGCATTTGCGGCTGTATCGTGTGAACCAACGGTACCGGGCAAAACAGAATTGGGTCCATTGCCTACGGCTGATTACAGCCTGCAATTCGTGGATTCGAACACAGTAATGTTGACCAGTGAGAGTTCTGGTGATCCGTTCCTGTACCAATGGGAAGTGGACGGAGTTGGCGTTTTCACTGGCGAAGAGGTAGAAGTATTCATCCCTAAAATGGGGGTATACGATATCAAACACACCGTAATCAACCAAGGTGGACACGCTACTGCGCAAGGGCAAGTTGAAATTTTAATAGATGCGGCCTTTGTCTGTGCCGGTACATCTGAATTTTTGACCGATTGTACATCGCGCACATGGAAACTTGCACCTCAGGCGGGTGCACTCTGGGTAGGACCACCGGATGCCTCTTCTACCTGGTGGGCGATCGGTGCGACGGGTGCAACAGACCGTCCGTGTGCATTTGACGACGAATGGACGTTCAATTCTGATTTGGAAATGATTTACGATACCAAAGGCGATATCTGGGCCGAAACCTATATGGGTGTGGCGGCTGACGGTTGCCAACCAGAATCCATTTTGACAGGCCCTAAGGCCGCATGGGCCAGTGGTACACATGGTTTTGAGGTACTGCCGGGTTCAGGTGTTAATGGTGTTGACCAGTTAAAAGTGGTTGGACTGGGTGCTTTCATCGGTCTTCCAAAGGCTGCTAATACAGGTGAGGTGAGCAATCCTGTTGCTGAAATCACTTACGATATTTTGAGTATGACCGACGATGGGTCAACCCGCTACATGGAAATCGAAGTGAATTGTGGTGGCTCATTGATTTGGCGTTACACACTTTACTCAGAATAATTGGTTCAGACCCCAACCCCTATTATGCAGTTGAATAAACTATTTGTAGCCTTTTGCTTAGCCATTGCGTTCACATCTTGTGAGACGGCAGAACCGCCTGTGCTATCAGGCAGCGATGTCGTTGTGGTCGAAGGAAATTCAGCGAACACCTACGAATACCAGGTTAGTCTAAACGAGCCGGCTGCTAAGGAGGTGACGTTTAACTACAGTACGGTAGAGGTAAGTGCTTTGGCAGGAGAAGATTTCGAGCAGGTCAGTGGTACAGCGACCATTCCGAAAGGTGAAAGTCGTGCGACCATCTCCATTCCCGTGTTGGGTGATGTAGATTTCGAGCAGGATGAGACGCTTTGGATCAGTTATTCCAATGGGGTGAACGTGAGCATTCCGAATCCTTTCAATGTCATTACCCTTGAGAATGACGACAGTTATAGCGGTCAGTCGGACAGTGGATATACAACCCCATTATCTTACCCCGGTGTAGATTTGGTTTGGAATGATGAGTTTGATGGTACGTCGCTGAACACAAACGATTGGAATTACGAAACCGGAGCTTCCGGTTGGGGAAACCAGGAAAGTCAGTACTACCGTTCAGGAACAAACAATGCAACCGTTGAGAATGGTGTGCTCATTATTGCCGCAAAAGACGAAAGTTTCGGCGGTGCACCCTTTACTTCAGCACGCATTACTACACAGGGTAAGCAGAGTTTCAAATACGGACGCATCGATATTCGAGCACGTCTTCCCTACGGCCAAGGTTTATGGCCTGCACTTTGGATGCTAGGAGATAATATCGGCACGGTAGGATGGCCTTCGTGTGGTGAAATAGATATTATGGAATTGATCGGGGGCGACGGTGCAAACGATAGAACGGTGCACGGAACGGCACACTGGAATGCCGGTGGCCAAGCCAGCCATGGTGCGACCAAAAGCTTGCCACAAGGTAAATACGCCGATGAATTTCACGTCTTTAGCTTAATCTGGGATCAAGGTTCCATGAAGTGGTACGTGGACGACGTGCTTTACAATACTTTAAACATTGGATCGCTTTCCGCGTTCCATGAAAAATTCTTCTTCATTTTTAACATCGCCGTAGAAGGAGATTGGCCTGGGCCAGTGGGACCGAACACTGTGTTCCCACAATATATGGCGGTGGACTATGTACGTGTATTTCAATAATTACTAACCATAAATAATGCTTAACATGAAAAAAATCTACGCTTATTTAATGTTGTGCTTGCCTATGTTGGGTTATGCACAAAAGGATGTCACGTTTATCGTTGACATGCGCGACTATTCAGGGTCGTACACTACTGTACACTTGAATGGTGACTTTAACAGCTGGTGTGGTACCTGTAACCCAATGTCTGACCCTGAAGGTGATTCAATTTGGACGGTAACTCTTCCGTTAACTGCTGATTCTATCGAGTACAAATTCACACTTGATGGATGGACTGGTCAAGAAAGTTTGACTTCTGGTACTGCTTGTACTAAAACTACAGGTGCTTACACAAACCGTTTCGCTGCATTCACTGGAGATACCATCCTTCCAGGTGTTGCATGGGAATCTTGTGGTGCTAAAGCTGGCCAAGTATACATGACGTTCCAAGTGAACATGGCATACAGAGCCGTTGATTCAACAGGTGTATTCTTAGCTGGTGGTTCTGGCTTCGGTGTTCCTGGAGATAACGAGATGTACCCTATCGGTGATAGCGTTTACTCTAAGACGCTTGCTGCCGATACCGGTTTCTACAGTATGTTCACATTCTTGAGTGCCAACGATCCTTCGTGGGGCGCAAAAGAGAACATCGTAGGTAAGCCATGTGCTGCGGGTACATACAGTGACCGTGATATGGTAGGTTACTCTGCAACTATGGGCTTGATGGGAGATTTCCACTACCGCACATGTTTTGCTGAGTGTACTACAGACGGTACTTGTCCTGTTCCTGCAACGCCGGTGAACGTTACGTTCCAGTCTGACCGTAACGAACAGCCCTGCGTTTACAACTGCGTACATCTCAGGTACAATGAACGGATGGAGTGGTGATGCAAACGAAATGACTGATGCTGATGGCGACGGTGTATACGAAGTAACACTTTCTCTATTGCCAGGTTCTTACGAGTTCAAATTCACTGCGGATAGCTGGGCTATTCAAGAGAACTTTGATCCAACTACTGCCGATTCAGTATGTACGTTGACTACTGGTGCATTCACGAACCGTCTAGTGACTATTTCTCAGGCGGATACTACTCTTGACGTTCAATGTTGGGAAGAGTGTGGTCCATGTGCTGGTATCGGTATTGAAGAAGCAGCAGCTGACTTCGTAGTGAAGCCAAATCCAGCTTCTGATGTATTGTTCATCGAAAACACTACAGGTACAACTTCTAACGTAGCTATCTACAGCGTAACTGGTGCGAAAGTATTGGAGCAGCGCTTTGAGAATGAAGCACGTTTAGACGTTGCGTCTTTACCACGTGGTATGTACATCGTACGCGTTCAAAATGGTTTGAGCGAAAGCGTTGTACGCATTGCACTTAAATAATCACTTACCTTTTGGTTAGTAAGTAAGTGTTAAGGGGACCCGCGAGGGTCCCCTTTTCATTTTGTAAATTTCCGCCATGCAAAGAATCAAATGTCTTGTCGTTTTCTTGTGGCTCGCTGTTGGGTTAAAGGCCCAGGGAATTCGCCACATTGACGCCGTTCAAGGTTTAGGTCATCCGACCGTTTATGCGATAACATCGGATGATCTGGGCTTTGTCTGGATGGGTACACGCGATGGGCTGTATCGGTATAATGATGGTAGGGCCCAATTGGTGCCTTTCCTGGAGAAAACAACGGCGCGAAGAACAACGAATGTACAGAGTCTATGCGTCGCACAAGATTCGATTCTCTGGATTGGACTGCAGCAAGGAGGTATAGTTGCCTACAACATACACAGATTGCAGCCCATCGCGGATGCAGCGGTTCCGCAGTTGCCTTTAAGTACCACGGTCATGTCCATTTTCGAGGATTCCTACGGCACGCTATGGGCCGCAACGGCGGGTGAGGGTATTTATGCGCTTCGCAAGGGCGCTTCCGGTTGGGAGCGTTTGGGCTTTGATTATGCTCCTGAAGATGTTTTGTTTGGTTTTGATTTCGCGCAACAAGGCGATACGCTTTGGCTCGGAACCTCGGGCTCCCACCTGTTGTATTACGATTATTCGCTAAGACGCATCCTATCAATTGCTTCAGGCGATGTGTATGACAGTTACCGTAAATCGGTCACCGTGGCCGGAGGGAAGGTCATTATAGGAATAGAAGATCAAGGCATTGTTCTGGTGGAAAACGGACAGATTGTACGTTTACCGGCACTACCGGTTGCTCCTTGGGTGATTAATCCACGCGATGTGGCGGTTCATGAAGGTGAAATTTGGGTCAGTACAGACGGTGACGGCATGTGGGTATGGAACGGTGAACATTGGAGGCAGTTTACCAAAAACGTTGTGCAGCTTGGCATGACGACGGACCAATTGTACGCCTTCACTAAAATCAACAACGAATTTTGGGTAGGTACATTCAATGGTGGTGTCACTATTTTTCCGCTCGAGGAGGCGCAATCTGCACCTTTAGCAAAACCCAACAGATTTATTCCCTCTGGGATCCAGAGTGCCTTGAGCCTAGAAAATGTTGACGGCACGCTGTGGGCAGGTTTTGATGGCGACGGTGTAGTGCTATACAAAAGGACTGAGGAAGGTTGGGTACCTGAAGAGGCGGACGCTACGGCAATGCCTAAGGTTACCCCGAGCATGCTACTCACATCAGATTCCACTTTGTGGCTAGGGTCCTTTAACGAGGGGATATTTGTCTACGATAAAGACGGTTCATTGCTGCGCAGGTTTGTTGCATTTACACCTATAGCGAATGGGTTAGGCAACAATAACATTTGGTCTTTAGCGCAAGGTAAAGGCGATTCTATATGGGTGGGTACGCTCGGAGGATTGTATTTATGGGACGGTAAAGAGTTTACGCTGCCTTGGCGTTCGCCTTGGGAAGTAGGCAGAAACATCATGGATTTGAAGGTGTATGACGATGCCGCTTGGGTCGCTACTGAATTTCAAGGGCTGTACCGTATTGAATCGAATTTGTCCTATACGAATTGGTCCCTAGACCATCCCATACTCAGCATTGAACAACACAACGACAAGCTTTATGTGGGGACAGAAGGCGGTGGGCTTTATAGCGTGACCCTTCGGGTTTTGATACGCTTATTGCGCCATCTACGTACGTTTCGATATACGGTTTGACTTCCTATCGAGGCGTATTATGGATTGCCTCGAGTAATGGATTGTTAAGACTTTCGGAAGAAGATCAGGCTTCGTCCATCGTGGCGGAAGCGAGTATGTCGGAGCTGTCCATCAGCTTGTTTAATAGAAAGTCGTTGTTGCCTTGGGGTGATGACTTACTTATCGGTGGTGATCGCGGTGTAGTTTCGTATCGGATCGAACAAAATGAGGTTGAGGACCGGGGCCAATTGGCCATAACAGGTATCTACCAAGACAATGAGATCCGGCAGAATCCGGTGTACACAGGGATTAACAATGAGGAGAATGCATTGATTGTACCTGCAGGCGTCAATTCGATTGAATTCAATTACGAATGGATCGGAAAACAAGGCATGTTGGGAGGCACCGTATTTTACCAAGTAGACGGTATTTCTGACCAATGGCTCCAGCTAAACGCACGTTCGCGTTCCTTCTCCCTAAATAACTTGCGACCGGGCAACTATAGATTAAAATTAGAGTTACGGAACGATGCAGGTGCCGTACTGAGCGCTCTCGAAGTGCCATTCGTTCAGAAGGCGCACCTTTGGGAGAAGCGTTGGTTTCGCATCGTTCTTGTAGTATTGAGTTTTGTGATTGTGGGCGGCTCTATTGCGGTCTATCAAGAGCGTAAACTAAAAGAAACCAGGCTGCAACTGCTTGAAACGGAAAAAGCCTTACTCTCAGCTAAAGCGGGCGAAATGGAGGCTAAGGCCAAAGAAAAAACGGACGAATTGAACTTCCAATTGCTCAAGACCTCTTCCCGTGTGGAGCTATTAAAGGAATTTAAAGACAAACTGGATAGCGAAAGCAAAATGCCCAACCGATCCACGGAAACGAAATCTTTGTTGCGTGGACTAATCAGAGAACTGAACCGTGAACTTCAGAGTGAGAACTATTGGGATCATTTTGAACGAAATTACAAGGACCTGCACGATGCATTTTCAGATACATTGATCGCTGTTCATCCGGGTTTGACCAAAGGGGAGATTCGATTGAGTTATCTCATACGTCAAAAGATGAATAATAAAGAAATCGCCACGGTTCTTAACGTTAGTCCGGCTGCTGTCGAAAAGGCCAAATACCGACTCAAAAAGAAGATTACTCTAGAGAAAGATGAGTCGTTAGATGCTTATATTCAGCAACTTTAACAGTTGTCCTAAGTTTGTCCGGCACGGGACACTCGATGAGAAATAAAATTTTGTCACTTTCGCTCATGAGTTAACGAGGGAGTCACGATTAGTAGATTTCTATTATTTAAAACCAGCGTTTCGTGCAACGCTGGTTTTTTTGTGCCTAATTCTGAAACCAGAGGTTTCGTAACGCTAATTGCTCAGCCGTTGGGTTGGTGTGAAAGCGAATAAAGTACTTTTTGGTACCTGCTTTGTACTGTACCTCATAAGGAATGCTGAATGAGGAATCTCCACGGGTAACTTCAAGAAGTAAAGCAGTTCCCTTTGCCGGACCTCCGTATACATTGTCCAATTCTTTGCTGTAACGGACCACGCGATCTCCTTCTTTGAGTTGATAGGGATTCTCTTTGGTAACCTTCTTGATTTCGACGTAGTCTGCGCCACGAACGTTTCGGATTTTGTACCCGACATCTCGCAGTGGGTCCATCACAACAGAACCCTCAAACCGACGGTCATAGGCAATCCCAACTTTTTCTAAATAAGCCTTTATAGGCAACTCTTCACGTCCAGTAACGTAATCATCGAAGAACTGCTGAAGATCTGGATGCACTAAGGCTACGAATTCGCTAATGATGGCATCATCCTTAAAACTATTTTCCGGACCGTAAGTTTCGCGCAATGCAAGGATCACATCGTGTAGATCTTTTTGCCCTTGGGTTAATTCCATAATACGGATATCCAGCAATGCGCCCATAAGTGCTCCACGTTGATACACCTGAGCATATTGTTTCTTATACGGGTTCCTTAAAACGTTTTCACTCATCTCGGTAAACGACATTTTCTTTGTCGGGTAGCGGTCGGCCGCTCTGATTTTACCGCGAAGTAAGTTTCGTACGTAGGTTTCTTCATCAATGACCTCGCCTTTTAGTTGACTGATGCCTGCAAAGTATTCAGTGATGCCTTCGTAAAGCCATAAATGCTGGCTCATTTTAGGATCGATATAGTTGAAATTGCCAATCTCCTCGCTGTGCAGTCCCAAAGGAGTGAGAATGTGGAAGAATTCGTGAATACATACGTCCGCCATTCCATCCAATACTGTCGTACCGCCAAAGTCAGGCAAATAGTAGACGGAACTGTTGCCGTGTTCCAGCGCTCCGAACCCTTTACCGGCAAGTGTTCGGATGGCTTTAATGATTGTTCCAATTTTAATTTCTTGGCCGGTAAACAGTCCTTCGAATTCTGTATGGTCTTTGATATAAAAAATGAAGACATAATTATCTACGGGAAGATAGCCCTCCAAAAAAGGCTTCAATGGCCTTCATACTGGTCGCTACCTGCGCATATATCTCCTCTGATAGTTCACGTCCATTTTCAGTAAAGACACCTATGGTTACTTTGGCTCCGCCGAGCTGAAATGAAGTGGTATCAGGCCGGCTGACCATTACTGGGCAGTCTAGAAATTCATGGTAATTGCGTGCATAGAAATTCTGAGTATTACCGTAACTGTAGCTTTCCATAGCGCTTAGGCCGAAGAGGCTGGGGCTTTTAGTAATCTCGAGCGATACGGGGAGGTCTTCCTGTCCTTCGAAAAAGCCGAAGTAACCTGCGGCATTTAAAAGGAAGTTCGTGCGTTCTTGATTGTTCGTTCCCGCCGGTTCAAATACTTTATTCTTGCGAATTTGCGCATCAAATGTGTCGTCGGCCCAATATTCAAGGCGCTCAGGTTTTCCGTAGATGGTAAAAGTATTGTCCTTTCGTTTAACCTTCAGTAATGCTCCATCGCTGCCGTAAGCTTGAAAATCTTGAATAAATCGACCGTAGTCTAGCGTGGCATAGGTGCCCGGAATGGTTGCAGGGAAATGAAAGTTGTACGTACGCTGTTTTGTGGTCAATTGAAGCGATCTAGCATCTACGGAAACTTTAACTCGATCGTCTATCACTTGCGTGAGGTCAATGGTGTAGGAATGCATACCCGCATGTTGCCCTAAAGAGGGCAATGTGAGGATGAGGAATAGGGAAAGGAGTTTGATTTTCATCTTTTAAAGATACTATGCTATTCAGTAAGACAACGAAAAACAGATCGAGGGTTGCCTCGGCATAGAATGATTTAAAAAAGAAAGCCCCACGACTTTCGTCGTGGGGCTCACTAACACTCTGAAACGTATGATTAAGCCGCCTCTGTCTTAGACTCGATAGCCAAAGAGTAGATTACAAGACCAAATCCAATTTTGTTGATTGCATCAGCAAGGTTGTAGCACAAGTTCAGTACTTCCTCGTTTGCTTCGATACCTAGGTCCATTCCGAAGAATCCACCTGCTGTACCTAAGATGTAACCGATAGGGTAGATACCCCAACCGATGATTACAAATTTAGCCAAAGCACTGTTTGCTTTTGCTACTGCACCACCAGCGTTGTTTGCCAATTTCGCAACGTCTCCTTTCCATACCATCCATACGATGTAGAAGTAAGCAGCACCAGAAATAGCACCCCATACCCAAGAAACAGCGTCATTTGCGTAGAATGCCTCACCGATGTAACCGGTAACTAACATTGCAACTGAAGCTAGGATCAGTTTGTACAAGATTGACTTTGTACCTCCAGCTTTCTTTGTGATCAAGTAGAACTCAACACACATCAGTGGAACGGTTAACGTCCAGTCTACATAACGTAGAACAACTGGACTTCCATTACCGGCAGCGTAGAAATCACGCATGTAGTAGTAGTGCACTGCTGCAATACCAGTAATAAGCCCACTAACGAGCATTGAAGTTTTCCACTCGTCTGCAACTCTACTTCTTTCGAAGAAGAAGAATACTGAAGCGGCCAACATCGCCATGTAACCGGCGAAGAATGTGAACGATACGTAATCGTTCGGATCGAATCCCATAGATCCGTCTAAAAATAATGACATGGTGTTAAAAATTAAAGGTTATAACTACCACTTAACTTACGAAGAATACTTTTGTTCACGACAGACTAAAAATAAGTTAAAACACTCATATTTATAGCCATATTTATCGATTTCAGCTATTTATACAGCTATTTAGCAACATGTATAGAACAAAATAGTCATGAAAATGTTGTGCTAAATATAAAGGGTCTAATCGACATTTAATCAATGGAGCGTTACGATATAGGTTTTTTGGGAATGGGTGCCGCAAATGGTTTGCTTTTGCTTGAATTGGAGCGTAGAAACATCTTGCACCAGTTCAAAATACTCATTCTTGAACCCGACGCAAAACTTAAAAATGATAAGACCTATTGTTTTTGGGCAGATTCCAAACATGAAATCCGTACGCAACTCAAAGATGTATTGTTCCACCAGTGGGATACGCTCGATACGGTAGATGGTCTAGAGGCGTTAGAAGATCAGCATTATTATATGGTTGAAAGTAGCGCACTATATAATAAGGTTAAAACGGTTGCGCAATCACACGAAAATATCGTTTGGATTAGAGGCGCTGTTGATGGTTTAAGGACTGAACAAGAAGGCGTTTTAGTTTCAAGCGGAGACTATTCGTGGGAAGTTCAGCAAGTGTTCGATAGCAGGCCCCGAACATTAAAGAGCCCATGGGACCGCTTGTCTTGCAAAGTTTTGTGGGATGGCGCGTTGAGCTCAAGGAAGCGTACTGGACCCCGAATGAAATGACGTTGATGGATTTCAGTATTCCTCAAAACGGTTTTACGCAGTTCATGTACGTGCTTCCAACCGGAACTAAGGAAGCTTTGGTGGAAATGACGCGCTTCGGCAGTGAACAATTGCCGCATGAATTGGCCAGTAATCATCTTCGAAATTATCTTCTTTCTAGAGGCTTGTCTTTTGATATTCAACACGAGGAACGTGGTGTTATTCCCATGACGCAATATGCCGAGGTCAAGGATCAGGATGCACGTATTGTTTCTACAGGTGCCCGTGCAGGAAGGGTTAAGGCTACTACAGGCTATGCTTTTAAGAGCATGTTTGAGCACGCGAGAGAATTGGCAGAAAGCATTGTGCAGGAGCGTAAAGAATCGTCGTGGTTGCGTTTGCCCAAGAGCTCTATGGATCGATTCAATTTTTACGATCATCTGCTGCTGCACATCTTGAAGCATAAACCACACTGGGGTAAAGAAATATTTGAAACCTTATTCGACACTCAGAAGGCCAACAAGGTCTTTCAATTCTTAGATGAAAAATCTTCCTTTAAGTGGGAGTTAAGCATGTTTGCGCGTTTGCCCATCATGAAATTTTTATGGGCATTAGCGGCTTCTTTTGTGGCTATAATTGTAGCTAAGCCCGCGCGCTGGGCTCCAGTAGTGTTCACGGTTTTAGCGCTCGTAGCGGATGCTTTTATGCCGCTATCCGTGACTTATGGCCTGCAAGCCGTGCTCGTTTTCCTGTTGTTTCTTTATGGCATACCCCATGGCGCATTAGACGGTTACAGCCACGCCAACCAGGACCGATTACCGAAATTCATTTTACGCTACTGCTTCATCATGCTGATGGTCATTTTGTTTTGGGCTGCAAGTCCTGTCATAGGATTATCCGCCTTCTTAATTTACAGCGCTTGGCATTTCGGGGGAAACGGACCTCCGCGAGTGGGGCTTTCCTAGTATTGGTCTTTCGTTTTTATGGGGGACTTTACTATTGACATTGATACTTATACCTCATTCGATGGAAGTGAACACCGTGCTTGAAGTCATGGGTATTAGTAAAGTAACATGGTCAACGGAATTCATGGACATGATTTACAGAATGGCGCTGACGCTGGGACTTTTTATGGGCCTTTGGTTTCGCTCGATCCCTTGGCTGGTTGCCGTGGTGACACTCGGTTTGACTGCGACGATACCGTTGGCTACTGCATTCGGGATTTACTTTGTCTTGCAACACAGTCTGTCGGGTTGGAACCACTTAAAGTTGTCGCACAAATGGACGAACACGGAAATGTGGATGAAAGCCTTGCCGTTTACCATCGGAGCCGTGGTGCTGTTTCTATTGCTATTTAGATTCGATAAAAACTCTCTGTTGGCGTGGTCGAGCTACTTTTTGGTATTCCTTAGCGCCATAAGCTTACCACACATTTACTTCATGTCGAAGCTCTACAAGGACCGATTCTAAACCGCCGCCTTCTTCTTCAAGGTAATGTGCGTGATTTCAGGCCACATGCCTACGCGTCCTGGAAAGGCTAAAAATCCAAATCCACGGTTTACGTGTAATATTCTCCCGTCTTGTTCAGGGTAGAGCCCCGCCCATTTTGGGTATTTGAATTTAACCGGTGACCATTTGATCCATCCAGGGATTTCAATCCCAAACTGCATGCCGTGCGTATGCCCGCTCAGCGTCAAGTGAATTTTGTTGGGGTGTTGCTTGACTTCTGCATCAAAATGTGACGGATCGTGGCTTAGTAGCACAGTGAACGCATCTTCTGGTATTTGCTCTAATGCAGTGTTTAAATCTCCGTATTGTGGAAACGGTGGCAATCCCCAATTCTCGACGCCTGCAAGGTATAATCGCTCGCCGTTTCTCTCGAAATAGCGGCTGTCGTTGAGTAGAAGATCCATGCCCATTTCGGTATGGATTTCTTTTAGTCTATCCATGTTGGCGACCTTAGCCTCGGGTGAGGGAAAGCGCCAATAATCGCCATAATCGTGGTTCCCTAGGATGGAAAAAATCCCTGATTTAGCCTTTAAGCGTTGGAAAACAGGGATCCATGGTTCTGCTTCACTGGCCGTGTTGTTGACCATGTCGCCGGTGAACACAATGCAATCGGCCCCCAGCTCTGTAACCATGTCGACGCCGTACTGCACCTTTTCGGTATTGTCGAATGAACCGCTGTGGATATCTGATATCTGAGCGATCGTAAAGCCGTCGAATGCATCGGGCAGGTCTTCGTATTCTAAGGTATGTGAAATGACGCGATAGCGGTAACGGCCTTTCCAAATCCCATCAATAATGCCTAAGAATGGGATGGCAGCCAGTCCAAGCGCCAATTTTGAAATGAAGGCTCTGCGCTCAGGCATGACCGTGGGCTGTGTGGTTGCGCCGCGGAAAATATATTGGCCTAACCGAACTACATCTTCAATGAGCAACGGGCCGATCGCGATGAGCTTAGGTACGGCCAGCAGGATAGAGGCGCCCATGAGCAAGCTGAGGTAGCGGTATTCCACTTTCCCGCTTGTCATCATTGCAGCCAAAGTGATCGAGAACACTACATAAGCAATGGTAATGCCCCAGTACACATAGGGTGTGGCGCTGCTGCGAAAGACGGTTTTAAACGCTTGGTAAGCGTAAAGGTCGATGGCGAGCATGAACCCAAGGGTAAAGAATATTCTGAAGATCATAATATCTGTGTGGATGCTTAATAACAACGCCATGCGGGTAGGATTGTTTTGCTTGCAAAACTCGGTATTTGCCGCGAAGTAGCTATCTTACTTCCCTTATTTTTCCGTAGCCACACGCAAAATCTATTCCATGGGTCAAGAAACACCAGATCAAGAGAAAAAACTGTTTTTATTAGATGCTTACGCGCTGATTTTCAGGGCATACTTTGCCTTTGCAAAAAATCCAAGAGTAACTTCTGGTGGATTAGATACCAGTGCAGTTTACGGATTTACTAGTGCACTGCTCGATCTGTTATCGAAAGAGAACCCTACACACATTGCCGTTTGTTTCGATTTGCCTGAGCCAACGGAACGTCACGAGATTTTTCCTGAGTACAAAGCGAACCGCGATGCAACACCGGAGGCCATAAAATTGGCCGTACCCTATATTCACCGGTTGCTCGAGGCGTTTAAAATTCCTGCTTTGGGCGTTCCTGGATACGAGGCAGATGATGTGATCGGGACTTTAGCGAAGCAAGCTGAGAAAGAAGGGTATACCACCTACATGATGACTCCCGATAAGGATTTTGGCCAATTGGTGTCGCCGAATATTTTCATGTACCGCCCCGCCCGTGGTGGCAATCCGCCGGAAATTTGGGGTGAAGCTGAAGTTTGTGAGAAGTTTGACTTGGATCGCGTTGAGCAAGTGATCGACTACCTCGGAATGATGGGAGATGCAGTGGATAATATCCCCGGCCTACCAGGTGTTGGAGCGAAGACAGCGTCGAAACTTTTAAAGCAGTACGGTTCTTTAGAAGAAACATTAGCACATGCCGATGAAATCAAAGGAAAGCTGGGTGAAAAAATACGTGATAATGCAGCATTGGGTCTGCTTTCTAAAAAACTAGCACGCATAATCGTTGAAGTGCCCATTGATTTGAATCCGGGTTCACTTACTCGCGACCCGTGGGATCAAGATGCGCTTTTGGATTTGTTCGAAGAATTGGAGTTTCGCACTTTAGGCAGACGACTGGGTTTGCAGCGTGATGCCTCTGATGAAGTGAGCGCAAAGCCCGCGCCAACGAAGAAAGTGGAACTGGCCAGTAATGACCAAATGAGCCTTTTTTGGTGAGCCCCAAGCAACGGCAGCAGTAGCAGATGTCCCGAGCGGAAGAAAGTCGATTGCTACCGTGGACCATTTGTATCAATGCGTAGAGACCTTGCCTGAAGCCCGAGAATTGGGCCGATTATTACTAGAAAAACAAGAGGTTTGCTTCGATACAGAAACCACCTCCTTAGACATACACTCTGCCGAACTTATCGGTATGAGTTTCGCTTTCGAAACAGGGAAAGCATATTATGTTCCGTTACCGCAGGAGCGCGATGGGGCGCAAGAGTGGATCGCTGCATTCCAACCGTTTTTCGAATCGGAATCGGTAGGTAAAATTGGTCAGAATTTAAAATACGATATCGGTGTCTTACTGAATTACGGCGTGGAAGTGCGTGGTCCTTTGTTTGATACCATGATTGCTCATTATTTGCTGCAGCCGGATATGCGCCACAAAATGGATATTCTTGCGGAGACCTATCTGGAGTACACGACCATTTCGTATGAAAGTGTCGTGGGCAAAAAAGGCAAAACACAGAAAACCCTGCGTGAAGTGCCTGTAGAGGTGGTGACAGATTATGCTGCCGAAGATGCCGATATCACCCTTCAGTTGAAAGAGGTCTTTGCACCAAAATTGAAAGAGACGGGTGTCGCGAAAGTGTTCGAAAATATTGAAATGCCATTGGTTCCTGTTTTAGCGCGAATGGAGCGTGAAGGGATTAAGGTGGACGTGGCTGCGTTGAACAGTTACAGTCATGAATTGGGCCAATTAATAGAGGAGCTCGAGGAAAATATTGTAGCGTTAGCTGGCCGTCCCTTCAATGTAGGGTCCCCCCGTCAACTGGGCGAGGTCCTTTTCGAAGATTTGAAATTATCGGATAAGCCCAAGAAAACAAAAACTGGACAATACGCCACATCAGAGGACATCTTGCAGGGGTACAGAAGCAAACACGAGATTGTGGATGCCATCTTGAACTACCGCGAGTTAAAAAAATTGAAGAGCACCTATGTGGATGCGCTTCCGGAATTGGTTCATCCTGGAACTGGGCGTATTCATACGAGTTACAACCAGACCGTTGCTGCGACTGGCCGTTTAAGTTCTACCAATCCCAACTTACAGAACATACCCATACGTACTGAAAACGGGCGCCGCGTGCGTGCCATGTTCGTTCCTGCGGATGAGGAGCACCTCTTGCTTGCGGCAGATTACAGTCAGATAGAGTTGCGTGTGATTGCGGCATTGGCAAATGATACTGCGATGATCGAGGCGTTCCGCAATGGTGAGGATATTCATAAGGCTACGGCAGCAAAGGTTTTTGAAGTACCGTTGGAAGAAGTCTCTCGCGAGCAACGTTCTAACGCCAAGACGGTCAATTTCGGAATAGTCTATGGGGTAAGCGCCTTTGGTTTAAGCCAACAAACAGATATGAGTCGTTCCGAGGCTAAAGCTGCAATCGACGGTTATTTCCGCACCTATCCTGGTATTAAAGCGTACATGGATGAGCAAGTTGCTTTTGCACGTGAGCACGGGTATGTGGAGACCATTACCGGTCGACGCAGGTACCTCAAAGATATTGAGAGTCGCAATGCGGTGGTTCGAGGCCACAGCGAACGCAACGCAGTGAATGCGCCTATTCAAGGCTCTGCAGCAGACATTATAAAGCTTGCCATGATCGAAATTGATCGAGCCATGCGGGAACAAGGATTAAAGTCGAAGATGCTGCTTCAGGTTCATGATGAATTGGTCTTTGATGCCGTGGCGCACGAGCTTGATGCCCTTAAAGCATTAGTGGTTGAAAAAATGGAAGCCGCAGTAGACTTAGCTGTACCAATGATTGCTGAAGTGGGCACGGGTAAAACTTGGCTCGAAGCACATTAACTCTATGCAGTAATTTTCGTATCATTGTAAGTGAATACTCACAATGACTGAAAAACAACAAGCTTTACTTCAAAGCGCTCAAACGCTTATTGCTGCACACGGGTTTTCTGCCGTTTCGACAGCAAAGATTGCTGCGCACGCAGGTGTAAGTGAAGCATTGATTTTTAGGCACTTCAAATCTAAAAAAGGATTGGCTTCGGCAGTTTTGTCGGCCGGAGAGCGTGCGCGTGCTTCGTTGATATACGGCCGCTTAAATGATGCAGACCCTGTGGAAGTCCTGCGGTCTTTTACTTCCATTGATCTAAATGTCTCGACGAATCAGACTGAGGTTCTGGCCTGGGTGGCGATGATCCGAATGACACAAGAAAATCCCGAAAGTCGGATGCTCGATGCTTTTGTGTTGGAACGCCTGCGCTGGGCCGTTTCTAGTGTAGGACACGGTGCAGACGAAGCAGTGGCGTGCGTCGCTATTGAAATTTTGGAACGGTCATTGCTATTAGCATTTCGCGAAGATGAAGTACATGCTTCGGAACTTATGCGTGGGTTGCGTGAACTACTCATTAATGAGTGAGTACTTACTTAAAATAAACATAGAACAAGAATTAAATATAACCTAAATACACATGAATAGTAAACTCATAAGAAACAGTGTGGTCGCTGTGGCGATCCTCGCGGTAGGAATTTTCGTCAAAGGCAAGCTCAGTGCGATGGCGACGAAAGAGGAAATACGGGATGAGAAGATCAAGCCGCGTGTAAAGGTGATCGCAGTGGCAAACGATACTGTTGCGCTTCCAATAACGGTGTATGGAAAATTGAATGCAGCCGAGCGCGTAGATCTTTTGGCTGAAGTTAGTGGAACCTTCATGGGCGGTGATGCGCCGTTTTTAGAAGGTGTAGCGTTTAAAAAAGGTCAGGTTTTATTGCAACTGGATAATGCCGAGGCTAAAGCGAATGTAATGAGTTTGAAGGGCAACTTCATTAACAGTGTTTTGGCCATTTTGCCAGATGTACGTGCCGACTATCCGGAAGCCTACCAAGCGTGGGAATCGTATTATGATGCATTGAGTTTATCTATTCCATTGCCGGAGCTGCCATCCGTGCAGTCGAAGCTCGAAAAATTCTTGATCGCACGTGGTATTCAAAGTGCATTCTATCAGGTAAAAAGTGCCGAAGAGCGTTTGGAAAAGTACAGTATTCGTGCGCCGTTTGACGGTAAGGTCGCGCAGGCGTCCGTAAGGAAAGGGAATCTGGTAAGTCCGGGAAGGGCGTTGGGAACCTTTGTGGGAACAGGGGGATACGAGCTGAAAGGTGCGGTAACGTTGGCCTATGCGGACCAATTAAAATTGGGCCAGTCCATCATTTTCAAGAGCCCTGATCGCAATGGAAGCTGGAAAGGTAAGGTAGATCGCATCAGTCCAGTAGTGGACGGTGCAAGTCAAAGCATCAATCTGATCGCTACCGTAAAGGGAAATGATCTTAAGGAAGGGATGTACCTTACAGGAACCATTGCAAATGTTGAAGTGTACGATGCGCTTCGCGTGCCGGCATACATGGTCTTCGATAACGAATACGTGTACACCGTAGAATCGGATTCCGTGCTGGCGAAGACAGCGATTCAAGTAGTAGAATGGTTCGATGAAAACATTGTCATTACAGGGTTGAAGAACGGCCAGTGGTTGGTGGATGCACCCACCTTGAAAGCGGCCTCAGGAACGCTTGTTGAAGTGGTAAAGAACTAACCCAAAGCCAGCGATGAAACGACTCATAGAATTCTTTATAAAATACCCGGTTGGGGTAGATACCCTTCTGATAGGGACCTTCTTTTTCGGCTGGATCAGCTATAATGCACTGAACACAACGTTCTTTCCTTTAGTTGAATCAAGGAACATCACCGTTACCGCCGTATACCCTGGTGCTTCACCCGAAGAAATGGAAGAGGGTGTAGTTAATAAAATTGAGCAGAACCTCAAAGGGCTCACGGGCGTTGAGCAATATACTTCTACCTCCGCAGAGAACAGTGCGGTAATCAACGTTGAGGTGATCAAAGGCTACGATACCGACCTCGTTTTAGAGGATGTGAAAAATGCAGTAGAAGGTGTTCCATCATTTCCGACCGGCATGGAACCTATTCGTGTTGCGAAAAGAGAAAACCTCACCCTCGCAATGAGCATGGCCTTGAGTGGCGAAGGTGTAGATCTGATCAGTTTGAAACAGGAGGCGCGACGCATTGAACGCGAGCTGCGTTTAGTGGAGGGTATTTCAAAGATCTCCTTAGGTGGATTTCCTGATGAAGAAATAGAAATTGCTTTAGATAAGAGCACCCTACGTAAGTATAATTTGACCTTGACCCAGATTGCGACGGCATTGCGCACCACGAATCTGGATATCACAGGAGGGACCATTAAAGGTACCCAAGAAGAAATGCTCATTCGCTCGCGGAATAAGCAATACGACGCCGAAGCCCTTCAAAACGTTGTGGTCTACACGCGTCCGAGCGGAGAGACGCTCCGTTTGAAAGATGTGGGTACCGTTAGAAATCGCTGGGCGGATGCGCCCACGCGCGCGCAGTTCAACGGCATTCCTTCCGTAGAGCTCATTGTGAACAATACGGATGAAGAAGATCTACTGCAAACGTGTGCGTTTTTACGCAGCTATGTAGCGGATTACAATGCGACCAACAGCAACATGCAGATCGATGTGATTCGAGATTTTTCAGTAACCCTAGAACAACGCAAGGAATTGTTGTTTGAAAACGGTTTGTTGGGATTCTTCTTGGTGCTGTTGCTGTTGACGTTATTCTTGAATTGGCGCTTGGCTTTTTGGGTTGCCATAGGTATTCCCGTATCCTTTGCAGGAATGTTCATTCTCGCCACCCAGTTTGGCATTACCATTAATGTGATCTCGCTCTTTGGAATGATCGTAGTGATCGGAATTTTGGTGGATGATGGGATCGTGATTGCGGAGAATATCTATGCACATTTTGAAAAAGGAAAGCCGCTCATGCGTGCAGCCTTAGACGGCACTTTAGAGGTAATTCCTTCCGTTGTGAGTGCGGTGTTAACTACCATTATTGCCTTTTCATCCTTCTTTTTCTTGGCAGGACGACCGGGGGATTTCTTCTCTGAAATGGCTTTTATCGTAGTCGCTACCCTGGCGGTATCGCTGGTAGAAGGATTACTCTTCCTACCCACTCACTTGAGTCACGCAAAGCTGCAGCGCAATGAAAAAATGAATCCTGTGCAGCGCATAGCCACTGGAGCATTGTTCAAGGTTCGAGACCGCTATTATGCGCCGTTTTTGAAATGGTCGCTCAACAATAAATTGGTCACTATTGCCTTCTTTTTCGCAATCATGCTGGTGACTTTTTGGCGCTATTGGCGGAGGAATCATAAGGACGCAGTTTTTCCCGTTCATTGAGCGCGATAACTTAGATATCAGTCTTGATATGCCGGCCGGTACGAACGACGAGGTGACCTTAAAATGGATCAACCACATCGAGGAAGCCGTTTGGCGCGTAAATGAGCAATACAAAGCGGAACGCGAGGACGGTTTAGATGTTGTGGTTGCGGTACAGAAAAACATAGGTCCACTGACCTCTAAGGCCCGATTAAACGTCAATCTGTTGGATTCAGAAACGCGTTTGACACCGTCCTTCCTCATACAAAATGACATTAGAAAGGCGACTGGTGAAATTCCCGGTGCGGATAATTTGAGCTTCGGTGGTGCCCAGGCTTTTGGTAAGCCGATCTCTATTTCTTTGGTGTCTTACGATCTGGAGGAGTTAAAAGCGGCGAAGGAGATTTTAAAATCAAGGCTAAAGCGTATGGATGCCTTGACGGACGTTATTGATAACGATCAGAAGGGAATTCGCGAGGTGACGCTGGAATTGACGGATAAAGCCCGTTACCTGGGGTTGACACCCGGGAGTATAATGACCCAGGTACGCGAGTCTTTCTTCGGTGCGCAGGTGCAACGCTTGCAACGCGGCGAAGACGAGGTGAAGGTATGGGTGCGTTTGGCTGAAGAGGACCGCAAGAAGTTGTGGGACTTAGAGGAATTGCTCATCACGACAGCTCAGGGAAGTGTGCCATTAAGAGAATTGGCCACCTACACGATAGAACGTGGAACAGTGAACATTAATCACCTGGACGGGCAACGTGAATTCCGTGTGGAGAGCGATCTAACCAGTCCGAACGGCTCAGCACCGGCACTTTTAGCGCAAATTCAAAGTGATATTTTGCCGGAAATTTTCGCGCAATATCCCTCCGTTGATGCGCGGTACGAAGGCCAACAAAAAGAGAGTCAAAAGACGCAGGATAGTTCAAAAACGGTCATGCCCTTGATTCTTTTCCTCATCATTTTGACGATCACCTTTACATTCCGATCCTTGGTACAGACCATTGTTATTATGCTCTTAATTCCGTTGAGTATGACCGGTGTGGCTTGGGGACACTGGCTGCACGGGATGCCGATGTCTATTTTAAGTTTCTTGGGAGTGGTGGCGCTGATTGGAATTATTGTGAACGATTCTTTAGTGCTGGTCAGCAAGTATAATTTAAATGTTAAAAGTGGCGAACCAGTGTATGAGGCGATTTACAACGCCGGATTGAGCCGATTCCGTGCAATTTTCCTGACTACGGTAACCACTATTGCGGGGCTTGCGCCGTTGATTTTTGAGACTTCTTTCCAAGCCCAATTTCTAATTCCAATGGCGGTTTCAATTGCCTATGGGATCGGATTTGCAACCCTCTTAACACTGGTGGTGCTGCCATCGCTTATGGCATTGGTCAATGATTCGCGTGTGAATTTGAAACATTTTTGGACGGGTGTGCGGCCGACGCGCGAGTCGGTGGAGCCTGCCATTAAAGAGATGGCGAGCGAGGCCTACTTTAACGAATTGAAAAAAACCGAAGACCATGAATAAAGTCCTAACCTTTTTGTTGTTCTGTGGAGGATTCTTCAGTGCCGTTGCTCAGGACGCTAAGCCAACCTTGTTGTCGCTGGATGCCGCTGTTGCTGCGGCGTTGGAATACAACCACGATTTGTATGTAGTGGCTTTGCAACGTGAACAGGCGGAGAATAGTGCCACGTTGGGCAATGCAGGAGCATTGCCCGCATTGCGCGCCACTGCCGGGGTAAATTACAGTAATCAGAACTCCGATCTTGAGTTTGCAACGGGCCAGAGCCAGGTGGTCGATGGAGCACAAAGTGCTGCCCAAAACGCTTCATTAGCCTTAAGCCAAATCCTTTTTTCTGGTGGTGCCTTACAGCGTACATACGGCGTTTTGAAAAAGGCGGCCGCTATGGCCGGTGTGCAAGAGCTGCAGCAAATGAATACTACCGTGGCACAGGCGCACAGTCAGTACTATGCCATTGCCCTACTTCAAGAGACGGTATGGACGGCTGAGGTGAATATGACTATAAGTATAGACCGGTATGAGCGTGCGAAATTGACCCATTCTTTGGGCGGTTCTAACGCTACGGAACTATTGGCTGCGGAGGTAGCTTTGAATAGAGATAAAATCACCTTAATGGATGCCCGTACACAGCTCGCCAATGCTAAGAACACCTTTCGCTCGTTTGCTGGGCTTTCGGCAGATTTTGAAGTGACGGACAAGGTCGGTGACGACTTTGCGATGCCGATGGCATTGGAGGCCATGGTAGAAGCAGCACTAGAAAATAACCCCGGGTTGCAATTGGTTCGAATGGGTGAGGAGACTGCGCAATTGCAATACCAGCTTTCGCAGAGCACACTCTTTCCTACCGTCAGTGCACAGATGAGTTACGGACTCAACCAGAGCCAGGCCGAGGCAGGATTTTTAAGTGCTTCGCAATGTCCCCGCTGTCGCTGACTTCCATCGCTCCGAGTACAGTGAGTTGAACGTGCTGGCCACGAATCATGGCGAAGCTCAGTTCGCTCGAGAAGAAGCTCGCGCCCGGCATGGCCGTGATGGTTTGCTTCCCAGCGTTGATCAGGTCTGCATCTTCTTCGCCTTCGAAAGGGAAGGGGCCCATGCCCAAGATGCCGTTTTCACTTTGAAATTCTACATTGATGCCTTGCGGGATGTGGTTCGCCACTAAGGTGGGGATCCCGATGCCCAAATTCACGTACCATCCGTCGCGAAGTTCCTGGGCAATGCGCTGTGCAATTTGATCTTTACTCAATCCCATGGTTATTCGCTTTTGGCACGTACGGTGCGTTGTTCTATTCGTTTGAATACCGCAAAGGCCGAATCCGCCAAACATCACATTCATCCCATCTTCTAGTCCCGCAATGGCTTCAGTGGCGCTGGCCACCACCTTGGAGATGTAGGTGTGTTTTTCTGACATAATAGGTGCTGTAATTGGGTCTACCCAAGTTATAAAAAAGCCCCCAACCTTTTCAGGAAGCGGGCTTTGTTTGCTTAATCCTCAATGGCCGGTAGCAGCGTCGTGCGTACCTCGCCAAAGCCAATTCTCGTCGTACCGTTTGTACACCAGCCGCGCATGGTAACCGTGTCGCCGTCTTCGATAAACGTGCGCGTTTCACCAGTAGCTAAGGTGATGGGCTCTTTACCTGCCCAGCTCAGTTCTAACATGGATCCGTAGCTGTCTTTCGTGGGTCCAGAAATGGTTCCTGAAGCCATCATATCACCGGCATTAATGTTACAGCCGTTGACGGTATGGTGGGCCAATTGTTGGCGCTGGTTCCAATACATGTATTTGTAATTGGACCTTGAAATGACCGATTCCGTCTTGCCTTCCGGAGTCAAACCTACTTCGAGGTGAATGTCATAGTTATTCTTACCCGTGGTCTCTAAATACGGCAAAACGGGCGGATCCTGCTGGGGTCCTTCCACTTTAAACGGCGCTAATGCGTCCATGGTCACGACCCAAGGACTCATGCTTGAGCCAAAGTTTTTACCCAGGAACGGTCCTAGCGGTACGTATTCCCATTTTTGAATATCGCGCGCACTCCAGTCGTTAAAGACCACCATCCCAAAGATGTATTCGTCGGCTTCTTCCGCCTTTATTCTGTGGCCGAGGGGCTTTCCTTCTCCTGTGATGAACGCCATTTCCAGTTCAAAATCCATACGAACAGACGGGCCGAAAGTCGGTGCATCCGCCCCCGGCGCCATGCGCTGACCTTTAGGACGGTGCAGATCTACACCACTGATCACAATAGAAGAGCTGCGGCCGTGGTAGCCTACCGGAATGTGTTTCCAGTTGGGCAATAAGGCGTTTTCAGGATCGCGGAACATCTTACCTACATTGGTTGCATGCTCGATGGAGCTGTAGAAATCCGTATAATCTTGAACGAATACCGGCATGAGCATCTGAACGTGATCTACAGGGAAAAGCACCTGATTTTGATGCGCAACATTCGCTTTGAGCGACGTGTTGTTTTCGTCAAAAAGTTCCGCCAATCGGTTTCTGATGCGGCGCCAAGTCGGGCGACCTAAGGCAATGAAATCGTTTAAGGTATCCTGCAAAAACACATCGTCCGGCAGATCAATACCTTTAAAATAGCCCAATTGTTGTAGGGCACTTAAATCAATCGCCGTATCTCCAATGCGCGTTCCCGTTGTAATGATATCGTCCTCAGGAATAAAGACACCGAAGGGCAAATTCTGAATGGGAAAATCACTGTTTTCTGGAACGGGAATCCACGAAGTTCTTGAAGGATCGTTTGCTTGATTTTCGATCATGCTGTACTGTACGTATTAAGGGTTGTATTATAAGGTTCCTCTGTTCTCTTGCTCGCGCTCTATGGCTTCAAACAATGCTTTAAAGTTTCCTTTTCCAAAGCTAGTGGCACCTTTGCGCTGAATAATCTCAATAAAGACGGTCGGGCGGTCCATCAGTGGCTTAGTGAACAATTGGAGCAAATAGCCTTCGTCGTCACGGTCCACGAGAATCTTATACTTTTTCAGTACTTCAATGTCCTCGTCGATAGCACCCACGCGGTCCTGAAGGTCCAGGTAGTAGGAATCGGGAACGTCTAGGAAGTCCACTCCGCGCTCGCGCAACTCATGAATGGTGTAAATGATGTTATCCGTCGCCAACGCCAAATGCTGCACGCCGGCACCATTGTAGAAGTTAATGTATTCTTCAATTTGCGAGCGCTTCTTGCCCTCTGCAGGCTCGTTGATCGGGAATTTAATGCGGCCGTTACCGTTCGACATTACCTTCGACATGAGTGCGGTATATTCCGTAGAAATATCGTTGTCGTCAAACGAGATGATTTGTGAGAAGCCCATGACGTCCGCGTAGAATTTTACCCACGTATTCATCTGTCCCCAATCTACATTACCCACCATGTGGTCAATGTATTTCAGTCCCACCGATTCCGGCTGATACTTCGGACTGCGTGCCACATAGCCGGGCAGGAACGGCCCATTGTAGTCGTTGCGTTCTACAAACAAATGCACGGTCTCACCGTAGGTATAGATTCCTGAGGTCACTACTTTTCCGTTACTATCTTCACTTACCTGTGGCTGTTGGAAAGGTTTTGCACCGCGTTTTGTGGTTTCCTCAAACGCCTTTGTAGCATCCGGTACCCAAAGCGCGACGATTTTCACACCATCTCCGTGCTCGTTCAAATGGCGATTGATATCGCTGTTCTCCACCATGGAAGAGGTAATGACTAATCTAATTTTATCTTGTTGAAGGACATAGGAAGTACGGTCGGTGACGCCAGTTTCTAAACCGGCATAGGCTACTTCTTGAAAGCCAAAAGGCAGTCTTAAAGTAATACGCACTTTGTTTTGCATTTCCTACATAGAATTCAACGTAATCTGTTCCCCATAGCTCTAGAAAATCCTGTGCGTCTTCGTATTGCTTCGGTAAAATGGTTGTATTCATAGCGTTGTTCTTTGTTGGGTTAAAGGTATTAAATGATCGTGTCTAAACTCCGATTGAGATCGTCGATTAAGTCGCCGGGTGCCTCAAGTCCTATACTTAGGCGAATGAGCCCCTCTGTAATGCCCAATTTTACTTTTATTAGATCGTCCACCTTACTGTGGGTCATAGAATACGGGTGTTCTGCCAAGCTTTCGGTACTTCCTAAACTCACGCCAAGACGGAACACTTTCAAATGATCCAACACCTTGAAAGCTGCGCTCTCGTCCCCATGAATGTGCAAGGCAATCATAGAACCCGTACCCTGGTATTCGTCTTTGAAAAAAGCAGCTTGCCTAGGACTCCATTGCTCGAGGTTTCCTAAATACCGCACTTCTTTAACCGCAGTATGCTGGGCCAGCGCTGCAGCCACTTCATGCGTCGTTTTTTGCTGGGCAGCGATGCGAAGGGTGAACGTTTCAAGCGAGCGTAAGATGAGCCAGCTGTCCATAGGGCCTAAGATGCCGCCGATAAAGGTTCGTGCGACGCGCAATCTATTGATCCACGCTGTTTTTCCGGTTGCTGCACCGGCAATAACGTCACTGTGTCCAGCGAGATTCTTCGTCACAGAGTACACTACGATATCTGCGCCATTCTCGTGCTGACGACTCATGGTAGGTCCTAAATAGGTATTGTCAACCACCACGGGTACAGGGTGTTCTTCCGATCCCAAGGCATCTGCGATTTTCCGAGCTTTCTTCACCGAATACAGATCCATGGTAGGATTCGCAGGCGTTTCAGTAAAAAAGGCGCAGACCTGCAATCCCGGATAAGCGGTTGTAACCTCCGCAACCACCTCTTCGGCACTCTTATCGTGTTCAACAACGTGGTGGATTACACCGTATTTGTGCAGGTAATGGTCAATGAAACTGTGCGTTCCTCCGTACACCGGAGCCGTGTAGAGAAATACTGTGTTTGGGGTGGCCAATTCCAACATGGTCGCTGAAATAACCGCCATTCCACTGGCAAAGACGAGTGCGTCCTCCGTTCCGTCTAAAACCGCCAAACGTTGTTCGAGCAGCTGGGTATTTGGAGAGCCAAGTCGGCTGTAGATGTTTCCCATTTTTGCACCGTCCGGCATCTCTTCCTTTCCAGTGGCCCAAGCAAAATAATCCTTACCTGCTTGGGAGTTGGGAAACTCGTAGGTGGAGGTTTGGTAAATGGGTTGCTTCATACTGCCGTGGTAATCGGCAGCATGGTAGCCATGACCAAGCATGGCGGTTTGTGGTTCTTTTTTCATGTTCTGCGGTTTTAAGCCACAAGCAGGGGTTCAAGCTACTTGCGGTCCGTATTTCTTAATGCATCCAACTTTTATGGTAGTCGCCTGCATCTAAAGCTAATGCCTGTTCAGTGAGCTTCAATGGCCTAAAGGTATCTACCATTACGGCATATTCTTCGGTGCCTTTTTTGCCTATGGACCCTTCATAGGTTCCCGGGTGCGGTCCGTGCGGGATGCCTGCCGGATGAAGGGTGATTTGTCCACGTCCGATGTTGTTGCGACTCATAAAATCGCCGTCTACATAGTAGAGCACTTCATCAGAATCGATGTTGCTGTGGTTGTAAGGAGCGGGTATAGATTCTGGGTGGTAATCGTACAATCTGGGCACGAAAGAACACACTACAAAAGCATTGGTCTCAAAAGTTTGATGCACCGGTGGCGGTTGGTGTACACGCCCGGTTATAGGTTCAAAATCTTTAATGTTGAATGCATAAGGATAGTTGTAACCGTCCCAGCCAACCACATCGAAGGGGTGTGAACCGTAGATGTAGTGGTGAAGCATATCTTGTTTTTTCACCCGGATGTCAAAATCTCCCAAGGCATTTACAGGCGCTACCGCTTCGGGCGTGCGCAGGTCGCGTTCACAATAAGGACTGTGTTCGAGCAGTTGACCGAACCAATTCCGATAGCGCTTCGGGGTATAAATGGGTGAAGCACTTTCAACAATAAATAATCGGTTTTCAGCACCGTCGAAATGAAACTGCTGAATCATTCCGCGCGGGATGAGCAGGTAGTCGCCGGGCCCAAAATCAAGCTTGCCCATTTGCGTATGCAGCGCACCGGATCCTTCGTGCACGAAGACCAATTCATCGTTTTGTGCGTTTTTGTAATAGTACGCTTCCATCGAAGCGGAAGGTGCGGCTAGGGAAATGGTCAGATCCGCATTTGTCAATACCGGTACGCGGGAGGCTAAATAATCTTCGTTTGGAGCAACCTTGAAGCCTTCTAAACGGTAGGCTTTCATGTTTTTATCTACGGCAATCTTCGGCGCAACATCCGTGCTTTGAAGCACTTCCTTAACCATTGTTGGTGGATGTTCGTGGTAAAGCAAGGTCGACATTCCGTCGAATCCTATGGTTCCGAAGAGTTCTTCGTGGTACAAGCTACCGTCCGATTTTCTGAAGGTAGTATGGCGTTTGTGCGGAATACGCCCCGATTTTTGGTAAAACGGCATGGTCTTCTGTTTGCGGGTTCACTACAAATATAGTGTAACTTGTGGGGGTAAATTCTCAGTTATGTCTGCTATTGATCAACATGCCCAGGACTTGTTTGAAGCATTGCGCAACGGCCGCACTATTGCGCCATTGCGCGATTCCATCAACAACGATATTCCGACCGCATATGCCATACAGGATAAAGTTGTGGCGTTGCGATTGGCCGAAGGTGAGCATATTGTGGGTAAGAAGATTGGATTAACGAGTCCTGCTGTTCAAGCCCAGCTCGGCGTCGATCAACCCGATTACGGAGTGCTCTTTAATACCATGGACATGACCGGAAAAGGCCCTGTTCCCGTGGAATTGTTGATGCAACCGAAAGTTGAAGGAGAATTGGCTTTCGTATTGGGCGCAGACTTGCGTGATCCGGATGTGGATATGGAAACATTGAAATCTGCCATAATTGCCGTTCGACCGGCCATTGAAATTGTAGGTTCGCGAGTAGAAAATTGGGACATTAAGATTTCAGATACCATAGCCGACAATGCCTCGGGATCGCATTATGTACTAAGCACACAAGCAAAGCCGTTGGCAGAAGTGCCCACCGCTACAATCGAAATGACGCTGCTTAAAAACGGCGCTGTAGCGAGCGAAGGCAATGGGAAGGCGTGTATGGGCGATCCCCTGAATGCCGCTTTATGGCTGGCGCAAACGATGGCAAGAATGGGCCGACCGCTATTGAAAGGTGAGGTGCTACTCTCTGGGGCCTTAGGACCCATGGTCCCTGTGGAACGTGGTGATGCGTTTGAATTGCGTGTTGAAGGATTTTTAAGCACCATGGTCTCTTTTGAATAATGAAATCTAAAGTTCAGACGATCAGATAATTAGAATAGACTTTGTTCCTTCCATTTTTCTTTTACATTTGCGCACTTTTTAACTGAAATGAAAAACAAATACATCGACCTCGTTGAACAGACCTTTGATTGGCCTGCAGAGGAATTTGAGCTGACGGAAAACGGTACGCTCGCGTGGAACGACCTTGACCTCATGCCTATTGTGAAGCAATACGGTACGCCTTTGCGCATGACCTATTTGCCCAAGATTGATGAGAACATTCAACGCGCCAGACGCATGTTCCATGTGGCTATGGCAAAGGTGGATTACGAGGCAAATTACCACTACTGCTACTGCACGAAGAGCAATCATTTCAGCTTTGTGATGGAGCGGGTTCTAGAGAACGAGGTACACTTGGAGACCTCCAGTGCTTTCGATATCAATATCATTAAAAAAATGAAGGAAGCGGGCCGATTAAAAGACCAGCAGTACGTCGTTTGTAACGGCTACAAAACCAAAGCATACCTCGATAACATTGCCGGACTCATCAATAGTGGACATACGAACACCATTAATGTGATTGACCACGTGGAGGAGTTGGAAGAACTGACTTCAAGATTGACGGAAAAGGCAAAAGTGGGCATCCGCATTGCTTCAGAAGAGGAACCTAAATTCGAATTTTACACCTCGCGTTTGGGCATCGGATACCGTGATATCGTGGACTTTTACAAAACGAAAATTGCCGAGAATGAGATGGCGGAGCTCAAAATGCTGCACTTCTTCATCAATACCGGCATCAAGGATACCGCATATTATTGGAATGAATTGCGCAAATGTGTCAACGTATATATCGACTTGAAGCGTTTGTGCCCAACGCTCGATAGCCTGAATATTGGGGGCGGATTCCCAATCCAGACGAGTCTAGGCATGGATTACGACTACGAATACATGGCGGAGGAAATCATCTCTCAGATCAAAACCATGTGTGATTTTGCCGATGTGCCTGAGCCTAATATTTTCAGTGAATTTGGTTCTTTTACAGTGGGTGAAAGTGGTGCGAATTTCTACAGCATCCTCGGCGCAAAACAACAAAACGACCGCGAGCTTTGGTACATGATCGACAGCTCGTTCATGACTACGCTACCGGACAGTTGGGCCATCAACAAGCGCTTCATTATGTTCCCTTTGAACAAATGGAACCGCCCGTACGACCGCGTTTTGCTCGGTGGATTGACGTGCGATTCGGACGATTATTACAACTCTGAACAGCACGTAAACGCGATCTTCCTACCACGAATGAGTCCTCAAGACGAGGAACCCCTCATGATTGGGTTCTTCAATACAGGCGCCTATCAGGAGTCGTTGTCCGGCTACGGCGGAACGAAGCACTGTTTGCTGCCAGCACCGAGGCACGTTGTCGTCGATCGTGATGAAGAGGGAAATGTTACTTCGAAGCTTTTTGCTGATGAGCAAAGTTCAGCTAATATGTTAAATACTTTGGGTTATGAATAAGGGACCAATTTCACAGTTTATGGCGCAGCACTACCGCCATTTTAATTCAGCAGCTATGGTGGATGCCGCCAAAGGATACGAGGCGCATTTAACTGCTGGCGGTAAAATGATGGTGACCCTCGCTGGCGCCATGTCTACGGCGGAATTGGGCATCTCTCTAGCGGAGATGATTCGCGAAGGTAAAGTGGACATCATCTCCTGTACCGGGGCGAACCTGGAGGAAGATTTAATGAATCTCGTTGCACATACGCATTACGAGCGTGTTCCGGAATACCGTGACTTAACTGCGCTGCAGGAGCGTGCACTTTTAGACCGCGGTTTGAATCGCGTGACGGATACGTGCATCCCGGAAGAAGAGGCTTTTCGCAGATTACAGAGTCACATTGAGGACATTTGGAAAAAAGCAGAGGCTGCAGGTGAGCGTTATTTTCCGCACGAATACATGTACAAGATGATTTTATCTGGAGTCTTGGAACAATACTATGAAATTCCGCCAGAGCACAGTTGGATGATTGCTGCAGCAGAACGCAACCTTCCTATCGTAGTTCCAGGCTGGGAAGACAGTACAATGGGGAATATTTTCGCTTCGTACTGCATCAAAGGAGAACTTCAGGCAAGTACAGTAAAGAACGGGATTGAATACATGATGTGGCTCGCAGATTGGTATACCCAAACCTCGAAGGAGGCGTCTATCGGATTTTTCCAAATCGGTGGTGGTATTGCGGGCGATTTCCCAATCTGTGTGGTGCCCATGTTGTACCAGGATATGGAATTAGAGGATACGCCGTTCTGGGGGTACTTCTGTCAAATTTCAGATTCGACGACAAGCTACGGTTCGTATTCAGGTGCCGTTCCTAACGAAAAAATCACCTGGGGAAAGCTGGATGCGGACACACCAAAATTTATTGTGGAAAGTGATGCAACTATTGTTGCACCATTGATTTTTTCTTGGATATTGGGCAAGTAAAATGAAGGCACCTTCAGTGAGGGTATGCGCTCCTGAGCGTTTTCATTTTCAATGGATTAGTTTATAGTTGTGTTTTTTGCGTGGGACAGGTGCTCACTTAATCATCAAAAGAGATGGCAAAGAAAAACGTGATCAAGGATTATAAGTCCATGACACCAGACCTAATGGCGCTATTGGTCGAAGCGTACCCGGATGGTTTCGAATACGATACCATATACTTTACAAACGCGAAAGGCGAAAAAGTTGAAGCCGTTCCTTTGGAAACGGAGGACACGAAGTACCTCATTAAAGTGAGTAGTACTTTGACTAAAAACTTCGAAGCATTCGACCTTGAGGAATTTGAAGAAAGCGTTTCTTCAGAAGACGAAGATTTCGAATCGGACGACTTAGACGACTAAGTAAATTGTATTTTGGTGGTATGAAAAAAACGTACCACCTACTGTTTGCTTTATTGGCGTTGGGCCTTTCAGGACATGGCCAATCGAAAACTGCCTTCTTGCCTGAACCGGGAGAGGGCTTTTCGTTTAATACAGGTTTGTTGTCTGTGCTCGATGCGCCAGCATCTTTTCAGTCGAACGTTCGTTCGAACAGCCAATCGTTTCAATTCATGCGCGATAATGTCATTGGTTTGAGTCATTTCTCTATTGCTTATGGCGTGGGCTACAGTGCACAGTTTTATCATGGAAACGTACGTATCGATGTTGCGGAAGACGGTACACAAACACTCGTCGATCTTAGTGGGCGCGATTTCATTTCCAACCGTTTCGCGACGGAATATTTGGACGCGACTGTTGCCTTCCGTTACAGAGGTAAAGCCAATAGAAAGGGCAGGTACAACAGATTGTATGTAGGAGGTACGTTCGGTTACCGCACGGATGCTTATTCCTACTATAAAGACGACGCATACCAGGTCAAATATTACCAAATATCTGGTTTTAACCCGATACGATATGGTGTACATGTAAAAGCGGGAAGAGGTCCGGTGAATGCGTATGTGCATTACGGATTGAGCGCGATTGTCGTAGAAGGCGCCATGTTGCCAGAGTGGGCACAGGCGCGTCCGTTAACTGTTGGATTGAGCTTTACGCTCTAGATTACTTTAGAGGAACGGCTGAACACGCTTCTCCGTAGCTGATTTTTTCGCAACGGGTTTTAAGTACTGGGTGGCCAGTACGTAGGCATCTTTAGGAATGCGTTTATCTCCGCATCCTTTGATGATAACTGGTTTTCCTGTGTATTCCTTCCAATCATGCATCGTCATGCGCTCGCGATAGAATGCACTATAGAATCCTTCTTCGTTTTCCGACCAGATGCAGGTAAGTCCAGCCTCAGTGCATTTACTGGCAACTAAGAGGGGCGCCCAGGCCGGTAGTATGGCTTCTGTACTGCAATAAAGATGAATTACGGAGCCTTCATACTGCGAAAAATCAGTGCTTTTAAGTGCATTCCTGAATTCTGTTTCGCGCAAAATAAAGCCTTGCTCAAGCCATTGGCTCAGGTCCATTGCATGCACCTTCTTTGGAAGGAAATCTTCCAAATTAAAGGTGATCAGCGGACTTGCCGCTACTTTGTTTACAATGGTACCGTCACTCATGAGTTAAGCCGTAAAGGTATAGTCTCTAAAGAATTCTTGGTTCTCTTCCGTACGTAATCCTGTAAACGTAAATCCGGACTTCTCTGGAGAAAGCGGAGCGGTGAGGCGCTCATTATGCCAAAGCTCATAGGTTTTGAAGTCCACAGGCGAGCGGTTTTCAAGAGCGTTAAACAGATCTAATCGGCCCACTTTTTTTTCCAGCCTGCTTCCACGGTGCCTTGAAACACTTTCGCTTTAGAGCCAGATCCGTAACCCATAAAGCCAATAGTGTTGCCTTCGATCGCTTCGCCTTTGTCGGCTGCGTCGCAAAGCGTGCTCAAGAGCCCCATGAAAATAGAGGCGGTATACATATTGCCTATTAAGCTTGATGCACGCTCGGCGGGTGCGAGCGCTTTCGCCACATAAGCGCGGTAATAGTCAGATTTACTGAATGCGCGCACCCATTCTTTTGCTTCGGCCTTATCCGAAGGTTGATCACTGCCCATGACAGCAACTACATCTTGCCACTTTCCGTTGGCTTTCATCCAGTCCAGGTAAAAATTTACGAGCATGCGTCGGCCTTGGAATGCATAGGGCAGGTGCATGACTACTTTATCCCAATCTAGAGCTGGATTGATCGCTACTTTCGTTCCAAAGTGTGCCAATGCTTCACTAATACGGCTTACGTAAGCAAAGTTGCTGTACTGACCGTCAAACACGGGCTCTTCAACATAACTGCGGAGCATTCTATTGCCACCCCAAAAGCCATTCGCTTCTGCAACCTTTGCTTCCGCGTCTTCCATAGAAAGCTGCTGACCTAAGAGTGCGGCTGCCTCTACGAGCAATGCTGCTTTGGTATGCGTTCTGCGCGGCTTGAAAAAATCGCGTTCGCCTTTTGTCGCCACGCCAATGTCATCTCCTAACGAGATGATGGACGGATTCACGGAAACGACTATGGCCACCGCGCCTGCACCTTGGGTATATTCTCCCGTAGAACCTAAGTTGTATTTCGCTAAATCTGAAGCAACTATAATGGCTTTTTTCTCTGGGTGTTGACGAACATAAAGACACGCATTTTCTAAGGCATCCACAGCACCGATGCAAGCAAAGGTCATGTCCACGGCATCGACATTGCGTAAGCAATTGGCGCCGTGCGAACTGGCGAGTTGTTGTTCGACTAAATCTAAGATATAGGTTGCCGTAGGTTTGGCGCTATCCAGAGCACTTTCCGTGCCGAGGTAAAGACGCCCCACAGTGCTGGGGTCTAAAGGCTCATCGGTAAAAAGATTGAGCACGGCATTGGCCCCCATTGTTGCTGCATCCTCATCGGTATCAGGGAAAGACATTGAGGTCAAACCTAGCCCCTTATTGAGTTTAGCGTATTCTATATTGCGTGCCTCAGCGAGCGTTTCTATGGGCAAGTACTGTTGCGGTACGTAGTAGGCGAGGGCGTCGATTCCAATCTTCATTATGGCGGGTATTTTCAAATCACAAAAAATCACTCGATTCTTTGAGGAACGAGCAGCTAATTAACGAAGACATTAACGATTTTGTGACGGTTTGGTTCGTCTTTTAAGAAAATCTTAAGAAGTGGGCGAATGGGATTAAAGAATGCCCAATTCGAGCTTCGCTTCTTCACTCATCATGCTTTTATCCCAAGGCGGGTCAAAGGTAATTTCTACTTCTACCTCACGCACGCTATCTAATGCGCGAGATTTCTCTTTGACTTCTTGCGGCATACTTTCCGCGACCGGACAGTTTGGTGAGGTGAGTGTCATTAAAATGTGGACATCACGCTCCGTACTTACCTTTACGTCATAGATTAAACCGAGCTGGTAAATATCCACTGGAATCTCTGGATCGAAAATGTTGCATAATACACCAACGACTTCTTCGCCAATGGCTTGCATTTCTTGATGGCTTAATTCTTCGCTCATACCTTTAGTTTGCGCTGGAAAAGGCCAACGCGTAGAATTTCATTTGTTTAATCATACTCATCAATCCATTCGCGCGGGTTGGACTTAGATGATCCTTCAGTCCAATTTTTTCTAGGAAAACGAGATCCGCTGCTGCAATTTCTACTGCCGGCTGGTTGTCAAATACATCGATCAACATAGCGACGATGCCTTTTGCGATAATGGCGTCGGCATCTGCAAAGAATCGTACGTGAGTTCCCTGCTTCTCTGCTTTAAGCCAAACTTTACTCTGGCAGCCTTGTACTAGTAAATCTTCATTTTTATCCCCGCTTCAAAGGCAGGCAACGCTTTGCCCATCTCAATGATGTGGTTGTATTTATCCATCCATTCATCAAAGAATTCAAATTCTTCTACGAGTAGGGCTTGTTTTTCAGCAATGGTAGACATAGTGATTTAACGTAGCATGGTTACGGCGCGTTCGAGCGCAGCCTTGAATAGATCGATTTCTTCGAAGGTATTGTACATCGCAAAACTTGCGCGAGCGGTTCCCGCGATGCAGAATTGGTCCATAATGGGTTGGGTACAATGCTGTCCAGTACGAACGGCGATACCTTGTTGATCAAGCAGCACTCCTAAATCATAGGGATGTGTGCCTTCGACTAGAAAACTGAGGACACTGGCTTTGTTTGCCGCAGTTCCAATAATCCGAAAACCGTCAATAGAGGACAGGGTTTTCGTTGCATAGTCAAGCAGCGCAGTTTCATGTGCTGCAATGGCGTCGATACCCACGGAATTCATATAGTTCAAGGCAGCACCGAATCCGATGATGCCTTCTATGTGAGGGTACCCGCTTCAAATTTATGAGGGATAGCAGCGTAGGTGCTTTCTTCCATGGTCACTGTGGCAATCATTTCACCGCCACCTTGATAAGGAGGAAGTACCTCCAAACGTTCGCGCTTTCCGTAGAGTACACCCAAGCCTGTAGGGCCGTACATTTTGTGCGAGGATAAAGTGAAGAAATCAACGTCCCAATCTTGCACATCCACTTTTGCATGCGGTCCACTCTGTGCACCGTCGACCAGGGTCCATGCGCCGACCGCTTTTGCGCGACTTAAAATGGTTTTAACCGGATTAATGGTCCCGAGCGCGTTTGAAATGTGATTGAATGCTACGATGGCTGTGTTTTCATCCACTAATGCATCCAGTGTGGAGAGGTCCAATTCGCCTTTATCATTCATCGGTATGTAGCGCAAAGTAGCTCCTGTGCGTTGGCAAAGCATTTGCCAGGGTACAATATTGCTGTGGTGCTCTAAAGCAGTAATGACTACATTTTGGTGCGGTTGTATGATCGCTCCCATTCCGAAGGCAACGGTATTAATGCTGTCGGTGATGCCTCGCGTGAAAATAATTTCGGCGACTTCTCTCGCATTAATGTGGGTACACACATCGGCACGAACGGCTTCCATGGCATCCGTTGAGCGTTGACTTAGGGTATGCACACCGCGGTGTACATTGGCATTATCCTTCGTGTAATAGTGGGTAATGGCTTCTATTACGGCGAGCGGCTTCTGTGCCGTCGCGGCATTGTCCAAATACACCAGCGGTCGCCCATGAACCTGCTGGTGCAGTATGGGAAATTGCTCGCGTATCGCTTGGACGTTGTAGCTCATTACAGGGTAAATTCTAGATTAATGCCTAATTTTTCAGCGATGACGCGATTCAATCGCTTTTCAAGCTGTGGTATTTTCACATATTCCAATGCGTCCGCGGCAAAAGCATAGGTCATCAAACCTTCGGCTTCGCGTTTCGGAATACCTCTTGAGCGCAGGTAAAAAAGAGCGTTGTGGTCCAATTGGCCCACAGTACAACCGTGCGAACAACGCACATCGTCTGCGAAAATCTCCAATTGCGGCTTCGTATCTACTTTCGCTTTATCGCTCAACAAGATGTTATCATTTTGCTGGAATGCGTTCGTTTTTTGCGCTTTCTGACGCACCATTACTTTGCCGTTGAAAATACCGTGGCTCTTGCCCAAGTAAATTCCTTTATACAGCTCGCGACTGTAACAGTTCGGCTCTTGATGATCCACGAGCGTGTGGTGGTCAACCGTCTGGCCGTCACCGATAATGGTAATACCGTCCATATGGCTTTCCGCATGCGTTCCAGCGGAATAAAAGTGCAGGTTATTGCGGACCAATTTTCCACCAAACGTATACGTTCCGACATGCACGTTGCTGGTTTCTTTCTGCACCACATGGGTATTGTCCACCAACGTTGCTTCATCAGCATCGTTCTGTACTTTGTAATAGCTCACGCGTGCATCACGAGCGGCGAAGACTTCACTTACAAAATTTGTAAAGCTCGGTTGGTCGCCAATGTTTTGATGACGCTCCACAATTTGAACTTCCGCATTCTGTTCTACGATGATTAGATTACGGACCTGTGAAAAGGAGGGGCCGTTTTCATTTGTCGTGAGATAGAGAATTTCAATGGGCTTATCCACCGTTTGGCTCGCCTTCACTCGAATGAACGCACCATCATCTGCAAAGGCGGTGTTTAAGTCCACAAAAGTTTCCCCTTCGGAGCGGCTTTGCCCAAATATTCTGCAATAATGTCTGGGTATTTATTCAATGCAGCAGCAAACGTACAAACGTCGAATTCCTGATGCGTTGAATCGCTCAGCCAAGAACTGTATTTTCCGTTGATGAAAACCAGTTTGTAGGTATCTAAATCACTTAGCAAATACGATTTGATATCTGCAAACGACACGGCATCATCTCCTTTTAGAAGGATGCGGTAGTTGTGTTTTAGAACCGGCTTAAGGTTGGTATATTTCCACTCTTCGTCTCGTGTCGTAGGAAAACCCAATGCTTCGAAACGGTCGAGGGCCTCTTTGCGTAAATGTACTACGCCTAGATTTCTACTACCGTTGAGCTGGGGTTCGGCTACAACAAAAGAGGAGAGTAAATCTTGTGCTAATTCTGTCATGCGTTTTCTGCCTTGATCCAGTCGTATCCTTTCTCTTCCAATTCATGGGCCAATTCTGGACCGCCACTTTTCACTATTCGACCGTTGTATAAAACGTGAACGAAATCTGGTTTGATGTAGTCCAACAGACGCTGGTAGTGTGTAATGACCATAACGGCATTATCCGCTGTACGAAGTTTGTTTACGCCACCCGCAACGATGCGCAGGGCATCTATATCTAAACCGGAATCGGTCTCGTCGAGAATCGCCAATTTTGGCTCCAACATCGCCATTTGGAAGATTTCGTTGCGCTTTTTCTCACCACCAGAAAAACCTTCGTTCAAACTGCGGCTGAGGTAGCTTTTGTCCATCTCCAAAAGTGCTGTTTTCTCGCGCATTTTAGCGAGCATTTCACGCGCCTCCATGGGCTCTTCACCGCGGCCTTTACGGCTTTCGTTGATGGCAGTCTTAATGAAGTTACTCACGGTGACCCCAGGAATTTCCACCGGGTACTGAAAGCTCAGAAAAATGCCCTTGTGTGCACGCTCTTCAGGGTTTAAATCCAATAGGTCTTCCCCTTCAAAGTCAATGCTTCCACCGGTTACTTCATAATCTTCACGACCTGCGATCACGTTGGAAAGTGTCGATTTACCTGACCCGTTAGGACCCATGATTGCATGGATCTCACCGGGATTAATTTCTAAGTTGATGCCCTTGAGAATTTCTTTGTCTTCTACGCGGGCTTGGAGGTTGTTAATTTTAATCATGTTTTATCCTACGGAGCCTTCAAGTGAGATTTCCAATAGTTTTTGTGCTTCCACGGCAAATTCCATAGGAAGCTGGTTCAATACATCTTTACAATAGCCATTCACGATGAGCGCAATAGCCTCTTCAGTGCCAATTCCACGCTGGTTGCAATAGAATATCTGGTCTTCACCAATCTTCGAAGTGGTCGCCTCATGCTCAATTTGAGCCGTTGGATGTTGTGCTTCGATATAAGGGAAGGTATGCGCGCCACATTGATCGCCCATTAAGAGGGAATCACATTGGCTGAAATTTCTGGCGTTTTCGGCACGAGCGCCAACGCGAACAAGTCCACGGTAGCTGTTGTGGCTTTTGCCTGCGCTAATACCCTTAGAGATGATCGTGCTTTTGGTGTTTTTACCCAAATGGATCATTTTCGTTCCAGTATCCGCTTGCTGGTATTTATTCGTAACCGCAACACTGTAGAATTCACCGATACTGTTATCTCCTTTCAAAATACAAGAAGGGTACTTCCAGGTCACTGCAGAACCCGTTTCTACCTGCGTCCAGCTGATCTTCGCATTGCGCTCGCAAATGCCCCGCTTCGTCACGAAGTTGAAGACACCGCCTTTTCCTTCTGCGTCGCCCGGGTACCAGTTTTGAACCGTACTGTATTTAATTTCAGCATCGTCCATCGCAACGAGCTCGACTACTGCGGCGTGCAATTGGTTCTCGTCGCGCGAAGGTGCAGTACAGCCCTCAAGGTAACTGACATACGAGCCCTGGTCAGCAATGACGAGGGTACGCTCGAATTGGCCCGTGTTGGCCTCGTTAATACGGAAATAGGTGCTCAGCTCCATAGGGCAACGCACCCCTTTAGGGATATAACAGAACGAACCGTCGGTAAAGACTGCACTGTTCAATGCGGCATAAAAGTTATCGCGCTTCGGCACCACAGTACCCAAATGCTTTCGAACCAGTTCCGAATGTTCTTGGATGGCCTCGCTCATGGAACAGAAAATGATGCCTTTTTCAGCAAGCGTTTTCTTAAATGTGGTAGCCACAGATACAGAATCGACGACAACATCCATAGCGACACCTGATAAGCGCTTTTGCTCGTCAAGGCTAATGCCCAAACGTTCAAACGTGCGTAACAATTCAGGATCCACTTCATCGAGGCTGCCTAATTCTTTCTTCTGCTTGGGCGCACTGTAGTAGGAGACCGCTTGGAAGTCGGGTTTGGTATAGGTGACGTTCGGCCATTCCGGCTCTTCCATCTCCAGCCATGTTTTATAGGCGTCTAAACGCCAATCCAACATCCATTGGGGTTCGTTTTTCTTTTCGCTGATCAGTCGAATCACATCTTCGTTCAGTCCGGGAGGCACCGTGTCGCTTTCGATAGCTGTGGTGAACCCGTACTTATAGTCGGATGCGGTGATTTCATCTAGGATTTCGTCGCTCATAATAGGGGTTAAACGGCGAAGCTTTCTCCACACCCGCAGGTGCGTGTCGCATTAGGGTTATTAAAACTGAATCCTTTTCCATTGAGTCCACCACTGTATTCCAAAGTGGTCCCGATCAGGTAAAGGAGTGATTTTTTCTCTACAACAACTTTAACGCCGTTATCTTCATAGAGTTCGGCATTTTCGGGCATTTCCGGGGTAAAATCCATTTTATAAGACAGTCCGGAACACCCGCCACTTTCTACGCCTACACTGATGTAGGTCTTATCCAATTGCTTGCCTTCTTCCTGCATAAGTGCAGCAAGTTTTGACTTCGCAGTATCTGATACTTTTACCATATTATTTAGAAACATTCTAAAGATGCGCGACAAAGTTACGTAATACGCGGCTTTTTTCTTGTGTTCTGACCAATGAACACAATAACTTTGCTACATGTTCGATGCAAAAAACCCACAGCGCACGCCCATCAGTGATTTGGGCGAGTTTGGCCTCATAGGCCATTTAACGCAAGCCACTAAATTGAAACACGCCCATACCGCATTAGGAGTGGGAGATGATGCCGCACTTATAGACGTAGGTACGCACTACCAGGCGGTTTCTACCGATCTTCTCGTGGAAGGCGTGCACTTTGATTTGAGCTATATGCCTTTGAAGCATTTGGGCTATAAAAGTGTGATTGTCAATCTTAGCGACATTTATGCGATGAATGGAACGCCGGAACACATTACAGTTGGTTTGGCCGTTTCAAACCGATTTCCTGTTGAAGCCTTAGAAGAAATTTACGAGGGTATTCATTTGGCTTGTGAACGGTACAATGTGGATTTAGTCGGTGGTGATACCACTGCCTCGCGCTCGGGTTTGATGATTTCTGTAACTGCCATCGGTCGCGTTGCAAAGGATCGTGTTGCAAAACGAAGCGGTGCGAAAGACAACGATCTTATTGTCGTTAGCGGTGATTTAGGCGGCGCCTACATGGGGCTTCAAATCTTAGAGCGTGAAAAACAGGTGTATTTGGAAAATCCAGACATGCAGCCGGAATTGGGCGGACACGAATACATCTTAGAACGCCAGTTAAAGCCAGAGGCACGCAAGGACGTCGTCGAAATTCTAAAAGCACTAGATATTCAGCCGACCTCGATGATAGATATCTCTGACGGCTTGAGCTCAGAGACGTTGCACCTTGCGAATACCGGACAGATGCAATACAATCTGTACGAGAGTAAAATTCCAATTGATCCATCCATATACACGTTGTGCGAGGAGTTTAACTTGAATACAACCACTGTTGCATTGAATGGTGGGGAAGATTATGAGCTGCTCTTTACAGTACCGATCGAAGATCATGAAAAGGTTCAAACGAATCCCAACCTTACGGTGATCGGCTATGTGAAAGAAGGAAGTGGTGCGAACCTCATCACGCGAGACGATAAAGTCATCGGGTTGAAAGCCCAAGGATTTAACCATCACGAAGCAGAGTAGTCGTATTTTATCTTCGGATAACCGTATTTTATCCTTTAGAGTAAAATAGCGCGCAGTCTGTTTCGATTGATACTTTCTTGTTAATCCTTTGATTTTCAATGAAGAAAAGAGGTAACTTACTAGTCCAAACCAACCTAGTTACCTTATCATGGAAGAAAAAATCTTCAACAACCTGTTGCACGGGTATCCCTTCTATTTTCCTTTTTGGAGGGAACCGTTAGATGCGCAGTGCACATTAGAAGCGGCACTCACAGCTAAAAAATTCCAAGCTATACCTGGATTTCAGCATTGTACAGACGAACAAGCGGAGGTCATCTACAAAAGGGTGAAACACCTTTTTGCAGTGTACACTTCAGGCGATCGCGCACATGTACAATGGAATGAATCCAAACAAGTGGTACGTGCGTTTCCTAATTCTTACCGCGAAGTCATGGGAATCACTTCGCCGCAACGCAGCTGGTTGCCTAAGCTGATTTAATGCGGGTTGATGGGTAAAACGCGGCTCCAGTGATCGGATGAAAACCACGCTTGTCGACCGTCGCCAAGCGCTACATAGAACCACCCTTCCGAAGTTCTCACTAAACGACCCGCGCTGCCTTCACTCAATAGGACAATCCTTTTGCCATTGGCATCAGGGGCACTGTACCCGTAACTGTTGTTGCCGACCACAACTACTTTATCGCTCTGTGGTATGCTGATTTGTGCTGCGAGCAGTAGCACTACGCCTATACTACTTAGTGTGAGCGGCAATCGCCAGCTCAACGACGGCCGTTTAAATTTTCGGAGAATGAGTAGTACGAACGCACCTATTAAAAGCACTCCAGCAACCAAACCCCAATATTCCGGGGTGAGAATTGCTCTTAATTGATGGCCAATCCAATGCAATAAGGCATCGTTTGGTGGTGGTAGTGCGTCCGTAAGTCGGGTGTTAAGCCATTCTAGATTGTGAAGTGTCTCTTCATTACGGGGATCGAACAATAGTGAGCGTTCGTACCATAGGCGTGCCTCTCCGAATTGACCCAAACGCGTGTAGCAGTTACCGATGTTGTAGTACAACGCCGGATCGGCGGTACCCTTTTCGGCTAAAGATTCAAAAAGTGTGCGTGCCGATTCAAACTGTCCGTCGGCATATAATGCGCTGGCACTGTCGCTTACTGCGGTTAAAGTTGCTCCCATAGTGCATTAAATTCGTTTAACCATTCTTCGTTTGAGCCTGTTGCATTCGGTGCATAGAGGGCCAATTGCAGCCGTTCAATCAACGCATTTGTTCGCCCACCTACCTCAGGACCTAGCACTTCCTTCAACGTTGATAAACTGATGTGTTCTTTCGCAATCCCTCTCTGAACCAATGCTCCTTCCAAGGCATTCAGCATTTGATCTACCGCTTCCGGATCATTCGTTTTCCACGCTGCGTTGATGTCTTTTTTCACCGCTGCACGCACCGCCTCTGTTGATTTTTTCTTTGGATGAAAGGAAACGAGCTGAAGCAACCAGCCCAATACTACCGCTCCAAAAACCAGCCATAACCACAAGAGCGGTCGTTTACTTTGCGTCTTATTTTCATCTACTTCTTGAAGATAACGTATGTCGTTATCAATACTACTTACCTCGCGTTGAACTTTGGGAGGACTTCCGGCGTCAGTGGTTGAAGCCTCATTTAATGCCTCACCAGTGACATTGAGTGTAGTTTCCTCGAGCGTGATGGTTTCGTAGGTCCCGTTCTTAGTGTTGAAATAAGTCCATTGCATCTCAGGAAGGATGAATTGGCCTTTAAATTGAGGGACCAATAGGTATTCAAATTCTTTATAGCCGCGAACCCCCGCTCACTGTAGCGGATTTTTTCGTTGAATTTAGGATCGTATAGATCAAATCCTTGCGGTGGAATCAATTCCGGAACGCTAATCGTGTTGAAATTTCCCGTTCCTTCAATACGCAGTTTCAGGGTTATGGATTCATCTCCATTTACCGCAGTGCGACTCAATTCACGGACCAATTCCAATTCGCCAACTGCACCTGAAAATGCCGCAGGTTTTGGCGTCGGCAGTGGTTTTATAGTAACGGCTGGAATTTTCGCAGTGGCCACTTCTTGTTCCCACCGCATTAAAGGCATATTAAAAAAGTCTCTGCGTCCTGTGGGTTTTTGAACTGCGCCCGTAATCTTGAGTTCCTGGCCGCCTAAAGTCCCAGGTTTGTTGGGGATAATAAGCCGTTTATCAAAATCTAAAATTGTGGCGATCCTCGAACCCACGCGTTCTCTTCTGGATTGCTGTTCAAAGTCCAGTTGTTGCTGCAGCACATTCTCAAAATTGGGAGTCTGCAGCATGTTCAAATCACGCACTTGCTCGAAGAGGGTGGCTGAAAACAATAAAACGATGGGTTCACCCACATAGACTTCCTTTTTCGAGCTCAATATATCTACCGTAAACCCAACAGATTTCGTTGGTGAAGAGGAACGCTCGCGCTGGACACCCGCCTTGACTTGAATGGTGAGTGTATTGCTCTCGTATCGCTTGCCTTTGACTTCCAATGTTGCCGGACCTATAGAAAAAGTTCCTTCTTCTTGTGCAACGAGCTGGTAAGTCAATTCCCGAGAAAAACTCATGGAACCGTTTATGATTTGGGTCTGCTGTGAGCTGTAAGGACCGCCGACCACAATAAAGTGCTCAAAATTCGGGGGATTGAGATCACCACCCTCGCATTACTACTGAAGGTGACACGAAAGGGTTCGTCCAATCCTACAGACGTACGAGAACTCCGTGCGGTAAGCTGTACCTCCTGTGCTACGAGACCACTCGCGAGGAGTATAAAAGCCCAAAGCCAATGGTATTTACCAATCTTTCTCTCCACTTTGTTTTTTTCCTTTTGCTTTTTAGCGGTCATTTTTTCCGCTGTTTTTTCTTCTGCGCGCTGCACTGCCTCGAGCAAACCCTTAATCTGCTCCGGTGTCATCTTTGCTTTCGCCTCGCCGCCGTCTTTTGGCGAATTCTTTTCTCCTTACCGTCTTCATCCTGAGGTTCGCCTTGGTCGTTTTGTTGCTCGTCCTGCTGCTCATCCCCCTGGTCGTTTTCTCCTGCTGGTCGTCTTGCGGTTCGTCTTTTTTACTTTCGTCGTCCTCAGGATTTTCTTGTTGCGGCTCGTCTTGGTCGTTTTTAGGTGCGTCTTTCTCTTCCTTCTCCTGGTTTTCTTTATCCTGCTGATCGTCCTGCTGCTCCTGATTTTCTTCGTTTTGCTGTTGTTTTTTCAGTTGCTCTAAAGCACGGTTCAGGTTATAAACAGCATCTTTTTTGAAGGATTTTTCCGGAGACTTTCCGCAAAGGCACCCACTGCTTCTTGGTATTTTTCCGCGGCCATAAAGGCATTTCCGGCGTTGTATAACGCATCACTTTGCAGTATCGGATCCTCCGTATTTTGGGCCGATTTTAACAAAACACTCGCCGCTTGTTCCGCTTCGCCTGCCGCCATTAACGTACTGCCCAAATTATACAATGGTTCGAAGGCATCGGGCTCTGCCGTAGCGGCTTCTGCAAAAGCTTGCGCTGCGCCGCTCAAATCGCCATTTTCAAACTTTTGATTCCCTTCTCGTATGCGCTTTCCATAGTCGTGTTTCGTCCAGTCTTCAGTAGCGGTGACTGTAAGACTTTCCAATTCTTGTGCATGCAGGCAGGGTTGGGAAATAAATAAGAGTAAAATCACCCACGTTCCCTTTACTTTTCGGCCAGTATGTGCAGGAAGCAAGAGGTAGAGTGCTAAAAAGAAGAGTGCCGGGAAGAGGAACCATTGGAATTGGCTCTCATAATTTATCGCAATTTCTTCGTTGATATCGGCTTTATCGCCACCTGAGATAAAGTCTTGAATGGCTTTCAATGCTGGATCGGTGGTGTTGCCGTCCACGACCACTGCATCTAAAGAACGTCCAATGCTGCTGAGTTTTTCTAAATCACGTTTGGTAATCACTACCTCACCGTTGTTGTCTTTTTTGTAGGTGGTTCCGCGGGAAGTGCGGCTCATGGGAATGGGTCCGCCGGCGGATGTGCCCAGGCCGACAAGCATGGTTTGAACAGGCAGTGCGGGGGTCCGCACTTCCCGCGGCCAAATCTTCGTGATCTTCTCCGTCGGTATGTACGATGACGAAGCGTCCGGCGGGAGAAGCTGGATTGAAGTATTCGGTAGCGTAATCCAAAGCGGCTGCAAGATTCGTTCCTTGTGAAGGCACGGCATCCGGGCTTGCAGCACGTAATGCCATTTTTGCGGCGGCGTAATCTGTGGTTATGGGTAAGGCAGGGTAGGCGCTTCCGGCATAGGCAATGATGCCGACGCGGTCGCCGCCTAATTGGTCCACCGTTCGAGAAATAAGAAGTTTAGCCTTTTCTAAACGCGAAGGGGTAAGGTCTTCTGCGAGCATGGAGCGGCTCACGTCAAGCGCGAAAACAACATCGGCCCCTTGTCTTTTAACTTGCGCAGTTTGCCCGCTCATCTGGAGATTCGCTAAACTCAGACATAGGAAGGCCACGGCCAATGCTAACAGCGTGTAGCGGGTATACAAACGCGCAGCACTCAGCGATGCTACGGTACGCTCGGAGCGGTCATGAATACCTAAAATTTGCCAAGCTTTTTGACGCCAACGTTGAAACAATACAGCTGAAATCACAATTGCCAGAAGCAAGAGTGGTGCCGCGTAAAGCCATTCGGTATGTTGCCATTTAAAATCCATTAGAAGGCGGTTTTTAAGAGGACAAAGTTCAGCAGCAACTCAAGCCCGATACAGGCGAGTGCGAGATAAAGGAAGATGGAAAAATGTTCCGTGTAACGGTAAAATTCAAAGCCTTCGATTTCGCTTTTTCCAATTGGTCAATGCTCTCGTAAATCTGTACTAAACTTTCATTATCCGTGGCGCGGAAGTACTGTCCTCCGGTGATGCTTGCAATGCGTTGGAGCAACTCCTCATCGATAGTGACTGGTCTGGGCTGGTAAATAAGATTTCCGCGAGGATCTTTCATCACGGGGGTAGAGGCCATTCCATTCGTACCAAGTCCTATAGTGTACACTTTGATACCTAGACTTGCAGCCAATTCTGCGGCCTGCACAGGATCCACCATGCCGCCATTATTTTCACCGTCGGTGAGTAAAATAATGACCTTACTCTTGGCGGTGCTTTCAACCAATCGATTCACAGCGGTACTCAGTCCCATCCCGATGGCCGTGCCTCCTTCGAGCATTTCGTGATGAAGCGCACTGATTTGCTGGCTCAGTAAACTTTGATCCGTGGTCAGTGGCACGGGACTGTATGCTTCTCCAGCATAAATCACTAGTCCTAGGCGGTCCATGGCGCGCTGCGCCACAAAATCTGTTGCCACTTCTTTTAGCGCTTCTAGTCGATTAGGCTTGAGATCGCGCGCCAACATGGACGTACTGATATCAAGCGCCATCATAAGATCTATTCCCAAATTTTGACTCGGCTGCTGGAACATTTGACTGCTCTGCGGACGCGCCAATGCGGTAAATACAAAAGCCAGTGCCAACCAGCTCAATCCACCGCTGGCTGCACGAAGACTGCCTAGTGCGCTGCTCGGCAACTGCTGGTTTGAGCTGAAAGTGTAGGCGTTAAAACGACGTTTACGGCGCAGGTAAATACCCGTCCAACCCAGAGGGATGACCAGTAGGCCGATGAGCCAAAGCGGTTGTGCAAAATCCCAATTAAACATCTTGCTCTGGTTTAAAGTCTGTTATTAGCGCGGTTGCCTTGTCCAAACAATCGCGGTGTACTGCCACGTCCCAGCTTCCCTTGCGAACTTCACATAGTCCGCTCGTGTGAGGATGAATTGGTAGGATTCGATTTGCGCCGCAGTCCATTTCTGGTAAAGCATACGTACACTTTCAGACGTTGTTTGTTCCGATAGCGGTAGTCCGGTACGGTGGGTTAAATACGTGCGTACCACATCGCCTAAAGCGACATAAAACCCTTTCATATCGCGTTCCCACAAGGCCTCTGCGCGAAGGGCGGCGATGGCATCCATTGCTTCTTGGTAGTAATCGCGGGCTGGTTCGGGGGCAACTGTGGGAGCAGCTTGTGGCTTTTTCGCATAGCGCCAAACCAGGTAACCGATCAATAAAAGTGCACCTCCTAAGGCGATCCAGTACCAATAGGCTTCGAGCCACCAAACGAAATTAAACGGCACTTCTGCAAGTGGACGCGCCGCTGCGTTATCTACGCCTTCTTCTGCGGGTAAGAATCGGGATTGAACCGTATCAGGAATGACGGTATAGATGCCTTTTGAGTTTATGGCGGAAAGCGTGGGCATAACCAAAGCACCTGTATCCAGCACTAAATAGGTAAACGTCGCACTGCGTATGAGCGCTGTGGAGTCGTAAGTAGCTGAAATCAAAAGCAATGCGCTCGTGCTATCGGCAGGCAAGAGTTCTAAATCAGCATCGGCTAGCCAAGCTACTTCTTGTGTGATGGTGCCTCCCACAATTTGCGCATTCGTATCGATATGTGCATTGAACACGGTGGTATCTACTACCGCATGTTCTTGCCCAGTGACAACGCCCATCCAAAGAATACCCAGAAGCACAGTTAGCAGTTTCTTCATCGCGCTTTGTTCTTTAAAAATTGGAGCAATGGAGGAACGAAATCTTGACGATCATCCAGCGAGATATAACCGGCGCCGGCGCTGCGTGTAAAGTTCTTAAGGAATTGGCTGTAGTTTTCGTGCCTTTTGGCAAGTGCTTCGCGGAATTTACGCCCGCCTGAACGTACCCATTGGACCGCTCCGGTTTCGGAATCGGCCAGTGGAACTAATCCAATTTTGGCAGCGCCACCTCTTTGTCATTGAAGGTATTTATGGCGCACAAATCAAAGCGCTTGGCGGCAATTTTAAAATTGCGGTCAGGTGCACTGTCCAGGTAATCACTCAACACAAATACTATACTGTGTCTTTTTTGCACCTTCAACAGGTGTGCTAATGCGCCCTCTACATCCGTTCCTTGGGTGGTGGCTTCAGTTTCCAGAATGCTTTTAATAATGCGCATGACATGGAGCTTTCCTTTCTTCGGCGGGATGACTTTCTCTACTTTCCCACTGAATAAGATGAGTCCAATTTTATCATTGTTGCCCATCGCACTAAAGGCTAAAGTCGCTGCGATCTCTGTGATCATATCGCGTTTCGAGCGCTCGTCCGTACCGAAATTGGTGGAGCCGCTGATGTCAATAACCAGGAAGAGCGTCAATTCGCGTTCTTCTTCAAAGACTTTGATGTATGGACTCCGTTTGCGAGCGGTCACGTTCCAATCAATGCTGCGCACATCATCACCGCTTTGGTAAGGGCGCACTTCTGCAAAGCTCATACCGCGTCCTTTGAATGAACTTTGGTATTCGCCTGAAAAGAGCTGGTCGCTCAATCGGCGCGTCTTTATCTCAATACGCCGAACTTTTTGCAAGAGTGCTACAGCATCCACCGAATTAAGGAACCATTAAGGTGTTTAAGATTTCAGTTACGATATGTTCCGTGCTCAGCTCTTCCGCTTCCGCCTCTTAGGTAAGGCCAATTCTATGACGCAAAACCGCTGGAGCCACTGCGCGAACATCATCCGGCGTTACAAAGCCTCTGTGACGCAAGAAGGCATGACATTTGGCAGCTTTTGCCAGTGCAATAGAGCCGCGCGGTGAAGCGCCAAAGCTGATCTTGTTGCGCAAGGTTCCGAGCTGGTAGTTCTGCGGCTCGCGGGTAGCGAAAACAATATCGAGAATGTAGTTTTCTATTTTTTCGTCCATGTAGATGCGCTCAATTAAGCCGCTCGCACGGACGATCTGCTCTAAGCTTACTACGGCATTGAGCTCTTCGAGTGCACCGCTCATTTGCTTGCGCATGATGTTCAGCTCATCGCTTTTCGTTGGGTAGCCTAGGGTTACTTTTAAAAGGAATCGGTCCATTTGGGCTTCCGGCAGTGGATACGTGCCTTCTTGCTCTACAGGATTCTGCGTAGCCATTACAAGAAACGGCTTCGGCAGCGGGTAACTGTCTTCACCGATAGTGACCTGGCGCTCTTGCATGGCTTCAAGCAGGGCGCTTTGCACCTTCGCAGGCGCACGATTGATCTCATCGGCTAACACAAAATTGCTAAAAATAGGCCCGTGCTTTGTTTCGAACGCATGGTCCTTCATGTTGTAGATCTGTGTGCCGATCACATCCGACGGGAGCAAATCTGGCGTAAACTGTACCCTTGAAAAACTTCCGCCCAAGGTCTTGCTCAAACTGTTTATCGCAAGGGTTTTGGCCAGCCCAGGAACCCCCTCTAAGAGGATGTGTCCGTTGGCGAGTAGACCGATGAGCAGCCCTTCTACCATGCCGTTCTGTCCTACTATAACCTTGCGTAATTCACTTTGAATGAGATCGATAAATGCGCTCTCATTTTTTATCTCTTCGTTTAATGCGACGATATCTGGTGCACCTTCCATAGGTTGTGTTTTTTAATGCAGTTCAAAAAGAATAAAAAGCTGCGAAATTCAGCCGTTAAAAGAGGGTTAAAATCGAGTAGAATTAGGCTATTCCGTTAATTTTACGACCGTCCCATCTACAATCCCGTAGTAGGTTCCCGAAACTTTCAGGGCATGCTGCCCGGTAAATGTCCCAAACGCGGGTAAAACGCAGAGCCACGGATTGATATAAAAGGCCTTAATTCTGGCGCGCGAACGTCCTTTTCCGCGCAAAGCAACGCCGGGGTGTAAATGGCCGCAGACCAAAAAAATGTCATTAGCGAGGGTGGGGAACCTTTGCTCGGCGGCCGCCATTGTGAACGGCGTATCCGTATCAAAATCTGAACCTGGCGGTTCGTGTAAACAAAGTAGCGACCCAACTTGCCATTGATCCACTACGGTAAGCTGCTTCCACTCGGGAAGGTCAAAATCGTGATTGCCCTTAACTAAGATGAAGGTGTGCGCCGGATGTGCATCTAATACGGATTGAAGCGAGCGCGTTTCTTTGTTTTGAAGCCCGTGAAAAACATCGCCTAAGAAGACGACGGTAGCGGATGGATGTGCGGTAAAGGCACGGACCAATTGGTCTATATTTTTCTCGTGCAGGCCCTGCGGCGCAGGAATGCCCGCTTTTCGAAACACACCGGATTTCCCTAAATGCACATCTGCAATAAGTAGCGTATTGTATTCGGGTAAAAATGCAGAGCCGTCGCCATTTAAGCGCAGCGTGGAGCCACCGAAGCGTACCTCAGGCTTTTGCATTCTTATTTAAAAACGTTGCGTTGAAAAACGAATAACAGTCCTACCCCTGTTGAAATAGAAACGTCTGCGATGTTGAAGATGGGACGGAAGAAAGTGAAGAATTGGCCGCCCCAGATCGGGAGCCAATCGGGCAGTTCACCAGCATAAATAGGGAAGTACAGCATATCAACTACACGCCCTTGAAGCACCGGTGCATACCCACCAGCTTCGGGTAGAAAAGTAGCCACTTTGCCTATGGATTCCGAAAAGATTACACCGTAATACAAGGAGTCTAAGACATTTCCTATGGCCCCTGCGAGTATCAGGCTAATGCCCCAAGTTGCAACACTGGTCGCCCCGGATTTTATGGTAGTACGCAACCACCATATGATGCCGCCAATAGCGGCTATTCGGAAAATGGTAAGTGCCAGTTTACCTGCTACGCCACCCCATTCAAGCCCGAAAGCCATCCCAGGATTTTCAGTAAAATGAATGTAAAACCACGAGGTAATTTCGTGACTTTGGCCTAAATACATTGTCGATTTAACCCAAAGCTTGGTAGCTTGATCTACGAAAAGTACCCCTAAAACTATGAGTAGTGCTTTTCTCAACGCTGGTTTAGTTTCGCTTCCATGCTTAAGGTAGCATGTGGAACCAATTTTAAGCGTTCAGCATCAATCAATTTACCCGTAACACGACAAATGCCGTAGGTTTTATTTTCGATGCGAATCAATGCGTTTTTCAGGTCGCGTATGAATTTATCTTGACGCGTTGCCAATTGAGAATTGCGCTCCTTGCTCATCACGGAAGAACCTTCCTCGAACGATTTAAACTGCGGGGAGGTATCGTCCGTTCCATTGTTTTTATCGTTCGCAAACTGCTCACGCAACAGATCTAAATCTTGTTCCGCCTTCTCAATTTTTTCAAAATGATGGCCTTGAACTCAGCGAGTTCCGCATCACTAAACTTTGTTTTACTTTCTTCAGCCATAGTTTCTTATGTTTTAAGTGTTAGGCCTTCGGGGTTCAGGAAAGGCTCGAAAATAAACTATTTCTTCAAAATAGAAACATTAATTTTTTCACCTTCTATTTCGATGCTTTCACCGGCATTGCTGCCAAAAGTGATGGCATCTGCAAGGACCTCGTCTTTAATGTACGCTATAAATGGTGTAATGCCTAATTCCAACGCTTCGGACGCTGCTATGCGTACGTCGATTCGATCAATAACGTCTAAACCGCTCGATTTTCTCAAGTTTTGCAGACGGTTGACCATTTCACGCGCTAAACCCTCATTGCGAAGTTCATCGGTCATCGTTGCATCGAGCGCGACGGTCAAGCCATCACCAGTAGCGACTAACATTCCCGGAATATCTTCTGTAACCACTTCCGCATCGATCAAATCAACACGAACGGTTTGGCCTTGATCTTCGAACTCCACAAAACCGTGATTCTCAAAGGCATCAACCGCTGCACTGTCCATCGCTTCAAAATAGGTCTTCACCGCTTTCATGTGGCGTCCTACCTTCGGGCCCAATGCTTTAAAGTTCGGCTTAACCTTTTTCACGAATACACCGGCATCTGGTGTGATCACTTCAAGCGCTTTTACATTCACCTCTGCAAGCAGAATGGATTGAATGCTTTCGAGCAACTCTTTATCTCCTTCATTTAACGCTGGCACGAGAATGCGTGCGAGTGGCTGACGAACTTTGAGGTTCTCTTTCTTACGGATGGAGAGGACCATGGAAGTGAGCTGGCGTGCAAGATTTATTTTCTTCTCTAAAGGCGCATTTACAGCTTGCGCATTCACAGCGGGGAAGTCTGTAAGGTGCACGCTGGTTTCGCCGGTTTTGGCAATTCCTTTATGGAGATCCGTGTACAATTGGTCCGCATAGAACGGGGCGAGCGGCGCCATAAGTCTACTCAACGTTTCTAAACACGTCCAAAGCGTTTGATAGGCGCTAATTTTATCTGCTTCGTATGCGCCTTTCCAAAAACGGCGGCGGCCTAAGCGCACGTACCAATTCGACAGTTTCTCCGTTGTAAATTCTTGAATGGGTCGGAATGCTCGGGTGGGTTCAAATGCTTCCATACCGTCCTCCACTTTGGCTATAAGACTGTGAAGTTCAGATAAAATCCACTGGTCCATTTCTGGACGCTCGTGTAGCGGAATATCTGCTTCTTCATAGCGGAAACCGTCGACATTCGCGTACAAGGCAAAGAAGGCGTAGGTGTTGTGCAAGGTGCCGAAGAATTTTCGACGAACCTCCTGCAATCCTTCCATATCGAAGCGCAAATTATCCCAAGGGGCAGCGTTCGTCAATAAATACCAGCGCAGTGCATCCGCTCCATATTCGTCCATCGTGGTGAACGGATCTACAGCATTGCCTAAACGTTTTGACATCTTCATTCCGTTCTTATCGAGGACAAGTCCGTTAGAGATGACATTTTTATACGCGACACTATCGAAGACCATGGATGAAATGGCGTGAAGGGTAAAGAACCATCCGCGCGTTTGATCGACTCCTTCGGCAATGAAGTTTGCGGGAAATGCACCTCCATCTTCTACCTTTTCTTTGTTTTCAAAGGGGTAATGCCATTGTGCATAGGGCATTGATCCACTATCAAACCAGACGTCAATCAGGTCACTTTCACGCTTCATGGCTTTGCCTGAAGGGCTCACCAATACAACGGTATCCATGATATGACGGTGCAAATCTATTTTAGCGTAGTTCTCGTCGCTCATGTCCGTTGGGTCAAAATCACCCATTGGATTCGTGTCCATGAGACCGGCTGCAATCGCTTTTTCAATTTCTTCTTTTAGTTGGGCCGCGCTTTCAATACACAGGTGTTCGTCGCCTTCCTCCGTGCTCCAGATCGGCAATGGAATTCCCCAAAAACGCGAACGGCTGAGGTTCCAATCGTTGAGGTTTTCCAACCAATTTCCAAAACGTCCTGTACCCGTCGAAGCCGGTTTCCAATTGATGGTCTTGTTCAACGCAATCATTTGGTCCTTTTTCTCGGTGGATTTGATAAACCAGCTGTCTAATGGATAGTACAAGACGGGTTTATCTGTACGCCAACAGTGCGGATAACTGTGTTCGTACTTCTCAATCTTGAACGCTTTGTTTTCGATTTTTAATTTCAGTGCAATGCGCTCATCTACGCTGAGGTAGGCTTTGAGTTCAGGAATGATGTGCTTCAATGAGGCTTGTTGCTTTACCAATTCCTCTGCTTTCTCCTCGTCGGTGAGGTACTCTGCTTTAATGTATTCTTCACCGAAGCCAAACACAGGGTCGGCCAATTCAGAGCGGAACTTCCCTCTTAAATCCACCAACGGTACGAGGTTCCCTTGCTCGTCTTTCACCAATAAAGGAGGTACACCTGCATCGGCAGCAACTTTAGCATCGTCTGCACCAAAGGTGGGCGCTGTGTGAACGATACCCGTACCGTCTTCTGTAGTAACAAAATCTCCGGGGATCACACGGAAAGCGTCTTCCGGGCGTTCATTAGGCAGGGCGTACGGCATGAGTTGCTCGTACTTTAGGCCAACTAAATCTGCACCTGTAACGGTTTTCTCGATCTGGTACGGAATCTTTTTTGCACCTGCTTCGTAGGTGGCTGTATCACCTTCCACGAATTTTTTACCAAAGAGTTTCCCAGAAGTGGCGTGGCAGCAATGATGCTTACCGGTTCGTGTGTGTATTGGTTAAACGTGTGGACTAAACTGTATTCTATTTTAGGTCCTACGGTTAAGGCTGTATTCGAGGGCAACGTCCACGGCGTGGTAGTCCAGGCGAGGAAGTGTACGGTCGCGGCGCCGAAGAGCGCTTCGCTTTGCCCGTTATTTATCATTTTGAATTGAGCCACGACGGTGTTGTCTTTGACATCCTGGTAACAACCCGGCTGATTCAGCTCGTGTGAACTCAGTCCCGTACCCGCTTTTGGTGAATAGGGTTGAATGGTGTAGCCCTTGTAAATCAAGCCCTTTTTGTAGAGTTGAGCGAGCAGCCACCACACACTTTCCATGTACTTAGGCTCATAGGTAACATAGGGTTTATCCATATCCACCCAATAGCCCATTTGGTCGGTCAAGTCCTTCCAAATACCGGTATAACGCATGACCGCGGTGCGGCACGCGTCGTTGTATTCTTCAACAGTGATGGATTTCCCGATATCCTCTTTCGTAATGCCCAATTCTTTTTCGACACCCAATTCTACCGGCAAACCGTGCGTATCCCATCCCGCTTTGCGGTCCACGAGGTAGCCTTTTTGCGTCTTGTAACGACAAAAAACGTCTTTTAAGGAGCGCCCCATGACGTGATGTATACCTGGAAGTCCGTTTGCGCTTGGAGGACCTTCAAAGAAAATCCAAGGCTCTGCGTCCTTGCGTGCAGCGAGCGTTTGTTCAAATAGGTGCGATTGCTTCCATTTCGCTAAAACAGCTTTGTGGATGCCTGCAAGGTCGAGGTTGGCGTATTCTGGAAATGTACTCATGAGGTTATTCTACAGTAGCGATACACTTGAGTTCTATGGCAATGGGCGTAGGTAGGCTATTGATTTCTACCGTTGTGCGGCACGGTTGGTTCTCTTTAAAATATTCCGCGTAAATGCGATTAAACGTGTGAAAATCACGCTTCATATCCACGAGAAAGACCTGAACGTCGACCAATTCTTCCCAAGAAGAACCGCTCGCTTCCAAAATGGCCTTCACGTTTGCAAAAACGCTGTGGACCTGTGCTTCAAAATCAAAAGCTTTAAAATTGCCATTATGATCCAATTCCAATCCAGGAACTCCGCTATCATTCGCATCGCTTCCCGCCGTTCTAGGACCTACGCCTGAGAGGAACAACAGGTTGCCAACTTTTCTGGCGTGTGGATACAAACCCACTGGTTTTGGGGCGGTTGAGGTTGAGATCTTGCTTGAATCGGCCATATCACTTCTTTATTAAGTCTGCAAAAATAGGGAATGCACATGGGAAGCCCTTCATGAAATGGCAACAGGTTCAAAGAAAACTTAGTGTTATTTGTACACTTACTACAATTTGTTATATATTTGCCCTGTATGTGAAGATTGGTGGTTCTTTCTTTTCATGCTTCTGTGATAGGTTCTAGGGGCTATTTGGCAGAGTTTTCAAGGTGTTACTGAGCCGATTTTTAACACCCGAGAATCCTTCCAAATTCCCTTTTTTTATGCCCTAAACTTTCGTTTTTAGGGATTTTCACCCTGCCAATGTGTCCATTTTATCAGGAAAGTTTCGAATTGGCCCTTTTTTAGCAGTCATAAAAGTCTACCCTTCGGGTACAACCTATTATTTTTGTAGACTATTTATAAGAATCTGACAGCCTCATGCTGAAACTCATATCCAAACTCGTGGGATCCAAAAGTGACCGCGATCTTAAAAAATTACAGCCTTACGTAGAATCTGTAAATGCCTTCGATGCCGCACTCAAGGCCATGAGCAACGACCAGTTGCGCGCACGCACGGTAGCGTTCAAGGCGAGCATCGCTGAAGCGACGGCGGAAACAAAAGCCTCAAAAGATGCACTTTATGCACAGATTGACGCTACACCGGATTACGACGCGCGCGAACCGTTGTATGAGCAAATAGAAGCATTAGATGCGCAGGAGCTTGAACTGATCGAAGGTGTATTAAGTTCAATACACCCTGAGGCATTTGGTGTGATGCGCGAAACGGCTCGACGTTTTAATGCGGGCGATGTTCGTGCGACTGCGACGGAATTGGACCGTGAATTGGCAAAAAAGCACGCTCATATTACCCTCGACGGGGATGAAGTAATTTATTCAAATTCGTGGAAGGCTGCTGGTGGAGAAATTACCTGGAACATGGTACACTATGATGTCCAGTTGATTGGTGGAACGGTTTTGCACCAAGGAAAGATTGCGGAGATGGCTACTGGTGAAGGAAAAACTTTAGTAGCGACGTTACCGGTTTATTTGAACGCACTTCCGGAGCGTGGGGTACACGTAGTTACGGTTAACGACTACCTGGCGAAACGTGATAGTGAATGGATGGCGCCGATATTTAATTTCCACGGGCTAACGATCGATTGTATTGATAAACACCCATCCAATTCTGAAGAGCGTCGTGCGGCGTATTACAGCGACATCACCTACGGAACAAACAACGAGTTCGGTTTCGATTACCTGCGCGACAATATGGCGCGCCGTACGGAAGATCGAGTTCAAACGCGCGGCCACCACTTTGCGATCGTAGATGAGGTAGATAGCGTCTTGATCGATGATGCACGAACACCGCTTATCATTTCCGGTCCTACGCCTAAAGGCGATCAGCACCAGTTCGATGAGTTGAAGCCGTATGTTGAGGCATTGATGACGGCTCAAAAGGCATTGGTTCAAAAAGAATTGACGGAAGCGAAGAAATTGATCAGTGAAGGCGATAGCGAAGAGGGTGGCGTGAAATTATTGCGCGCCTACCGCGGTCTCCCAAAATCGAAGCCGTTGATTAAATTCTTGTCCCAGGACGGTATGAAGTCGCTGCTCCAGAAGACGGAGGCGAATTACATGCAAGAGCAAGGCAAGAAAATGAAACTCATTGACGAGGAGATGTATTTCACCATTGAGGAGAAAAACAATCAAATTGATCTGAGCGGTAAAGGTGTCGACCTCATCTCGAAGAATACTGCAAAAGACTTTTTCGTCATGCCCGATATCACTGCGGAGCTCAGTGCATTAGAAGATGCAGGTTTGAGCGCAGAGGAAAAGGCGGCGAAGAAAGATGTGATCATGCGCGATTACGGCGTTAAATCTGAGCGCATTCACACGGTAAACCAATTGCTCAAAGCCTACGCCTTATTTGAAAAAGATACGGAGTACGTGATCATGGACAACAAAGTGAAAATTGTCGATGAACAAACGGGTCGTATCATGGAGGGACGTCGTTATTCTGACGGTCTTCATCAGGCTATTGAAGCAAAAGAAAATGTAAAAATTGAGGCTGCAACGCAGACCTATGCGACGATCACGCTGCAGAACTATTTCCGCATGTACCACAAGCTTGCAGGGATGACGGGTACGGCAGAAACGGAAGCTGGCGAGTTCTGGGAAATCTATGAATTGGAAGTAGTGGTGATTCCTACCAACCGACCTATTGCGCGCGATGACCGTGATGATTTTGTGTACAAAACCAACCGCGAGAAATACAATGCAGTGATTGAGGAGATTGCAACGCTGCGCGATGCAGGACGCCCCATATTGGTCGGTACCACGTCGGTGGAAATTTCCGAACTCTTGAGTCGCGCATTGAAAATTCGCAAAGTACCCCATCAGGTCTTGAACGCGAAGATGCACCAGAAAGAAGCCGAGGTTGTGGCCGAAGCAGGAAAGCCCGGTATGGTCACTATTGCAACGAACATGGCAGGTCGTGGTACGGATATTAAGCTCAGTGATGAAGCTAAGGCAGCAGGCGGTTTAGCCATTATCGGTACGGAACGTCACGATAGCCGTCGTGTAGACCGTCAGTTGCGCGGACGTGCCGGTCGTCAGGGTGATGTAGGTTCTTCGCAATTCTTCGTATCGCTTGAAGATAAACTCATGCGCTTGTTTAATTCTGAGCGTATTGCCGGTCTTATGGATCGTCTAGGCCTTGAGGAAGGAGAAGTGATCCAACACAGTATGGTCAGTAAATCCATCGAGCGCGCTCAAAAGAAAGTCGAAGAGAACAACTTCGGTACACGTAAGCGCTTACTAGAATACGATGATGTAATGAACAGTCAGCGTACTGTGATTTACAAACGTCGTGCGAATGCGTTGAGCGGACAGCGTATCAAGGTGGACATCGCCAACATGATCTACGATACGTTGGCGGATCTAGTAGAAGGGTATCAGCCTGCGAAAGATTTTGAAGGATTTAAATTGGACTTCTTTAGAACTTTTGCTTTTGAACCTACGCTGGATGGTGAGACTTTCAGCACACGAGGGATCGATGATTTGGCCAATGATTTATTCACCCAAGCCAGCACCTTCTATCGTGAGAAGGGAAATCGTATCGCTGCTGCGGCGTTGCCGGTCTTTAAGCAGGTGGTAGAAGATCCTAAGAATAACTTCGATAAAATTCTAGTTCCTATTACGGACGGGAACAAAGCGTTGCAAGTAACCTCTGTTCTTGAAGAAGTGATGAAAACCAACGGTCAGTCGCTTATTTCAGACATTGAAAAAGGCATCTCTATTGCTATTATTGATGACCAATGGAAGGACCATTTGCGTGCTATGGATGATCTACGTCAAAGCGTACAAGGGGCGGTATACGAGCAGAAAGATCCGTTGTTGATTTACAAATTTGAATCTTTTGAATTGTTTAAGTCGCTGGTATCTCGTGTGAATCAGGAAATCGTAAGCTTCTTGTTCCGCGGCGATTTACCTGCTAATGATCCAAGCAGTGTGCGTCAAGCGCCGGCTTCACTGCCTAAACAACCGAAACTTCAAGAGAGTCATCCAGGAGCGGATGCCCCTTCAGCACCTGCAGGCAGAGCGCCGCAACAGCCGCGACCAAAGCCAGCACCAGTAGTCAATACGGGTAAAACGTACGGACGCAACGATGCAGTTACCATTGTGAATATGCAATCCGGTGAAGAGCGCAATGTGAAGTATAAAAAAGCCGAACCGCTGCTACAACAGGGCTGGGTTATAAAAGAATAATCGGATGTTCTGGACCGCATTGACGCGTATTCTCCTCCGCAATAGATTGGCATGGTTAGTCACTGTGGCCCTGGCTACAGCATTTATGGCGTATCAAGGCACTTCTGTGGAGATGACCTATGAATTCGCAAAGTTGATGCCGGAAACGGATTCAGTTTCTATTGAATACGACCAATTGGTAGAGGAGTTCGGACAAGTGTCGAATACCGTGGTGATTGCCATGGAAGATGCGGATTTCTTTGAGCGCGAGCACCTCGAGCAATGGCTCGAATTAATGGCGGATCTAAAGGCGGTAGATGGCGTAGAACACGTTCAGAGTTTGACAGAAGCCTACGGTTTATATGTCGATAGTGCTACGGAAAAATTGGCTCCAGATACGCTGTTTCAATTCTTACCTGAAAACGGGGAAGAAGAAATTGCCCTGGAAGCTCGGGTTAAAAGTTGGCCGTTTTACAAGGGAATTCTGTACCAAGGGGATACATACATGGCCATTTTACGCATTGAAGAGGCGCGTTTGTACACCAAGGAGATCGTTCCAATCATTGAAAATGCGAAAGCCATTATTTTGGCTTGGGAGGCATCTGCAGGAAGGGACCTTCATATGTCTGGTCTACCGTGGATCCGCATTGCAAATTCCAATGCTTTAGAAAAGGAGATTTACCGTACAGTAGGGCTCACTTTACTGGTAACAGTCATCATTTTCTACCTCTTTTTGAAGAGTTTCCGTGCAACAGCCATTTCGATAATGATTGTGGCCTTAGGAGCTATCTGGGCTTACGGAATCATGGGACTCTTCGGCTACGGCTTGACGCTACTTTCTTCTTTGATTGCACCGTTGATTATCGTTATTGGCGTTCCAAATTGTATTTACCTCATCAATAAATACCATCAGGAATACAAAAAGCACGGAAAGCAGATAAAGGCCATCCAACGCGTGGTGAGCAAGGTGGGGTACATCGCTTTAATCACAAATACAACTACGGCATTAGGGTTTGCGGCATTCATTCTTACCAGCAGTGAAAATTTAGTCCAATTTGGTGTCGTCAGTTCGTTGAGCATCCTCACCGTGTTTGTATTGTCTATCGTTCTTGTTCCCATCATCTATAGTTATGTGAGTCCGCCGAAAGAACGCCATCTGAATCATTTTGATGTGGCTTGGCTCATTTCGTTTTTGGACTTTCTCGATGATGCCGTTGAAAACAAGCGCAATTGGGTCTATGGCATTACCGGTGTTGCAGTCATCGCAGCCATTTATGGGGTGACCCTCATTCAAACTGCCGGTAACCTCACCGCCGATTTTAACAAAAACAAACAGATTTATAAGGATGTCAAATACTTCGAACACGCCGTAGGGGGTGTCGTACCGTTAGACATTATCATAGATACCAAACGCGAAGGTGGAGTAGAACGACTCAGTACGCTTCGTCGCATCGAACAGTTGCAAGACAGTTTAAATGCCATGCCAGAGTTGAGTCGATCCGGAAGTATAGTTGACTTTGTGAAATTTGCCAAGCAGGGTGTCATGTTTGGTAATCCCGATTTGTACGAACTGCCATCGCGTTCGGAGCAGCAGTGGTTGCTCACCTATTTACCGCGCGGCATGAAGGACGAATCAGGATTGGCCAATTCTATGGTGACCCCCGACGGACGGAAAGCACGCATTACCGTTCAAATGGCCGATCTGACCACTCCTGAGATGCGTGTATTGACCGATAAGGTGAAGCGACTCGTCGGAACACTGTTCCCAGGAGAAAATTTTGACGTCAGTATCACCGGCGCCTCAATCAAATTCATTCGTTCCACGAGCTACCTCATCAATAACCTGATTCTTTCATTACTGCTCGCGGTTATTGCGATTTCTATCATCATGGCGCTTTTATTCATGAGCGCACGCATGGTATTGATTTCCCTCATTCCCAATCTTATCCCCATGCTCATTACGGCAGGGATTATGGGGTATGCCGGAATTCCTTTGAAGCCTTCAACCATACTTGTATTTAGTATTGCCTTTGGTATTTCTGTGGACGACAGCTTGCACTTTCTTGCGAAATACAGACAGGAGTTGAAAGCAAACGGTTGGAACATCAAATGGGCGGTAAAGAGCTCCATTCTTGAGACGGGCCTCAGCATGTTCTATACCTCTGTGGTCTTGTTCTGCGGTTTTTCTGTTTTTATGACCTCAAGTTTTGCGGGCAACCAAAGTTTAGGGTTATTGACGGCCATTACGCTGTTTGTTGCCATGTTGAGTAACCTATTAGTCCTTCCATCGTTTTTGATGTCCATGGAAAAATGGGTGACGAAGAAAGATTTGAGCGAAAACATTCTCGATATTTATGATGCTGAGGTAGGAACCGAGGACGAAGAATAAGCACTATGAAAGGAATACTACTCGCCGGAGGCTCCGGTACACGACTCCATCCACTGACCCTTGCGGTGAGCAAACAGTTGATGCCGGTCTACGACAAGCCTATGATTTATTACCCGCTCAGTACGTTGATGCAGGCGGGCATTCGCGAGATTCTGATCATTACTACGCCGCACGATGCGCCGTTGTTTAAGAAGCTTTTGGGTGACGGATCCAGTTTAGGCTGCGTGTTTGAATATACGGTTCAAGAGCACCCCGAAGGTCTTGCCCAAGCATTCATCCTGGGTGAAAAGTTTATCGGAGACGATAGCGTTGCACTTATTCTAGGCGATAACATTTTTTACGGATCTTCCATGGCGCAGGTCTTACAACAAAGTAAAGATCCTTCTGGAGGTATGGTATTCGCTTACCGCGTGAGCGATCCTGAGCGTTACGGTGTGGTGGAATTTGATGGGAATATGAAAGCCCTTTCCATTGAAGAGAAACCGGAGCACCCGAAAAGTGATTATGCCGTGCCTGGTTTGTATTTCTACGACAACAGAGTGGTAGAGATTGCTAAGAATTTGAAGCCAAGCCCGCGCGGCGAATTGGAAATTACAGATGTGAACAAGCGTTACCTGGAATGGGGTGAACTGGAAGTGGGAGTGCTGGACCGCGGAACGGCGTGGTTAGATACCGGTACTTTTGCCAGTCTTCAACAGGCTGGACAATTTGTGGAAGTGATCGAAGAGCGCCAGGGTTTGAAGATAGGATGTATAGAAGAAATCGCCTACGAGCAAGGGTTTATTGATGCGGCGCAGCTTGAACAATTGGCACAACCCCTCGTTAAAAGTGGGTACGGAAAGTACTTACTGAAATTGCTCAAATAACATGAAACACCTTACCGCCTTACAAGACCTTTTTCAAGCCGAAGTAGACCAATTAAACTTAGGCACATCGCCATCAAAGTTGTACGACCCCATGCATTACATCATGCAGCTGGGTGGTAAGCGTCTGCGACCCATTTTAAGTTTAATGGGTGCCGGTATCTACGGCGACCCGTCGAAAGCCATGCCGCAAGCCATGGCGATAGAACTCTTCCATAATTTCTCGCTCATTCATGATGATATTATGGATGCGGCGCCTTTGCGCCGCGGCAAAATCACCGTTCATAAAAAATGGGACGATAATGTAGGCATACTCTCTGGTGATGGCATGTTGGTCAAAGCCTATCAATACCTCGCGCAATGCGATGCTGCCATCCTTCCTGAGGTGCTCCAAACATTCTCACAGACCGCGCTAGAGGTTTGTGAAGGACAGCAAATGGACATGGACTTTGAATCTATGGATGAAGTGGCTGCGGCAACCTACATCCAGATGATCCAATTCAAAACTTCCGTCTTGCTCGGTTGTGCAATGAAGGTCGGTGCCCTAGTGGGTGGCGGGTCGAAAGAAGATGCAGATGCCTTGTACCAGTTCGCACTCTTATTAGGGACTTCGTTCCAAATCAAAGACGATTACCTCGATGTCTATGGCGATCCTGAGAAGTTTGGAAAGCAGGTGGGCGGAGATATTCTTAGCAATAAGAAAACCTTACTATGGATTGAAGCCCAGCGTCGTGCAGCAGTTCAAAATATTGACTTCGGCGCGTATGCAGCGATGGAGCCTAGCGAAGAAAAGGTACACAGTTTTCAAGAATTGTATAAAATCTTGGGAGTGGATACCTATGCGAAAGCGCAAATTGATCACTACTACCAATTAAGTCTGGAGGCGTTGAACTCAGTCGAAGTTCCAGCCGAAAAATTGGCTCCTTTAAAGGAGTTTGCGGCGTGGCTTTATTCTCGTGAGTCTTAATTAACGAACACCTTTCCCAACCCACTATTTCGGGTTATTTTTGCCGTCTAATCACACCTATCATGAATGTATTGGTATTAGGCTCAGGCGGCCGCGAACACGCATTATCCCATAAAATCGTTCAAAGCACGAAGTGCGAACAGCTGTTTATTGCCCCGGGCAATGGCGGTACGGCCGCCCTCGGAGAGAACGTCTCGCTGGACATTGAAAGTGCTGCTGAGGTGGCCGCTTTTGTGAAGGCTCATGCTGTAGATATCGTGGTTATTGGTCCGGAGGCACCACTCGTTGCCGGTGTGCACGACGGTTTAAAATCGTTCCCAGAGCTTGAACATCTTGTGGTTGTAGGACCGCGTCAGGCTGCTGCTGAGCTCGAGGGCTCAAAAGACTTCGCGAAAGAATTCATGATGCGTCATAACATCCCAACGGCAGCTTACCAAACATTCACGAAAGACACGCTCGCTGAAGGGCAGGCGTTTCTCGAGACCCTCGATGCACCCTACGTATTGAAAGCGGACGGCCTTGCGGCAGGAAAGGGCGTGCTTATTATTGAAGATATTGATGAAGCGAAGGAAGAGTTAAAGAACATGCTCGTGGATGCTAAATTTGGCGATGCTTCTTCACGAGTGGTCATCGAAGAATTCCTGGCGGGTATAGAATTCAGCATTTTTGCCTTAACCGATGGAAAAGGCGGATACGCCTTATTACCAGAAGCGAAAGATTACAAGCGCATCGGCGAAGGCGATACTGGATTAAATACGGGTGGAATGGGTGCTGTAAGTCCTGTGCCGTTTTTCGATGAAGCGTTGCGCGAGCGCACGGTTCGTGAAATCATCGAGCCAACTATTCAGGGTTTAGTGAAAGATAATTTACCCTACCAGGGCTTTGTATTCTTTGGTTTGATCAATACGACGAAAGGTCCTAAAGTGATTGAATACAATGTGCGCATGGGTGATCCGGAGACCGAAGTAGTTATTCCTAGGTTAGAAACCGACATCATTGATCTCTTTGTTGCCATGCACAACGGAACGCTAGATGAAATTAACGTAGCGGTGAATCCGCAGACTGCAGCGACGGTTATGGCGGTCAGTGGCGGATATCCGGGATCCTACGAAAAGGGAAAGGCTATTCATGGTTTACGTGACTTTGAAGGTACAACGGTCTATCACGCGGGTACTAAATCTGGTGAAGAGATCACGACTTCAGGCGGTCGCGTAATGGCTTTCACAAGCTTTGGTGCAGATAAGGATGAGGCATTAGCGAAAAGTTATGCTGCCCTTAAAGAAGTATCTTATGAAGGCATGAATTACCGTACCGATATAGGTTTCGACCTCTAAGAAAGAACTACATCTGCATGCGCGCCGCAGGCCGCGAAAGCAGTGTATATAAAAAAGCCCCGGCGTTGGCCGGGGCTTTTATTAATTCGTTTCTTAGTGATTAAGCTTCGCCGTTGGCTTTATGCTTTCTCATTTGGATGATCCAGTACACTAATCCACCCGCAATGACTAACATGAACAGACGGTTTACGTAATCTCCTGCCAAAGGCAAGATTTTAAAAGTTGCTTGGAACAAATCACCTAAGCCTTCAAAGAAATTTCTTAACATAGCGCGAGCGTTTAAAGGCGCTAAAATAAAACAAAAAGCTGATGCTTCTTAGCTATTTCCGAAAGATTGATGCCTATTCGGGCATTCGAATGTTTGCACTGGCCATTGTGGCGCTAGCGTTGACGGGAATAGATGCCTCGTTGCAGTGGGAACGCCTGCTTTTGGCAACCGTTTTGGGTGCAGCTTGGTTGTTTTTGTCCTGGACTGTGATGCGCGACCGCTGGGTGGTGCGCGGCACACTTTTTCGGTATTTAATCTTCCTAGTACTCGCAGTGTACTGGAGTGGGGAGCTCTATTTAACTGACCTGTTGTTTTTTACATTGTTCTTTGAATTGAATTGGCACCTTATTGAGCTTCATCGACGCAAGCCCAACACCTTATATGTTCTGCACAGTGGCACGCTCACTGCGATTGCAGGGCTTTGGTCTCCCGATGAAGTGTTCAGCGTTATTGCCCCCGCGGTGGTTCTGACCTGGTTGGTTTCGGGCGGCATTAAATTTAAAACACTGCTCCAATGGGTGCTGGCCTTTGCTGTTCCCGCTGCGTTGGTGAACGGAATCGGCAAAATGGTTTGGACGCTTACCCTATTCTCCGGTGCGAACATCCCCATTTCGTGGTGGATCCTTCCGTTACTTTTAGCGGTGTTCGCCCTATTTGAATGGCTGCAATCGTATAGAAAAGCGAATCAAACCAATAAATCGCGTGCCACGGTGGCTGGATTTTGGCTTGTGCTGGGTGCAGCAGCAGCGGTTTTTGGATCAGTTGTTGGCGGGGTTTTATTCTTCTTGGGTTTGAGTTACCACCTGACCAATGGATTACGCTATTTAAAGAATGAACGATTGGCCAATCTAATCGTGGCTGCACTCGTTATCTTTATCCTGTGCTCGTATTTTAATTTGATACCCTGGTAATGCCAAAGGTTGCCTCCATTTTAGTGGTCCGATTATCCGCCATCGGCGATCTCATCCTCGTGGCGCCTATCACTGCCCAGCTGGCAAGCGAAGGACATCGCGTCACGCTCCTTTGTAAGGATGCTTATCGCTCAGTGGCCACCTGTCTTCCAGGGGTACACGAGGTGCTTTCCTGGGAGAAAGACCGTGCGGGAATTAAAGCCGGAGCCCCAGCGTTCGAGCAGGTCATCGACCTTCAAGGGACGTCAAAATCCAAGCGCTGGTGTAGCCAGCTCAATCGCACAGTATTCACGTATAAAAAGCCGTATTTACGTCGTGCGCTGCTGCTGCTTACCAAGCATAAGTCCTTGGCACTCTCTCCAGTGGTTCACCGGTATGCTGAAGCTGCGGCGCCGTTTTTCAACGGTGGATTCAGACCGGATTCCGTGGATTACCGACTGCGAATGCCAGAGGTGCATCTAGAATTGCCGCAGCAACCATACATCGCGCTGGTATTAGGTGGATCTTACGCGGGTAAACGATTAGATTTTCAAGCCTGGCGTCAGATCATGGACGGCTTATCTGCATTTCAAATGCCGCTGGCTTTGATCGGTGGTCCAGAAGAGGCGGGGATGGGTGAAAGCCTTGAACAGCCTTTAGGTAGTGGTGCTAAAAATTACTGCGGAACTACAACGGTTATCGAAGGATTCAAAGTAATAGAACACGCAGCCTTGGTAATTAGTGGAGATACCGGATTTATGCATGCGGCCGCTAATTTCAACCGACCACTGATCAGTTTGTGGGGTGCCACACATCCCGCCTTGGGATTTGCACCATGGCCCGTTTACGATAAGCAACGCGTTGTGATTACCACGAGCGCACTGAGCCCAGCAAGCAACCACGGTAAAGTGCCTTGGTGGATGCCCAATCCGATGCGAAAATTACCTTTGGAAGAAGTTATTTCGGCTGTTGCGTCGATTCTTCAGGATAAAACAACGCCTTAAGTTCGGTGGCGTCGTTCGGCTCCATTTTTCCTGCGATAATTAAAGCCAATTGGCGTCTGCGCAAAGCAGCCGCATAACGCTCCTTCTCCAACTCCGTTTCAGGATGAATGGCCGGTACATTGATGGGGCTACCTATTTGATCTACGGCTACAAAAGTGAAAATTCCTTCGTTCGCCTTAATTCGGCTGCCGTTTGGGTGTTGTTCCTCTAAATATACATCTGCAATGACTTCCATAGAAGAAGAAAAGGCCCTCGAAACCTTCGCTTCAATGGTAACGATGGCCCCGTGGGGTATAGGATTTTTAAAGGCAACATTGTTTATTGTCGACGTGACGACCTGGCGTTTACAATGGCGGTGCGCAGCGATTGCGCAGCAGCGGTCCATCCAGCTCAATAATTGGCCCCCGAAAAGGTTGTTCAGCGTGTTTGTATCGTTGGGCAATACAATCTGAGTCATGACCGCAAGGCTGTCCTTCGGCGTTCTTAAATCTTCCATAATGTGCGTTGTTGCTGGTGCAAAGGTACGCCCTTAGATCAGTAGGCGTATATCCAAGCGTATGAATTCACCTCCGCTTTAATAGCTGCAAGAGCCGATTTTGCTTGTTCGCGCGATTCAAAACCGCCCAATCCTACTTTCATCAAAGAGCCCGGTAAGACCTTCACTTCATGACCATCGGCCTGCAATTCTTCTGCTAAAGTCAATGCGTTTTCTTCCATTTTAAAAGACCCAACGACAATATAGTAGCGCTTGCTTTCCGTTTTTACAGGACTCAAGGAAATGGTATTCTTCTCCTCAGTTGTCGTTTTTACAACCGCTGGATCTGCTGCAATGGTTTCATCTTCTGTAGGTAAAACAGCTTCGTTGTTTCGGGCTTTGAAGTTATCTAGTGCTTCTTGCGCTAGAGGCGTTGACGTAAACCAGCCTGCCATGGTTTGGGGCGTGAAGTCGCTTTGATAAATGCCTAGACTGATTAATGCCGTAATGGCTGCAGCTACTGCAGCTTTGCGCCAAGAGGCTATGCCGTTTTCACGCTGCTCCGTTACCATTTTTAGGCTCGCCACGACTTTACTTTCTAAAGCACTGGGTTCGCTGATGCGGTGCATCATCACAGCGGTGAAGCCGAAGCTGTTTGCATCAAACTGGTTTTCGCGTTCCGCCTGAAACATTCCGTTCTTGCGGAAGGAGCCCAAACCGGAAAGCATCAAAACACTGCCAGAATCTAAGGTCGTTTGCCATTGGTTGACCTTTCTACGGATCCAACTTTCGGCAACTTCCATAGATCCTCCTAGAGTACGCATGACGGTAGGTAGAAGGGTGTTGTCGTTTGATGTGCGTGCAGGGTTGAATGCAACATACTTACCTCGTGGGAAAGCCGTGTTAGTAACAGCGTCCCATCGGGCTTCTTTTTCCACCAAATAGAACGCACCCCAACCTGGGATTTGAACGCGGTTTTTGGCGTTTAGGGTTTGTATGATTAGCTGTTCAATCTGCATCTCTACAAATATGCGAAAGTTGTGGATAACTCTATTTTATTACCTCGCACGAAGGCTGTAGTTTTTATACACAAACTGTTAATAACTGAGCATGAATACCTTGCTATCACTACATTTCTTTAAAAACTGGCCCAATCGTATTAAAAAGGAGCTGGTATTTGAACACGGAACCACTGAGAAGGACCTTGAAGGGTTCCTAAAACGTCAGATTTCTCTTGACGAGTCGTTACAACGCGACTGGGAATTGGCCCAAGAGAAAGCGCATTTGGAGATAGGACATGCCGCGCGCGAGGGATACTCCATAGTTCCCATTTCCTCCGACCTTTATCCGGATGGCCTTAAAGCCGTGGCCGATCCTCCGATGGTGTTGTTTGGACGGGGCACATGGCCTGCTGTTAAATCACCTTTGGCGGTTGTGGGAACGCGCAAGCCCACGGGTTACGGGCGGGATTTCTGCAGACGTCTCGCAGTGGAATTGAGCGCGTATCCCATTAATATCGTGAGTGGGCTTGCGCTTGGAATTGATGCTGCCATACACCGGGAAGCGATCGATATGGGCGCAACCACCACGGCTTTTTTGGCGGGAGGCTTACACGCCATAGGACCGAAACAGCACACGGCTTTGGCGCAGGCGTTGGTGGATGAAGGGGGCGGCTATTGGACCGAGCAGCCCTTCGGTCAAATGCCCTTAAAACAACTCTTTCCCGTTCGTAACCGATTGATAGCCGGCGCTTCCATAGCTACTTTCGTTATTGAAGCAGCACGTAAAAGTGGCGCGCTTATCACGGCGCAGCAAGCTTTCGATTATGGTCGGGATGTCTATGCCTTGCCCGGCGCGTTGTTTCAGCCGATGAGTGCAGGCCCAAACGCGCTCATAGAGCAGTGCTGCGCCCAGGCAGTAACTGGCGTAGCGGGCTTTGGAGCTCGGTTTAATGTGAGTTGGGCTAAAAATGACGTTCCTGCGCCGGTCATTGAAGATATTGCGCAGCGAATGCTTCGTCAGTTTACTCCCGGTAGGAAACTCTCTTCATTGCAGTTGCGCATGGCGTTGAATTGTAGTAACTCTATTATTTTCAGTGAGTTAGACTGGATGATTGGACAAGGGGTGCTGGAGAAAATTGGTCCGGATAAGTATGCTCGTAAAACTGTGTAACACATGTACACCAACGCGCAGTTTTGTAATACATTTGTCTTTACAACCTATCAATATAAACAGACATATGTCGAGCCAGTACCAAGCTCTAATCGACGCTTTCATTGCAAAGGTCGAGGCAGCAAATCCAAATGAGCCTGAATTTATGCAGGCCGTTCAGGAAGTAGCAGAATCTGTTATTCCTTTCATTGAAGAAAATCCTAAGTACAAGGGCAAAAGTTTGCTCGAACGTATCGTGGAGCCCGAACGTACCATTATGTTCCGTGTGCCATGGACCGACGATCAAGGCAACGTCCATGTCAATAAAGGCTACCGCGTTGAGTTCAACAGTGCGATCGGTCCATACAAAGGCGGATTGCGTTTTCACCCTACGGTGAATCTCAGTGTGCTCAAGTTTTTAGGATTCGAACAAATATTTAAGAATTCACTGACCACCCTGCCTTTAGGTGGTGGTAAGGGTGGATCGAACTTTGACCCCAAAGGAAAGTCCGATGCCGAAGTGATGCGTTTTTGTCAAAGTTTTATGACAGAATTGTCGCGTCATATTGGAGCAAATACGGATGTTCCTGCTGGAGATATCGGGGTGGGTGCGCGTGAAATTGGCTACATGTTTGGTCAGTACAAGCGCTTGCGCAACGAATTTACGGGCGTATTAACCGGTAAAGGTCTCGGTTGGGGTGGATCTTTGATCCGTCCAGAAGCTACGGGTTACGGCACCGTATATTTTACGCAAGAAATGCTCGCAACGAAGGGTGAAACTTTTAGCGGCAAGCGCGTAGTGATATCGGGTTCGGGTAACGTGGCGCAGTATGCAGCAGAGAAATGTATGGAGCTGGGAGCAAAGGTCATTACTATGAGCGATTCTTCAGGATACATTCATGCGGCCGACGGTTTGACTTCGGACCAATTGGCTTTTGTCATGGACCTCAAAAACGTACGTCGTGGACGGATTAGCGAAGCAGCTACGGCTTTTGATACCATTACTTTTCACGAGGGCACGCCTTGGAATGTTACATGTAATGTAGCGTTGCCTTGTGCTACTCAGAATGAATTGAAAGGCGACGACGCACAACAACTCGTCAACAACGGACTCCTTGCTCTAGGAGAAGGGGCAAACATGCCTTGTACACCAGACGCTGTTGAAGTGTTCCAAAAAAATGGCGTTATGTTCTCGCCAGGTAAGGCTTCAAACGCCGGTGGTGTTGCAACATCTGGTTTAGAGATGAGCCAGAACAGTTTGCGCATGAACTGGACCCGTGAAGAAGTGGACGGTCATTTGCATAGGATTATGACGGACATCCATTCTTCTTGTGTGAAATATGGAACGCAGAAAGACGGATCGGTAGATTACGTTACTGGCGCAAACATCGCGGGATTCGTGAAGGTGGCGGATGCCATGCTCGATCAGGGTGTTGTGTAAGTCAAAGCAATAAACGTGTAAAGAAAAAAGGGCGCCCATCGGGCGCCCTTTTTATGCCGCGCCGCCGCGCGTAATCAATTGCCACCATTCAAGCACGGCCGCAACGCAGCCGTCTCTATCCGACATGTGGCCCATGTGACCGTACGGCGATTCGTACCGAAAAGTGACCCCAGGGGCCTTCCACCAATGTTGAACTTGGTCAAAGGGGATGACGGTGTCCTGCCTGCCTGCAAAAACGGCTATTCCCCGTTCTTTCAAATGTGCTGGCGGTTGGTACAGTATACGACTACGGTCCTCGCGCTGTTTCATACCATAAATGGCCGCAATAATCCCTTGCGTTTCCATTTCTAGTGTACGTGCAATCAACGCATCAATGTCCGATTTAATGATTTCACGTGTTTTTGCGTCAAAAAGCTGTGGGATGGACGCGCGGATGAAGGTGTTTTTATTTTGTTTCACTAATTCCACGGCACGTACTCGCATGAGTTTCCGTTCTTCTGAATCCGGTTCCGGAGTTGAGAAAAACAGTCCTAATCCAACCAATTGTTCTGGATAATGCACGGCGTACTCGAGTCCGACATAGCCGCCCATGCTGTGGCCTAAAAGCAGGAACGGTGCTAGATTAAGGTGCATTGCAATAGCATGAACTGCATCTGCCATGAACGCCATGGAGTGTTCGTATCCGAAGGAGGATGTTGCTCCGTGTCCGGGTAGGTCAATGGACAGTACACTCCCAAAAGCAGTCCACTGCGGCAACAATTCTTTCCACATGTGCAGGTCCTCGAGAAAACCGTGGACCAGTACGAGCGGGGGCGCTGTGGATTCGCTAGACTGAAATTCGTAGTGGAGCGAAGCGCCGTGGTATTCTAAAAAGGGCATCAGCCTGCCATAAATGCCTCGATTTCTTCCACGGTTTTCGGGATTTCACGAGTCAAATTTTCATGTCCGTCTTTGGTAATGACGATGTCGTCCTCAATACGAATACCTAAGCCTTCTTCGGGGATGTAAATGCCCGGCTCTACCGTGAATACCATGCCTTCTTCCACGGGGATGGTCCACAACCCATAGTCGTGTACGTCCAATCCTAAGTAATGACTGGTTCCATGCATAAAGTACTTCTTATATGCCGGCCATGCGGGATCTTCATTGGCAACATCTTCTGCTGAGATCAATCCCAAATCCAGAAGTTCTTTCGTCATTAATGCGCCAACTTCTTTATGGAAAACGTCAAGCATGGTGCCGGGGCGAAGTAAGGCTATTGCACCTTCGTGAACCCTAAGCACTGCATTATATACTTCTTTCTGGCGTGCTGTGAATTTTCCATTAACAGGGAAACAGCGTGTGACATCACAGGTGTAGTTGCCGTATTCAGCACCTACGTCGAACAAAACTAGATCACCGTCATTACATTGCGCATTGTTTTCGATGTAATGCAAGACATTGGCGTTATTCCCTGCGGCAATGATGGGTGTATATGCAAAACCTCGGCTTCTATTGGTAAGGAATTCGTGCATGAATTCAGCTTCCAATTCGTATTCCCAAACCCCGGGCTTTAAAAATTTCAGCACACGCTTGTACCCCTTAGTTGTAACCTCGGCGGCAATGCGCATGACTTCCAGTTCATGCGCACTTTTCGTCCCGCGAATACGGTGCAATATGGGCTGGCTGCGCTCATATTCGTGCCCTGGATAGTGTTCTTTCAACCACTTATTCATTCGATCGTGACGCATCTCCGTTTCCACGTGAGCGCGGAGGTGTTCGTTACCATTGATGTAGATGCGTTCCGCGTTCACCGCCATTTCGTTAAACACGCGTTCAAATTCCGACAACCAGAACACCGATTGAATCCCGCTAATCTCAAAGGCTTCCTCTTTGCTGTATTTGGCTCCCTCCCAGACCGCAATGTGGTCATTGGTTTCTTTTAAAAACAGCACTTCACGAAGCTGTTCTTTATGTGCATCAGGGAATAAAACCAGTATACTTTCTTCTTGATCGGCACCGCTTAAATATAAAATATCACTGTGTTGTTTGAACGGTAAATGTGCATCCGCAGAGGTTGGGTACATATCGTTCGAAGTAAATATGGCTAAGGCATTAGGCTTTAAATGCGCTGTAAATTTTTTGCGGTTTTCAATAAAAATGGAGCTGTTGAGTTTGTGGTAACGCATGATAGGTATGGACTATATTAATTTAGAATAGTTCTATGAGTGATTTGTATCACAATCTTAGATAAACCAAAGTCTGTGATGTAAATTTGTTGAGTCAAAATTAGGCTATTAAACTTTAAATTGCTCATGGCAACAACTTCTAAAGGGCTTTTTGGCTCTTCTTTAGCACGAAAGTACTGGATGGCAGTATCCGGACTTTTTCTTTGCACCTTCCTCGTAGGCCACTTGTTAGGGAATCTTCAGCTTTTTGTAGCTGGCGAAGAAGGCAAGTTAGCTTTCAACGAATACGGTCACTTTATGACTACTTTTCCAGTAGTCAAGATTCTTTCATACATTACTTATGGTGCTATTTTCTTGCACACTGTTGATGGGATTATGCTTGCGCTTCAGAATCGCGCTGCACGCCCAGTGGGTTATGTAAAAGAAAAGCAATCGGCAAACGCCTCGTGGGCATCGCGCAAGATGGCCCTTCTAGGTACACTCACATTGTTCTTCATCGTTGTACATATGAAAAGCTTTTGGTACGAAATGCACTATGGCGCATTGGGACTAGATGCCAATGGGAACAAGGACCTTTGGACTTTGACGGTCACTGCTTTTGAGCAGTGGTGGTATGCAGCATTTTATGTGGTAGCCATCACTGGCTTAGCATTCCACTTGAGTCATGGCGCTCAGAGTGCCTTTCAGACTTTGGGAATCAATCATCCAAGATATACCCCCATCATTAAAAACACCATGACGGCATTCGCTTGGTTGATCCCTGCAGGTTTTGTTGCAGTGGCAGTATTCCTGTTTGTCGTTCAACCGGGTCAAAACTTATAATTCGCTTCGTATGGCATTAGATTCTAAAGTTCCAGCAGGCCCATTAGCCGATAAGTGGACAACGCATAAGGGTGAAATACCATTGGTATCACCGGCGAACAAAAGATTGTTAGATATCATCGTAGTAGGAACAGGTCTTGCAGGTTCTTCAGCCGCTGCGTCACTCGCAGAGATGGGGTACAATGTGAAAGCATTCTGTTTTCAGGATTCACCCCGTCGCGCGCACTCCATTGCTGCACAGGGTGGAATTAACGCAGCGAAGAATTATCAAAACGATGGGGATTCCGTATATCGCCTGTTTTACGATACCATTAAAGGGGGTGATTACCGTTCAAGAGAAGGAAATGTTCACCGTTTGGCTGAGGTAAGTCGTAACATCATTGACCAGTGTGTGGCTCAAGGTGTTCCTTTTGCTCGTGATTATGGTGGATTACTAGATAACCGTTCGTTCGGTGGTGTTCAGGTAAGCCGTACGTTCTATGCAAAAGGTCAGACCGGTCAGCAACTATTGCTAGGCGCCTATTCTGCCCTCAACCGCCAAATCGCAAAAGGCCGCGTCAAAATGTACGCCCGTCATGAAATGCAAGAATTGGTTGTTGTGGATGGTAAGGCCCGCGGTATTATCGCGAAAAACCTAGTTACTGGTGAGTTTGAACGTCATAGTGCGCACGCTGTATTGTTGTGTACAGGTGGCTATGGAAACGTATTCTTCCTTTCAACAAACGCGATGGGTTCGAACGTTACTGCAGCATGGAAAGCGCACCGCAAAGGCGCTTACATGGCGAATCCATGTTTCACTCAGATTCACCCTACTTGTATTCCTGTAAGTGGTGAGAACCAAAGTAAATTAACACTCATGTCGGAATCGTTACGTAACGATGGCCGTATATGGGTTCCTGCAAAGAAGGAGGATGCTGAGGCGATCCGTGCTGGTAAACTTCACCCGAACGACATTGCAGAAGAACATAGAGATTACTACCTAGAGCGTCGCTATCCGGCCTTTGGTAACCTTGTTCCTCGCGATGTTGCGTCAAGAGCGGCAAAAGAACGTTGCGATGCAGGATATGGAATTAATAAAACGGGAGAGGCAGTTTATCTTGATTTTGCCGCTGCTATTATGCGCTACGGTGCAGAAGAAGCCCACGTTAAAGGCTTGAAAAATCCTTCTGATGCCGAGGTCAAAGCTTTAGGTGAGAAGGTTGTTGAAGCGAAATACGGAAACCTCTTCCAGATGTATGAGAAGATTACGGCATCGAACCCCTACAAGGAGCCGATGATGATCTATCCAGCGGTGCATTACACCATGGGTGGTCTTTGGGTCGACTACAACTTAATGACCACTGTACCCGGTTGTTTTGCATTAGGTGAGGCAAACTTCTCCGACCATGGTGCAAACCGTCTAGGGGCATCAGCTTTGATGCAGGGTCTTGCTGATGGTTACTTCGTGGCTCCTTATACCGTGGGAGAATTCTTAAGTAAGGACATTCGTACGGGAAAAATCTCAACGGATAGCCCAGAATTTGAAGCTGCTGAACAAGCCGTTCGTGAGCGTACAGAAAAGTTCATCAATAACAACGGTACGAAGTCCGTAGATTTCTTCCACAAGCGTCTAGGTAAGATCATGTGGAATGAGGTAGGTATGGCTCGTAATGAAAAGGGATTGAAGCAAGCTATTGCTGATATACAAGCGTTACGCGAAGAATTCTATGCAGATGTTCGTGTATTGGGCGCAGCAAACGGAATGAATCCGGAGCTCGATAAAGCCGGTCGTGTAGCTGATCTTATTGAGTTGGGAGAGCTTATGGCGAAAGATGCGCTTGAGCGCAATGAGAGTTGTGGTGGTCACTTCCGTGAAGAATACCAAAGCCCAGAAGGAGAAGCGCTCCGTGATGATGAGAATTTTGCCTTTGTAAGTGCATGGGAGTTCACCGGTGTTCCGGCTGAAGCGAAATTGCACAAAGAAGAATTGACTTTCGAGAATGTTGAATTAAAGACACGTTCTTACAAATAATTGGACCTATGGATTTAACGTTAAAAATCTGGAGACAAAATGGCCCCCAAGAAAAGGGCGAGATGAAAACATACCCGATCTCCGGGGTTGAGGAAGACATGAGCTTCCTTGAAATGTTGGATTTTTTAAACGATAAGTTGATCAACGAAGGCATTGAGCCGGTTGTTTTTGATCACGATTGTCGTGAAGGGATTTGTGGAATGTGTTCACTGTTTATCAACGGTGAGGCGCACGGTCCAGGCCGTAAGGTTACAACATGTCAATTGCACATGCGCGAATTCAAAAGTGGCGACACCATCTATATCGAGCCGTTCCGTGCGAAGGCGTTCCCTATTATCAAGGATTTGATGGTAGACCGTTCAGCTTTTGACCGTATTCAACGCGCAGGTGGATACATTAGTGTGAATACTTCCGGAAACACAATTGATGCGAATGCCATTCCAGTTCCGAAAGAAAACGCGGATAAGGCATTTGATGCTGCAACTTGTATCGGTTGTGGGGCTTGTGTTGCAACGTGTAAGAACTCTTCAGCAATGTTGTTCGCATCAGCGAAGATCAGCCAGTTCTCTCTTTTACCACAGGGCCAACCAGAAGCCAAAGAGCGTGTGTTGAATATGGTTCACCAAATGGATTTAGAAGGTTTTGGCAACTGTACGAACACGGGTGCATGTGAAGTTGAGTGTCCTAAAGGCATTTCGTTAGAAAACATTGCACGCATGAATCGCGATTATCTGTTCGCCTCGTTGAGCAGTAACAAATAAGTTCTACGTCCGCTTTAATAGCGTACGATCAGAATAAAGCCCTGTCCTTAATGGACGGGGTTTTTTATTTCGGTCGAATGGGGATGTAAATATCCTCTTCCGAGGTAGGGTCGTCGTTCTTGTATTTTGAACCTAGACGTTCAAAGTGTGGTCGGTCGTCAAGCGCCCATTCGCTATTAGGCAGCCATTGACTGTAGATGTAGCGCCATACCGTAGAGTCACTAGAAAGACCTTTGTAGTGGAAAACGGCGTAGGTACCGGTAGGAATTTCTAAGTGCTCAAAACCCTTAGTTGGCGCTGCTACTTCCACACCTCCCCAATAGGTAAAGGCTGGGTTCGCTTCTGGTCCAAACCTGGGAATGCCATCGAAGTACCTTAAAGAAATGAGATCCTGATTCGTTCTATTGCCAATTTGACTTAAACGCGGCATAACACGGGGCCACAGGGTCCATGGAGTGAAGGATTGAAGTGTCATGGATGCAGAAGCTCCGCAAAGCACTGCACCTTCAAAATTCAAAATAGTGGGTTCAATCATACCCTCAAGTTACGTACTAGTCGTTCAATTTAAGAACGGCTAAGAAGGCACTTTGCGGAATCTCCACATTCCCAAGCTGGCGCATGCGTTTCTTACCTGCTTTTTGCTTTTCGAGCAGCTTGCGTTTACGTGAAATATCACCACCATAACACTTTGCAGTAACGTCTTTACGCAAGGCACTCAAAGTTTCGCGGGCAATGATCTTATTACCGATTCCCGCTTGAATCGCGATCATAAACTGCTGACGCGGAATAAGTTCTTTCAACTTTAGACACATTTTCTTACCGATATCGTACGCATTGTCTCTGTGAATCAGCGCGCTTAAAGCATCAATAGGATCGCCATTGAGCATCACATCGACCTTTACCAAATGACTCTCTCTGTACCCGATCGGGTGGTAGTCAAAGGAAGCATACCCTTTAGAGATGGTTTTTAATCGGTCGTAGAAGTCAAAAACGATTTCAGCGAGCGGCATGTCAAAGCTGAGCTCTACACGGTCGCTGGTCAAATACGTTTGATTCGTTAAAATTCCGCGCTTGCCTATACACAGATTCATCACAGGCCCTACAAAGTCTGCGCTCGTAATGATTTGTGCACGTATAAACGGCTCCTCCATGCGCTCCATTTGGGTAGGGTCAGGAAAATCAGTAGGGTTTTGCACCCATACCGTACGCTCAGGGTCGCTCTTTAAGTACGACTTGTAACTTACGTTTGGAACGGTTGTGATTACCGTCATGTCGAACTCGCGTTCGAGTCGCTCCTGAATAATCTCCATGTGGAGCATTCCTAAGAAGCCACAACGGAACCCAAAGCCTAATGCTGCAGAAGTTTCGGCTTCAAAAGTCAAGGAAGCATCGTTCAGTTGAAGTTTTTCCAAAGAGGAACGAAGCTCTTCAAATTCCTCAGTCTCCACTGGGTAAATACCCGCGAATACCATAGGTTTTACTTCTTCGAATCCTTCAATGCCCTTTTCAGCGGGTCGCTCAACAGAAGTTATGGTATCACCTACCTTTACTTCTTTCGCTTCTTTAATACCGGATATGATGTAACCTACGTCACCGGTTTTAATCTCTTTAGTAGGGAATTGCTTGATTAAATTCACGCCAATTTCGTCCGCATCGTATTGCTTACCTGTGGACATGAATTTAACGCGTTCCCCTTTTTTAATGGAACCATTGACCACTTTGAAAATGGCTTCAATTCCACGGAATGGGTTATAGTGACTGTCAAATATGAGGGCTTGCAACGGACCATCTGGATCACCAACTGGGGCCGGTACGCGCTCGATAATAGCATCTAGAATTTCAGGAACACCCTTTCCCGTCTTCGCTGAAGCTAATAAAATATCTTCTCGTTTACAGCCGATAAGGTCGATGATCTGGTCGCCAATTTCTTCCGGGTTTGCGCTAGGCAGATCAATTTTATTCAGAATAGGAATGATCTCTAAATCGTGCTCGAGCGCGAGGTAAAGATTGGAAATGGTTTGCGCTTGAATTCCCTGCGCGGCATCTACAATAAGTAAGGCACCTTCACAGGCCGCAATAGACCTGGAAACTTCATAAGAGAAATCAACGTGTCCCGGAGTATCGATGAGGTTGATCGTATACGTTTCTCCGTTTTTGATATGATACATCTGTATCGCATGGGACTTAATGGTAATGCCACGTTCCCGCTCTAGATCCATGTTGTCTAGCAACTGGTCTTGCTTCTCGCGATCAGTTACAGATGAAGTGGCGTCTAATAGGCGGTCCGCTAACGTTGACTTACCGTGGTCAATGTGCGCGATGATACAGAAATTACGGATGTTTTTCATGGGTGCTAAAATACACTAAACGCCGCCTTCTCTAACGTACTTTGGCAGCTTTTGCCATACCAATTCATAACTGGTTTTTATGAGTTCTTGAATCAGTGTCCAATCGGCGTGATTATCGGCAATAACGGTATTCCAATGCACCTTGTTCGAATGGTATCCTGGAATAATCCAATCGTAGCGTTCGCGTAAAGCGATATTCACTTCCGGGTCATTTTTCACATTCATACGCGGCGGCTGAGCATCTAAACCGAGCGTCAGGAACATCTTTCCATGAACTTTGAACACTAGCGTGTATTCGTCGAAGGGAAGGTGTTCAGTAGCTAAAGGAAGGGAAAGCGCAAATTCGCGGATGGACTCGTGATTCATAAACTTAAAGATAGGGCAAATCGTATCTTTGGAAGATGGAGCAAAAAATTGATTTAGAACGCTGGCCTCGAAAAGAATCGTACGACTTTTTCAAGTCTTTCGCGGATCCTTTTGTGGGTATACAAGTAGATGTGGACATTACGTCTTTAGTTCTGGCCTGTAGAAAGCGGGATTGGAGCATTCACCACGCTTTGTTGTACATCACATTGAAGGTGGCGAACAGCTATGATCCCATGCGACTCAGAAGAAAGGGCGATGGAGTAGTGCTTCATGAGACGGTCGATATGGGATGTTCTGTTCTTCGAGAAGATGGGGAGACGTTCACGTTTGCCTATTACCGCTGGGAGCCGGGCGAAACTGTGGACCAATTCATCACCCGCACCGCTGAGGTAACCCGGCGCGCTGCCCAAGGCCTGCCCTTAGATCCACGGCCCGACCGCACCAATCTCATTTACGGAACTACGCTTCCTTGGGTGACGTTCACTACGTTTAAACATCCCAAGAAAAATAACGACGACAGCATTCCTAGAACAGTATTTGGTCGTTTTTATGAGCGCGACGGACGTTACCTTCTTCCATTTAATCTTGAAGTGGATCACGCGTTAATGGACGGTTTGCATTTGGCAAAGTTTTTCGAATTGGTCCAGTTAGAAGCAAAAGCGTTCTAGAGAGATTCCTTCGCGGTTTGCCCCATTTATTCAATCAGATCAGTAAAGTACGCTGCTTGATCTAAATGTTCCATCGGGTCCCAGATGCATTGCTCGAAATTTTGAATTTGGTCTTCAACTACAAGAATTCCCTCGCTTTTTAGTAGGTCTTCCATAAGGGTACTTCCTCCGAAAAAATGCTTACCCGTCAACACTCCTTTACGATTCACTACTCTGTGGGCAGGAACCGATGCATCGTTGTGAGAAGCATTCATGGCATATCCTACAACCCGCGCAGAACGCCCCGTGCCTAAAAAACGAGCAATATGTCCATACGTTGTGACGCGACCCTCAGGAATTTGACGGACTACTTTATAAACCTTATCGAAAAATTCACTGGCCATCTAGCGATTAAAGTTTTTCCAATGCGCCATTGCCGATTCCAGGCCATCTAGTTTGAAACGCAAATACGTGGTGGGTTTGCCTTGTGCAAGCCATATGCTTTCGTAATGTGTGATGACGTCAAAGAGAATGCCCTCATTGGGTTGAATTTGGTCGTGAATGTCGTGGTACGCTTCCTCTACTTCTAGACCGAGCATCTGAACGATGCCGTGCGTATATCCGTGTAAATATTCACTGTCGCATTTTAAATTCACAGTGCCGCCAGGCTTGAGAAACTGTGCGTATTTCATGAGGTATTCCGGATGTGTGAGGCGGTGCTTAGCGCGCTTGTATTTCATTTGCGGATCGGGAAAAGTGATCCAGATTTCATCTACTTCATTGGCCCCGAACACTTGTTCTATCCAGTCTATTCTCGTGCGAAGGAAGGCTACGTTTTCCAGCCCATCTTCTGAAGCAGTTTTCGCACCACGCCACAATCGAGCACCTTTTATATCGATGCCAATATGGTTTTTCTCGGGATTTCTTCGGCCCAATGCAACGGTATATTCGCCTTTTCCACAGCCCAATTCGAGTACGATTCCGTTGTCATTTTTAAAATGCGTAGCGGCCCAATTTCCTTTTAAACCAAAACCGTGACGTACTTCTTCGGTCTTAGGCTCAACAACATTGTAGAGCGCACCAATCTCCTTAAACTTCCGTAGTTTATCTTTTCCCATGCCGCAAAAGTAGAATTAATACTCGTTAAACCCGGAATACATTTTTCCAGCTTGTTTGGCCAAGGCGCTGTTTTAAAATCTTCGGAATACATTTTTCGATTCTATTGTACTGGGTTTGTTCTTGTTTTGCCGCGCTGATGTGAAGAACAAAACTGCGCTGTCTCCCGGGTGTCAAGGCATCCCAAGCGTGCTTTAAAGCAGCATCTTGATCCAGCCTTTGAAAAAGGATATGCCGCAGGCGTCTTTAATCATTGCTCCAATTTTTGTAGGGATGTAGACTTAGTGCGCTATTCGAATACTTTCGATCGCCACTGACTTCATTTCCCAACCAGTTGGGTTTTATAAAAGCTTCGTCTTCACTGCCCAATTCTATTTCCGCTACAACCAATCCGTCGTTTGCCCCCTCGAAAACATCCACCTCCCAGACGTGTGGGCCGTTTGGAACGATGTAGCGCTTTTTCTCAATAGCCGGGTGTTCGCACAGTTGTAATAGAGCGAGTGCATCGGACAATGGAATTTCATATTCAAATTCATCCCGAGTCAAGCCTTCTGTAATTCCCTTAATGGTCAGGTAGCCGGTCACTTCAGATGCACGAACGCGTACCGTACGAAGTGAATCGTAGTTGAGGTATCCTTGACGAAACACGTGTACCTCAGCGATGTTTTCGCGCCACGCGTCATGGGCAACTAAAAACTTACGTTCAATTTCTTTAGCCATAATTAAAAGTCAACAGGTGCTTTTATCGTAATGTGTTCTTTGCTGGTGGGATGGGTAAATTCCAATTTATGCGCATGCAGGTGCAAACGCTCACCGATAATCCCGTAAAGTTCGTCGCCGACCATAGGCATGCCCAATCCTTCGGGGTGGGCGCAATGAACGCGCAGTTGATGCGTGCGGCCGGTAATGGGTTTTAGTGCCAATCGGGTAGTAGAATGGAAACGTTCCAACACCGACCAGTGCGTTTCGGATGCTTTACCGGTATTGTGGCAAACCTTTTGTCGAGGGAGGTCATAGTAATCTGGTGCCAATGGAAGATTAATGATGCCGCGCTCTGCTTCGACTTTACCTACGACATCTGCGATGTAGGTTTTTTGAACCTGGCGCTTAATGAATTGGCGCTGCATACGCTTGTTTGCCTTAGGGTTCAGCGTAAACATTAATAATCCGGAAGTACTCATGTCTAATCGGTGCAGCAGAATGGCACCGGTCGCATTAGGGTACTTATTCTTAATACGAGTAAGCGCTGAATCTTCGATTTCTACACCCGGAACGCTGAGCAATCCCGCAGGTTTGTTGACCACGACCAGATCATCATCTTCATAAACGACGGGCATGGGTTTATCTTGGCCGTAGGTGAGTAATGGGTTTTCTTCGACCTCTAGACCTTGAAGCATATGCCCTAAAATGGGACGACAGCGGGAGGCACACGAGGGGTAAAAGTACCCGTGTTGGCGAATCTCTTTATCGGGTGCACTGCCCCACCAAAATTCTCCAAGTGCAAGGGGCTGCAGCTCGTTTTTATAGGCGTATTGTAGAAGTTTTGGTGCGCAACAATCGCCGGATCCGCTCGGCGGATGGCGTAGGTCAAAATCTGGACAGCAGGCACTGAGCACTTGCGATTCGCCACGTGCATTGAGGAAGGTATAGTGATCAAAAATTTCACGCTGTAAGGCGTTGGATTTAAGTCGACGTTCTTCTTTTAAATCGTTGATATCAGTATCGAATTGGTCCAATTTTTCGACGAGCGCTTCTTGTTCAGCCAACCACTCCTTACTACTGTGTTTAAAGGCCAATTGGCCTTGTATACTTTCCTCAGCCAAGCGCTCGCAAATGCCCTCGAAATCTTCTTCACTTACAGTCGGTCGTACAGCTTCCCGGTACTTCTGGCGGGCTTTTTTGGCTTCTTTGAGTGCTGCACGGCCTTTGCGCAAGTGCTCGTTGATTTCATCGAGGCGATCTTGAAGTGCCTTTTTCCGTGCTTTGCGCTGTGGATCGTGTTCTAAAGTTGCAATCGTAGCGCTCATGGCATTGAGTTCAGCCTCTCCTTTTTTATAAAAAGATTGAGCGGCGTGAATGTCTGCTACTGGGGGACAAAATAACCCTGCGGTTCTTCACTCAGTTTACCGGAATAAGCAGCCAGCCAACCAAGATTGCCGTCTTGGTTTTGTACTACAAGCACGCCAAACATTTTACCTTGTTCGATCAAAGACTCGTGGGCTCCCAGTCCAAAGTTGTGCACTAAAGTTCCTTTCAACAGAAACGACTGCAGTTCATTCGCGGCAGCCTCAGTGAGCGGATGTGGTTGGTAGAAGAACGGATAGGTGAACTGCTTAGGTAAGGCAATTTTACTGATGTCCGAACGGAAAGGATGGAAGATTGGAGCTATGTTCATGGTGCCTGTACTGTCCGGTAAATATAGGTACAATATGTGGCTGCCACGTCTTTGCTTTACCGGGCGCCGTAAATATCGAATCGGTCAAAAAACTCCCAAATGAGGGTATTCATAGAAGCGCCATTTTCCTCGAAGTGGTACCACACGTGTCCGCCGCCGAGCACTTTAATATGTTCCGCAGTAACGTTGCTATCGCCTTGTTCGTAACGAATGTGTTCTATGTCGTAACTCGTGGTGGTGCTCGTGGTACTGGTTGGGATGGCCTGTGTGTTGTTTTTTGCGGCCCAAAACGCGACGGCATCTGGGGCACTGATGATCTCGGAACTTCCGTTATAGGCGATCACATCGTCGTTCGTCCCGTGGATGTTTAAAGTAGCGGTTGGGTGTTGCGGCGCGCAGGTTGCTGAGGTATCTCCTAAGCAACCGGATATGGAGGCAACTGCAGCAATCTCATTATTGAGGTAACAACCTAGAGCATAGGACATCATTCCTCCGTTGGAGTACCCACAAGCATAGACCCGCTCACGATCGATGAGAAACGCAGAATCTAAAAGTCTCAAGAGTTCGCTTGTAAAGCCCAGGTCGTCGGCATCGCTTTTATTATCTGGTCCCGGGAGAGCGTTGTTCCAATGGGGATCGGTACCTAAAAGACTTCCCTGGGGATAGACGAGAAGGAATTGGAAAGAGTCTGAGGTTGCCCTCATGCCCGTTGTCGCTGCATGTGCCGTGGCATAGCCGCCGTAGCCGTGAAAGTTAAGAACCACAGGAAGGGCGGTGGTGCTGTCATAATTTTCAGGAACATGTATCCATGCTACACGCTCGATAGCATCGTGTTGAAAAGACAATGCAAACATATCCGAGGACGCCGGTGGGTTTTTTCCCCCGGAAGAACGGTTGCAATTCACCATTGCGAATGCCGTAAAAGCCAAAAGAAAAAGGAAACCGAGTTTTTTAACCATGGGAATTAAGTGTCAAAAATGAGGCCAAATTGAACATATTGTCCCGTTTTCGCACCCACGGTTTGGAGGAGATATCCCAATTGGAATTGAATGTTAGGGGCGTATTTATACCCCAATCCAATATAAAATCGATTGCGATCAAATGTGGTTTCTGAGGGTTGTAAAAACAGTTCGTTGTAGATGCCTAAATACAGTGTGCCGGTCTCAATACGTTCACTGTTGAGTGGGTGGAAAAGCATGCCGCGGTAACGGTAGCGCGTTTTGAATTGGTCTTCAATCCATCGCTGTTCGTACCTGAACCTGTGCTCGAATTTTGTTCTTCCAAAATAATTCACGGCAATCAATTGCTGCCAAATGCGGTGTTCCTCCACCTCAGGACCTACACGAGCGGAATTATAGACATGGTTGGTAATGTTCGCGTATCCTCCTGTAACGATAAGACCATCTCGTATTTTATAATTTAATCCGGTCCGGAGTAAAAGCTGTTCAAGCTCGTCTGGGAAGAGCCCATAATTTCGATGCTGTGCTTCCGTATGAATACTCCATGTGTCGTTGATGGTGTTTGTTCCAAAGTACATGAACCAATTTCCTGGCCCCGTTTGCGCATAGCTAAGGGTACTGAAGAGCAAGCAAACAGTAAACAACCGCATAGGTCAATGAATTTTCTAGAATGTACTAAAAGGCATTGCACCCTTTCTTACAATGTTACTTTTTTTGAAAAGCTTTCTAATGCTTTGCCTTCTTCACGGAGCTTTCCGGGCATGATCTGAGATGCTCTTTCGAGCGCATCTTTCGGGAAGATAAAGACGGCGCCGAGCATAATTTCCTCCATGGGTATCTCAAGAATTTTTCGCGCAGCCTCTTGACGGAGAACGCCACCCGATGACCAATAGTTTGGGTATTCTTCAGCGGTCGCGCCTACTAACATATTTTGGATTGCCGCGCTTGTGGCAGCGATATGCTCCATATTACGAAGGTTGCCTACAAAGGGCAGTGGCTCCATTTCTCGGTGTTCGGGTTGCGTTCCAAAAACATCGGGGAGCCATGTAGTAATGATGAGAAGTTCCGCAGCCCATAGCATATTGAGGATTTTGCCCGGTGGGGGGTCAAGGGATGCTAATTGTGAAGCCAATGCATTACAAGCAGCGCCATCTAGCGTATAGCAGCGAAAAGGAAGCGAACTGGTTTGTGCCCCCTTCTTTATAGCGCTCTGCACTCTTGTAGTGGTAAGGTGCCTTTGCGGCTAGGTTTAACAAGTGCTCGCGAAGTCGTTCTTGCTCGTCTTGTGTTAGTGAAGGCGCCCAAGGGCTATCGGCAAGTACTTTTGCAGTTTGACGCGAGTGTATGGCTTCAGTGGTGTTCATTTAAGGCTGCATGATTGTCGTGAGAATATCGTAGTAACGCTCTGAAATGAATGAGGCTCCTTGTTGGTTATAGTGAACCATGTCTGCAAGAAAAGAGTCGTCAAATCCTGTGGCCATATCTACGGATACCACAGTTGAGTTGGGCGTGTTTAGATAGTTCACTAAACTATCCATATCGTTTTGAAATCGTGTAAAGTAATTATCTAAAACAAGCATTGCCATGGCATTACCCGGTGCCATTTTTTCTATCACGACTGTGATATTGGGGTTGTAGACTTGTAGTTTCTGTACGATATCTACGATGTTGTCAACAGCGTCGTCGTAGGGTAAGAAATCTAAAGCGTCGTTACCCCCAGGCGAACTAAATAGCACAATATCAGGGGTGTCGACAGTGGCCATCCAATCATCTAATTCATCTAAAATTTGCCCTGATGTATATCCGCTGTGGCCTTCGTGATTTGGATCGAATTCTTCATTATCGACCAGATTATATGATTTAGGGTCAATTTGAGAGCCAACAAAATCAATAGACCAACCGTTTTCAAGAAGCTTTTTCCAAAGCTTATAACGGTAACTATGGTAATTGGGTGGGTCACCCTGCACTCTAGATGCTCCCAATGGAAGAATTTTTGTCGCAGGTGACGCCGGTAGATTATTTTTCTGACAAGCGGTTAAGAATACGAATGCCAGAGTAGCAATAGCCAATAGTTTTTTCATAGTATTTACGTTTTGGACTACCGGTTATGGAAACTTCGGGAATTTCGAGAAATCGCGTGGTCGCTTTTCAAGGAAGGCATTGCGTCCCTCCACGGCTTCATCGGTGCCGTAGGCCAGTCGGGTGGCCTCACCGGCATAAACCTGCTGGCCAACGAGGCCGTCGTCAATGAGGTTAAATCCGAATTTGAGCATTTTGATGGCAGTAGGGCTTTTGGTCATGATTTCTTGCGCCCAATCGTACGCAACTTGCTCTAATTCTTCGTGCGGAACTACCTTATTAACCATGCCCATTTCAAAGGCTTCTTGTGCTGAATATTCTGCGCCTAAAAAGAAAATTTCACGAGCGCGTTTTTGACCGACTTGACGTGCGAGGTAAGCGGAGCCGAAGCCGCCGTCAAAGCTGGCAACATCCGCATCCGTTTGTTTAAATATGGCATGCTCTTTACTGGCTAGGGTGAGGTCGCACACTACATGGAGACTATGACCCCCGCCGACAGCCCAACCCGGTACAACAGCAATGACCACTTTATTCATGAAGCGAATCTGACGTTGTACATCAAGAATGTTGAATCGGTTAATACCGTTAGCACCTTTATAGCCTGTGTTCGAACGCACGCGCTGGTCTCCTCCAGAACAAAAAGCCCAACCGCCGTCTTTAGAGGAGGGGCCTTCCCCGGTAATGAGCACGACGCCAATCTCTTGACTCTCGTGACAGATGATCAGCGCTTCCCACAGTTCGTCAACGGTTTTTGGTGTGAAGGCGTTACGCACTTCCGGGCGATTGAACGCAATACGCGCTACGCCGTTGAGCTGTTTAAACGTAATTTCCTCATACGTTTTGATGGTCTGCCATTCTAATTCTGCCATAGTACTCTATTTAGGGTAATTCAATTCAACACAAAGGTACCTTCTAACTAACTATTCCTACAGGGTGTTGTTCATGTCCATTTCCTCGCCGCAGCGCTTGCAGCGGTAGACCGTTTTAGAATAGAAGGGATAAATCATAAACAGAAAGGAGATGGCAAGGGTTAGCCAACCAAGGCTCGTTTTAAAACTTTTAAAACCACCGTAAATTTCATGTGATCCACAAGCTGCGCAAGTCAATGTTTCATTCGTCCGGTCTAAATGCGGCCTTAATTCCCATTCTTCGATCAACGCTTTGGCTTTTGGCACATCTTCTTCCTTTATTTTTATTCTAATGCCGCCGACTGCTTGACCATAAATAGGCATGATGTTATTGATATTCTCGTCGAAGATGTAGCATTCTATTCCTTCATTTTCGAGCCGTGTTTTGACCAAATGTGCAGATACAGAGTCGTTGAAGGTTTGTGCGGTGACCAATTTCATGTGAATCAATTAAGTGGCTAAGTAAGGTACGGATTTTAGCGCATTCGAATCCCGGTGACCATCAGCTCCAATGTGGTTTGTCCATTGAAGTGATTTTCCACTACGCTGGCCAAAACATCACAGGGCTGCCCTGAGGCGAGTGCTGCTGCTAGATGACCTTGGCCAAAAGCAATTCCATTGATGGAAGAGGAGCCTTCCAAAGCCTTGAGGTGGAGCTTGAGGTGTTTAGCGTCGGCACCTACCGCGCGGGAGTTGCCCGCGTTGATCAGGTTTTTAAAGAGAAAGACGGGGGCTTCGTTTTCGGGGCCATGGGGGCCAGTTGGCGTAGAATGGCGTAGAATCGGTCCGTAATGGCATCGATGGTGGTCTCGGCGTCGTATAGGAAGATCCGCTGTTTCTTTTCCTCGGGTAGATGGGCAGTGACGTAGGCTTCGAACGCTTTTTAAAGTGGGGCAATTGGGCTTCGTCAAGGGTCATTCCCGCGGCATATTTATGCCCACCGAACTGCAGTAAATGGGATTCACAAGCTTCCAATGCATCGTACACGTCAAAATCTAAAACGCTTCGCGCAGATCCGGCTAGAACGTCGCCGCTTTTGGTGAGGATGATGGTCGGGCGGTAGTAGTGTTCGACCATTTTAGAGGCGACGATACCTACCACACCTTTGTGCCAATGCGGGGCATACAGGACCGTGGAATTGGGAAAGGACGCTGAATCTAATAACGCTTTTGCTTCTTCGAAGATGTCCGCTTGGGTAGATTGGCGGTCGGTATTAAAATCATTAATGGCATTGGCCAATTTATCTTGTTCCTCTTTGTTCTTTGAGCGGAGCAACTCCACAGCCCGAAGGCCACTTTCCATGCGCCCGGCCGCGTTTATGCGAGGGCCTATTGAAAAGCCAATATCTCTAAATGAAAGGGATTCAGGACGTTTATTTGCCGCTTCGAGCAGGCTCAAGAAACCTGTACGGCATTGACTGGCTCGTAAACGCTCCAATCCGTAATGCGCTAAAATTCTATTTTCTCCCGTAACGTGCACGATGTCTGCGGCAATGGAAACGGCACAGAGGTCTAAGAGTGGGTAGAGGTACGGTTCGTGCGGCAGTCCCCAGCGTTCACAAAGCGCTTGGCAGAGTTTAAAACCTACGCCGCAAGCGGAGAGTTCTTTGTAGGGATACAAGCAGTCTGGTCTTTTCGGGTCGAGCACCGCATATGCTTTCGGCAGGGTTGTTTCCGGGCGGTGGTGGTCGCAGACAATCACATCTATGCCCAAGCTTCGTGCATGCGCAATCTGGTCAAAAGCTTTAATACCACAATCTAAAGCGATCAGCAGCGTGATGCCCAATTCAGCCGCAAGATTGATTCCATCGAAGGACAGTCCATACCCTTCTTTGTACCGATCGGGGATGTATGCTTCTATAGGAAATTTTCCTTCAAGAAAGTCGCACATTAAAGCCACTGAGGTGGTGCCGTCCACATCGTAATCGCCATAAATCATGACGTGCTCCTGTTTTAAACGCGCTTGTTCAATGCGTTCCACGGCACGCTCCATATCCATCATTCGATAGGGGTCGTGCAGGTGATTGAGGTTAGGCCTGAAGAAGGATTTTGCAGCTTCAAAAGAGTCTACCCCGCGCGCTACGAGCAATGCGGCAAGCAAAGGATCTTTTGTGACCGCTGCGGCGAGCATCTGAACCGTGCCAGCGTTGGGCTGTGGTTTTTGACGCCACACCATTACTTTGTTTTTTTGATCAGCGAGGTTTGTAGTTCAACGCTGTATTTGTGTATGGTGGAGAACAGCTCCTTTAAGAAGGCATCGGAAAGACCGGCCTCACTACCGTTACTGTGTTCGCCAACGAGTTTCATCCAGCGTTTCATATGGAAAATACTCATCCCTTCGCGATCTTTGATGTTGGCTATATCCTCGACGATGTGCATACGTTTGCGGAGTACATCGACAATCTGTGCATCTAATTGGTCCAATTCTGAGCGCAACTGCGCCAATTCCTCATTAGCGACAATAGGCACATCGTTGTGGAACTTCAATTCCTTCATCAGCTGCCCCACCGCCTGCGGACTAATCTGTTGCCGCGCATCACTCCAAGCATCATCTGGACTGATATGACTTTCAATCATGAGGCCGTCCATGCCTAAATCCATGGCTACCTGGCTGACCTCACTGACGAGTTCTCTATCGCCTGCAATGTGGCTCGGGTCACAAATGATTTTAATCTCGGGCAACAGGGCACGCAGATCGAAACTGTGCTGCCAATCGGGCGCGTTTCTGTACATGCTTTTAGACGAAGAAAAGAACCCTCTGTGAATTGCAGCGACGTGGCTAATCCCTAAATTTTGAAAACGCTCGATCGCTCCAGCCCACAATCCTATCTCAGCGTGAATGGGGTTTTTTACGAGCACAGGGATGTTTACCCCACGCAGCGCTTCTGCGATTTCTTGAACATAGAAGGGATTTACAGTCGTACGCGCACCAATCCATAATACATCTACACCCGCTTTCAAAGCGATCTCAACGTGCTGTGCATTTGCGACTTCGGTCGTAACGGGTGTATTGATGGCACGACCGGCATCAATCAACCATTGCATGGCTTCTGCACCGACGCCCTCAAAACTTCCGGGTTTTGTTCGGGGTTTCCAAACGCCACCGCGCAATAAACTTATCGGCGTATGCGCTTTCAATTGCCTAGCCGTATCCAGTACTTGTTCCGGCGATTCTACCGAACACGGTCCAGAAATGAGCAAGGGCGACTGGGTGGGCTGATCCATCCAATTTGTGATGGATTGTATGCTGGCTTTTGTCATAGGTATATAACGCTAAACGGCGGTAGTTGTTGCAGAAATTAAGCGCCAATGCAAAGGACCAATTCTCCTTTCAATCCGCCGCGCTCTTCTACTATCGCTAATACTTCAGCCGCCGTACCCGCAGGGTTTCTTCAAACTTTTTTGAAATCTCTCTACTAATGGTCACTGGACGTTCACTTCCGCAATACTCTACAATTTGACCCAAGGTCTTGATGATTTTGTGCGGGCTCTCATACAGCACCACTGTTCGGTCCGAAGCGGCTATTTTTTCAAATTTAGTTTGTCTTCCTTTTTTCGGCGGTAGGAAACCTTCAAAATAGAAGGTATCGCAGGGTAAGCCACTGCTTACCAATGCAGGAACAAAAGCTGTTGCTCCAGGCAGTGTGATGATCTCAATACCCGCGGCGGCGGCAGCACGGATCAATAAAAATCCAGGATCGCTAATGCCAGGGTTCCCGCGTCACTGACTAAAGCGATGTTTGCGCCGCCAGTTAATTGGTCCACAAATCGGTCCACGACCTTGTGTTCGTTATGCATATGGAAGGCCTGCTTCGGCGTCGAAATGTCGTAATGACTGGTCAACTTTCCGGTCGTACGTGTATCTTCTGCGAGAATGAGATCCGAGGCTTTCAGCACCTTAATGGCACGAAACGTCATGTCCTCTAAATTTCCCACTGGTGTGGGAACCACATGAAGTATACCGGCCATACTTAGTTAAATTTTGTGGCCACTGCCGTCATGAATCGCTCTGCCATCTCTTCCTGCTGGTCCCATTTGTATTCTGGCGCCACGTACGTCTCGATGAATGCTGTTGCCTCATCGAGTGAGCTAAGGGTGTTTAATTGGCTTACGACCCTATTAAAATCTTCTTGATTGCCTTCAAAGAGTGCTTTGACAAACCCAATTCTATCGTTCAGTCCAAATTTTAAGACCTTTTGCGCAAAACGATCATTCAAACTTTTAGATGCGCCGCTCTGCTGCGCACGTTCTGATAGCGTGCTATTTTCTTTAGAAACAGGGCTTTCTCTTGGAGGCAAAGGCGCTTCGTCAAGGGGAAGAGCATCGCTACGCTCAATACCGGCTGCAGCATCTAGAGCGATGACTTCTTTTTGCGGGGTTGCCTCTTCACTGGGCGATTCTTTCACAACAAGTTTGATGGCCTCTAAATCTTCTGGTTCTAAGGGTATATCAGGACTTAGATCAAGCTCGGGTTCTTCGCTTGCAGACGGAATTTCGAGTTGGACAGGTTGGGGATCGGGTAGCGGATTTGATTGTTGTTCTTCGAATACTGGAGCTGGACCATCCGTTTGCGTTGGTGCCACTTTAGTTTCAGGTACATCAAAAGCTTCACCTTCTTCTACGCTAACCTCAGGGGTTTCAATTTCAGCGGTCAAGGCACTCAAGCGCGCTTCGAGTTCAATGCGCATTTGTTCTTCGACGTCTTCCAGCTGATGCCTTACTGCGGATTCCATTTCGGCGAGCTTGAATTTCCGGAACAATTGCAACAACGTCGCCGCTGCATCACTGTCCGATTTCTCGCCGATGTGTAGTGCAAAAGCAGTTAATTCTTGTTCTAATTCTTTTCTGCTGGGTGAAGGGCTTTGGCTCTGCATCTTATTATCTACCTTTAATGCCTTGAATGTAGCACGAAAGTCCCCTCATGTTTCAACCCGGAGTAGAATTTAACCAACAATTAGGCGGCTGGATCGAAGTCGTCTGTGGTCCCATGTTTAGCGGTAAAACCGAAGAGTTGATCCGTCGTATGCGTCGTGCGCAGATTGCCGGCCAAAAAGTGGAGATTTTCAAACCTGTTTCGGACGTTCGTAACGACAAAGAAGAGGTGGTAAGTCACGATAAAAATTCAATCCCTTCGATGCCCGTGGAGAGTTCTTCGAACATCCTTTAACTCGCATATGATGTGCAGCTAGTGGGCAAAGATGAACCACAATTTTTTGACGACGGTATCGTAGAAGTCGCAAATACCCTTGCCAATCAAGGCAAGCGCGTAGTCATTGCGGGTTTAGATAAGGACTTCAAGGGCCGCCCTTTTGGCCCGATGCCCCAGCTGCTCGCAACGGCGGAATACGTTACGAAACTTCACGCCATTTGTCGCAGAACGGGCGGCCCGGCCCATTTCTCGTACAGAAAAGTTGCAGGCGACCAAACGTTTATGCTCGGTGAAACGGGCGAATACGAACCGGTCAGCAGGACCATATACAATCAATTGAACAACGCATCAGGTGCTACTGAAAGCGATTGACATAGCACAAACGGCCGGTGCAACCCTTCACGGTAATGCGGCTCAGAATTTCGAGGCTTTCGCCTTCGATTCACGTCGTATTCATGCCGCGATTCCTTCCTGTTTTATTGCACTAGTGACCCCACATGCGGACGGTCACCACTATATTGAAGAAGCCATCTCACGCGGTGCTACAACCATTATTTGTACTGATGCTGCAGAACGTGCAGCGGCGCATCCAGAATTGGCTTTTATTGCGCACCCGAACCCTTTAGCCGTCGTTCAATCTTGGGCCAAGCGCAAACGCGATGGGCTTCGCGGTCCGTTGCTGGCCATTACAGGAAGTACGGGTAAAACGGTGGTCAAAGAATGGCTGTTTCAGTTGATGGGAACGCCCCTTGATGTGCACCGCACACCAGGAAGTTTTAATAGCGCGCTTGGTATAGCGCTCGCGATGAGTGGTTTAAAAGAATCGCATTCGAAAGCAATCATAGAAGTTGGCATCGACCGTCCTGGAACCATGGATGCGCATGCACAATGGCTGCGTCCGGCACTAGGTATATTTACGAACCTCGGTAATGCCCATTCAGAGCATTTCAAGGATGAAAATGAGCATTTTACGGAAAAATGGCTCCTTTTTTCTCAATGCGAACGTATTGCAACGCACAGAAAATGGTGGGATAAAGCACAATCTTTAGGTTTGCCAACGCCGCCGGCGTTGCTTTGGGGAGCCGGTGAAGAATTGGATCCGGAGGTATTAAAAGAGGTTGCTTTTACCGGCGGATACGTGCTTGAAAATGCCATGAATGCCCTGGCAGGAGCAGTGCTGCTCGGCGTACCGCTGCCGGAAGCACTGGCGCGATTAAAAACAGTAGAACCCTTGCCCATGCGTCTTCAAGAGATTGAAGCCAAAGATGGAGGGAAGTTGATAGAGGATACGTACAGCTCGGATTTAGACAGCTTGCGTTTGGCACTCGAGCAATTAATGATGCAGCAAAGTACCTCCAAAAAATGGGCGGTTCTAAGCACTCTTGCCACGCCAGAGCTTACAGCCGCTGCGCAGGCAATGGCGAACAAAATGGAATTGGACCGCATCTGGTGGGTCAAGGACCAAGCTGAGGTTCGGGAGGTCGTGACGGCCTTTGAAGGACTGTCTTTGCAGGATACTACAGTACTGATCAAAGGGCAACGCCGTTTCAAGCTGGAAGAATTGGCCATTACTTTGCGCCATCAGCACCACAGTACATGGGCAGAAATTAATTTAGGTGCAATGCGCCGAAATCTACAGAAGTTTCAGGCGAAGCTTGAACCCAATACGTTGGTGATGGCCATGGTGAAAGCTTCGGGTTACGGTACAGGAAGTTTTGAAGTTGCTCGCGCACTGCAGGAAATGCACATCGATTATTTGGGTGTGGCTTTTGCGCAAGAAGCGCTGAGTTTGCGTGCACGAGGGATCCAATGTCCTATACTCGTCTTGAATTCAGAGGCGGCGCAGTTGCCTATGTTGGCTCAGGCGGGGTGTGAAGTAGAATTGTTTGACCTGCACCAATTAAAAGATTGGTTGGCGGCACCTCAACAGGAACACCTTTTACAAGTCCACATCAAAGTAGATACAGGCATGCACCGTTTGGGTTTCTCCCTGGAAGCAGTACAAAAGGTATTGGAGGTGTTGCAATCGCGCAAGGACATCACGATTACCGGAATCATGACGCATTTAAGTGCAAGCAATGATCCATCGGAGGACGATTTTACTAAAGCCCAATTGGACCAATTCCAAACCGCATGCGACCACATTCGTCGCCACTATCCAAACGCTAAAGCACATGCCTTGAATTCGTATGGTATTGCCCGCCACACAGAGGCACAGCACGAAATGGTGCGCTTGGGCTTGGGTCTTTACGGTTTGGGAACCTACGAGGGAATTGATCGACTCGAAGAGGTGCTGGCTTGGAAATGCACCGTATCTCAAGTGGGAGTGCTGCAGCCCGGCGAAACCTTAGGGTATTCGCGCGCTTTTAAAGCAACAACCCGTACCCATTACGCCACCTTACCGGTGGGCTATGCAGACGGTTTGCAACGTTGTTTATCGCAGGGGAAAGGTGCCGTTTATATTCGTGGAAAACGTTGTGCCATTTTAGGCAATGTTTGTATGGATATGGTCATGGTGGAATTGACAGATCTGCAAATTGCACCGGGGGAAGAAGCGGTCCTCATTGGTCCCGAGCAATCGGCCAGTGCTATGGCAAAAGATGCAGGAACTATCTCCTATGAAATTTTAACGGGCCTTGGCGCTCGGATTCCCCGTTTGTATCTGCAGGATTAGAAAAGCCAGTAAGAACACACCTGCTTGCCGTTCTAATAAACTTTCCGTCATCCCTGTGCAGAAAAATAGCGCCCAAGCGTAACGCCAGGGTCCTTGAGACTGCAAGAATCCAACGGTAAATAAAATCAGGAGCAGCACCACTCCGACCAACCCGCCCTCGGCGAAGTTTTGCAGCACGATGTTGTGAAAGTCGTATTTGAACTCGTAGAGGTAATACGGCTCTTTTTTCTTGTAAAATACGGCCTCACAGGATTGAAGCGCCTCGTGCAGGAGTTCATCGCCTGCTCCATTTCCCACGCCGATCAGGGGAGCTTCCTTCGCTACATTCCAGCCGTATTTCCATAAATAGACCCGGTGGTTGGTTTGCTTACCGTCGACCATTCCACCTATACTGCGCCATTCATTTTTAAGATCAGTCAGTCGTCGTGATGTTCCTGGCAATACTGCCATGAGCGTTACCATGGATATAATGATTCCAGCAGCCCACAGACTCGCCTTTTTCTTGTTAGCGATTTTTCCTCGTAGTAAGTCAAGCGTGCGTACAAGAATAAAAACAGGTAGGAGTAGAAGGTGAATACGTGCACTGAGCATGATACAGCCGAAGAGCAGCCATACAACCAACAGCAGATGAAGGAGTCGGTGTTTTTTGCGGGCACCGTTCCAGAGTTGGGCTTCAAGGATAAATGCGGCGACGAGCAGGTAGAGGCTTTGGTAGTGGATGCCTAATCGGCCCCCTAATTCGAGGTCATTGTATTGTACCCAGCCGTGCTTGAATAGACTCTCCGCAACCGTCCAACTCCACGCTGCAACAGTAGCATATGCAAAGAGCAACCCCCAATTTTGGTACGCTTTCATTTCCACGTCCTTTGAGCGGGATCCCACGATAAGTCCCATCAGTACGATTGGGAGAATCATGACGAGATCGTCCCAACCCTCACTGCGGTAAGGACTCCACCAAACACTGATCAGCTCCCAGTCGAAGAACGCCGCTGTTGCAAAAAGCAACCACTTATTAAGATGCCATTTGCCCTGAAAGAGCAGTGCTGCCCCTACTAAAATAAGCCCGTAAAGCGGGCTGAGCCACTCAAAGGCAAAAGGTAAAAGCACCGCCGCACTAGCAACGGCATAAAAGAGAAAAGATCGATTTTGCATTTAAAGAGTAACGCTCAACAGTTCCGACATCGTTTGTGGATTTAAGACAATTTCTGCTGCACGAGCAATAACGTCATCTTTTTGCAATCCACGTTCAAGCGCACCGGGCATGGAATATTTACGCTGGATCAAATAATCGGAGAGGTATTCACTAATGGCCGCTTTTTCTGCTTCCAGTACGTGGTCCTTGCGCGTTTTAATGGCTTCGAGCACAGGATATAAATCTTCCTCACCGAGATAATCCATTTCACTGGCCAATTCTTGCAACTCCTTTAAGCGCATCTCACTCATGCTTTCGTACGTGAATTTTTCCTGGGTCAGAAAGTTGGTGAAATCGGTCCAAAACACTTCGTCGATCTCAAAGTCACCGACATTCACATCCTCAGGCATTTTTTCCTATGGTGCGGGCGGCAAATTTCAAATCCAAGCCTTCGGCACTCAGCGCCGCCACAAACTCTGGGTAATAGTCGTTCGCTAGTAGAGAATCTGGTGCTATACCGTTGCCATCGACAACGATTCGACCGTTTTTCGTCGTGAATGTCCGCTGGTCTGCTTTGTCGATCCGCTTTCCTGCACCATCACGGTCATACGCCACTTTTTGAATGCAACGTCCCGACGGCGTGTAGTATTTTGCTACCGTCACTTTCATTTGTGCCCCAAAGGGTAAGGGATGGATTTGTTGAACCAATCCTTTGCCAAAACTGGGCTCGCCTAAAATTACTGCACGGTCAAGGTCTTGAAGGGCTCCTGCCACAATCTCGCTGGCCGAAGCACTCGAACCGTCCGTAAGAACGGCCAGTGGAATCTCGGGTAAAATGGGTTGGCCTATGGTGCGGTAAACGTCTTGAACTTCACCTCCTCGACCACGGGTAGAAACCAATGTATCGCTGGAAGAAACAAACAAACTCACAATTTTCACTGCCTCCATAAGTAAGCCTCCGCCGTTTCCGCGAAGATCTAAGAGCAATGCTTTAGGATCTTGTTTTTTCAATGCTAAAGCAGCTTTCTTCACTTGCGCACCTGCCTGCTCAGTGAACGACTCCAGGTAGATATACGCCACGCCATCTTCGCGCATACCATAATAGGGTACAGCGTCTTTTGTAATGGTTTCGCGCTCAAAAGTGAAGTTCAATACCGGCGCATCGAAGCGCTTTGCGGAAATCGCCACTTCAGTTCCGGGCGTGCCCTTGAGTAAGGTGCTGACTTCATTCACACGAAGGTTTTCAACGGGTTTTCCATCTACAATAAGTAACGCATCGCCCACGAGCAAACCGGCTTTATCCGCAGGTCCTCCAGGGTGAATGTCCGAAATCAGTACGGCATCATCAATTTTTTGAATAATACAGCCTATGCCACCATATTCTCCCGTTTGTAGCAACCGAACATCTTCAATCTGATCTTCTGGATAGTACACCGTATAGGGGTCCAATTCTTTCAGCATTCCCGTAATAGCGGTCCCCACAGCTTGCTCTGCACTCACCGGATCTACATAAACGTTTTGCACCTCGCGGAGCACCGCCGTAAACACCTCTAACTGTTTGCTCGTTTCGAACGGATCGCCCGCCGATGCGCTCGTCAATAGCCCCGCGCAACCAATGATTGCCGGTAATAGAAGCTTTTTAGCCCAATGGGTCACTGGAAATTTCTTCATAATAGGTGTTGTAGCTGTCAATCAATTTTAGAAATCCGTCTTCCAAAAAAGTATATTCATTGCGTCGATTGCCCAAATAACGTAAAGACCACGCCTGTTGTTGCATCGGACCTTTGATCAGGTGTTTGTTCAGGCGGTATAATTCGCGCATTTGTCTTTTAATGCGGTTTCTGTGTACGGCGCTTTTGATAGAACGCTTTGGAACCACAATAGCGACCTGCCGTTGTACCTCTTTTTCGAGCGATGCATCAATAAAGCGCACAGAAAAGGGAAAGGACTTTAAAGTCTTTCCTTCTTTGTGAATGGCATCGAACAGCCGTGGGCTGGTCAGTTTTTCGTCTTTGGAAAAGGTAAAGCGCATAAAAAAAGCCCGGCGTTCAGCCGGGCTTGTAAATTAAGGATTTTCTTACTTCTTATTGACGTCCTTGATATAATCGCTAATAGCTTTAGTCATAGACGGTGCATCCGGCGTGGGTGCAGGAATATCTACAATCAATCCGTGGCTTTCTGCCTCTTTTTGAGTCGTCGATCCAAAACAGGCTAGACGCGTGTTATTCTGCTTAAAATCAGGGAAATTCTCGTAAAGGGATTTGATACCTGAAGGAGAGAAAAAGACCAAATGTCGTAGAATACGTCTTCGAGGTCACTTAAATCACTCACCACGGTATTGAACAGTACAGCGTGTGTAGTCTATACCCGCAGACTCGAGCGCAGCAGGAATTGATGGCTTTAGACTATCAGAAGAGGGCATTAAAAACTTCTCATTCTTGAATTTTTTCAAGGTAGGAATGAGCTCATCAATCTTCAAGTTACCGTGGTAAATCTTGCGCTTACGGTACACGACGTATTTCTGTAAGTAATAGGCGATTGCTTCAGAAATACAGAAATAGCGAATATCTGGGGAGATTTGCACACGCATCTCTTCACACATTCTAAAATAGTGGTCCACCGCATTCTTAGAAGTTAAGATGACATTGCGGTATTCACGAATTTGAATTTTATCCTTTCTAAAGTTGGATGCGTTCACGCCTTCAACATGGATAAAAGAGCGAAAGTCAACATCTACTTTATGCTTATCAGCAAGCGTAAAAAAGGGGTGACTTTCGGTGGTGGGTTCTGGTTGCGAAACGAGAATGGACCTCACCTTTGCTTTACGGGTGTCTGTCATGTGTGTGTTATTGGACGGCTATTACTAACGGGGCTAGTTCAAGTCCACAAAGGTACAAAATCGCGTAAACTCTTGTTCCAAATGTCTTAAAAACAACGAATCCTGGTTGTTTCACAGCGAAATAGACCATTCCGAGCACATGAAAGGTCAAGAAAACATACAGGCTGCGCGCTTCTGATAAGTAACCGGTGAGTGATATGAGCAAGAGAAAGGCAGCTGTGAAGGCATACCAAAGCGATAATAATGCGGTCATTGGTCCCAGTTTCCATACCGCACCAACGCCTTCCTCTTTGAGTAGAAAATGGATCAAAAATGAAAAGCTGTAGCGTAAAAAAAGCAGGGAAGGGATGGCTAACAACAGAAAGGGATGCGCTTCGTATCCCGCAAAGTACAGGCTGATGGCGCCAAAAACAGCCATGGATGCCCAAAGAAAAATTTGGGTACTCACTTTTATCGGATGTTCTGAGATACTATTTAAATCGGCTCTTACCCAACGTTTAAAGAACGTTGGTTGAGTCACTCGCAAAAAGGCGAGGACTGCAAGTAGTGCGATAAAAATCCATTTCGTGCCCATCAAGGCACAAAGTTACTGTAAAACAATGTGCTTGTACTGTATGGTACCGTCTTTGAATAGGGCGTGAAGGATATAATTACCTCGCGGCATGCTGCTGATATCGAACTGATCATTACCCGTAGCAGACCAGGACTGGTCCATACTTAAAAAGCGTCCGATCGTGTTGTATAAGCGGACCTCTTTCAATCCCTCAGCTTTCACAGTGATGTACGTTGTCGCAGGCGAAGGATAGACCTTCAAGGCCGATTGCATGTGATTTTCAGCCCGTCCCATAACGAGGCCAGGGTAGAGTGTTTTAGACGCCGTAACTACATAATCTCCAGAGGTTGTTCCATTGCTGTTGGTGTAGTTGACCGCAACATAAATAGTTACTGAATCCCCCATATTTCCTGTATCCCAGTCCCATACCCAACTAATAGCATTGTTCGAAACAGCCGTTGAAGAACTCTTATGGGTAACGAAGTTTGAACTCGTGATTTTCGTGTTGGTTGAAGACGGTGTGGATAGCGTACCAATGTGATTGCCGCTTGCATCTTCAATACTCGCTGAGAAACCAATTTTTGAACTGCCCGCAGCAGCCACATCCAGGTAAACACGAGTCTGAATAGAGTCTCTGATCGTATCGCTATAGGTGCTACTACCCGCATCAGGCGTAACATTTACTTGAATATCGATCAGTTCATTTCCGTTAGGACTCCCTCCGCCGTGGCAGTAGCCACCGGAACAAGTTTGTCCGTTCGATGCAGGTGAACCACTCTTGCCGCCCGGTGAGCCACCAGAATTCGTGTACGAATAGTTAACGATACCAATGAGTGCGAATAGCAAGGCAAATTTTTTCATAACAGGGTCCAATTTTCTTTCTGCATTAAAGATGCGAATATCTCTTGACTGTAAACAACAATAATTCGGCCATTGTGTTTTAATTTCAACACCTCTTTTAATTTGAACCTAAAATTGAACAGGCATGGATGCATTCCACCACCCCGACTATTACCAATTGGACGATTTACTCTCCGAGGAACATAAAATGGTCCGCGATGCGACAAGAGATTGGATCAAAAGATCCGTCAGTCCTATCATCGAAGATTACGCGCAGCGCGCCGCTTTTCCAGATCATCTGGTTAAAGAAATGGGTGAAATCGGCTTGTTTGGTCCGTATATCCCGGAAGAATACGGCGGCGCAGGGTTGGATCACATGAGTTATGGATTAATGATGCAAGAGGTGGAACGCGGTGATTCCGGAGTTCGCTCCACGTGTTCCGTTCAAAGTTCACTAGTGATGTTCCCCATCTTCGCTTATGGATCTGAGGAGCAAAAGCGTAAGTTTTTGCCGAAGCTTGCTACGGGTGAGTTTCTAGGTTCTTTCGGTTTGACAGAACCTAATTTTGGATCGAATCCCGGCGGCATGACCACAAACTTCAAGGAAGATGGTGACGATGTCATCTTGAACGGTGCGAAAATGTGGATTTCAAATGCGCCGTTCTGTGATGTCGCGGTAGTTTGGGCGAAAAACGAAGCGGGACGTATTAAAGGGATTATCGTTGAACGCGGTATGGAAGGTTTTACAACGCCTGAAACGCACAACAAATGGTCACTTCGTGCCTCAGCGACCGGAGAATTAGTCTTCGATAACGTTACGAGTGCCGAAATCAAACATTTTACCGGGTCGTGACGGTCTAGGTGCGCCACTTTCCTGTTTAGACAGTGCGCGTTTTGGTATTGCTTGGGGTGCTTTAGGAGCTGCCATGGATTGTTACGATACTGCGTTGCGTTATTCAAAAGAACGTATCCAGTTTGGTAAGCCGATCGCAGGTTTCCAGTTGCAACAGAAAAAATTGGCTGAGATGATTACTGAAATCACGAAGGCACAACTGTTGACCTACAGACTGGGGCAACTCAAGAATGAAGGTAAAGCCACTACTGGACAGATTTCCATGGCAAAAAGAAATAATGTTGAGATTGCATTGAAGATTGCTCGAGAAGCCCGTCAAATGCTGGGTGGAATGGGAATTACAGGCGATTTCTCCATCATGCGCCACATGATGAACCTAGAATCTGTAGTGACCTATGAAGGTACTCATGACATTCACTTACTCATTACGGGATTAGACATCACCGGAGAGAACGCGTTTGTTTAACGAATCAAAACATCAAGGAATACGCCTAAAAATCGCTCCAGAAATGGGGCGATTTTTTAGTTGGTAATGCGGATGATATTCCCGCCATCAAATTGGCAAGAGAACTCTTTGACCGGTAGGATGTAGGAAGTATCTATACTTTGTCCATCTAAGGCTTGGTACTTGTGGTCGTTACATCCGCAGGTGAGATAAAGATCGCCCATGCTGCTACTCAGTAATCCGCAACCGTCATTCCAGTGGTAGGGGCAGGCCAGTTCATAGGCCGCAAAATCGTAGTACTCTTGATCGAAATAGCGACGGTAAATTAAGATGCCTCCATGTCCTGCGTTTGGGAGAAGAAGTTGTCCACCCACAACCGTCAAATTAAAACTCGATGGATCGCTCAAATAGACCGTTTCATCCACCAAAGGTTCCGGAATATCGTACTGCACGGTTGTGGTATTACAGCCGAGAGCCACGAACGACAGGCTGAAAATCGCAACTAAACGTCTGAAATTCAATAGAATTGTTGTTTCCATAGGGTTACGCAAGATAGGTACAAATTGGTTGTGGTTTCTGCCGGTCTACTTCTTATATTTACATCCTTAGAACCCAAACGTAATGCCAGTTTTTATGGTTAAAAGAATACTCACGCTCGTTTTGACACTTAGTGTTGCGTTCAGTTTTGCGCAATCTCGCCCCGGATCAGTTAAGGGGACGGTCAAGGATAAGCGCACCGGTGAAGTCATTCCGTTCGCTACCGTTATTGTTAAAGACCGCGACGTGGTCGTAACAACCGGTACCACGGATTTTGATGGGAAGTTCAATATCAATCCAGTAAACGCTGGGGTGTATAATCTAACTTGTAAGTTTATCGGTTATGCCGACTTCAACTTGAATGGTGTAACAGTGAATGCTGGAAAGCCAAAAGTAGTTGACTTCGATATGACGGTTGAATCAACGATGATTCAAGAAGTTACAGTCACCGCTCAAGAAGAGCTCATTGAAACGGGTAAAACCTCCGATATCGTTAGTGCAGAAGAAATTAAAAACCTTCCGTACCGTAACCTCAGTCAAATTGTAGGTACGACGGCAGGTGTCTTCCAGCAAGACGGATCTGGCTCATTCAACGTTCGTGGTGCACGTTCTTCAACGAACGTTGTATTTATTGATGGTGTTAAAGTTCGTGGGGATGTGAATATTCCTCGTGATGCGATTCTCTCTACGGAGGTCATCACTGGTGGACTTCCGGCACAGTACGGTGATGTTACCGGGGGTGTGATTTCAACAACAACTAAGGGCCCTGCGCCGTATTATTTCGGTTCATCTGAAGTATTGAGCAGTTCCTTGTTTGATCAATACCATTATAATTTGGGCGCACTTACTCTAGGTGGACCCATCATTAGAAGCAAATCCGGTCAACCTATAGTAGGTTTCCTTCTTGCGTCAGAATTCCAGTACAATAAAGACGGTTCGCCCAGATCATTAGCCACCTACAAAGTGAACGATGATAAATTGGCAGAGCTTCAAGCAAATCCATTGACCCCGGCTTCGAGCGGCTTTGGGGTGTTAAACTCTGCAGATTTCTTGACTGCTAATGATTTAGTCACGCAGAATTTCCGTGAAAATGTCGCCAGCACAGCGGTGCGTATGTCGGGTAACTTAAAGTTTGTTACTTCAGAGAAAACGACCCTAACTATCGGGGGGCGTTATAATTTGAACCGCGGTCGTTCCGGCAGTCGTTTTAATGAGCTGATGAATTACGACAATAATGCAGAATATTTCCGTCAGGATTGGTCGACTTATGTGCGCTTCCAGCAGCGTTTTGGGAATGCTTCAGATTCTTCGAATTCGATCATTAGAAATGCCTTCTACACCATTCAAATGGATTTCACGCGCAACACTGGTTTCAACAGAGATGCGCGTCACAAAGAAAATTTCTTCAATTATGGGCATATTGGTACATTCAAAACGACCTACCGTCCGCTCTATACATTAGGTACAGATACGATCACAGATCCTAACGACCCTAACTATGGCAAGGTGATGAACGCTTATACCCAAGCGGTATGGCAGAGTGTCAACGTAGATTACACTCCATCAGAGAATAATCCAATCCTGGCCAACTACACTTCGAACTTCTTCAATTTTGTAGAAACCAACTCCATTTTCAATAATGCGCGTTCACTTGAGGACATCCGTGCAGGTGGCGGATTGCTCAACGGCGATCAACCATCGAGTGTATATGGCCTTTGGGGAAATGTCGGTGTGAATCAGAGCGGTTACAGTAAGTTTTTGAACGATCAGTTCCGTATTACGGCATCTTCTACTTTCGATATCGGTGATCACGCGCTGATCGTCGGTGTAGAATACGAACAACGTTTTGACCGCTCTTACGGTTTAGGAACGACAGGATTATGGACGTTAATGCGCTTGTTGCAGAATGATGCCATTCGAGAATTGGACCTTAACAATCCAGTGGCCTCTTACGATAACAATGGCGTTTTCCAAGACACCCTTTCCTACAACAGATTGTTTGATGCAGATAAACCTAGAACATTTGACCGCAAGTTACGCGAGGCCTTAGGATACGACCCGAACGGAACGGATTGGCTGGATATTGATAGCTATGATCCGTCCACCTTTAGTTTAGATATGTTCTCGGCAAATGAGCTTTTGAACATTGGTTCTGGCGCGTATGTAAGCTACTACGGTTTCGATTATCTAGGGAACCAATTAACTACGCGTCCATCGTTGAACGATTTTTATGCGACAGATGCTCAGGGAAATTCAAAGCGTTTGATCGGTGCGTTTGAGCCGATCTACATGGCCGGATACATTCAGGACCAATTCACTTTTGAAGATCTTTTCTTCAACATCGGTGTACGTGTAGACCGCTTTGATGCCAACCAGCCAGTACTGGCAGATCCATTCGTATTGTACCCTGCTTACACGGTGGGAGATTTGGCCAGTACAGCGCTCGCAGGCGCTCAAGTACCCAGCGGGATGAGTGAAAACGCCGTGGTTTACGTAGACGATCAAGAAAACCCCTCGACTATAGTGGGGTACCGCGACGGATTTACTTGGTACACTGCCAATGGAGATGTTGAAGCGAATCCGAAGAATATCGCTGATGCCAGTGGTGGTATTAAACCGTTCTTAAAGCAGCCTGGAGTTGAAGAGCAAAAGTTATCTGTAACAGCAAACGAAAGCTTCAAAGATTACGCGCCACAGGTGACGGTAAGCCCACGTGTTTCATTCCAGTTCCCTATTTCAGATGAAGCGGAATTCTTTGCACATTATGACATCCTAGTTCAACGTCCTGATCCAGGGTTGAACCGTATGAACCCCATTACCTACTTACAGTTAGAGAACGGTGATAATGGAAATATTCTAGCCAATCCAGATCTTAAGCCACAGCGCACGACAGATTACGAGATCGGTTTCCGTCAAAAACTGAACGAGAATAGTGCGCTTAAATTAAGTGCGTTCTACCGCGAGATGCGTGATATGATGCAGACCTTAAGTATGACTGAGGCCTATCCTATTACATACATCGCTTATGGAAACTTGGATTTTGCTACGACTAAAGGATACACGGTTTCTTACGATCTCCGTAGAACAGGAAATGTACGTATGAATGCCAACTACACCTTACAGTTCGCTGACGGTACAGGTTCGGGTGCGAATTCAGGTGCGAACATTGCGCGTTCAGGACAGCCTAACTTGCGTTACATCTTGCCATTAACGTATGATTCTCGTCACCAAGTAGTCATGAATATGGATTACCGTTACGGCGGTGGAGGGGCATACAACGGCCCAATCCTCTTCGGAAAACGTCTTCTTGAGAATGCAGGTATCAATGTAGTATTGAATGCGAATTCTGGTACGCCATACACGCGTCGCGGACTGGCCTTTGGACTTACCGATGCTGCCACTCCAATCACGGGTAACATCAACGGTTCAAGATTGCCGTGGAGTTTCAGAATTGATGCGACTGCGAATAAGGTTTGGAACTTCAAGCAGGAGGCAACATTTAGCAACTTCGAGGTCTACGTACAAATTTTAAATGGCTTGAATACACAAAATATCTTGGGGTTTACTCGTTCACAGGGTCGCCATCGGATGACGGTTACTTGAGCTCGCCTCAAGGACAAAATGCAGTTCAGTTCCAGACCAGCGCACAGTCGTTCGCAGATCTGTACAACATCAGTTTGGCTAACCCAGGACTTTACAGTTTACCACGTCGAATCCGTCTAGGGTTGCGTGTAGGATTATAATAAAGAAGCATAGGAAAACAGCATATGAAAAGAGTTTACCTCCTTTTACTTTCAACCGCTTTCGCTTTACCACTTTCAGCACGTGAGGTGCAAGGTGTGAGCAAGACCACTCAAACAACGGGATCTATGAAGACCGTTGAAGAATTGTGTCAACCTTCAAAAGCGCAAAGTGATTTAAGTATTAATAATGTTCGTGCTACCATTCTTGGTGGTGGTGATATGTGGTGGGATTTGAACACCGCGCGTTACGAAGTACCAAAGGGATCTAACAAGCATTCGATGTTTGCAGGTTCATTGTGGCTCGGTGGTGTCGATGAGGGTAACCAATTAAAATTGGCTGCCATGACCTATCGTCAAGCAGGTAATGATTACTGGCCAGGTCCATTAACGAGTGATGGTACAGCGTCTACAAACAAAGAAATCTGTGATAAATACGACCGTCATTGGATCATTTACCGTGAGGAAGTTGATATTCACAAGGCGTGGTTGGAATGTTTAGACGATCCCAATTGTGATGAAGCGGAATTATTCCCAGGTTACGAAAGTCAAATTCCAGAGTCAATCAAAGATTGGCCAGGAAATGGAGTAGATGGCGAATTGCCTTACCAATTGGCACCATTTATCGATCGCGATGGCGATGGCGTCTACGATTACCTCGTAGATTACCCGGCGTACGATATTGATAAGGAATACGATTGTCGTGATAAAGAAACTGATGTACTCTACGGTGATCAAACCATCTGGTGGGTCTATAACGACCGTGGTAACGTTCACACAGAATCACAAGCTGGAGCCTTAGGTTTTGAAATTCGTGCACAAGCTTTTGCGTTCTCAACGAACGATGAAGTGAACAACATGACGTTCAACAACTACCGCATCATTAACCGCTCAACCTTCCGTTTGACCAATACTTATTTCTCAACTTGGTTTGATCCGGATTTAGGAAACTACACTGATGATATCATAGGTTGTGATATTGCACGTGGTTTAGGTTACTGTTACAATTCAGATACTGAGGATGAAGGTCCATTAGGTTACGGTTTGAATCCGCCAGCCGTAGGATTTGACTTCTTCCAAGGTCCGTTCGCAGATTACTATGACGGTATTGACAACGACCGTGACGGTTGTGTGGATGGTGTGAAAGATCCAGAAACAGGATTGTGTGTGGCTGAAGATCCAGCGACTGGTGTGAACGAGCGTATTATCATGAGTCATTTCATGTACTACAACAACACCGCTTCGAACATCTCCGGTAACCCAGATAACGCAACGCATTTCTACAACTACATGCGTGCGCTTTGGAAAAACGGTTCGGAATTGATTATCGAAACGCCATCAGGTCCTGGTGATCAGGGCAATGGTGATGGTTTCGTTGCCTCAGGAAATGGTACTTCAACACAGTTTGCTTACCCAGGGATGTCTTACGACACCACTGGCGCTTACCCTCCATATGCACCAGTAAACTGGTGGGAAAGTCCAGCGAATAAAGAAGATAAGCGCGGTTTGCACAGTGCTGGTCCATTCTCATTGGCTCCAGGAGCATTGAACTTTGCAACTACTGGGGTAGTTTGGGAGCGTGATCTCATCAATAATGATTTGTTCGCTTCTGTAGAGAAGGTAATTATTGCTGATGATAAGGCGCAGAAACTCTTTGATAACTGTTTCCAAGTATTGAACGGTCCGGATGCACCAGATGTTGAAATTCAAGAATTGGACCGTGAGCTTATTTTGAAGTTAACCTATGGACCGGGAAGCAACAATGAGGCATTCAGCTATCGTGAGCGCGATCCATTAATTACGGTTAGTCCTGACGATCGCGATTCTATTTTGAATGTAAATCCGGATTATTTCGACTACAAATTCGAAGGTTTCCAGGTATTCCAATTGGCGAATAGCGACGTAAGTATCTCTGATATTTATGATCCTACGCAGAGTCGTTTGGTTGCTCAATGTGATGTTAAAAACGGCATTACACAGTTAATCAATTGGGAAGTTGATCCAGATTTGAATGCGCTCGTGCCACAAGACATGACGCTTACCACTAATAACAGCGGTGTATTCACGTCGTTCCAAGTGCGCGAGGATGTTTTCGCAACAGGGGATCGTTCGTTGATCAACCACAAAGAGTACTACTTCACCATTATAGCCTACGGTCAAAACCAATACGAAGTATTTAACCCTACTACTGCTCCGGGTGGTCAAAAAATTCCATTCTTAGCGGGTCGTCGTAATATTAAGACCTACACGGCCATTCCTCACCAGATAGATTCTGAGAAGGGCGGTACGATTCAGGTTGCGCAGTACGGCGATGGTCCGGAGATTACGCGATTAGATGGTGTAGGTAATGGCGGCGGAGAGTTAGAGCTCACGTTGACTGAAGTCAAAGACATCATGGATGGTAACGGTACTGGCCAGCCCACTTATATGGGCGGTTTAGGACCAGTAGCCATTAAGGTTGTTGATCCTTTGGAGGTGAAAAATGGCGAATATACGTTGACGCTTGATGGCGCGAATGGCAATGCTCAGTGGGAAATTACAGACGGTAGTGGCGCAGTTATAGCGACTGCGGATACAACCATCTCTTTCTACAATGAGCAAATTATTCCTGAATTGGGCTTATCAGTTGCAATGCAACAAGCACCAGCACCAGGTGGTGACGATGAAGGCATTTATGATAATGGTGTGATTTTCTCTGAAATCATTTACGAAGATCCTTCTAAAGAGTGGTGGTCAGGAATTCGTGACGATAAAAGCTATACTCCATACAACTGGATTCTAGCGGGAACGAACAGTTTCCCAACAGAGGAGCCAGCGACCTTGTATCCAGATCAAGACGGTGATGCAAAAGGTTATTTTGAAAATATAGTAGATGGAACCTGGGGGCCGTATATGTATGCATCGGCAAACAACCGTTCTACTGTAAATGGTTTCAATAACTACGGTATGGGTCCAGCCCAGAGTATCGGTAGAAATTTAAATGATGCTTCCGATCTTCACTCTGTAGATATTGTATTTACTACAGATGCTAGCAAATGGACGCGCGTCCCGGTATTTGAAATGGCTGAGGATGATGCATTGAGTGAGCACGGCGATAAGAAATTGACCCAACGTCAAGATACTTCCTGGACCCTTGAAAATGGTGTGCTAAAAAGAGCCCCTGGTCTAGAGCCGGGTTGGTCTTACTTCCCTGGATATGCTATTGATATTGAAACGGGCAAGCGCTTGAATATGGCCTTTGGAGAAAACTCGTGGCTACCCGGTGAAAATGGTAACGATATGTTGTGGAATCCGACGGACAGAGAATTCTTGCCGCCAGGAAACACTGTAAATGGCGGGTATGTCTTTGGTGGACAGCACGTGATTTATGTCTTCGCAGATGAAGATAAGATTGGCGGTGCGAACACTGATCTCGAATACAAAGGAGCGAATATTAACGATTGGCCTTTGAAAGACTTAATGGCAGATCTCGTTAAAACAGGTGGTTTAGGAAACATAGCGAAAGCGAACTTCTGGAGAGCTTGTCGTTGGATTGGTATGCCGACATTGCGATTTGGAATGGATTTCGATCCGTATACGGAGTTGCCAACGCAAACACGCATTCGTATTCGTATGAACGCTGCGTATGCGAATAGAGATTTGGCAGACGCTCCAAACGATGGTAATCCGCAATTCCTATTCAATACCTCGAATATTGCGACGAGAACGTACCAGGATACAATTGGTAAGAGTGCGATGGAGACCATTCGAGTAGTACCTAACCCGTACTACGGCTTTAGTACCTACGAATCTTCGCAGTTAGACAACATCGTTAAGATTACGAATCTTCCGGAAACGTGTACCATAAGCATCTTTACGCCAAACGGTACCATGATTCGTCAGATACGTAAGGATAATAGCATGACCTATGTGGAATGGGATATGAAAAACACGTACAGCGTGCCAATTGCATCTGGTGTTTACATCATTCACGTCGATGCAGGTGAGCTCGGTGAAAAAATTGTGAAATGGTTCGGTGCTTTACGTCCGGTCGATTTGAACTCATTCTAAGCGAAAAAGACCTATGAAATTAAAATCTTATATCGCAGCTTTTCTTTCTGTAGCCGTAATGGGTACAGCGAATGCAGGTAACCCACAACGTGCAGGTTCTGCAGGTGCGGGAGAACTATTGATTAATCCATTTGCACGCTCAGCGGGCTGGGGTTCAGTGAACGTAGCAGGTGCTACTGGAATGGACGCGACTTTCCTGAATATTGCGGGTATTGCAGCTACGGATTTGAACACGCAAGTCACTTTTAACAACACGCAATGGTTGGTTGGCGCAGGCATTAATATGAACGGTGCCACACTCATCCAGCGCGTAAGTGATGTGGGTGTACTTAGTTTAGGATTGTCCGCCTTTGATTACGGTCAGTGGGAAGTAACCACGGAAGACCAGCCAGAAGGAACGGGAGCAACCATTAGTCCACAGAGTTTGATCATCAATATGGGATACGCTCAGAAGTTTACTGAGAATATTTACGGAGGGGTGAACGTGAAACTTTACAGCAGTTCTATTTCTAACTTGAACACCAATGGTGTTTGTTTTGATGCAGGTGTGCAGTACCGTACTGGAGAGGAGGACCGATTCAAATTTGGCATTACCTTAAAAAACGTTGGGCCTAGTATCACCTACCAAGGGGATGGATTGGGAATTACCTTACCCGTACCTACCTATGGTGTAGCCTATTCTCAAACGTTTGAAAGCCGTTCGGCAAAGTTTGAATTACCTACGCAGTTGAGTATTGGTGGTTCTTACGATTGGTTCTTAGCCAATGGTAAAGTGACTGGTGCGTTGAACTTTAGCTCAAATTCCTTTGAGAAAGATACCTACCATGCTGGAGTGCAATACAGCTTAAAAGACTTGTTCCAAGTTCGTGTAGGCTACAAGGCCTTCGATAATCGTGCAGACGATCTAGGAACGAGCGCCATCTCAGGGATCTGTGGTGGATTTAGCTTTAATGTACCTACAAGTGATGAAGGCAGCTTCGCGATAGATTATTCGTACCGCGGTACGACATCGGCCTTTGGAGGTATTCACTCTATTGGTGTGCGCATTAACTTGTAATAGATAAAATACTAACTTTGTACCTACAGGAGAGGCCATTATGGCCTCTTTTTTAGTAATACCATTGACTATGTCATCAGTAAGTTATTACACCGCTGAAGGGCTTAAAAAGCTCAAGGCGGAATTGGAACACATGAAGAATGTAGAGCGCCCTAAAATCTCGCAGCAGATTGGAGAAGCGAGAGATAAGGGAGATCTTAGTGAAAACGCAGAATACGATGCGGCTAAGGAGGCGCAAGGCATGCTTGAGATGAAAATCTCAAAGCTTGAGGATACGCTCGCCGGTGCTCGGGTTCTGGATTCGGCAAATATTGATCTTTCTAAGGTTGGTGTATTGACAAAGGTGAAACTGAAAAATGTCACGAACGGTGCCACTATGGTTTACAGTTTGGTCGCAGAGAAAGAAGCCGATATTAAGCAAAGCAAAATTTCTGTATCTAGTCCTATAGGTAAAGGCTTATTAGGTAAGAAGGTCGGGGAGATTGCGGAAATTCAGGTCCCACGCGGGGTAATGAGTTTTGAGATCTTAGAGATCACCTCGGCGTAAAAGATCGAGCGATGGGAAGTATCTTCACAAAGATCATCAACGGTGAGATTCCTTGTTACAAAGTAGGGGAGGATGCTTCTAATATTGCTTTTTCTAGACATTCGTCCTTTAAAACGTGGTCACGTCTTGTGTGTACCTAAGCGCGAGGTGGATGAATTGTACGAATTACCTTCTGAAGACTATGCGAGTCTCATGCTCTTTTCGCAGCGTATTGCACGTGCTATTAAAGCAGCTGTGCCTTGTAAACGCATAGGCTCAATGGTCTTAGGCATGGAGGTACCTCATGCGCATTTACATTTAGTTCCTTTGGATGCTGAACATGAATTGAGTTTTTCGAATACTCCGTTGCAGTTGAGTGCAGCAGAGATGGAATCTATTCGTGCTTCTATTTCAAACGCTCTGGATGCTGTTGGATAAATTGGTCCCAACTGCTACTACGGCCCTTTTTAGACTTAGATTTTGTTGCGCCACTGCCGTGTTTTGGAGCGCTAATGCCCGAGGTTTGGCTTTGATGACAAACCGCCACGGCGAGCGCATCAGAAGCATCTAAATAATTGTGTTCTATTCCCGGGAACATGGCTTGAAGCATTCCGCTGACTTGTTCTTTACTGGCATTACCATTCCCTACAATACTTTGTTTCACGAGTCGAGGACTGTATTCGAATACGGGGATCTTCTTAGAAAGGGCGGTGGCCATGCAGACGCCTTGGGCCCGACCTAGCTTCAGCATCGATTGTACGTTCTTACCAAAGAACGGCGCCTCTAAGGCCATTTCGTCGGGCTTGTGTTGATCCACAACTATGCTCAGTTCATCAAATATTTTAGCAAGTCGGGTGTAGTGGTCCAATTTCGTGTTGAGCTTGATGATATCCATCAACACGGGGTGTACTTTGCCTTTTATGATGCACGACACTGTACCCCATGACTACGGTACCTGGATCCACACCAAGGATGATTTTATCGATGGTGTTTTCCATAGTGCTTAAATCATTAGTCCAACAATGGCGGCAGTATACAATGAAGCCACCGTTCCGGCGATAAGGGCCTTAATACTCAACTCACTCAGGTCTTTTCTTCTGCTCGGGGCCAAAACCCCAATTCCTCCGATCTGAATACCTATGCTCGCAATGTTAGCAAAGCCACAAAGCATATAGGTTGAAAGGATGACGCTGCGTTCTGACGTGAAGAGGCCTTCGTTTTTCATTTCAGTTAAACTGACGTAGGCGTAAAATTCATTCAAAATAGTTTTTCTCCGAGCAGCTGTCCTACGAGCATGAGATCTGCAGGCGGTACACCTAAAATCCAAGCAATGGGACTTAGGAGTGCGCCCATAATGAATTGGAGGAGAAGGAGTCGTAGCGACCGTTAGTGACTTCTGCGGCCCAAGCATTGAGACCGGTCCATGATCCTACACCTTCTACAAAAATGTAATTGGCTCCGTAAACGATTGCTGTAAATACGAGCAACATGGCACCCACATTAACGGCTAATTTCACCCCTTCGGTGGTTCCGTTGGAGATGGCATCGAGTGCGTTAGACCCCATATCTGCAGAGCTAATTTCAGCTACTTCTATAACGTCTTCTGTTTCGGGCAATAGAATCTTCGCACTAATAAGTGCTGCAGGGGCACTGAGGACGGAGGCGGTGAGTAGGTGTTTGGCAAAGAATAATTGGCCCTCTTGGGTATCTCCACCTAGGTAGCCAATGTATGCGGCTAAAACTCCTCCCGCTATGGTCGCCATTCCTCCACTCATTAAACTGAGCAATTCCGAACGGCTCATTCCCGCGATGTACGGCTTGACCAACAACGGCGCCTCTGTTTGGCCAATAAAAATGTTACCGGCGGCGGCCAATGATTCCGCACCAGAGAGCTTTAAGGTTTTCTGCATCACCCAAGCCATGGCTTTAACCACGCGTTGGAGAATGCCGTAGTAGTAGAGCAAGGAGGTGACGGCTGAGAAAAAGATCACTGTAGGCAGGACTTGGAAGGCGAAGAGATACCCGAAGTTGTCGGTTTCTGTAATGAGCGAGCCGAAGAGGAAGGTCGATCCTTCACGCGTAAAGTCGAGCAATGTGACTGCGACAAGGCTGAATTTTTCAAAAGCCCAGGAAACCCCCGGTACTTTTAAAACGGCTAAAGCCAGCACGAATTGGAGGAGTAGTCCTTTACCGACCATGGCCCAATTCACTTTGCGCTTGTTCGAACTAAACAGCCATAAAACTGCAGTGAGTACTGCAATTCCCAATAAGCTTCTAAGAATCATCATAGCTTGTCCAACTTATCGCGCAACCGCGCGGCCAATTCGTAATCTTCGTTTTCCACCGCTTCAGTAAGCCGCAGTTCTAACTCTTCTCGTGTTTCTGCCTGTGCCACTTCTGGCTCATCAAAATCGTCTTCGTCTTCTTCCAAAGTTCGAGCATCTGCTTTTGACTCTTCCTTTTCCGTAATGCCGGCGTGTTCCATGATTTCTGGAGTGGCAAAAATGGAACATTCAAAACGAACGGCTAAAGCCACTGCGTCTGAAGGTCGAGAATCGAAAACATGCGCTCCACCAGAACTATCAACAGTATAGAGACTGGCATAGAACACACCATTTACCAATCTGTGAATGACGATCTTTTCTAGGGTAACCCCCAGCTCATCAAGCATGTTTTTCCACGTGTCGTGAGTGAGCGGTCGTGGCGGTGCCACAGACTTTTCCATGGCTACAGCAATGCTCTGCGCTTCAGCGCCGCCTATAACGACAGGAAGCTTACGACCTCCTTCACCGGTTTCGGCTAGAATGAGTGCGTAAGCTCCTGATTTACCTTGACTGTAGGATAATCCTTTAACAGTGAGTTCTATGTGTTGCATTTATTGTCCGGCCTTGAAGGCGCGCATTGCGTTCACCAACTGGGGAACGACTTCAAATGCATCACCTACAATACCGTAGTCTGCAGCCTTAAAAAATGGGGCTTCAGCGTCTGTATTTACTACGACAATAGTCTTTGATGCACTGACCCCAGCAAGGTGCTGGATGGCGCCAGAAATTCCTATCGCAATATACAGATTCGGGTTGACTTGGATACCGGTTTGTCCCACGTGTTCGCTATGTGGTCTCCAGCCGATATCACTTACCGGTTTTGAACAAGCAGTGGCAGCTCCTAAAACGGAGGCGAGCTCTTCAATCATGGCCCAGTTTTCAGGCCCTTTGAGGCCTCTACCAGCACTGACAACGACCTCTGCTTCGGGCAGGGCGACTTGACCAGAAGCGATTGTTTTTTCGGTCACCTGCAACAAATCGGTTCCAGTGGTATCCATAGATTCCACAGCACCTGCTCCGGCGCGCTCCTGAATACCGACGCTGTTGGGTACAAAGGAAACCATGGGTAGGCCTCCTATTAGTTCGATGGTTTCAATACCTTTTGAGCTAAACGCACCGCGTACAACGGTTACCGGAGCGGTACTGGTTGGTACACTGGTAGTATTGGTACTTAGTGCGCCGCCGGCCAATGCCGCTAGTGCGGGAGCGATGGAACGGCCAATGCTCGTCCCGGCGATCACCATACCCGCTGCGCCTTCAGCCATTGCAGCCAATTGTTGCGCTATTCCGTAGGGCGTTGCAGCAAGCGCAATGGTTACGATGCGATCGGCGCCATAGGTGGCTAAAGCAGCCGGATCTGCGGCACCGCTACTCGTAACTGCAGTGACGGTAGTCCCCGCCAGTTCTGCCCACGACTTGGCGTACGAAACGGCTTCGAATGAGGCTTTTTTGAATTGGTTATTCCAATCTTCTACAAATACAATTATTGACATAAGGCTCGGAATTAAATGGCTTTCGCCTCGTTGTGTAATAAATGAACCAATTCGTCGACATTGTCGACCAATTTAACCGCCGACTTAGCCGCGGGCTTCACAAACTTAGCCGCTCGTGTAGCTGCATCGTGTTCAGTGGCCTCCAAAACCTGTAGTGGTTTTGAACGCGCCGTCATGATACCACGCATGTTAGGGATACGGAGGTCTTTTTCTTCAACCAAACCTTTTTTACCGCCTACAACCAATGGAAGGTTACCGGTGTAGGTCGCATGACCACCGTCAATTTCTCCTGTTGCAGTTGCCGATGAGCCGTCAATCACTAGATCAACACAAGCATTGACAAAAGGCAGGTTCAACAAAGCTGCGAGCATTGCAGGTACCTGTTGTCCATTATAGTCGATACTTTCTTGCCCGCACAAAATCAAATCATACGCATTCGCCGCAATGTGGTTCTTGAGTTCTTTGGCTACTGTGATAGCGTCCGTAGGGGTGGCGTTAATACGTATGGCTTGATCGGCACCTATGGCAAGTGCTTTTCTAAGGGTTGGTTCAGTTTCGGGTCCACCGACATTGAGTACGGTGATGGTGCCGCCGTGGGCTTCCTTAAGGTGCAAGGCTTTGGTCAAGCTGAATTCGTCGTAAGGGTTAATGACGAATTGGACCCCGTTGGCATCGAGTGCAGTTCCCGCGGCATCAAAATTGATTTTGGCAGTGGTATCTGGCACGTGGCTAATACAAACTAATAGGTTCATACTGGTTTTCCTTATATAATTGACCCTAAATTTACTATGCACGCATAATAATTCCAAAGAAAAGTGGTCCGATTTACGCTTTTATCTATTCTTTAACCTTCGGGCGAAAAAGCCCGTTAGTTTTTTAAGAATTGGTCCAATTTTTAAGGAATGCGTAAGGAACCTCCAAAAAATTGAATCTCCAACCTGCGAAAGGGTGCGCTAGGTCCTCTTTGCACCTTATATTTGCCGCCTACTACATCAAGATTTATGAAAACAATTCAGTTTAGAGAGGCCGTTTGTGAGGCCATGACCGAAGAAATGCGCCGCGATGAGAACATCTATTTGATGGGCGAAGAAGTTGCGGAGTACAACGGTGCTTACAAAGCATCTAAAGGCATGTTGGACGAATTTGGTCCAAAGCGTGTTTTAGATACTCCTATTGCAGAATTAGGTTTTGCAGGAATTTCAGTGGGTGCAGCAATGAATGGATTGCGTCCTATCGTGGAATTCATGACCTTCAACTTCTCGATGGTGGCGATCGATCAGATCATCAACAACGCTGCGAAAATGAAGCAGATGTCGGGCGGTCAGATCAATGTCCCGATCGTTTTCCGCGGTCCTACTGCTTCTGCCGGCCAATTGGCGGCGACGCATTCACAAGCATTTGAAAGCTGGTATGCGAACTGTCCAGGTTTGAAAGTAGTGGTTCCTTCAAATCCTTACGATTGTAAAGGTCTTTTGAAAAGCGCCATCAGAGATAACGATCCTGTCATCTTCATGGAAAGTGAGCAGATGTATGGTGATAAAGGTGAAGTGCCAGAGGGCGAATACCTTCTTCCTATCGGCGTAGCAGATATCAAGCGCAAGGGAACAGATGTGACTATTGTAAGTTTTGGTAAAATCATCAAGGTGGCCTACGAAGCAGCGGATATCCTCGCGAAAGAAGGTATTTCTTGTGAGATCATCGACTTGCGCACCGTTCGTCCTATCGACTACGATACGGTTATTGAAAGTGTCAAAAAGACGAACCGTTTAGTATGTCTCGAAGAAGCTTGGCCTTTGGGTTCTATTGCTACTGAGATTACCTATAAAGTACAATCGGAAGCATTCGATTACCTCGACGCACCTGTAAAGCGTATTACAACAACAGATACGCCGGCACCGTATTCACCAACCTTGCTTGAAGCGTTCTTACCGCAAGTTGGACAGGTGATTGACGCGGTTAAATCTGTGATGTACGTTAAATAACCAACACGATTTATTTAGAGGTTCGAACGAACGACTCTAAGACTTATATTTGCAGCCCTTTCCGTAACACGGGAAGGGCTGATTATTTAAATCAAACCATAATACAATGGAAAACATGCTTTTATTGGTACCTATGTTTGGTATCGTTGGTCTAATCTACATGTTCGTTTTACGCAATTGGGTCGTGAAACAAGATTCAGGCTCAGAAAAAATGACAAAGTTGGCTGCCTACGTTAAAGAAGGCGCTTTGGCATTCTTAAACGCGGAATACCGCATTTTGGCAATTTTCGTAGTCGTAGCAGGTGCGCTGCTAGGAATTGTTTCTTCTATCGTTGAAACCACACACTGGTTCATCGTTGTTGCATTCATTATTGGTGCAGTATTCTCTGCTGTAGCAGGAAACATAGGAATGCGCATTGCAACCGATTCAAACGTTAGAACAACACAAGCCGCCCGTACCTCTTTACCACAAGCGTTGAAAGTTTCTTTCCGCGGTGGAACTGTAATGGGATTAGGTGTAGCCGGTCTTGCCGTTTTCGGTCTAGGTATGCTATTCTGGATATTATCGAGCTGGTTCATCGTAGGTGATGATTCATTTTACAATGAGATGACCGTTGTTCTTGAAGCGCTCGCAGGTTTCTCGCTTGGTGCTGAATCTATCGCGTTGTTTGCTCGTGTAGGTGGTGGTATCTACACGAAAGCTGCCGATGTTGGTGCTGACCTTGTAGGTAAAGTAGAAGCAGGTATTCCTGAAGATGATCTACGTAACCCAGCAACAATTGCTGATAACGTAGGTGATAACGTAGGTGACGTTGCAGGTATGGGGGCAGATTTGTTCGGTTCTTACGTTGCAACAGTTCTAGCCTCTATGGTTCTTGGGAACTATGTGATTAATGATAATTTGATCAGTACAGGTAACTTCCTTGACAACCACGGTCCTATCATGCTTCCTATGATGATCGCTGGAGTTGGAATTATCTTCTCCATCATTGGAACATTCTTCATTCGCATTAAGGATAACAGCGCAAAGGAGCCGCAGGTACAACGTGCATTGAACATGGGTAACTGGGTTTCAATCATTCTAACGGGTATTGGATCTTACGTGCTTATCCAAATGTTGTTGCCGGAAACGTTGAGCATGAAATTCTTCGGCGAAGGGTTCAAAGCCGTCACACGCAACGACATATTTGGCGCTGTAATCGTTGGTTTAGTGGTAGGAGCATTGATCTCTTACTTCACAGAATACTACACTGGTTTAGGTAAAAAACCAATTTTAGATATCGTTCAAAAATCAGCGACTGGTGCTGCGACAAACATCATCGCAGGATTAGGCGTAGGTATGATTTCAACTTTCGCACCGATCCTCCTTTTCGCTGCTGCGATCTGGTCTTCGTATGCTTTCGCTGGATTCTATGGTGTAGCTATCGCCGCATCAGCAATGATGGCTACCACTGCTATGCAGTTGGCTATCGATGCATTCGGTCCTATTGCTGATAACGCAGGAGGTATTGCTGAGATGAGTGATTTACCTGATGAAGTACGCGAGCGCACAGATATTTTGGATTCAGTGGGTAATACTACTGCTGCTATCGGTAAAGGTTTCGCTATTGCTTCTGCGGCATTGACTGCATTGGCACTGTTTGCTGCCTTCGTCACCTTCACAGGTATTGATGGTATCAATATTTTCAAAGCACCTGTTCTAGCGATGTTGTTCGTAGGAGGTATGGTTCCTGTAGTATTCTCTGCACTAGCAATGAACGCTGTAGGTAAAGCAGCTATGGAGAAGGTGAAAGAAGTTCGTCGTCAGTTTAAAGAGATTCCTGGTATCATGGAGTATAAAGCTGAGCCAGAATACGACAAATGTGTTGCCATCTCTACTGAAGCTTCTTTGAAAGAAATGATGTTGCCGGGTGCAATGACCATCATCTTCCCACTAGTGATCGGTTTCTTGCCGATGGTATTCGGTTACTCTGGCCAAGAGGCTGCTGAAATGCTAGGTGGATACATGGCAGGTGTTGCTGTATCAGGTGTTCTTTGGGCCATTTTCCAGAACAACGCTGGTGGTGCTTGGGACAACGCTAAGAAGTCTTTCGAAGCTGGTGTTATGATCGACGGCGAAATGACTTACAAAGGTTCTGAGGCGCACAAAGCGGCAGTTACTGGTGATACAGTAGGTGATCCATTCAAGGATACTTCAGGTCCATCGATGAACATCTTGATCAAATTGACGTGTTTGGTAGGTCTTGTGATCGCACCAATCTTAGGAGACGGACACGATACACACAGTGAAGTTGCATCAGCAGCACCTGTGGAACTTCGTCAAGAAGTGATGAAAATGAAGCTCAAAGGTGTTGACGCGAATGTTCATGGTCCAGTGTTCCAGGGTCTCGTTAAAGTCGCCATGGATGTAACTGTTGATAGCGATCGTGTTACTGAGGCTGTGATGAACTTGACCTCTGAGGACGGTGCATTTGAAGCCACATTCAGTAGTGTAGAAGGCATTTTCGACGGCATGATGTTTCATGCTTCAGGTACCGTAACTACGAAAGACGATACGCAGTTTAATGCGGATGTGGATTTCCACCGCAATGAAAATGGTGATGTAATCGATTTTAATATTGCTATTCACTAGGCGGCACGCCGCTAGAAATATAACCCCCGGCGCATCGCGCCGGGGGGTTTTTTATGCCCTTATTCGGGAAATTTTCCCGCGCTCCACAATTGCATCACTACAGTGTAGAAGTCGACCATGGTATTAAATCCGTCAACAGAAATGCGCTCGTTGGTGCCGTGAATTCCTCCGACTTCCTCCGCACTTAAAGCGATAGGAAGGAATCGGTAGGTGTTTTGCGCCAGCCCTTCAAAGTTTTTACTGTCCGTTCCGCCTATGGTCAAATAGGGACTTACCAATGCTTCTGGGAAAACGTGTTTTACAGCCTGACCAAGCTTCACAAAATCCTCATGTTCCGTCGAAGAAGTTGGGCTGGCTCCACTGCCAATGTTATTGTAAGGGGCAGCTGTGCCGCCGAATTTGGCCGCGAGCGCGGCATAGCGTTCGAGAACGTCCTCGGGAGTAGTGCCCGGTAAAATCCGGGTGTTACACACCACACGCGCGCTCGCGGGCACCACATTATCTTTTATTCCAGAAGAAATCATGGTAGCTACCGCTGTATTATTGGTCAAAGCACGGCCGGTATGGCTTTGCTGGTAAATGTTCAAGAGGAGCGGCTCTGTTAGAAATCGGTTCGCAAAAACCGATTTTAATGTCCACGGCATTTCTGGTGCGAGGTGCGTAATAAAGCCTTCTAATGGCGCTGAAAATTCGGATTGAAAAAGTCCTTCGCTTAGCGCTTCTGTGAAGGCTGCGGCTCGAGTAATAGCGGTTTCGGTGTTGGGCATACTGCTATGGCCCCCGGCAACGTTAAAGCTTACTTCTACGCTGAGGTAGCCTTTCTCTGCGGTTCCGATAAGCGCCACTGGTGTGTCTTTAAGCCCTGGTATACTTCCAGTAGAAATGATGCCGCCTTCATCTAAGATTGCATCAAAGCGAAGTCCCTTTTCACGGCAATGAGCGGCCACGATTGCCGCTCCGGCCGTACCGCCAATCTCTTCATCTTGTCCAAAGCAGAAATACAAATGTTCTTTCGGCTGGAAACCCGAATATGAAAGTGACTCAATGGTTTCCATTAGTGCAATAAGTGCGCTTTTATCGTCAAGTGTACCCCGACCGTAAATCCACCCTTCTACACGGCCTGTGGAGTCGGCCACAAAGTCACCTGAGAAGGGTGCTGCCGACCAATCAGTGCTACTTTTCTTATCTACAGGGACCACATCTTGATGGGCAATAAAGAGGTAGTTTTTAGTTGCCTCATCGGTGCCGGGCCAATGCAAGAGATAGGTATGTGTACTAAATGTGTCCACTGCCACTGTCTCGAAAACGCTGGGGTAAGATGTACGAAGGAATTGGCCAAAGGCGTCAAAAGTAGCCGTATCCAACATACGAGGATCTTGACTAATGGTCTTGAATTGTATACTCTCGGTCAACCGGTCTTGCGACCCTCGAAGCGGCGGAAATACGACGGCTTCTGTCGGGACTTCATAGTACGATTGAATGGACTTTAAGTTCACCAGCGGTACGAGACCAACAAGAACGGCGAATACAAGAATAAGCGTGGATAAAATGTATTTTTTCACAGTGGAGTAGTGCTTCGTGAGGATTCGTAACTTTGTGAAAAATACGAATAGATGTACACAGGATTACTACACTTGCATCATTGGCTGCCATTTGTCTACTTATTGTTGATGTTGGTGGTTTTGGTTCAGAACTTTTTAGTTTGGAAATCGGACAACCCGTTTACGGATAAATTGGCACGTCAAAATAAAATAGCCGTACTGCTTACGCATCTTCAGATCACCATAGGATTGATCATGTTGTTTGGGTTTAATCTCGACATGTTCTCTGAAATGGGCACGCTGATGGGCGATGCTGCATTGCGATTTAAATATGTAGAGCACCCGACGACCATGATTTTGGCTGCAGTCCTCATTACGATTGGAAATGCCAAATCGAAGCGTGCGGAAGCTGCTTCGGCAAAAGCTAAATCTGTGGTAGTTTGGTTCGGTATAGGATTGTTCTTAATAGCCCTTCGCATGCCGTGGGCTGAATTTCTGCAAGGCGCCTAAGGGCACTACAACTTTATGATTGAGCTTAAGAAAAAGAACACGCTCGAGCGAGAGCGTTGCATTCTTATTGGTATTGTCAACCGCGATCAAGACGAAGAGAAGTCTCGGGAATATCTCGAGGAACTTCGCTTTTTGGCCGATACCGCTGGTGCAGATACCATACATATGTTCACTCAAAAGCTGACACAGGCAAACTCTAGAACGTTTCTGGGTTCTGGGAAAATGGAAGATATCAAAGGGTTTGTTCAGGCAGAGAACATTGATATGATTGTCTTTGATGATGAACTCACTCCATCCCAGCTCAAGAACATAGAAGCATTAATGGAGGTGAAGGTCATGGACCGGACAAATTTGATCCTCGATATTTTTGCCGCACGAGCGCAGACCTCTTATGCGAGAACGCAAGTGGAATTGGCCCAGTACCAATACCTACTTCCACGTTTGACACGCATGTGGACCCACCTCGAACGTCAAAAAGGGGGTATTGGGATGCGTGGTCCGGGGGAAACACAGATTGAAACGGACCGTCGTATTATCCAGGAAAAAATTTCTTTACTCAAGAAGAAATTGGCGAAGATTGATGTTCAAATGAGCACTCAACGCGGGAACCGCGGAAAAGTGGTACGTGTTGCATTAGTCGGCTATACCAACGTAGGAAAAAGTACGCTGCTCAACTTACTTTGCAAGACGGATGTGTTGGCAGAGAATAAACTATTTGCTACGCTCGACACGACGGTGCGTAAGATCAATATCGATAACTTGCCCTTGTTGCTTACGGATACTGTGGGTTTCATCCGGAAACTTCCTACCCAATTGGTGGAGAGCTTTAAATCGACCCTGGATGAGGTTCGAGAGGCCGACGTTTTACTTCATGTAGTAGATATAAGCCATCCTAGTTTTATGGACCACATCGAAAGTGTGAATATCATTCTACAGGAAATTGAAAGTATGGATAAGCCTTGCATCATGGTCTTCAATAAGATTGATGCATTTACCTACAACGAGCCGGATGAATTTGACTTAGAGCTTACCGAAGAGAACTACGATTTAGCACAATGGAAGCGTACTTGGATGAATAAAGTAGGCGAACGAGCCGTCTTTATTAGTGCGCAAGACAAAAATAATATTGATGAACTCAGACAAACCCTGTATCGCGTGGCCGCCGAAATCCACGCTACAAGGTTTCCGTTCAACACCTTTTTATACTAATTTTCACTCATTATGAGTCAAAGACCTATTAAAAAGAAGGATAGCCTTCACTACCACCAAATGCCTAAACCGGGTAAAATCGAGGTAGTACCTACAAAGCCTTCTAATTCGCAACGCGACCTGAGTATAGCGTATTCACCTGGCGTAGCCGACCCGTGTTTGGAAATTGCGGCAAATCCTGAAGACGTCTATAAGTATACTGCGAAGGGAATTTAGTAGCAGTAATTACGAATGGAACGGCCGTATTAGGTTTGGGTGATATCGGTCCAGAAGCCTCAAAGCCTGTAATGGAAGGTAAGGGCGTACTTTTCAAGATTTTCGCGGATATCGATGTGTTTGATCTCGAATTGGATGCAAATGATCCGGATAAATTTATAGAAACGGTAAAGGCGGTTGCTCCAACTTTTGGAGGTATCAACCTCGAGGATATCAAGGCGCCCGATTGTTTCTACATCGAAAAGCGTTTGAAGGAAGAGTTGAACATTCCTATCATGCACGACGATCAGCACGGTACGGCTATTATTACCGCTGCGGCGTTGCTGAATGCTTTAGAGATATCCGAGAAAAGTATTGAAAAAGTTAAGGTCGTTTTCAACGGCGCCGGTGCTTCAGCCATTTCTTGTGCGAAGTTGTATTTGGCCCTAGGTGTGAAGCCTGAGAACTTATTCATGTGTGATTCCAAAGGACTCATCATTACCTCTCGTGGTGAACTGACTCCGGAAAAGGAAATCTTTGCGAAGGATCATAAGGAAGCGAAGCTGGCAGATCTGATGAAAGGTGCTGATGTATTCGTCGGCCTTTCAAAAGGTGGTATAGTATCGAAAGCTATGGTGAAAAGCATGGCCCCGAACCCTATTGTTTTTGCTTTGGCAAATCCCGATCCTGAGATTACCTATGAAGATGCTCTGGACGCTCGTGAGGATATCATTATGGCCACTGGACGTAGCGATAACCCGAACCAGGTCAATAATGTACTGGGCTTTCCATTCATTTTCCGTGGCGCTTTAGATGTTCGTGCAACGAAGATCAATGAGGAAATGAAATTGGCCGCCGTCCGTGCCATTGCAGAACTAGCGAAAGAGCCCGTACCGGAGATAGTGAACCTCGCTTATGCGGAAAGTAATTTAACTTTTGGTCATACCTATATTATTCCGAAGCCTTTTGATCCACGTTTGATCACGACCGTTGCCCCTGCTGTTGCTCGCGCAGCTATGGAAAGTGGTGTAGCGAAGGCGCCCATTACGAATTGGAAGGCATACAGTCGTGAACTGAGTGACCGATTGGGTCGCGATGATAAGTTCATCCGCCTGTTGAATGAAAATGCACGCAGACATCCGCAGCGTATTGTCTTCACCGAAGGTGATAATTACCGCATCTTGAAGGCAGCGGAAATCTTGATAAGCAATGGGGTTGCAAAACCTATTCTATTGGGGTCAAAAGATAAAATGGAGGCCATTATTGAAGAATACCAGTTGGAACTTCAAGAGGCGGAATTTATTGATGTCACGGCGGATAGTGCGGGTCGCGAGGCGTACGCTGCTCAGATGTATGAATTTAGAAAACGCAGAGGTTGGACCATGGGCGAATGCCGCTCTAAAATTAAATCGCGCGAGTATTATGGGAACATGATGCTCCGTGATGGCGGTGCAGATGCCTTAATTAGTGGTTTGACCGTGAAGTACCCAACGGCCTTACGTCCTATTCTTCGTATTATCGGTATGGAGGAAGGGATGCGCAAAGCGGCTGGGATGTATATTCTTTTGAGTAAGCGTGGTCCTATGTTCTTCGCTGATACCACCATTAATTTAGATCCTACCGTTGAAGATTTGGTTCAGATGGTGTTGAATGTTGCAGATACCGTAAAGCGTACGAACATCGTCCCGAAAGTGGCACTGTTAAGCTATTCTAATTTCGGATCTTCAAACGGACCGGATGCGCGTAAAATGGCCCAGGCCAGTGCGATTCTTCGCAAAGAGCATCCCGATTTGATTGTCGATGGTGAAATGCAGGCGAATTTCGCTTTGGAGCCGGAATTATTGAAAGAAAGTTTCCCGTTCTCAGATCTGGTAGGGCACCAAGCGAATGTGTTTATTTTCCCGAACCTTGCAGCAGGAAACATTACCTATAAAATGCTTCAGAGCTTTGGTGCGGCTGAGGCCATAGGTCCGATGTTGATTGGTACAAAGCGTAGTGCGCATGTATTGCAATTGGGCGCATCTGTTCGCGAGATTGTGAACATGGCGACTTTAGCGGCTGTGGATGCACGCAATAGAAAAGTGAAAAAAGGCTAGCCTAAACTGTAGAGTAGCGGGCGTGAAGGTGCGGCGTCGTTTTCAAGCGGTGCGACCTGAAGCAATAAGGCATAGGGACCATCGGCTACGGCCGGTGGTACATGAACAAGCTCTGTAATGGTGCGGTGCAGGGACTCCTCAGGTTGTGGTCCCCAAAAGCATGATGACAAGCAAGTGCTCCGCCATCCTCTTCCTGGTCTACACTGGGTTGATCAATGATTAAATGATCCACTCCTTGCTCACGGAGAAAACTACCGATGGCTGCTTCGAGATACGGCCAGTCGGTTCCACTGTATGTTTTTACGCGAGGATCATCTCCTTCATTGGTTCTGAATACCACGGATTTTGCAGCGAAGGTCCAGCCCTTTGCTTCGGCTTGATCCCAAATCGCGCGAAAGTCTTCAAAACGAACACGGCCTTCTTGAGGCCTAAGTGTGAGCACGAGTGATTTCGTCATGAAATCGCGAAAATGCGCGTTGATGCTATGGCGTTTTTCGGTGATATGCCCGGCAGTTTCGGTATGTGTGCCGTGGGCGTGCGGGTTGAACTGAACATTGAAAAAATTGACACTACCACCTTGCGCAACACTTCCGGTCCATTCCCCCAATACCACCGGTGAAAAGTGCGGTGCGTCGATATACCATGCTCGCGCAACATCACTTACAGCTAAGCTTAAATCTGCGATGGGTTTGGAAAAATCAATAGTTAATTTCATACTGCACGGTAGGGCCAAATGCTGGTCGTCCTGAGGATTTAGTTTTATTTTCAAGATACGCTCTTTTCAGAGAATAGGGATTTTAGTCCGCATCAGGACTTATAAATAGTTCGGCAATGATGGCGTCGCTTTGCATCCAATGCTCAGGGGTATGGTGAAACCTTTTTCTGAACACTTCAGCAGGCCTTTCGCTTCGGATTTTTTAACGCTTTGCTGTACAGTTCTAGCAGTGTAGGGTCCATACCGAAGGGGACATCACTTTCCCAAAGAAAACCCTTGGCGGTTCTTAATCGAACCATGAGCCGTTCATTGAGTAAATCTATTGGAGTAAGTATCTCACTGGGTACTTCCGCCCCTTGAGCGTATAAGGTGTTGTTTGAAACGTTCCACCAACGCTTTTTCCCGTCGAAGGAGTGTGCCCCGGGACCGATTCCTAGATACGGTTGACCACTCCAATAATGGCTGTTGTGTCGGCTGTATTTATCGGGTTGAGCGAAATTTGAGAGTTCATAATGCGTGTACCCTTGTTCTAAGGCCCATGCGCGCAAGGCCTCAAATTGGGCAACAATAACCTCGTCTGAAGGGAGGGTGGTTTTTCCGGAGCGCACATTGTGGTAGAGTACAGTTTTCTCTTCAACAGTGAGCGCATAGCAGCTGAGGTGCGGTGGAAGGTAGGTGGCCAATTGGTCCAATTGACGCGTCCAACTTTCCACAGTGCTCCCCGGCATCCCGTACATAAAATCTACGCTGTAATTCTGAATAGGACCGTCAGCGATCCATTCCAAACATTGGACGGAATGGGATGCATCGTGTGCTCTGTTCATGGATTGCAGTTCAAGGTGATCAAAACTCTGTAGACCTATGCTTAATCGGGTTATTCCTATGCTGTGCCAAGCTTCTAATTTTTCGGGTGTAATGTCGTCCGGATTGGCTTCCAGAGTGATTTCTGCCGCCGTATTAAAAGAAAATAGTGCCTGTGCCTTTGCAATAAGTTGGGCAAGATCCGCCACTGCTAAAAAGCTGGGGGTTCCGCCGCCAAAGTAAAGACTATTGATCCGACTGCCTTTCCAGGGTGCTTGCTGCGCACCGTGTTGCCAGTTCCGCATGCATTGCCTTCACCACTGCAGCTTCCGTCGAACGTTGTGTTGAAAAATGAAAGTCACAATAGTGACAGGCTTGCTTGCAATAGGGGATGTGTAAATAAAGTGTGGTCGTATTCATCAAGCCAGCGGAAGCAGAATTTTAAAGGTGGTTCCTTCACCGGGAATACTTTGTTCTAGGGTCAATTTTCCGCCGTGGTATTCCTCAATAATGCGTTTGGCTAGACTAAGTCCTAATCCCCATCCGCGACTTTTGCTCGTGAAACCGGGTTCGAAAATTTTTCGTTGGTCGGCAGGAGCAATGCCTCGACCGGTATCCCTGATCCATACGATAGCGCTCCCAGACTGTATTTTCTTTTCGACCGCAATCACACCCGAACCGTCCATTGCGTCGGCAGAATTTTTAATCATATTTTCCAATACCCAACTGATCAATTGTTGGTTATGATTCGATGCTTTCGCGCCTTCCATTTCAAGGGTAAGCGTAATTTTTTTACCCAATCGACTTCGCAAGTACTCTACCGTACGCGCCACGGTGTCGTCCAAATCTTTATCTGTCCGCTCGGGTTGGGATCCTATTTTGCTGAAGCGGTCCGTAATGTCCGTTAATCGGTCAATATCTTTTTCCATTTCGCCGAAGGCAATTTCCTGAGGATACTGCTCTTTGAGGTAGGCCAGCCAGCCCATTAATGCGCTCAATGGGGTGCCGATCTGGTGCGCAGTTTCTTTCGCCATTCCGGTCCAAACTTTATTTTGTTCGGAGCGTCGGGCATTTGAAAAGGCCATGTAGCTAATGAGCATGTATACTCCAATCACGCCCAACAGGATCAGTGGGTAAAGGCGCAATTTTGTGAGTAGGTTGGATCCCTTATAGTAGAGGAAATTGATTTGGCCGTCCGCATATGAATTCTCCAAAACGCTTCCGCTCGATTTGAATTCTTCTAATTTTCGGGCAAGGTATTTTTCAGGATTGCTTTCTGGTGTTTTTAGGTTTCGGTGGGCAATAATAGTGCCCTCACTATCCGTTAGAATGACTGGAATGGTCGTGTTATCTTGTATGATTTGGGTATAGAAACTTAAGTTTACATCATCCTCGGCAAAGAAAACTGCTTCTACGGCCTCAGCCCAACGTTTGATTTTAAGTTCCTCTTCTGCACGCAGTTCCTTCAAGAAGGATTCAGTGTAAAACAAAGAAGCGAGGCCAATGACGGTCCCGAATGCGATGAGCGCAATCTTCCAGTGAATTTTTCGTGTATACACATCCCAGTTCATACCACTAAGCTAGCGCTTTCTTTCCTACATTTGCTGCATGTCACGCGCATTAGTCATTATACCTACATACAACGAGATTGAAAACATCGAAAAGATGCTGAATACCGTAATGGCTTTGCCGGGCGGTTACGAAGTATTGATTGTTGATGACGGATCTCCTGATGGAACGGCAGATGTTGTACGCAAATTAATGGATGTACATGGCGGACGTATTCACCTTGAGGAACGTACGGGCAAACTGGGTTTAGGAACGGCGTATATCCATGGTTTTAAATGGGCTTTGGCACGTGAATATGCTCATGTTTTTGAGATGGATTGTGATTTTTCTCATAACCCAGAGGATTTACCCAGGTTGTTGGAGGCGTGCGAGAATGGCGCTGATGTGAGCATAGGTTCGCGTTACGTGCAAGGCGTAAATGTGGTGAATTGGCCCATGAGTAGAGTATTATTGAGCTACTTCGCCTCCGTTTATGTTCGTTTCATCACTGGGATGCCGATCCAAGACGCGACGGCTGGTTTTAAATGCTATACGCGTGAAACGTTAGCGGCCATTGATTTTTCAAAAATCCATTTTGTCGGTTACGCTTTCCAGATTGAAATGAAATTTACAGCGTGGCGCAAAGGACTCGTTGTTAAAGAAGTCCCAGTCATTTTTACGGACCGCACAGAAGGCACAAGTAAAATGTCCAGTGGCATCATCAAAGAGGCCATCTTTGGTGTTATGAAATTGAAAATTTGGAGTTGGTTCACCAAACCCTAAATAACCCCTACCTAAGAAATGTTGAAATCGTATCTCATTAAAAATGCCCGCATGGTCAATGAGGGTGAAGTCTTTGAAGGTGATTTACTCGTTGAAAACGGCAGAATTGCAAAAATTGACGATTCTATCGGCCCGAAAAATGGAAATGTAACCATAATCGATGCGAATGGTAAATTCCTTTTGCCAGGAATTATTGATGACCAGGTGCATTTTAGAGAGCCTGGACTTACCCATAAAGGTGATATTCATTCAGAATCGCGTGCTGCGGTGGCTGGGGGAATAACCTCCTACATGGAGCAACCCAATACTAAGCCGGCTGCCCTCACTATTGAAGAGCTGGAGAAGAAGTACGCGCGTGCCGCTCAGGTTTCGTTGGCCAACTATAGTTTTAATATGGGCGCTTCAAACGACAACTTAGAAGAGTTGAAGAAGGTGAGTAAGCGCGACGTGGCCGGCATAAAAATCTTCATGGGTTCTTCTACGGGCAACATGTTGGTTGACGAGCAGAAAACCTTAGAGGGCATCTTCCAATTGGACCATCAACTCATTACGCATTGCGAGGACGAAGCCACCATAAAAGCAAACTTAGAGCGCGCAAAAGCCGAGTTTGGAGAGCATATTCCCATGGCACAGCACCCTGTGATTCGTAGCGAAGAGGCGTGTTATTTGAGTTCCTCTACGGCGGTAGATTTGGCGAAGAAATACAACAGCCGCCTGCACGTTTTTCACATCAGCACCGGAAAAGAAACAAAGTTGTTTTCAAACCGAAAGCCGTTAGCTGAGAAGCGAATCACTGCTGAAGTTTGTGTGCATCATTTGTGGTTTGACGATAGTCAATACGCAAAAAAGGCAGCCACATCAAATGGAATCCAGCAGTCAAAACGGCGGCGGATAGAGATGCGCTTTGGAAAGCACTGCTGGACGATCGCTTAGATGTGATTGCTACAGATCATGCGCCACATACCCTTGAAGAGAAGGCAAACACCTATTTAAACGCACCTTCTGGCGGTCCTTTAGTTCAGCATGCACTGCCGGCAATGATGGAGCGCGTACACGATGGAACGTTTACCATCGAAAAAATGGTGGAAAAGATGTGTCACAACCCTGCGATTTTGTTCCGAATGGAGGAGCGGGGCTTTTACGCGAAGGATACCATGCAGATTTAGTTCTGGTTGAACCCAACCAACCCTGGAACGTGAACAAGCAAAACTTATTGTACAAATGCGGTTGGTCCCCGTTTGAAGGGACCCTGTTTAAATCCAAAGTGACGCACACTTTTGTAGGCGGTCACCTTGCCTTCAAAGAAGGTAAAATAGACGATAGTGTTTTGGGCGCACGTTTAGTATTTGATAGAGACTAGAAGATGATGCGACTCGGGAACTATACAGTAAGCGTACTATTCGTCCTTTTCATAGGATGCTCTTCTCCCGAGGTGAAGATTCCTCAAAACGTGTTGACACCTGAGCAGATGATGCCGATCATGGTAGACATTCATGTTATAGAAGGTGCGCGCAACGGTGCGATCATGCTTGGCGATACGAACGGTATTGAAGATTACTATGCGAAGGTCTATGAAAAGCATGGAATCACTGAAGACCAATTCAAATCCAGCTTTGCCTTTTACAGCGACAACCCAACGGTCTTCATACCTATTTATGAAGAAGTCTTGGATTCGCTAAAAGCAAACGGTGCGTTATTGTCTAAAAAAGGGGTAGAGATCGACTATGAAGATTAAAATACTCCTTCTGTTTTGGGCCTGCGCCGCGAGCACATTGGTTGCGCAAGAACAAGCGGGTTTATACTTCACCTGTGCGTCCGCTGCGCAGTACCCGACCCGTATTGCATATGAAGTATTAGATCCCGATGAAGAACGACTGGCGGTGGGCTTTGAAGATATTAAGTCTTCCAGAGATACCGTGTATGTTGCGCTACAACTGCCCGAACGTTTCATGGTACAAGTGTATGAAGATGCCAATCGCAATGATAAATTGGACCGTGGACTATTTACGCAACCGCTCGAGCGCTACGACTTCAGTAATAAAGCTTGGGTGTTCTTAGGCAAGCCCGATGCAGCCGATGCGCTCGTAAAACGTCAGGGACCGGTACATTACATGCATTTTGAACTTAAAGACGTTCTAGACTAGATCTTTCAGGAAGTCCACTACCAATGCTGAAAACGGTTCTCGTGCTTCTGCATGTACCCAGTGCCCCTGCATGAGCAATGGTCTCGATATGCGCTGCAGGGAAATGGTCTAAAATAGCATCTTCGTCTTCCGAGGTAATGTAGCCGCTTGCACCGCCTGCGATGAATAAAGTGGGACGATCAAAGTAGCCAAATTCCAAAGGTGTGCCTACTTCTTGTAGCTGATCTTCGAGGGCATCGAGATTGAAGCGGAATGCCAATTTATCTTTGGTCTGCCAATATAAACTCTTCATAAAGAATTGGCGAATGCCCGCATTATCAACACTTTCCGAAAGAATCTTCTCTACTGCACCGCGTGAGCGAACGGCATCAAAATCAACAGACTTCATTGCATTAATGTAGCCCTGATGGTGAATGGGGTATGCCTTTGGCGCAATGTCTACAACGATTAAGGCCCGAACACGTTCCGGACGACTTACGGCAAAATGCATGGCTGTTTTTCCACCCATGCTGTGCCCTAAGATGACCGCGGTCTTCAATCCTTTCGCGTCCATATAGGCTTCCAGATCGGCGGCCATTGCATCATAATTATGGATGCTGTGATGCGGTGATTTTCCGTGGTTACGCTGATCGACGGCATGTATTTGCCAGCCTAATTCCGCCCAATGTTTTGCATGTGTCGCCCAATTGTCGCCCATGCCAAACAATCCGTGAAGGATAATGAGTGGTGCGCCGTCTCCGTAGACTTTCGAGAATAACGGTACTACTTCCATGCGGACGGGTTCAAACAGTTTCGGTATTGTTGGATGGTGTTATGGAGTCCCAAATAAAGTGCATCTGCAATCAATGCGTGACCGATGCTTACTTCGTCTAAACTTCCGTGAAGCTTTTGCGCAAAGAAGCTGAGATTTTCTAAGCTGAGGTCGTGGCCGGCATTGACACCGAGGCCAATGCTTTTCGCAAAGGCAGCGCTACTTACAAAAGGAGCAACTGCGGCGGCCCTATCTTTTGCATATCCGACCGCATACGATTCCGTATACAATTCGATGCGATCCGCTCCCGTTGCTTTTGCTGCTGCAATCTGCTGGTGATCCGTTTCAATAAATATGGATGTACGAATACCGGCATCTTTAAAAGTGGTGATGACCTCGGTCAGGAAGTCTTTGTGCCCAATAGCGTCCCAACCTGCATTTGAAGTCAAAACCCCTGGAGGGTCGGGAACAAGCGTGACTTGTGCGGGCCGATTCGCAAGCACAAGTGCAATGAATTCTTCGTTTGGATACCCTTCTATATTGAACTCTGTGGTCACCGCAGGGGCTAAATCTGCCACATCGCTGTAGCGAATGTGACGTTGATCGGGTCTCGGGTGCACGGTAATACCTTCGGCACCAAACCGCTCACAATCCAGTGCAATTTTCAAGACATTCGGGACATCGCCGCCTCTTGCATTTCGAAGGGTAGCAATTTTATTAATATTAACGCTGAGTTTTGTGTGATCGTTCATGGGGGCAAAGCTAAAGAAAAGGGCTATGTTTGTTATGAAATGTTGCAAGAAACACTACATACAGAACCCATTAAGGGGGATTCTTCCGCAGACAACAATAGCGGAGGCTTTGGAGTTCATGGAGGATCTAAAAATTAGCCATCTTCCCGTGGTTACGGATGAAGGCGTTTATATGGGCCTTTTAAGTGAAGACGCGCTCTATGAAGCCGAAGACGATACGCTGTCCGTGCAAAATGCTTTGCGTGCGGCCTTCGTTCCCCACGTACTAGCCGGTGCTCATTTTTTCGAGGTCATGGAAGTGTGTACCCAGCACCGCATCACTTTAGTTCCCGTGGTGACTAAGGAGGGGCGCTATGTGAATTCCTACCTATTGTCGGATATTATAGAGTTCTTTAGAGCGACACCAACATTGCTTCAAACGGGAGCCATCTTAGTAGTAAGTATTGCAGCCGACCAGTACAGTTTAATAGAGATTGCGCACGCCGTAGAACATAATGATGCCAAGCTTTTAGGGCTGTGGATGACCCACAAGGCAGTTGAAACTTCTTTGCAGTTGACGTTGAAAGTCAATTTAGAGCATACAGCACCTATTATCAAGAGTTTACAACGCTACGGCTACGAAATAGAAGGTATCTTTGGCGATGATTCGTACGAAGCCGACTACCGCGAACGGTACGACCATTTAATGAACTATTTGAAGTACTCATGAGAATTGCACTATTTGGACGCACGCCTAAACCTGCGAACCTGCCTTACTTAGAGGTGGTGTTGGAAAAATTGGTCGAGGAAGGCGTTGATTTTGCAGTATATCATACCATGGTCGGTGCTTGCGATGAGATCAAGACGGAAGAGTTCCCGGAAATGCACTTCTCGACGTTTGCAGACGAGGAAGAATTAGAGAACTTTGACCCGCACTTCCTCATTTCATTGGGCGGAGATGGAACCATTCTCGATGCAACGGTACTCATACAGAATAAAGACATTCCTATTTTAGGGATCAATATGGGCCGATTAGGCTTTCTTGCAAACGTTGCGAAAAGCAACATCGAGACCTCCTTAGATGCTCTTTTTAGCGGGCGGTTTCAGTTGGATTTCCGATCGCTTTTGCAGCTGCGCACTTCCTGCAACCGGGTGGTTAAACCGAATTTCGCGCTCAATGAAATTACCATTGCACGGAAAGAAACAACGAGCATGATCACGGTACACACCTACCTGAACGGCGCCTATCTCAACAGTTACTGGGCGGACGGCTTAATCGTGAGCACGCCGACTGGTTCGACAGGTTATAGTTTAAGTTGTGGCGGCCCCATAATTATGCCGAATAGCGAAAATTTTGTCCTTACCCCGATCGCTCCGCACAATTTGACCATGCGTCCCTTCGTTATCTCTGACAATAACACCCTCCGCCTTCGCATAGAAAGTCGAGAAAACGAATTTTTAACCTCATTAGACAGTCGAATACACAGTTTTGATACCACTACGGAACTCTTCATTCAAAAAGCCGATTTCCGTATCGCTTTAGTCCAAACTGAACTTCAAGATTTCCCATCTACGCTCCGGAATAAATTAAGCTGGGGGTTAGATTACAGGAACTAATTCATGAAAAAAGTACTCCTTTATTTCCTGCTTTTTAGCAGTTCTTTCCTCCATGCTCAATTTTATGAGTTAGGCTTAGGCGGCTCTGGAACATTGTTTCACGGAGATGTTGGTGCAGTAGGTACCAATGCACAAGGGGTCTATGGATTCTTACCCAACCAACCGGTGGGTCAAATCACTTTACGCCGTCAATACAACTGGCATTGGAGCACACGAATGAATTATTACCGCGGCTATGTCGGCGCATCCGACGCTTGGGCGAGGGATGATTTCAAATTAAATAGAGGCATCGCCTTTCGCACAGAAATTTCCGAATTCAGCTACATGACGGAGTTCAATTTCTGGCCGTACGGCACAGGAACGAAATTCAAGCGCTCCTTTTATATTTTCGGAGGACTGGGCTTAACTTTTTATAATCCGCAGGGCTTTTACCAAGACGAATGGCACAACCTGCGCGAGTTAGGTACGGAAGGCCAGCAAACGGAACTTAGTGATCAATTATTTTACGGCAATACCACCCTTACCGTACCCTTTGGGATGGGCTACCGCCAGAGTTTAGGACGTGATTTTAGTTTGTCTGCAGAAATTGGCTGGCGCCGTTACGGGACGGATTATATGGACGATACTGGCGGAGATTACGTGGATGCAGTTGCGCTGGAAGAGGAGCGAAATGCAGTTGCCGCCTATTTTTCAAACCCTGGAAACGTCTCTTATTCAAATGGATTGGCTCGAGGCACTGCTGAACAGCGAGATTGGACTATTTTTGCCGGACTGACCATTTTTTATAACCTAAGTCCCAGAGATGAACGCTGCAGTGGATTCTAAAGTTTTTAAGGCTAATCGGCTTAAAGCCGGATTAGACCCTAAGCATATGCCCGAGCATATTGCGGTCATTATGGACGGCAACGGTCGCTGGGCAAAACAGCAGGGTTTCATGTCGCGGGTACGCGGGCATGAAGTGGGGGTAGAGGCATTGAGAAGAATCACGACGGCGTCCGCAGAATTGGGCCTCAACTACCTTACGGTTTATGCCTTCTCTACTGAAAATTGGAACCGCCCGAAGTCGGAGGTAGACGCGCTCATGAATATCTTGATGACTGCATTGGAGAAGGAATTGCCCACATTAATGGACAATAACGTTCGTCTGCGTTCCATCGGTAATTTAGATACCCTCCCGTCAAAAGCAAATAAAAAGTTAATGTCTGTAATTCAGGCTACAGCAAAGAATGATGGGTTAACTTTGACGCTTGCGTTGAGTTACGGCTCACAGGATGAAATGGTACAAGCCATTCGCAAGATTGCTCAAAAAGTAGCTGAAGGAACCATGGATGCTGCAGATATTAACGAGGCAGCAGTAGAACAACATTTGTTCACTGCTGGAATGCCGCATCCAGATCTTATGATTAGAACCAGCGGCGAGCAGCGAATAAGCAACTATTTGTTATGGCAATTGGCCTATGCAGAATTGTATTTCACACCTGTTCTATGGCCAGATTTCGACGCATCCGGTTTGTACGACGCAATAGCGGCTTTTCAAAAACGCGAACGCAGGTTTGGACAAACCTCAGAACAGTTAACGGCAGAATAAAGACATGAAGAATACCCTTTGGGCACTTGTACTCACTTTAGTTTCTTTTACGACCACCGCGCAAGTGGTGCAAAACGGTGATTTTGGCCTCATTCCAGGAATAGATTATGAGGTAGCTGGCATTACAGTGAGCGGCGCGCAGGATTTAGATCCGAACGTTGTAATCATGTTGACCAATATTCGTGTCGGTGATAATATCCAATTCCCTGATCCTAAGATTTCAGATGCCATTAAAACACTGTGGCGTCAACAGCTCTTTGAAGACATCACGTTCAGTGTAGTGAACAAGAGCGGTAAAAAAGTCTATTTAGACATTCGCCTGCAGGAGCTTCCTAAGATGAGTAAGTATTTTATTACGGGCGTGAAGAAATCTTGGAAAGATGATATCCGTGAAGAATTGGATCTGCGCGCGGGAAAAGTGGTGAATGAGAACCTCGTGGTCATGAGTCGCAACAAGATTCAGTCCTACTTCCGTGAAAAGGGCTATTTAAACGCCACGGTAGATATTACGCAAGAACGCGATACGACTTTCAACAATGCCGTAATTCTTGGATTCAGAGTGAAGCCTGGTGAACGTGTGAAAATTGGCGAAATTGCCTTTGTCGGTAATGAAGCAGTGGCAGATAAGGTTCTTTTGAAAGCAATGAAGAACACGAAGATGAAAGGCAAAGCCATCTTTAAGGTTTCAAAGCTTCGCAAGAAGGAATACAGAGAAGATATGCGGGCTTTAGTTGCTAAATACAACAGCATGGGTTACCGCGATGCCCGCGTCATACGGGATACGAATTACCGAGTAGATGACGAACTCATCAATATTGAAATTACTGTAGAAGAAGGTCGCAAGTACTATTTTGGGGACATTACGTTCGTCGGCAATACGAAATACGACACGCCGCTGTTGCGCAGCATTTTGAAAATCAATCGCGGCGATATCTATGACAGCCAGCATTTGAATGAGCGCGTGAGTTTCGATCCAAACGGGAACGATGTAGCATCCATCTATTTGAATAACGGATACCTCTTCTCGCAAGTAGTTCCGATCGAAAAAAACGTTCAGAACGATACGATAGATGTGGAAATCCGCATTCAGGAAGGGCGCCAAGCGACTATTCGTAAAGTCAGCATCACCGGTAATGAGCGCACGAACGACCACGTTATTTACCGCGAGGTGAGGACGCGTCCAGGGGATCTATTTTCAAAGGCTATGATTCAGCGTACTATTCGAGAACTGTCTCAATTGGGGTATTTCGATCAAACGCAGATCGGTGTAAACCCGGTGCCGGATCCTCAAACAGGTACGGTGGATCTTGAATATACTGTAGTCGAAAAGTCAACTTCACAGCTTGAGCTGCAAGGGGGTGGGGTGCCAACCGTGTGGTCGGTACGCTTGGTTTGAACTTCAACAACTTCTCCGCAAAAAATATTGGAAACAAACGCGCTTGGCAGCCGCTGCCGACAGGTGATGGACAAACCATCAATATTCGCGCGCAGTCAAATGGTTTGTATTTCCAGAGCTATAATGCCTCTTTCACGGAGCCGTGGTTAGGGGGTAAAAAGCCGAACAGCTTTACTGGAACCATCTACCACAACGTTCAAAGCAACGGTGTACAGGCAAGCGATCCGAACCGTCAAAGTCTATTGATCACTGGGATTAATTTTGGCCTGGGGCAACGTTTAAAGTGGCCGGATGATTATTTCACCTTGTACCAAGGATTGGAATTCCGCCGCTTTAATCTGAACAACTTCCCCACGGGATTCTTGAATTACAACAAAGGAATATCGAACAACGTCAACTACAAGTTTACATTGGGTCGTAACAATACGGATGTGCCTATTTTCCCGACGCGTGGATCGCAGATAAGTTTCGCCGCGGAATTGACACCGCCGTTCAGTTTGTTGCGTGATGATATTGATTACAAGAGCCTCTCATCAGAAGAGCGTTTTAAATTGGTTGAATACCATAAGTGGAAGTTGAATGCAGATTGGTTTGCGCCAATCACGTCAAAATTCGTCATTCGCACGCACGGTGAGTTTGGTTATTTGGGCAGCTACAATAAAGATTTGGGCTTACCGCCGTTTGAACGTTTCTATGTGGGTGGAGATGGATTGGCTAATTTCGTCATTGATGGTCGTGAAATCATCGGTCTTCGTGGCTACACTAATAATTCGATCACGCCAGGTGGTGGTGGTGCGCTCTACAACAAATACGTCTTCGAGATGCGATACATCATCGCAAACAATCCTTCAGCACAAGTCTTCCCGCTCATCTTTATGGAAGGCGGAAACAACTATGATAATTTCTGGGACTACCGTGCGTTTAATCTAAAGCGTAGTGCAGGTGCCGGTTTGCGTATTTACATGCCTATGTTTGGATTGATGGGAGTGGATGTTGCCTATGGATTTGACCCTGAGCCAAATGGTGCAGCGGCAAGCGGATGGCAGACGCATTTCATCATTGGACAACAGTTCTAATTGAAGTACCTTCAAGGCCGTGAAAAAAATAGGATTATTACTTGCTGTGCTCTTTTCCACCTCGCTGATGGCCCAGCGTTATGGTGTGGTGGATACGGATTACATCTTGAAGAATTTGCCTGAATATGCACAGGCAAAATCCCAAGTTGACCAGCTCAGTACGCAATGGGCCGGTGAAGTAAGTGCGCTTCAGAGTGAACTGCAGAGTTTAAAAGATGCATTAGCGGCGGAGCAAATATTGCTTTCACCGGAAAAATTGGAAAAACGCGAGGCAGCTATTGTGCAGAAAGCAGAAGAAGTGCTTGCTTTGCAACAGAAATATTTTGGACCAGAAGGAATGCTTTTCGAAAAGCGAACACAGCTGGTTCAGCCCATTCAGGACAAGGTTTTTGGAGCGGTTCAGGCGTTGGCTCAGAAGCGTAAATTAGAATTGGTTCTGGATAAAAGTGCTCAAAGTGGTGTACTCTTTGTTGAAAAAGAGAAAGACTACAGCGAGGAGGTTTTAAATAGTTTAAAGAAATAAATCAACAGACAATGAAAAGAGTATTACTCGCTATCGCCTTGACCTTAGGCTTCGCAGGAACCGCAGTTGCCCAGCAAAAAGTAGGTCACATCAATGTAGACGAATTGATTTCTGTAATGCCAGAATACAAGGCTGCTGAGGCTGAAATTCAGAAGTATGCAGGTCAATTGGAAAGCGATGCTACAGCCATGCAGGAAGAGTACATGACGAAACTGCAAAACGCTCAAGCAAATATGGACACTTGGACAGAATTGCGTCTTCAGAAAGAAAATGAAGAGTTGCAAACTATGGGTCAGCGCATCCAGATGTTCAACCAAAGTGCACAACAAGAGTTGCAGCGCAAGCAAATGGATCTCATGTTGCCGATCAGCGAGAAAGCGCAAGCGGCAGTGGAGAAAGTTGCTTCAGCAAATGGATTCACTTACATTTTGGATGCATCGGCATCAAAGGCAGTAGTCATTTACCTTGACGGTGGTGAGGACATCTTACCGTTGGTAAAAGCGGAATTAGGCATTAACTAAGGCCGGCGTAAAAAATTTTTGAAGCCCCCGCGAGCGCAGCTCGCGGGGGCTTTTTATTTGGTATTTTGCGTGCTGTGAAAAAGCAACGCAAAATAGGACTATTCGACAGCGGCTTGGGCGGACTTACGGTCCTGCATGCGTTGGAAGAAAAACTACCCGGGGTGGATAAGGTGTATTTTGGTGATACGCTTCATTTACCGTACGGTGATAAAAGTGACGAAGCCATTCGCAGTTTCAGTCGAGAGATTGTCGGATTCTTAGCGGATCAAGGTTGCGACGTGATCGTGATTGCTTGCAATAGCGCAAGCGCTGCAGCAGGTTCGATGCTCGAAGCATCCTTTCCTGATTTGACTTTTATCAATGTGATTGATCCTGTAGTAGCTGTATTGGCCGGGAGTGCTCCGCGGAAGACGGCGCTGTTGGGAACGCGCGCGACTGTTCGCAGTGGCGCCTATACAAAGCGCTTAGAAGCCTTTAAAGTGCCGCACGAATTAGTGGCATTGCCCACACCATTGCTGGTGCCGCTGATTGAAGATGGATTTCTGGGTACGGGAATAGAGGAAAGCGTGCTCGAGCACTATCTGAACGATCCTTCTTTGAAGGGGATTGAAGCGATACTTCCAGGGTGTACGCATTACCCGCTTTTGCGCGAGGCGGCAGCGAAATTACGCCCCGGTGTGGATTGGATTGATGCACCTGCTATAGTAGCAGAAGCAGTCGTTTCGGCTTGGGCTGAGGCTGGAGAAGGATCAGGGACCACGACCTATTATTTAAGCGATGCAACCCCCAGTTTCTTAGCACTGGCATCCAGTACCTTTGGCATTAAAGCGCATTGGGAGAAAAAGTGCTCTAACCCTGACGCTCTCCGTAACGGTACATCCAGGAGCTGATCGTTGAGACGAGCAGGCTAAAGAGGATGGCTGTCCAGACACTTGCTACTTCTAAACCGTCTATCCATTGGTCTGCAACTCCAATGATAATGGCATTGATGATCAAAAGAAACAGGCCCAAAGTCATGAAGGTTAGGGAATGGTAATGATGATCAGCAGTGGTTTCAAAGTGGCATTCAGGAGTCCAAGCACAATGGCGACACCAACGGCAGTTGAAAAACTGCTGATGTTGACACCGGGAAGAATCCAATCGGCCAGGAAAACGGCAATGGAACTCACAACAAGTCTTGAAAGAAGTCCAGGTTTTTGTCTCATGTGCGGTATATTCACTTTTTCGAAAAGTACATAAAATGAAAAGAATGAAGAGCTTCCTTTTCGCTGCATTTTTAGCATCGGTCACACTTATTAGTTGCCAGCCTACGACCACTGTAGATACCGTATCTGTTGAGCGGCCACCAATGATTGGTGATACGACGCTTCGAGCGGAACTGTTTGTTGACCCGCACAGCTTTAGTACACCAGAGGCAACGGTAACGCATTTGGAGTGGGATGCAAGTGTAGATTTCGACGCACAAGAGATTCATGCAACAGCGGTCTGGACGTTATCAGAAACGCATGGAGACCGGGTAGTTTTTGATACAAAGGCACTTCAGATTGAATCGGTCCTGCTGGACGGTCAAGAGGCGCAATGGGGCTTTGAGGAAGAAGATGATTTATTGGGTTCTGCTTTGGTCGTTTATGATCTTAGTCCCGCCTCTAAAGAGGTAAGCATTACGTATGTGACTACAGAAGGTGCTGAAGCGGTACAGTGGTTTCCGGCGGCATTGACTCAAGGTAAGCGCATGCCCTTTTTATTTACCCAAAGTCAAGCCATTCTCGCACGTACATGGATCCCCTGTCAGGACCGCCCCGGAGTGCGTTTTACGTACAATGCGAGCGTGCAAGTTCCGCAGGGGATGTTAGCACTGATGAGTGCCTCCAACCCAACGCAGAAATCGGCTAATGGTAAGTATGAATTTACAATGCCGCAGCCTATTCCTAGTTATCTCATGGCTTTAGGCGCTGGCGATTTAGAGTTTATTGCATTAGGTGAGCGATCGGGCGTGTATGCTGAACCTGAAATGGTGCGCAATGCCGCCTTTGAATTCGGGCAGACGGAGAAGATGATCGAAAAGGCAGAAGAACTCTACGGACCGTACTATTGGGGCCGTTATGATATGCTGGTATTGCCGCCGAGTTTCCCCTTTGGTGGAATGGAAAACCCTCGTTTGACCTTCCTAACGCCCACGGTTGTGGTGGGTGATTTGAGCTTAGTGAGTCTCATTGCTCATGAATTGGCCCACAGTTGGAGTGGGAATCTTGTTACCAATGGAACTTGGAACGATTTCTGGCTGAATGAAGGCTTTACCGTTTATTTCGAAATGCGCATCATGGAGCGCGTGTATGGACCAGATTTCGCGGATATGCTTGTTGCATTGAGTTATGACGACCTTCAAAAGAATTGGCGTACATGCTCGAGAACGATCCGGAGGCGACGATTTTGAAACAGAATTTAGCAGGTAAGAATCCCGACGATGGTGTAAATGCCATTGCTTACGATAAAGGATTTCATTTCTTGAAATTGTGCGAGCAGACCGTGGGAAGAGAAACTTGGGATGGGTTTATTAAAGGCTATTTCGAGAAGTATAGATTCAAAACCATGGTTACGGAGCAGTTTTTACAAGAATTGGCGCAGTTGCTCACCCAGGAACAGTGGGATGCTATTGGCGTGGATCAGTGGGTCTATGGAAAAGGACTTCCCGTGAATTGTCCCTTCCCGGCATCGAACCGATTCTTCGTTGTAGATGAAGCCGTGAAAATGATGCTGAGCACAGCGCCCGAAGCACCGGATGCGAAACAGTTGTGCTATACGGACTTTCAAACCACTAAATTTTGGTCTACCCACGAGTGGTTGCGCTACATACGCGGACTAGAAGCAGGAGGTGCAACTGTGGGTCATTATGCATTGGCCGATGAGAATTACGGTTTTAGTGGAAGTCCTAATCCTGAGATTGTGGCAGCATGGTTTTCAGCGATATTAAAGACAGATTTCGAAGGTTACGATCCGGCCATCTATAAGAAAACCGTAGAGGAGTTTTTAGTGAAGGTGGGTCGCAGAAAATTTATTGTGCCGATGTATGAAAGTATGTTAAAAGGGGATGAGAAACGTCAGCAATGGGCACGTGAGATTTATAAAAAAGCACGGCCTTCCTACCACCCACTCTCACAAGGCACCTTAGTTTTTGAATCCCATTTAAGTGTACACTTTAAATGCGCTATTCGCCTCTAATGAGTGATACGCACCTTAAGACTGTCCTGTTCGGGCCAGAGTAATTCGAAGGTTCCGCTTCCTGGAGTAGCCTTGGGTGTGGACTCTTCTGGTTTTTTAAAGATGTTCTTTAAGTCTTCCTTTTCCTGTTGAATGGCTTCTTTGAAGCTTCTATTGATCCGTTCTCGGTCGAGACTTATACACACGTCGTCCAGGTTGCATCCTACAATCAGTCGAACATAAGGTTGGTTTTCATTTTCCGCCTCACCGATCCAATTTCCTAAATCTCTATTTGAATTTTTACCCCGCATAGCGAGATCTTTTAGACCGAGTCGGACGCTGTAACGGAGGTCGTCAGTTTCTAAATTTTGCCAGCCGTTCACCCAAAGATTCAGGGCACTATTTTTTACTTCCATTTCAGGGAGCAAAAAGGAATCCCCGTGGACGCGAAAGGACGAGGCGAGGTAGGGAAACTCAATTTTATCCAATTCTCCTTTGTCAATAAATGCGCTCAATTCTTGCAACGGTGCATAATTCTGTAGCGTTCCGCCTTTGATTTCGCCTTTCCCTCGAATATCCGTTTTAGCACTGTGCTGTTCCCATTCACTGTCAAAGGCTAATGAAACGGTAGCCGTAGCACTGGCCTCACCCAGTAGGTTGGAGGCATCTAAATCTTCAATATCAAAACTGTTGAAGCTGGCTAGTAATTGGTCCAATTCAATGGACTGTACGAATAGATCGCCTTTAAATACGTTATTTGACCCGTCTTCATACAGGGCCCAATTACCACCTAACGTTCCATCACAACCGTCGATGCGCATGGCATCTCCCATAATCCAATTCCCCCGATTATACACTGTACCCACGAGATTGGCGCCGTTGAAATCACCCAGTTGAACATGGTCTACTTTCACTTCGACGGAATAATCAAAACTGGTTTCTTCGTCGGATTCGTCATCTTCGAATTCCCAGTACAGCAACGGATCGATGGAAATGGTAGGGCTCTCTAGAGTTAAAACTACCTTTGGGTAACCGTTCGCCTCTAAAGCATTATAAATAGTCCCGGCGACTACGGCTGTATTTTCTCCACTTTGCAAAAAGCACCGATCAATCTGAATATTGCGGCCGTCGATGCCTAATTCCGCTTCGACTTTTTCAAAAGAAATATTGCTGCCAGCAAGAGAAAATGCGCCTTCGAAAAAAGAAATATCCCCTTTGAAAATAGGGCTGCCTACGGGCGTTAAATCATCCCAAGAACGAAAGCCTTGTGTAAGTGAAATGTTTTCACCTTTCCAGAAGCCCATGGGATTTACAAGAAGATCTGTTTCAATGAAATCAAAGAGTTCGCTCAAGTTGGATCCGCCTTCTAGATCGGTGTAAAGGACAGGCGCATCCCCCTTTAATTCGAGGGCACCGGTAATTTTACCTGTATGGGTTTCCAATGCAAGTGAAGGTATACTGAGCTCAGGAACGGCACCCCAACGCCATTGTCCTTTACAAGAAAGTGAAGGCACTGCAATTCCGTTGTAATTCAACGCAGTATTTTTCGTGTCGAAGTCAAGCACCCATTGGTCCCAAGTGCCCTCCCAGCTCCAATCTGCGCGTAGGCCTTTAACTTCTATTTCCTCAGGAATAGTGAAAAGTGGAACAAAATCAAGCGCATTTGGGATGTCCATTTGCGCTGCGCTGATTTTACCACCGTTTTGATTCAGGTCCAGGTTGACCGCTGTGCCGTCTAGTGCAAGACGGTTTGTTGAAAGGGTCCAATTTTCATTAATAGTAAGCTCGGCACTCCCATTCAGCGGCGCATTTACAAGGAACACTTCACCTTCAATGGTTGCATAGGTCGCCTCCAAATCCGCACGCAAGGACAGCTGGATGCTGCTGCCTATAATTCCGGAAGCATTTAAAACGTTGATGTAGCTGCTGTAGTTTGAGTTTTCTACGAGATCATCATAAGTCAGCTGAACCGCATTTACCTCGAAGTGCTGTAGATTTAGGTCAGTGTTCGAGGTATCTGTGCTTGAGAGTAAGTCCCAATTGTCTCCTTTGCTCGAATGCACTAAATGAATCTCACCAGTGCTTATGGCCAATTCTTCTATGGTATAAGTCCCGCGCAGTACTTCTAAAACATTCATTCCCAAACCGACACTCTCGGCTTTAATTAAGGGACTTTTTCCACCAAAGGGATCTGCAATAGTTACAGCGTTGAGCACGATGCGCACTCGTGGAAAACCGGAGAAAAGGTCCAGCTCTATCGTGCTTACTTCCACCGGAGCTTTAAGCTGTTCATTCAGCTTGGCAACACCGCCTGCAATAATCTTTTCTTGGTTGTAATAGAGATAACCGGCACCCCCTGCTCCCAAGAGCATAAGGATGAGCGCAACATATCCTGTAAAAATCAGCGCTCGTTTCACGGGCTACCTCGTTTTTAGAAAGTCAATCTCTTTAGGGTCTAGAAAGCGCCACTGTCCGCGACTCAGATTTTTCTTCGTCAATCCTGCGTAGGACACGCGGTCCATTTTTTCTATGGTATATCCGAACTTATCAAAGATGCGGTGCACAATACGGTGCTTTCCACTATGTAAACGTAAACCGACCTCACGTTTCGTACGTTCGTCGATGTATTTAATTTCTTCTACTTCAATTTTACCGTCTTCGAGTTCAATTCCCTTAGCAATGGCAGTGAGGTCAGCTTTTTGCAACGGTTTGTCAAGCACGACACTGATGATCTGAACAGCACCATTTTTAGGATGTGCCATTTTCTTTGCAAGATCCACATCATTAGTAAACAGTAAAACACCTGTGCTCGTACGGTCCATACTGCCTATAGGATACAAACGTTCTCTACATGCGTTACCAACGAGTTCTTCGACTGTTTTCTTCGCTTTCTTGTCTGTGATGGAAGTGATGAATCCCTTCGGCTTATTCAGGACGAGGTATTTCTTTTTCTCGCTCTTAATTAAGGAGCCGTTGTATTTCACGACGTCTGTACGTTGCACCTTGTAGCCCATGGTACTCACGACTTTTCCATTGACCTCTACAAGGCCAGCGGCGATCAGGTCATCTGCTTCACGGCGGTTACAAATACCGGCATGTGAAAGAAATCTGTTCAAGCGCATCTCACCGCTCGTACTCGCAATGTCTTCTGCACTGCGTCGTTTTACGCGCTTAAAGTTCGCAGCACCGCCTTTAAATTCTTTTTTACCACCACTGTTGCGGTCATCGTTATCAAACGAACGCGGTCCTCTGCTTCCTTCTGCAAAACGGTTGGTTGTGCCCGCTCTTTTTGGGCCTTTGTTGTTAGAACGACTGTTGCGCATGGCGTAGTACTTTTTTGCAAAGGTAGTCGGTCTTGCTTCAGCACAGGCAGTTAGCTCCAACTTTAGTTAACAGCGAGGGGGATTATTTCGGCTTTTGAGCCATTGCCTTGATAGGCAATAAGGAGTAATTTAATTTCAGTGCATTGAAACGGGCCAACAAGGCGCACGCCGGCCTGCAACAATCGTTGACATTGCCGCTCACTCACCCAGTTTTCGTAGTCTGTAACTGTTGAGGATCGGTATTTTACTTCCACGATGTACAAGCAGCGGTCCAGTTGTGTGATCAGGTCAATTTGAGCTCGTCCGGAACGGTAGTTCTGATAGAGTAGGGTATGCCCCATTTTCTTAAGTAGATCCGCAGCTTTCCGCTCATAGGTTTCATAAGTCTTCATTCCAATAAGATGGCTGCGAACGGTAAACTTTCCTAAGAATGTGAAGAACTTAAAGTTTTACAGCGTCATCACCTGGCGGTAAAAGAAGAGCGCCAACACACCGAAGATTAAGAGGGTGATGAAAAAGTTAATCCAAGTCTTTTGTTGATTCACCCGCTGCCTTTGTGCGTAGCGTTTCTGATGCCTTTCGGTAAAGCTTCCTTTGCGCTGCTTTCTAGCCTCGTGAAGTTTCAAAATTTGACCCATTGCCTCAAAGTACCCTGGCTCTTGAAGGTACGTTCGCATCACCTCAAATACCTGCTCTCTTTGGGTGGAAGTGAACACTCGGTCAAAGCTGTTATCGCTGCCTTCTTCCCAAGTTCCGACACGAACCTCCCAGGTGCCATTGTCCAACTTGAGTAACCGACACCCGCTCAGGGGTTTCTCCACCTGTAAAAAGAAGGTTTTAGTCTCCAACCAGGGCAGGACTTTTTCCCTCGCCTGTGCTAGCGATTCAAAACTCAAATGATGTGTTTCTTCGTTGGGTATGCCGTAGGTAACGTTGATCATACTTTGCGTAAGATAATGGGCCAATTTTCTTTACCGTGTCCAATAATAGGGTGCTCATACACGGGTACGCCCTCGGCCTCAAAGTGTTTTCTCAAGGAATGTCGAACGTCGGGACCCCACGGAATGTTGTGGTCGTGTATATCAGAAAATACTCCAAGAACCACAGCTTGTAGGCCATTGAAGGCCCCGCGTCGGCGAAGGGCAAGGAGCATTCGGTCCAGATGGTAGTGGTATTCGTCTAAATCTTCAATGATCAGTACACTAGCATCTAAGCTCGGAAGACTTGGCGTGCCCAAAATACTGGAGATCACGCTGAGGTTGCCGGCGATGATCTGTCCACTAATGGTTTTAGGCAGCGCACAATGCAGCGCATCTTCTTTACCGCGCAGTACATCAAAAGTTGCTGCAAGTGCGTCAGGATGAGTAGCTGAAAAACTGATGGGCATCGGGGCATGCAGCGTTGCAATACCTTTTTGAACACCGTGGCAGAGGAAAGTGGTAAAATCAGAAAAACCGATCAGCCATTTGGGTTGCGCAATCAACGCTTCCCAGTCCACTAAATCTACAATTTCTGCACTGCCATATCCTCCTCTAATGTTCCATATGGCCTTGATGTTAGGATTATGGATTAAGGCATTAAAGTGTTGTACGCGTTCCGCTACAGTACCCGCTAACTGGTGCTGCTGCATAGAGATTTCGGGCGAATAGTAGCAGTTAAAGCCTTCAGCAGTGATGGTGCGTTCCGCGATGGCGAGCGATTCAGCAGTTGCGAATCGGGCCGTGGCGCTGATCCCAATAGTGTCTCCGGGTTGTAAAAAACTGGGTACGGTTTGTTTCATTAGCCGAAAAATACCCAATAAAAGCGCATTATCTTCGCAGGAAGCTTTAAACGTATCAAAAAAGCATGAGTTCGAACAAAAAAATCATGGTTACTGCGGCATTGCCGTATGCTAACGGCCCCGTTCACATAGGTCACCTTGCCGGGTGTTACCTTCCGTCAGATATCTACGTTAGGTATTTGCGAATGCGGGGACGTGATGTAAAGTTTGTTTGCGGCTCGGATGAGCATGGAGTGCCCATTACGATAAAGGCGAAAAAAGAAGGAATCACGCCGCAGGATGTTGTAGACCGTTATCATGGAATGATGAAGGGCGCCTTTGAAGAGTTCGGGATTTCCTTTGACCATTACAGTCGAACGTCTAGTCCTCAACACCATAAAAACGCGCAAGAATTTTTCACGAATCTCATAGAAAAAGAGGCACTCGTGGCAAAAGAAACGCAGCAATACTTTGATCCTGAAGCGGGCCAATTTTTAGCAGATCGCTACATCACCGGAGAATGTCCGAAGTGTCATGCAGCTGATGCTTATGGAGATCAATGCGAAAGTTGTGGAACTTCATTAAGTCCTACTGATCTTATAGCGCCCAAATCAACCTTAAGTGGCGCAGTCCCAGAATTGCGCGATACGACAAACTGGTTCTTGCCATTGGATGAACTGTCCGATGCATTGAGGGCTTTTTAGAGAGTCGTGAAGGCTGGAAGCCCAACGTGATGGGGCAATGCATGAGTTGGTTGAACGCCGGTGATGGATTACAACCGCGTGCGATGACCCGAGATTTAGATTGGGGTGTGCCCGTGCCAGTGGAGGGTGCTGAAGGAAAAGTGATGTACGTATGGTTTGATGCACCTATAGGGTACATCAGCGCTACACAGGAATTACTTCCAGATACTTGGGAAGCGTATTGGAAAGGTGATGATGCAGAAATCATTCATTTTATTGGGAAAGACAACATTGTTTTTCACTGTATTATTTTCCCTGCGATGCTTCAACAGCACGGCGAATATGCCATGCCCACGGCAGTGCCGGCAAATGAATTTTTAAATTTAGAAGGCCGGAAACTGAGCACTTCTAAGAATTGGGCAGCTTGGTTACACGAATACTTGCAGGACTTCCCTGGGCAGCAAGATGTATTGCGTTATGCGTTGACCGCGACTATGCCAGAAACTAAGGACAACGACTTTACGTGGGCAGATTTCCAAACACGCAACAACAGTGAATTGGTTGCAGGTCTGGGTAACTTTGTGAATCGAGTCATGGTGCTCACGCACAAATATTTTGACGGTATTGTTCAAGAGCCCGGTGTTCTGACGGATGCTGATCGTGAGGCGATAGCGACAATGACCCAATGTGGACGCAGAATTGCGAAATCATTGGATGCCTTTAAATTCCGCGATGCTTTAAATGAGGCCATGAACGTGGCCCGATTAGGAAATAAATACCTTCAAGAGCAAGAGCCCTGGAAGGTGTACAAGCAAGATCCTGCTCGAGCGGGAGCGGCTTTGTACGTTGCTACTCAGATTATGGGTATTGCCTCCATTGTTTTTGAACCGTTCCTTCCGACCACTGCCTCGAAATTACGTGGCATGCTCAATCAGAGTGGTGTGCCAACTTGGGAGCAGTCTAACGAAGAAATTGTGGTTCCTGCTGGAACACAATTGGGCGAAAGCGCTTTATTATTCTCGAAAATTGAAGATGAACAAGTTGAAGCGCAACGTCAAAAGTTGCTAGCATCGGCCGCCGCTAATGAGGCCGCAAAGGCACCTTCAACTACAGAAAAGAAACACATGCCACAGAAAGAAGATATCTCTTTTGACCAATTCATGTCTATGGACCTAAGAGTGGGAACCATTCTCGAAGCAGAACGCGTACCTAAAGCGGATCGATTGTTGAAGTTTTTAGTAGATACAGGACTGGATCAACGCACCATAGTCTCTGGTATTGCCGAGCATTTTAGCCCAGAAGAAATGGTGGGTAAAAAAGTGACGGTTTTAATGAATCTCCCACCGCGTAAAATTCGAGGTGTTGAAAGCCAAGGGATGCTGTTAATGGCAGAAGATGGTGATGGAAGCTTGAGATTGATGACTCCAGAAAATGGGGCAGATAGCGGTGCAGTAATCGGTTAATTAGCCGATATTCGCCAACTAAGTTTGGCTCCGTAGTTCAATGAATAGAATGCAGGTTTCCGGAGCCTGAGATAAGGGTTTGATTCCCTTCGGAGCTACTAAAAGCCTCAGCTTATGCTGGGGCTTTTTTTATGACCGAAACTATGGGAAATAAAAAAGGCCCCCATTTCTGGAGGCCTTTGGAATGTACTGATATAAACTTAGAGCTGCTTTACATTTACAGCGTTTAATCCTTTTCTTCCTTCTGTCAATTCAAACTCGACACTGTCGCCTTCTTCGATTTGGTCAACCAAACCTGTTACGTGTACGAAGTACTCTGTGTTTGACTCGTCGTCTTTAATGAAGCCAAATCCCTTGTCTCCGTTAAAGAACTTTACTGTTCCTTGATTCATAATATAATTTAAAGTGCAAATGTCGACTAATTAATTGAGCACCCGACATTAATTCTAAGTTATTTGTTTTTAGGCAGTTTGCCTTTAATCTTTAGGTTAATGTACCAAGAGTAATTGGTACGTCTTTCCTTCAGCATTTACAACCTCAATCAGATAGCTTCCAGCATTTAAGAAAGGCAATTGGACTTTTCCCTCTAGGTCGAACCCATGGAACAGACGACGACCGGTCATGGAAAATAATTGAATGTCTGAACGCTGCGGTAATTCAACCCAAGCAATACCATTGCTCGGATTAGGATACATTTTGATGGGTGCAAATTCCGTTTCCTCAAGGGACATTTGCGCGGGATTATACACATTAAGGGAAACGTTGAGATTTTTGTAACTCACGTTACCCGTGCTATCAATGGTGATGGTATCGCAATACGTGCTTGTACAGGTCATGGTACCGAAAGCCGTGCTGTCCACTGCGTTTAACGTAAGACAAACCGCATAGCTTCCTGCTGCAGTGTACAGGTGTGATGGGTACGCGCCAACTGCAGAGGTCCCGTCACCGAAGTCCCAGAGGTACGAAAGCGTGGCGTTTTGCATGGTACTGTCTACGTACGATGTGTTGAAGAGCACAATCTGCCCCATACCGGTTAATGTTGAATCAAAAGAATATTGTGCCACACATCCGGTGGTGTTTGATCCACCCCCAGATCCACCCTCCGGAACCGGAGGTGCCGCAGAGCACAAACCCTGTGTATATGGAGAAATATTGCGGTGTATTTACACCGTAGATTAAGGATGAACTCTGCCAATTACCACTGCAACTGTCCAGTGTCTGAACGAGTAAAAGACCGCCTGTTCCGTAGAGAAAAAGGGTGTCGTTGTAGTTTCCGAGAGCGCTGCCTTGACAGGGCAGAGGTCACTGGTTCGAATCCAGTATAGCTCACAAAGAAAAAGCCGTGCACAGGAGGGTGCACGGCTTTTTTAATGGGACAGAACCAAGCTTGCATGAGCTCTTTACGGCTTGTCTTTGGGGACAAGTCACCTAGATTTGGTTCTAATGCAGCGCAGCTGCAAGCGGCTGTTGTTTGGGTACAAGGGCCCCAGATTTGGTTCTTTTGCCGGCAGGCAAAAAATCCAGTTCGGAAGCTTGCTTCCAGCTTGGGGCCGTGAAAAAAGCTGCAAGCGGCCGTAATGCAGCCCAGAGTTCTTTTGCTGGCAGGCAAAAATCCAGTTCGGCTGCTTGTTTGAAAAGGTACAAGGGCCCCGGAGTTGGTTCTTTTGCCGGTAGGCAAAAAATCCAGTGGGTTTATGTTAACTTGATGGCATGAGTAAGATCATTCACGCCATATCGGGCCCCAGGAACATAAGTACGGCACTGATGTACAGTTTCGCGCAACGTCCGGGTTGCGCTGTATTTGATGAGCCGATGTACGGGAAGTTCCTTCAAAACAAGGGTTTGAATCACCCTGGTCGATTAGAAACGCTACAAAAGTGGCCTACGGATTTAGTGGATATCGCGGGAGCAGTTCAAAAATTGGCTGAAAACCACGATGAGGTTTATCTTAAGAACATGGCGCACCACATGGTAGATGAACCTTGGGATTGGGCGCAGCAGAGTGCTTTTATTTTTTGGATCCGACATCCGCGTAAAGTCGTTCAAAGCTTTGCGAAGGTTATTCCCAATGTTACAGCCGATGATATAGGTTTAGATCAAGAATGGCAGCAGTGGCAAAAAGTAGCACGATTGCCGGGTAAGAAAATCATTGTAGATTCAGATGAAATGCTTGCGGATCCAGCACACACATTGCCTCGAATTTGCGAAGCGCTCGAATTGGTATGGCGTCCGGAAATGTTGAGTTGGCCGGCGGGTGCAAAAGCGTACGACGGCCCCTGGGCAAAGCATTGGTACAGCAATGTACACCGGAGTACAAGTTTTGGCCCTGCAAAGGAGCTGCCGGAGCCCTTGGTAGCGGTGCACGAAAAAGTGGTTGAAGCAGCTTTACCTGCCTACCTTTCCTTATTTTCAAACCGATTTAAATTTTAACCATGCTACAACAATTTGATCCTAGAAATAAAAATATTAAGGTGTGGGTTGGCCACAGATTAGTAGAGCGTGCCGATGCTAAGGTTTCCGTTTTTGACAGCTCCGTGCAGGGCGGTGATGCAGTATGGGAAGGAATGCGCGTGTACGAAAACGGTGTGTTTTGTTTGGAGCGCCATTTGGACCGATTAGAAGATTCCGCTCGGGCCATGGCTTTTGAATCCATTCCAACGCGGGCCAGTATAAAATCGGCCATCAAGGCGACGCTAGAAGCGAATGGAATGACGAAAGACACGCACATTCGATTGACACTGACTCGAGGGGAGAAAATCACCTCTGGGATGGATCCCAGATTAAACCAAAGCGGCCCGACCTTGATTGTTTTGGCGGAATGGAAACCTCCGGTATACGATAATGAAAAAGGCATAAGAATCATGACGAGCGCTATTCGTCGCAACAGCCCTATGCATGTCGATTCCAAGATTCATCACAATAATCTGATTAATAATATCCTCGCTAAAATTCAAGCCAACCACGCCGGCGTGGATTCCGCATTGATGCTGGACAACCTCGGGTTTATTGCGGAGATGAACGGCACGAATATTTTTATGGTGAAAAACGGTCGGTTGTTGACGCCGACTGCCGATGCTTGTCTTCATGGGATTACACGCGGATTAGTCATTGAATTGGCGCAAGCGAATGGCGTTGCGGTCGAGGAGCGGAATATCTCATTAACGGAACTCTATGCTGCGGATGAAGCCTTTGGAACTGGTTCTATGGGCGAGTTGACACCTATTGTGGAGGTCGATGGACGGGTGCTGGTGAATCGGTCGCAATCGAATCTTACGGCCCAATTGATCCACTGGTTTCAAGGCGTGCATGAAAAGTTGAGTACGCCTTTGGCGAATTTGTAACTTCGAAATCTGATAAACCTCGTATACCTTATGAAATTGGTCCGTCTTCTGATCGCCCTATTACTGCTGGCTTTGGTCCCATCGCTTCATGCACAGTCCAATCCTGTTTTGAAGGGTTGTATTGCCAATTTGCCTGATTCTGTTACTTCGGTGAAAATTGCATACCTGCGTGGAAAAGGTTTGGCTGTAAAACAAGATGTACCCGTACAGCCCGGCACAGGATGCTTTGAGGAGGAATGGACTCAGGAGGAACGCGGTATTTTCGTTTTATATATAGATGGAATGCACACCTTTGACCTGGTCATTTCTGAAGGTCTTCTTGAGATTTCAGCAGATTACAATGCATTGAATGAGGTGGCTTTAGCAGGGCCTGGAATTGAGGAGTTTCAAGCGTTTAAATCGCTTGTAGGTGGCGCTTCGGGCGCGGCTCCATCAGAAGAAGAGGTTCGTTCATTTTTATTGGGTATTCAGGATAAAGCATTGCGCGAATTCCTGTTGCCTCAATTGATTCCATTGCATTCGGATACAAATGTATACTGGCTGCGGAGTCATTTTTGGGATTACACGAATCTCAATGCCATGAGCACTTTTATCAATCCGTTCTTTGAAAAGAATCGGTCCCTGTACTTTGAGCAGGTTCTGGGTCATAATCCGGATACCATCACGTATCATTTAGAGCAGCTATTTGCAAAGCCGATGAACGAGCAGATCAGAAAGGTGCTCATCAGTTCAGCGACGTATCATTACGAAACCTCCAAATTCATGGGTGAGGATGAAGTGTTTGTTTGGCTGGCGAATCGTTTTTATGTGAACGGATATGCCGATTGGGTGTCGAAAAATGATTTGGCTAAAATTCGAGAGAAGGCCGAGGGTCTTGCTACAGAGTTGATTGGTAATCCGGCGCCAGACTTCGCCTTTGATACGCAAAGTGGCGGACGAATGAAGTTGTCCGAAGTTCAGAGTCCCATCACGATCCTTTATTTTTGGGACAGCGAGTGCGGTCATTGCAGGAAGGAAACTCCGCGTTTGAAAGCGTTTTACGATGAATACAAAGACAAGGGGGTAGCAATCGTTGCCATAACCCTCGAGAATGAATTTACGGGATGGATAAAGTACATTGAGGAATACGATCTGGATTGGATCAATGGGTTTGAATCGGACTTTGAACGGCCGAACTTCCTCTGGTACTATTACATTCCGACTACTCCGAAAAAGTTAGTTTTGGGACCGGATAAGACGATTATCGCAAAAAATCTGGACGTGGAGACCACTTTACGAACGTTTATTGACGACTACCTCGCTGGAAAAGTGAAGTAAGAAGCATAAAAAAGCCCGCGGCTCATCGAGCCGCGGGCTTTTTAATTTTTCGGCCGTTGGCCTATTCTTTTCCGCTATCAGCGCATCCTGCTTTCTTTTTCAGAGCAACATGCTTTTGCAGGGGTTACAGCGGCAGTTGCTGTTGATTTCTCTTTGCTTTCGCAAGATTTTCCTTCAGATTTCCCTTCTGAACAACATGATTTTTTCGCTGGAACCATTGCCGTTGCTGATTTTTTTGATGCACAATGACCACATTCCTTGCCTTCAGCTTTTGCTGCGCTACAGCAGGCTTTCATATTTGATTTCACATACGTGTTTTTCGGCATCCTGAGGTTTCTCTTGAGCATAAGAAACAATACCAAAAGCCATAAATGTTAAGGTGAAAAGGAACTTTTTCATAGGAATATAGATTTATATCGTGAAACTAGTCAAATTTAGACCAAGTGCTCCTTTGAGAGGTCAATTTGTTCATTATTTTTGTTTACACAAATCCAAAAGAGAAATGATGAAAAGAATATTCTTCGTAATAACCGCGGCGGCTTTAACTCTATCAAGTTGTGTGAGTAAGCAGAAATATGTAGAGCTAGAAGAGATGCATAAGGCAACTTCTGATAAACTGAGCAATACAAAAATGGAATTGGCGGCAACCACAGCAGAAAAGAATGCGCAGGCAGCTGAGCTTGCAGCATTGCGTGCACAATCGGCTGACTTCATTCAACAGGTCGGGGACCTTACCCGCATGAATGCGACCAATGCAGAAAATATGGAGAAAACCTTGGAGAGTATTAGTGAAAAGGAGATTACCATTTCAAATCTTCAAGACGCAATGAATAGAAAAGATAGCGTAACCCTAGCATTAGTCACGTCATTGAAAGGAGCATTGGGCGACATGAACGATGAAGACGTTCAGATTAGTGTCGAAAAAGGGGTCGTATATGTAAATTTATCCGATAAATTAATGTTCCGCCCTGGTTCAGCTTATGTGAGTAATGAAGCAAAAGCAGTTTTGGGTAAAGTCGCAAAAATTATGACGGCAAAGCCAACCTTGGAGATCTTGGTTGAAGGTCATACAGATACTGATCCAATTGCTACAGATTGTATAAAAGACAACTGGGAATTGAGTGCTCATCGTGCGACAAATATTGTTCGTATCCTTCAAAATGATTTTGCGATTGCACCAGAGCGCATGACAGCCGCAGGTCGCGGTGAATATGTTCCTGTTGCTTCAAGTTCTTCCTAAATTGGATGAATTCAACAAGATGATTGAGGAAGGTTTGAAATAAGCCTATACCATAGTTCTATAAGAGCCCGTTGCGAAAGCAATGGGCTTTTTTATTTTACAGCATCGAGCACTCCTTTGTAACTGCGGCTGATCGGCAGCACTTCTAAGGTGTTCTGCAGACGAAGGCCGACTTCTGAGGCGTTGTGATGTTCGATATGTCGTGGGTTAATTAGGAAGCTGCGGTGAATACGAATCCATCCTGTTATTTCAGATTCCATTGTTTAATGGAGCGTGTGGTAGTCCATTGCAATCCATTCACGCCGTGAACGATGGTTATGCGGTCGCGACTTTCAATAAAGGCCAATTCAACCTCGGGTAGTGTATATTCCTTTCGGTTAGATACAAAGGAGAGGAGGGGTTCCTGATCTTGTTTCGGGAAAAATTGGGCAGTCAGCACCTGCTCTGCAAGTACTAATGCACTAATCCAAAATAAGGAGAAGATGGGGTTGATCAGTACTTTTGGAAAATGCTCCGGTCCAATTCAAACAGCAGCCAGTATGCTGCAATTGCGCCCAGGTATTCCAACCACAGTACCCCAATAATCAGATACAACCAATAGTGCAGTTTTTAGGAAAGTGCCCGCTCCATCTTGGGGCCAATGCACGCGCAAGCAACGCACCCGGCAGCAACATGGTGCTGAGCATCCAAGCTTGAATAAAGTGAGCGAGGAAACTGGTATAGATTCCTGCTAAAACGAAAGTGGCCAGCAGCCAATAGGCCGCTTGAAATAGGTAGGGCTTGCGCATGAGGTTAAAAATAGGTGTGCTCGTGCCTGTGCGCAACTCTCTCGGCTAAAACATTGGACGCGACAGTCTGAAATGAGGGATTCAGCGGTTTTAAACGGGGATTCAACGAAGGTTTCAATCGGCAAAAATTGACACCTTTAAAGGGAATTTAAACACATTGTTATGTTAGATTATTTCTACATGGGCGGACCACTATTTATGGGTATGCTCACTTTGATTTTTATCGCGCTGATTGTTGCAGCAGTCTTGAAAAAAGGTGTGAAGGAAATTGGCTTATTAGCCCTTGCAATGGGATTCCTGGGCCAATTAATAGGTCTCATGGGTGCCTTTGAAGGTATAGAAGCCATGGGAGGCGTCAGTCAGTCCATGCTTGCCGGCGGTTTAAAAGTCAGCAGCATTACGTCTATTTACGGCCTGCTTATCTACATCATCAGCTTGATCGTTCAGGTCGTGCAACGATTCTTGAAATAGGGAAGAGATCATGGGCCGCGCAGCGCGCGGCCCACGGAAAGTACAGCAAAAAAAGGCGGCCCGGAGGGCCGCCTTTTTTGTGAAAAGTATTTTTTATGGACACTCCACGCGCAAAACCTCCAAGTAAGCGCCTGCTCCAGAGATGGTGGAGTCAACAATACCGGCATCTAGACACGTATCTTCTACGGTCATAGTAGAACTGTTCAGTTGGTAGTCGAAGCCGTCCCAAGTGTAATTATCTTCATAAAGATCGCAATCGCAAAAGGCGTTTCCACAAGAGGCTAGCATGAGGCCAAATCCGGCCAGGAGTAGTAATTTTTTCATTCTGGTTTTGTGTTTTGTTGGTCCAATTTAGCCAAAAATACCGCTTGCCCAATCCTGAACTAGTATTCAAGCGTACTATTGGGAGCATAAGGCAGTCCACTGCGCTCTGCAACACGGTCTACGACATCCGTTATATGCACCTTTTCAAACGATTTACCTGCCTCGACACCATAGCCCATCATAAGAAAAGGAACATGCGTGTCGTAGGTATATCCGGTGCCGTGTGTAGAGCCGTAGGGACCGTAGAAAATACAGTTCGGTTGCAGTTGGAAAATGAGATCGCCTCCAAAACGACTTTGGTAGCCCTCATGCAGTTTCAATGCAAGTGCATCTGCACCCGGACGTCGAACGTCATCGGCGGTATACACATGAACAAAAGGATCCATTTGCTCCGCAATTTTCGCGATTTCTGCCGTGAAGGGTTTTGCCCATTCATTTAAATAAATGTGGTGGTTGATGATTTTCGAAACCGCTTGCTCCATGTCCACCTGCACGTCCAGTTCATTTACGATGCGATCATTGAGCTGCGCTACAACATCTGCATTTGCGTAATTGCGGACACTGTAGCCTCCATACGCAAGATGGTTGGGATTTTCGCTCGCCCCGTGATCGGCGGTGAGGTAGATAATGTAGTTTCCTTTTCCTACATTTTTATCGAGTGTGCGTATGAATTGGCCCAATTGGGCATCCAGTTTTAAATACATATCGTGTACCTCCCTTGAGCGGACCCCCATGTATGACCGGCATAATCTGGAGAGGAGAAACTCACCCCAAAAAAAGTCCGTGTATTCATCTTGACCTAAATCTTCTTCCTCTAAAAGGAGCTCAGCCATGTCTAATACTAGAGCGTTTCCAATGGGTGTATTTTTTAGAATGCCAAGTCCTTTTAATTGGACCATAGCTTCAAGGTTGTAAGGAAAACTCGAGGTGCCTTCATTGTATTTAGGCTCGTAAGGATTTTCATCTGAAAGGCTATTTGCATACTTACGCGGTGCCATTTCCAGTTTCCAATCCTTCTTCATCAGCTTCATCGCATACTCCTTACGGTTGTATTTTTCGATGTAGTCCGGTAGCGCATTTTCGTAGTAACTACTGGTTACGAAATGCATGCCACCGTCAAGCCAGTAGGCTCCATCCGCGAAATGCCCTGCCGGGAATATGGCCCCACGGTCTTTTACACTTACGCCGAAACTTTTTCCTTGGTTGTTGGTGTGCAGTTTGATGCCGTCACTAAAGGTTAAAGCCCGAAGATTTTTAGGCGATCGCATACTGCTGCTCTCGATGGTTCCTACAGGAGAAACGGTAGTGTCTTCTGCGCAGTACATCTCATAATTCGTTCTACCGTCCAACCAATCGTTTGCGACGATCCCGTGATACTTTGGCGTAGTACCTGTAGAAATACTGGCATGTCCGGGTCCTGTATAGGTCGGTACATAATTGTAGTGCGTATTCGCATAGTTGTATCCACTATCGAGGAGCATACGGAATCCACCGTCGCTGGCAAATTGATCGTTAAAACGGATGAGGTATTCCGCTCGCATTTGGTCGACAACGATTTGAACGACCAGTTTCGGTTGCGCCCAAAGTCCACTAAATACGCTGCTAATTAGGATTGCCCCAATTGCTCCTCTAACGTTTCTTTTTTGATGTTGCATGCTTCCCATTCTTCCATTTTGGCTGAAAGTGCAGCCTTATTTTGTTCGTATTTCGGGTAAAAATCCGGATCTCCCATGAGTTCTTTACAGGCCACAGGGTCTGCTAATTGATCGTCCCAGTTCCCAATAATTTCCTCCAATTCTTCGATAGCTTCCTCAAGTGATTCCAAGTTACGGCTTTCACTGCGCAATTCCTTTTCAAATTGCTTCCGTTCATTGTACGAAAGTCCATTATCGTCGGGTGCGTTTTTTTAGCTTTTTGCTTTTTAGCGTTGGCCGATTTTGCCTCGACTTCCCGCATCGTTTCCATTTTCCGGTATTCCAGATAATATTCGATACCACCAAGCAGGGTTTTTACTTTATGGTCTCTGAATTCAATCGTTTTCGTTACTAGACCTTCCAAAAACTCACGGTCGTGACTCACTACGAGTAATGTCCCATCAAAGCTTAGTAAACTGTTCTTCAAAACATCTTTACTGTTCATATCTAAGTGGTTGGTAGGCTCATCCATTACCAAAAAGTTAATAGGCTTGAGCAGTAGTTTACAAAGCGCCAATCTACCGCGTTCACCCCCACTAAGAACCTTTACTTTTTTCTCGACATCCTCACCACGGAACATGAACGATCCCAACATACTGCGGGCATGTTTGCGCATTTCTTCAGGCGAGGCATCCTCTATAGTTTGCAAGGCGGTTTTATCACCATCCAGTTCATCAGCCTGATCCTGCGCAAAGTAACCGACCAACACATTGTGCCCCAATTCCAACGTACCCTCAGAAGAGATCTCTTTCAACAACGCCTTCACAAGGGTACTCTTGCCTTGACCGTTCTGCCCAACAAAGGCGACGCGATCGCCGCGCTCTATTTCTAAATCGACCCCTTTTAAGACCAATTTATCGTCATAACTCTTACCAACGCCTTCTGCCTTAGCAACGACCTTACCGCTTCGCGGCGCAGGTAGAAATCTGAAATGCATGGCGGATGAATCTTCTTGATCCACTTCAATGCGCTCCATGCGGTCCAATTTTTTAATCAAACTCTGCGCAAAAGACGCTTTACTCGCCTTCGCTCTGAATCGTTCAATCAATTCTTCGGTTTGCTTAATCTCGCGCTCCTGGTTCTTCGCAGTCGCTAATTGCTTTTCGCGTAAATCTGCGCGCAACGTCAAATAGCGCGTATATGGTGCGTTAAAATCATAGATTCTCCCCATCATCACCTCAATGGTGCGGTTCGTCACATGATCCAGAAACGTTCTATCGTGACTCACTACCAGTAGCGTTTGGTTACTTTCACTAAGATGCTGTTCAAGCCACATGATGCTCTCAATATCTAAGTGGTTCGTGGGCTCATCGAGCAGTAACAAATCCGGCTTTTGAAGCAGTAAACGGGCCAATTCCGCACGCATCCGCCACCCCCGGAAAAGGTATGTAGTGGATTTTCAAAAACTTCGGGATCAAACCCCAGTCCTTTTAATACCAATTCAATATCCGCATCTAAGCTATCGCCACCCAATAACCCAAAGCGCTCACTAAGTTCACTGAGTTCGTCGATCAATGCGCTGTACGAATCACTTTCATAATCTGTACGCACTTCAAAGGCCGTATTGATTTCCTCAATACGAATGTTAATTCGAGTGATTTCGTCAAAGGCACTTCGGGCGATGTCCATGATGCTCTTGTCCATGTCCATCTTCAAATCCTGCCGTAAGAACCCAATCCGAGTTTCTTTGGCTTTACTCATCGCTCCACCGTCCAGTGAATAATCACCGGCTATGAGTTTGAGCAAGGTGGATTTTCCCGCGCCATTGCGACCCACGAGACCTATACGGTCTCCGGGATTAATTTGAAAACTAATTTCATCGAAGATGGCGCGGCCACCGAAGAATAGAGATGCTTTGTTTACTGCTAAAATCATTGTGACAAAAGTATCAAATGACCACGCGACAACACCTAATTTTACCCTGCATTTCAGAATAAATCCAAATGTTAAAAGGAACCAAACTTTACGCCATCACACAATCCAAGTGTCCGCACTGTATGGAGGGGGATATTTATCCCAATAAGAACCCATACAACCTGAAACGCTTTTCCGAAATCAACGAACGCTGCAGCGCTTGCAATCAAAATTTCGAGCCAGAACCCAACTTCTACTATGGGGCGATGTACGTGAGTTACGGTTATACGGTAGCTTTATTTGTCGCGGTGTACATCGTATTTGGTGTGTTTTTGGACTGGAGTATGTGGCCTACCATTACTGCGTTGGGTATCGTACTCGTACTCCTAGGGCCATTGCTCTTTCGAATTGCCCGGACTACATGGCTATCACTCTTTGTCCACTACGATAAATCAGCCATCGATCATTGGAAAAAAACAAAGAAGTAAAGCGGCAGTAGCACCGTTGCGGCGTTCCTTAAACGGCCATCAAATCAAATTACTTCATCATTCGTTCGGGAAGACATTCTGTGAGCAACGGCGCTCCGTACATGAAATGCTCCACAAGGTTTTGGGCTAAATAGGGCGTCATTAGAACTGCACGGCTGCCCATTCCGTTAAAAATCCATACGTTTTTCACCTTAGGATGCGGTCCCACAAGCGGCTTACGATCTTTAACAGCCGGCCGTATACCCGCCCTATGTGTAACGGTTTTAAACTCACCGTCCCATACTTTTTGAACATGCGCTTCGAGTTCTTCACGCTTAGCTAGGGTAGGGCCATCGTGAAAACCGTCCCATGCGTAGGTTGCTCCTACAAGTGCTTCAGCTTTGCCGTCCCCGATCATAAAGTGGCCCTGATGTATGCACTCCTTTCCTAGATCCTCTTTTAATTGAACAGTGATGACTTCTCCCTTTACAGGAGCAAAGCCACGAACGTCCAATTTGCTTTCGCCCAAAGCCGATTGCGCACCTTCACAGGAAATAATGGCATGTGCTCCCAGCGACCCGTATTTTACGCCATCACCATGCGACTCCACTGCATCCCAATCAAAAGTGGCCTCAGTATAGCTGTCAACAGCCTTTAATTTTGCTTTTACGGCCTCGAGCATCGCATTGACCTGTACGCGACCGGTCTGCTTCATCAGTCCTGATCCATGGTCTGCAAGGATGCGGTTAGGCACGTCAGAAATACGTTCATCGAGGTAAGGTGAGAATGCGGGGTGGTCGGAATGGGCGATCCACTGGTTTTGCTCGCCGGCGTTATGAAATACTCTTCGAATAGGAAGCGGTTCATAGAATGTTCCTTGGGTCCAATTCTCCATCGCCGGATACACCGATTGAAGGCTTTCCATCATCTCATCCGCCTTCCAAACCTTCTTCATTCGTTTTAAAACGACAGGATTCCAGAGTCCGGAGGCGACCACAGAACTTTTATTCGCGTTGGGCTGGTCAAACATCTGCACACTTGCCCCATACTTCATCAAAGTGTAACTCAATACGGAACCTGCAATTCCCCCGCCAACAACGATATAATCTACGTATTTCATAAAATAAAAACTCCCACTACAAAGGTAGCAGGAGTTTCTGTGTTTTGTTTGTAAAAGAGGTTGATTAGAAGGTCCACATGTCGTGCTCCTTATTTCTCAAATCTTCTTTAATTGCAGCAGCTTCGAGCAATTGATTCATTGCACTGTTGCGCTTGTAATCTGCAATGGTTCTGTCGTAAACGTTGTCCATTTTCGTAATCACTGCATTGAATTTACGCAAGTGCATGATTTGATCGAAAGTCAAACGTTGGTTGTTGTTTTTCTCGTTGTACGCTACTGAAGTCGCCATCGCATAGCGCGCGTCTGGGAACCATATCCAGAATGGATTGTAGGTGAGGGAAGGGTTGCGCGGGTCGCGAACCTCAGGTGCAATACCTATAATTCTATTCTTTAACTCACCACGTTGCTTATCAAAGTACCAATCGCTCTTCAAGTGGTACGCGACTACAGCGTTCGCTTTGATAGAGATGGTATCAATAGCTAACGGTGGACCAAACGGATCCTCAGGATCTGGAATAGTATCGTACGATTCAATCTTTTGACGTACTTCTTCCACAGTCATGGGTAGCTCAAAGCGATCGTCAAGGAAAATCTCTGTAATGGTGTTTTCAGTGATGATACCGTCAACGAGTACATCCCACAATGCTTTACGATCAGGCATAGGTTTGATCGGATAGTACAATGGAAGATTGATTTTTTCACGCAAGTCAATTCGCTCCCAGTGACGCTCGGACCATAGCATATCGTCTTGACGAAGATATGGGTAAGGTACTACGCGATTGTTGCGGTAGTGTTTATTCAATTCAGGAACAATACCATCATCAGATGGATCTAGAACCTGTGCTTGTGCCGTGTTTCCTAAGGCTAAGCCGAAGAAAGCAACAGTCAATAAAAGCGATTTAACTCGTAACATATTAGTTCAAATCAATAGTAATAGGCGAAACCTTAGGTTTGATACCTTTAGAAGTTGTGGCCTTGATGTTTCTAATAATAACAGGCGTACCTGGTTTGGCTTTGTCTAATGCTGCTTTAGCGTTCGAAGAAAGCGTATTCCCTTTACAATCGATAGGTGCAAAAGGAGGAACAATGATTTGGAATTCCGTTACGCGTAATGGAAGTTCGAAATCGAAGTTTTGGAACTTAGCATCAACCTTTGCCTTTTTAAGTAGACCCGCAGACATTAATCCATCCGTCTTACCGAATACTTCACCGGCGGCATCTGGCAACTGTTTTACACGGAACACTTTAGATCCCATGCTTTTCGTTTTGTCACCGTCTTTAACGCTCACACTAATTTTTAATTCACCACCTCTGATACGGGTAACATCCGCAATATATTCAGAACCGGACTTTTTAACGCCTTCACCAGTGACAATCAAATTTGCTGGATCAACGCCGGGAACTGAAATCTCTAGAGGGTTATCTACCCCACGGTAGAGTACGTTCATTTTCGTAGGAGAGATAACTACACTTGGTGGAGCTACGTTATACGATTCTGAAATTTCGTATTCTTTCTTTTCGCCATTGGCTTCTAAGATGATTGTACCATTCCATTCAATAGTTCCAGTGCGATTAGCTGGGAATTTAACTGTAGCAACGCCACCACTTACATTTTCAGGATCGAGTGCTTGACCATTGATCAAAAATTCAGGATCCTTGGTATCGTCAAAAGCGGCAAGGAAAATCTCTGCCTCATATTCATCACCTTGAGTAACGAACGTTGACTTTGGCATTACAACGGCACGTACACCTGTAACTTTGATATCCGAAGCGTCAATATTCTCATGCAAGTAACCGATAACATTCGCTTCTGCCGTACGAATATCGCTCTGCATGCTTGTTAAGAAGGTCATAACAGAGATGAGAGGGTAGTGCTCAAATTTTGATTTTTCCCAGCTTTCAGCAGCACCATCGCGCATGCGGTCGCTTAGGTCGAATGAGTTTGTAATAGCTGTAGATAATGATGTGTTGTCTCCTGCTTCACGCACTAAATAATCACGAAAATCTGCCATGGCTGCCTTGAGTTCAGCACCGCGCTGCTCCACAAAGAAGTAGTTAGCGGCTGCTTCTCTGTCGTCCATTTTAGCTGGCTTCCCAGGAACTTCTTCATCTTCACCGCCACCGCGCTCCATGAGCTCAGCTTTCATGGTTTCAATGGAGTTGTAAAGATTATCCGACTTTGCTTTTACAGCAAGTGCTTTGTCTCTCCATGGACCCGCTTTTACTTCATTCTCGTCAGCTGCTCTTTTGAACGCAGCGTAAAGCGAAGCGTTTTGGCCTTCGACAGTTTCGATCGATGCTTCTTGACCAACCATTACCTCATAGAACGCATCCATTACCTCACGTGAAACGTTAAGGGCCAATAGGGCGGTCAACACGAGGTACATCATGTTGATCATTTTTTGACGTGGTGATAAATTTCCTCCTGCCATTTTATTCTGTTTGTTTAGGGTTAGTTAATGGGATAGTTGTTCGTTATCCAATTATTTACCCATCGCAGTAAGCATTCCACCGTATACGCTGTTCAACGTCTCGAGATTACCTCTCAAGTTTTGCAATTGTGATGCAAGACCTTCTGCGTTTGTTGAAGCGCCGTTTAATTTTTCCATGACATCATTCTGACGCTCTACTTGTGCTGTCGCATTTTCAAGTTGAACGGCATACAATGCATTCAAGTTTTCCATGTTCGTTGCAGCACTGTTCAATTGCTCGCTGTATGCTGCTGTAGCACCAGCGGCATCAACTGCGCCAGATAGAGAACCTGCCGTTTCGCTCAAAGAACGCATACCGTCACCTAGACGCTGAATTAAAGCTGAATCGATACCGCCATCTTGCAATGCTGTATCCAACTGCTCTGTTACACTCAATGAACGCTCACCGTTTCCATCACCAGTAGCTAGTTCTGGGTAAACCAAAGACCAATCATACTCAGTTGCTGGCTTCTCAAATGCTGAGAATAAGAAGATCACTGCTTCAGTTCCAAGACCAACAACAAGCATGTAGTTGGCACCTTCCCAGTGCATGATTTTAAATAGGGCTCCTAGAATTACGACAGCTGCACCAATACCGTACAGTTTTGCCATGAAGTTCTTAAATCTCTTACCGTTTACGTCAATTAGTGCCATAATTCAAAAGTTGTTGTTGTGAGTTAATTAGTGATAGGGTTGTATTAAAAATCTTTAAGATCGCGACCGATAAAGCTTTGAACGGTTCTGAAGCCGATGTAGCTTTTCGCTGTATCCTGGTATTCGTAGTCTCTTGCGCCCAATTGCATGAAATAAGCTACATCTTTCCATGAACCACCACGGATGACCTTGCGCTTCATTGTTTCAGTTTCATCTTCGAATGCGTTGTACTGGAATTCTGGTGCTACGTCGCTAGCAAATGCGTAGGACTGCACGTCAAAGGCAGTTGAAGTCCATTCGCTGACATTTCCCGCCATACAGTAAAGGTTGTATCCGTTAGGAGAGTAGGCAGTAGTTTTTACAGGGTAGAAACCACCATCTGCGGTCAAATTACCACGACGCGGTTTAAAGTTAGCAAGGTAACAACCTGCGCTGTTCGTAGCGTAAGGACCACCCCAAGGGAATGTGGTCAGTTCTTCGCCTCCGCGTGCGGCGTATTCCCACTCTGCTTCTGTCGGTAGACGGAAATCGTGTTCGATCAATTCACCTGCACGTTTAAGGTAATCTCTGCGGTATTTACTTCTCCAGTTTGCAAAAGCACGCGCTTGTCTCCAGCTCACACCTACTACAGGGTATTCGTCGTAGGCCGGGTGCCAGAAGTACTTATCATGCATCGGCTCGTTAAAGCTGTAGGTGAAATCATGAATCCACACTAAAGTATCTGGGTAGACATTAATGGTTTCTTTCTCAAAGAAAGAAGCACGATCGCTTTCCGCCTGAGTATCCTTGATGTAATCGCGGTACCCGAACAATTCACCATCACCGTCTTGGTCTTTGTAGTCGAACTCAACACGGTTGAGCTTACTAGCCGCTTTCTGCTTGTTGATCCAGAAGTAGGTGTAGTTCAATTGACGTGTGTCCAAATGGCGGTAACCCAACCATTGCTCTTCAGGAGCGAGGTACATACTTTCAATAACTTCCGTGTATTCTGCAGATGGGTAGCGGTCTTTGTCCCACTCGAGGTAAGGATCCCAGTCCAAACGGCGCATCATGCTATCTGGATAGTTCAGTGCTACATATTCTTGGAAGAAGGTAGGATCTTCCATTTCTGCTAAATCTGTGTATTCAAAGTCTTCTACCAAACCTTCAGCAAGGCGCGTGCGAGTGATGGAATCACGCACCCAACGCACGAATTGACGGTATTCGTTATTCGTAACCTCGGTTTGGTCCATGTAGAATGACGGTACGCTCACCACCTTCGCAGGGGCTGTGTACGAGTAAGGAACATCTTCATCATGGTTACCCATAGTGAATGATCCTTGAGGAATGTACACCATACCATAGGGTTCGCTAGGGTACCAGGTAGGACGGTCTTGAACACCGACCAATTCGCCGTGATCACTGCTGCCACACGAGGCTAGAAGTGCGATAGACGCCATCCCTAAGAGGAACTTTTTCATAATCTATGTATTTCTACTTTTATTCGTTTTTTAAGCAAGCCGCTATATTACAAAAATATAGGGTTTCTATAACTACCTTTTTCTTTAGGCGGTATTTCTATTGTAAAACAATAACTCATCATGATTTCATGCGACCCGCTGCTTGAATTTGCAAGCGAAGAGGTCGTGAGGTCATAAGAATATGTTGCACGTAAATCTTTGGTGATTTGATAACCGGCCATGATTGCTAATGCATCGTATACACGATAGGTAACGCCTCCCCAAATCTGATTATTATAAGTGGCAGCTGCGTTTATATCGAGTTGAGTGGTTACTAAATCCGTTTTAACCATAGCTGCGGGCTGAAGAACGATACCGTTTCCTAAGTCAAGATTGTAGCCTCCCATGAGGTAATAATGACGTTGTCCACGGATTTGCGCATTTGCGCTTCCTCCAGTAGCATTTAAGATGTCTTTGGTCTCAAGAAGACGTGTACTGCTTAATCCCGCGTACCAAGTTTCTTGCTGATAATAGGCTCCGAAAGATAAATCTGTAGCCATTGAGGTGCTTCCTAGCGCGACCAATGAGGGGTCATTCATAGTTTGGGGCGGTGCCCAAACGCCTGACGTAACGTTCTTATTTCTAAAGTCTGCGCGAAGACCTAAACCCAAAGTTCCTCCCGCAAGGTCCATCTGGTACCCGTAACCAACACCCACGGTAATATCTTGAAATAGCCAATCATGTCATTCGTGAAATTTAGCGCCAAACCGCCGTGCAAGAAATTCAAAGGAATATTCGATGAAAAATTCTGTGTAGTAGGAGCATTATCAAATCCTACCCATTGCGAACGGTGTGCTGCCGAAAGACAGATGGCATCTCCAGATCCAGTGACACCTGGATTGTAGAAGATTTTATTGTTTGCAAACTGCGTGAACTGCACGTCTTGTTGAGCCCAAAGGGCTGAACTGCAGAGTATTGCAAACAGGGCGATACGGGTTTTTTCATGTGGTTTTGCGCAAACATGTTTTGAGTTGCCGCTAAAGATAGAAAAATTCCCGTGCGAACAACACTTTTATTGGCGAGTTATCACGCTTTTTGCTGCGCTTTCCACCATCTGGCCGGTATTTTTCCGTTTAACGCTTCAGTGTAATCTTCATAATCACAGGGGCTAGGGTCGTTCTGTCGGAATGCGGTCCGCCTTTTGGAATTTCTATCCACCAGCGTCCGCTGGCGGGACTTTTGTAAAAGTGAACCTCATCCTCGTCGTCAACGAGCACAGTGTATTTTTCATAATGGGCGCGAGAGCCGATCGGGTAATCGCCAAAGCGCAGGGATACGCCTTCGAAAAGTACCACAACGCATGTGCACAGAGGTGCGCACTCTGGCCGTTGCGATCTAGTCGAGGATTGTATTCAAATAACCCTAATTGGGTCAGTCGATCGCTCATGCCCGCATAGCGCGTAATGGCGCACAAATCCTCTCCACTGAGTCCGTGTGGGGAGGTGTAAAAAGTTCCTGGGTTATAGCTCTGGCGAACGGCACTCAAATCAATGCTGACGAGGTCGGCATCGCGTAGAAAAGGTTCCGTACGGGAAATTTGATTTTGGATGTGTCCTAATCGGACCGCTTCGAAAAAAAGTTTGTCGATGAGCGCAATCTCTTCCGGGCTATTGAAATACGTCTGGTAGCCCAGGTTGGTGAAATTGTAGAGGTTATGGGGCTCTTGAAGCACGAGGTGGGAAACGTAGCTTTGATGGTCTAATTCGCGGCCCTCTGAACCAACATCAAGTCGCGCATCCACGCTGACAATATTAACCGTTTGCTCGAGTGAATCGTAGCCGCGGTAATTTGCGTAGGTAAGTTCCTGTGAGCCACCGATAGTGATTAGGACGATTTGCCTTTGCAGTAATTCTTGGGCGATTTCCTTGAGTAAAAGTAACGTGTCCGTGTGCCGTTCGCCTTTGTATAGATTCCCTAGATCGGCAATGCCGAAATCCCATTTTCCTTTGTACAACTGGTAGAGATAGGGTCGGATAGCGTCCGCCGCGCCGTCACAACCAACGTTGCGATAGGCTCTGCGATCCTCTTGTACCCCAACAATGGCGACCTTAATGCCATCGAGGCTGGGAAGACCTTCCATTTCAGTATGGCGACGAATACTCCGTCCCAATTGATTGGCGTCTAAAACGGGAAGTGCATCGATAACACTTTCAGGTACAGGGCTGAGATGTTCCACGGGCAAATCATTTACCCGACCAATTTAGAACCTTATTTGCGCTTTGCCCGACGCTTTGAAGGGCCAGCTTTGATAAGTTCTTCACAAGCGGCACGGTCGAGTGTTTCCGGATCCGTGTCCTTAGGAATTTTAAAGTTCTTTCCTTCGGATTTGATGTACGGTCCATAACGGCCCTTGAGTACCTGAATCAATGGCTCTTCAGTAAACTCTGCAATGGTGTTGTTCGCTGCACCAGCTTCTTTTTCTTCAATAACCGCAATGGCTTTTTCAAGAGTTATTGTTTCGGGTGCATCATCGGTAAGGCTGTAGAATTTCTTATTCCACATGACGTACGGGCCGTAGCGCCCAACGTTTGCTTTTACTTCGAGCTCTTTATAATCGCCCACGGTGCGTGGAAGCACTTCTTTGCGTAGCGCCATTTCTAGCGTTGCATCATAGAAACCTACCCCAGGAGGGAGTTTTTTGAAACGGGGTTTCGTCTCTTCATCGCCGTCACCAAACTGGAATACGAATCCATAGCGGGCGAGTTTGACGTAAACCGGCTCACCAGTACCTGGTTCTTCCCCTAGGACCCGGCTTGCGCGGGCGTTTTCAGGTGCATTTTCTATGAGTGGATGGAATTCACCGTAAAACTCTTTGATGCTGTCTTGCCAGCCAATTTCCCCTGCGGCTACCGTATCAAAGTTGGCTTCTGCCTTTGCCGTGAACTGGTAGTCCATGATCAAACCGTAATGCTCCAACAGGAAGTCGGTGACTACTCGGCCGATGTCTGTAGGGAATAATTTGTTTTTATCTGCGCCATAAGTTTCCGTATCTACACGTGCAGCAACGCCATTAGCCGTGGCGCTTAGTACATGGTAGTCTCGCTGGTTGCCTTCAAGGCTGTCCTTAATAACGTAATTGCGCTTCTGAATGGTAGAAATGGTCGGTGCGTAAGTCGATGGTCGACCGATTCCAAGCTCTTCTAATTTCTTCACCAACGAAGCTTCCGTATAACGAGGGGTGTGTTTAGTGAAGCGTTCGGTCGCAGTAATTTCCTGAGAAGTTAAGGTGCTGCCTTCGTTCACCGCTGGTAATTGGCCGTCCAATTCGTCCGTGCTTTCATCGTCCGTTCCTTCCTGGTAGACACGAATGAAACCGTCAAATTTGATGACCTGACCGCGTGCCGTGAAACGCTGCGCATCCGGGTGCCCTTGATTGAACAGCTTGATCGTGGTATTTTCCAATTTCGCATCAGCCATTTGTGAGGCAATGGTGCGTTTATAGATCAGGTCGTAAAGTTTTTTCTGGCGGTCGTCTCCTCCAGCCAAACTCTTTGCAAAGTTGGTCGGACGAATGGCTTCGTGTGCTTCCTGTGCGCCTTTGTTTTTTGTCGTGAATTTGCGCGCTTGATGGTATTCCGTGCCGTAACTCTGCTCGACGTGGGCAGCGATACCGGCAATGGCGTCGTTACTCAAATTAAAGCTGTCCGTTCTCATGTACGTGATGTGTCCGGCCTCGTACAAGCGTTGTGCAAGCGTCATCGTTTGGCTTACGCTAAAGCCCAATTTTCTACTCGCCTCTTGTTGCAGTGTAGAGGTTGTAAAAGGTGCAGCAGGACTGCGCTTTCCTGGGCGCATTTCAACACTTTCTACCTCGTAGGTGGCGCCAACACAATTTTCAAGGAATGCTTTTGCCTCTTCTTGGGTTTTGAAATTGGTGCTTACATCGGCTTTGAAGCTGATTTTTCCATCGCTGAAAATTCCGCTGACTTTATAACTTGAGGTCACTTCGTGTCCCTCGATCTCTCTTTCTTTTTCGACAATTAAGCGCACTGCCACACTTTGAACACGCCCGGCACTTAAACCGCGCTGAATGCTTTTCCAAAGTACGGGGCTCAGTTCGTAACCCACGAGTCGGTCTAGAACGCGACGCGCTTGCTGGGCATCAACCAATTCCTAGTTGATTTTACGTGGATTTTCAACTGCACGAAGGATGGCAGTTTTTGTGATCTCGTTGAAGACGATGCGTTCCGTGTTCTCGTCTTTCAGCCCTAGACTTTCATATAGGTGCCATGCGATGGCTTCTCCTTCACGGTCCTCATCCGAAGCAAGCCAGAATTTATCCACTTTCTTCGCAGCCGCTTTGAGTTCCTTGACCAAAGTAGTTTTGTCTTTCGAAACACAATATTCCGGTTGGAAATTGTTTTCGATGTCTATGGCCATTCCTTTATCGCACAAATCGCGAATGTGTCCATAAGAGGATAGGACTTGGAAATCGGCGCCTAGGTACTTCTGAATGGTCTTTGCCTTTGCAGGTGACTCAACGATTACGAGATTCTTTGCCATAGGATGCGGGGTGCATTTTAATTGTTGCCGCAAAGTAAAGGCTAAAAATCGGCAACTTTCAACTCCTTATATATTCGAGTGGTTTTCGGGGATTCCGTATTACTACGTAATAGATTTTTTAAAATCGGACAAATTGTCAGCATTGCTTGTATCTTTGTACCACCGCGAAAGAAAGTAAAGTTTTGAGCGGATTACAATTATGGAAGCAAAGACAAAGCGCGCAAGCGGAAGGGGTCTCTACGCCGAGGGCGACAAGAACCCACATGAACACGACGGAACGGTTCTCGAAACCAAAAACCCAACGGGCACAAAGAAACTCTACATCGAGTCGTACGGCTGCCAGATGAATTTCTCTGATAGCGAGATTGTTGCATCTGTTTTGGGTAAAGAGGGGTACACCACCACACAAAATGCTGAGGAAGCGGATTTAGTGTTGTTGAATACCTGTTCCATTCGCGACAAGGCAGAACAAACCGTTCGTAACCGCCTCAATCATTTTAACGGCCACAAAAGAAAGAATCCCGACATGAAAATTGGGGTGCTCGGCTGTATGGCGGAGCGTGTGAAAGGCAAACTTCTGGAAGAAGAGCAATTGGTCGATCTAGTTGTGGGTCCAGATGCCTACAGGGATTTGCCGAATCTCTTGCAAGAGCTCGACGGTGGAAGAAAGGCAGTAAATGTCATTTTGAGTAAGGAAGAAACTTACGACGATATTGAGCCGGTTCGTTTAGGCGGCAACGGTGTGAGTGCTTTTGTATCCATTACTCGTGGCTGCGACAATATGTGTACGTTCTGTGTAGTTCCGTTTACTCGTGGCCGAGAACGTTCGCGTAACCCGCAGACCATTGTAGACGAAGTATTGGATTTATCCAAACGCGGATACAAGGAAATCACCCTGCTGGGGCAAAACGTGGACAGCTACCTGTGGTATGGTGGCGGTTTGAAAAAAGATTTTGAAAAAGCCTCAGATGTCGCGAAGGCTAGTGCAGTTCATTTTGCGAATTTGATGTCTATGGTTGCAGAGGCAGTGCCGCACATGCGTATTCGCTTTTCTACTTCGAATCCACAAGATATGCGCGACGATGTGCTGGAGACCATTGCGAAATACAAGAACATCTGTAATTACATCCATTTGCCGGTGCAGTCGGGATCGTCGCGCATCTTAGAATTGATGAACCGCGGACACAACCGCGAAGAATATATGGCACTGATTGATCGTATTCAACGTATTATACCGGGTTGCGCTATCAGTCACGACATGATTTCGGGATTCCCAACGGAAACGGAAGAGGATCATCAAGAGACTTTGAGTTTGATGGATTATGTGAAATACGACTTCGGTTACATGTTCTTCTACAGTGAGCGTCCCAATACATATGCTGCTAGAAAATTGGAAGATGATATTCCAGAGGAGGTGAAGAAACGTCGCTTAACAGAAATCATCCAGTTGCAAAGCAAGCACAGCCTGTACCGCCACGAGCAAATGGTGGGCAAGACGTTTGAAGTATTGGTAGAAGGGACCTCGAAAAAGAGTGAAGCACAATTGTTTGGACGCACGGATACGAACAGTGTAGTCGTTTTTGATCGTCATGATTTTAAACCGGGTGACTTCGTTCATGTTAAGATAGACAGTTGTACCACCGCCACATTATTGGGGACGGTAGTAGCGAACCCTGAAGCGTAAAAGAATTGGACCAATGTCAGATATCAAGAGCTTAAAACAACGTTTCGGAATTATTGGGGTAAGTCCATTGCTGGACCGCGCCTTAGAGAAGGCCGTTCAAGTTGCGCCGACCGATATCAGCGTGCTCGTCACCGGCGAGAGTGGCGTGGGTAAAGAGAACATACCGAAGATTATTCACGCGCTCAGCCACAGAAAACACAATCCATACATCGCAGTAAACTGTGGTGCCATTCCAGAAGGGACTATAGATTCAGAACTTTTCGGTCATGAAAAAGGTGCCTTTACTGGAGCGACTGGAGCGCGTAAAGGATATTTTGAGGAGGCCGATGCGGGTACTATTTTTTTAGATGAGGTGGGCGAGCTGCCTATGCCTTCTCAAGTTCGATTGTTACGCGTTTTAGAAACGGGTGAATTTATTCGTGTGGGTGCCTCAAGAGCGAATAAAATAGATGTGCGCGTCGTAGGAGCCACGAATGTGGGTATGATCAATGCGATCAAAAATCACAAGTTCCGTGAGGATTTGTATTACCGATTAAACACCGTTGAAATTCATCTGCCGCCATTGCGGGAGCGTCCATCAGATATTCATTTGCTGTTTAGAAAATTCGCGGCGGACTTTGCCAATAAATACCATCTTCCACCGCTGCGTCTGGACGATGAGGCAGTGCGATTGTTAGAGCATTACCGCTGGCCAGGAAACATTCGTCAGTTGCGTAACCTTGCCGAGCAAATGAGTGTGATCGAAACGACACGATTAGTAGGTAAGGAAGTACTTAAAGCCTATTTACCGGAGGTGGATGCACCGAACCTTCCTGCATTGGCCAATTCCCGGATAAGTGATGGGGTCAGCAATGCAGATTTTGCAAAAGAGCGCGAAGCATTGTACAAGCTTTTGTTTGAGATGCGTTCGGAATTAAATGCGCTAAAGAAGGCCGTTCAGAATGGTGAAGGTTTTTATGAGGGTGTGCAGCGCGAATACCCGCAGATTGGAGCAGAATATACCGAGCGTTCATCAGTGACGCCTTATACCGGAAATGGATCGAACGACGTTTCCTTTGTAAATCCGGATGAATATGATGCCTTTGAGGATGATGAGCACACGATCGAAATAGAGAATCTGAGTCTGGTCGATAAAGAAATTGAATTGATCAAAAAGGCATTGGATAAAACGCAAGGAAAACGAAAAGCTGCGGCCAAAGAATTGGGCATATCTGAACGTACCTTGTACCGGAAGATCAAACAATACAACTTAGAATAATGCGCTTACTTCGTTTCCTTACTGTACTGCTGTTTCTCTCCATCCTCTCAGGATGTAAGGGGGATATAGTTTTACTGGAGGGAATGTAGGGGAGGCAAAAACGTTGAATGTAGATTTCTTTGACAACACGGCAGCGATTGTAAATCCCGAGATGTCACAGATTTTTACCGAATCGTTGAAGGACATCTTTGTGCAACAAACTTCATTGCGTTTGGTCGAAGGTCCAGCAGATATGGAATTTTCAGGCGCTATTACAGATTACAGTTTACGTCCACAAGCGGCGCGCGGTCCTAGTGAAGTTGCGCAGATGCGCTTTACCATTTCCGTTAAAGTTTCCTTTGAGAACAGTATCGCGGATGAAAACAGTTTTGAGCAACGTTTCAGCCGATCCAGAGATTACGATGCGGATTTGAATTTTTCCGATATTGAAACAGAATTGTCTGCGGAGATCATCAAAGAATTGACTGAAGATATATTAAACCGGGCGATTGCTAATTGGTAGATGAACGCAAAGAAAATCGAAGAATTGTATACCTATCCTGAGCGTTTAAACGCGACGGAGCTTGCGATGCTTAAACAAGCGGTATCGGATTTTCCTTATGCAGCACCGCTTCAAGCGCTTTACATGAAGGCGTTGCAACAGCAAGAAAGTTACTTACTGCCGGCTCAGGTAAAGCGGACAGCCATCGCTACCCCGAACCGTGAGGCATTGAAAGTATATTACGAAAGCCATACGGAGTTGGCCGCGGCAAGTGATAGTACCTCGAGTAGTCCCGTCGTTGTGAAGCCCACAGTAGAAGTCGCCGCCCCGCCGAAAGTGCCGGCACCAGAAATGGTCGAGGTTGAGCCGAAAAAGCAGGAGGTAGCTGAGGTCGAGCCTAAAAAGCATGAGGTGCAGGCAGCGCCAGTGAAGAAACCGGCGCCTCGCGCCACAAAGAAACAGCCGAAACCGTCGGCACCGAAAAAAGCAACGACGGTGCCCGAAGACCTCTCTCATTTGCCTGAGGCCGTTAGAAATGCCATTTTGAGGTCGCGCGCTTTGCGCGGCAATGAGGCTCCAGTGGTTCCAGCGGCACAACCCTCTGAACCAGTAGAGGAAGCGCCTCGTGCTGCAGAACAACTCCCTGTGGATGAGTCAAAACAGGCTGAGGTAGTGGCGCTAGATCACACAGTGAGCGATACTAAACGTACCGATGAAGTTGCCCCGGTGAGCGATAAACAAGAAGCACCTGAGGAGCAGTTGGTAGGTCAATCGGATGCAGTAGAGAAATCGGATAAAATAGCCGCAGATGTACCTTCCTTTGAATTGGAAACCGATTTAGAAGAAGTTCAAACGGCGCCTGCTTCAAAAGCTTCCGAACTTACCAAAGCGCCTGCGTGGGAAACGCCTGAAGAACGTGAGATGCCGTTTAGTGAAAAAGCTTCCTTCTTGCAATGGCTCAATGCAGAAACCAGGGTAGCGCCAGTGGATGTCCCAACTAGTAAAAAGGCAGATGCAGCAGGACCAGATATTAAAAAAATTATCCGTGAGTTACCGAAGTTTGAAGGGAACAAGCGCGACGGAAAAATCAATGTATTTAGTCTCGAAGCAGATGGCCAAGGCCGCTTCGTAACGGAAACATTGGCAGAGATTTACTTGAAGCAGGGACTTTTTGATAAAGCAATTAAATCCTACGAGGTACTAAGTTTGAAATACCCGGAAAAAAGTAGTTTCTTTGCCGACCGAATTAGAGCAATTAAGAAAGAAAAGAACTCATGATAGCATTATTCTCCATTTTGATCGTAGTAGTGTCGATCCTACTCGTTTTGGTGATTCTCGTTCAAAACCCTAAAGGTGGTGGTCTAAGTGCTGCCTTTGGTGGTGATAGCCCACAGATGCTGGGTGGCGTGAAGAAGACAACGGACTTTTTAGACAAGGCTACTTGGGCTTTGGTGATCGGTTTGTTTGTTCTTGTGATCGGAATGAACCTGGTTTCAACCGATGGTGAGGTTGTATTAGAAGATACGCTTATTAATGAGCAAGTTGAGGGCGCTATGCCGTTCCAACCACAGATGCCGGCAGCACCTGCGGGTGAAGCAGCACCTACTGGTGATGCACCTGTAGAAGGAATGCCTGAAAGCGTTGAGTAATCCGTCAATTTGACTTTAGCATACGGCCCGCGCAGCTCGCTGCGCGGGTTTTTTGTTTTTTAGTGTGTCAAAATTCGCGCGGCGACTGCCGCGCGGTGACACTCTGACACAGAAAAACGTTTGGCATAAAATTCCTTGTAGAAGGATATACTATTTAACTAAAAACATAAATCATGGCAGATTTAAACATTCGTCCATTAGCTGACAGAGTTATTATTGAACCTGCAGCTGCTGAAACTACGACTGCATCGGGTATCATTATTCCGGATACAGCGCAAGAGAAGCCTCAAAAAGGTACGGTAGTCGCCGTGGGCCCGGGTAAAAAAGATGAGCCCATGACGGTAAATGTTGGTGATGTCGTGTTGTACGGTAAGTACAGCGGCACAGAGTTCAAATATGAAAGTGGTGATTACCTCATTATGCGTGAGGCAGACATCATGGCAATAGTTTAATCAAACGAAAAAACCATAAATCATGGCAAAGCAAATTTCATTTGACGTAGATGCAAGAAACAGCCTAAAAGCAGGCGTGGATGCATTAGCAGATGCGGTAAAAGTAACCTTAGGTCCCAAAGGGCGTAACGTAATTATCGAGAAATCATTCGGTGCACCGCACGTCACAAAAGACGGTGTTACTGTAGCGAAAGAGATCGAGTTAGAAGACCGGTTGCAAAACTTGGGTGCACAGATGGTAAAAGAAGTGGCGTCTAAAACTGCAGATATCGCAGGTGATGGAACCACGACGGCTACTGTTTTAGCACAAGCCATCTACCACCACGGTTTGAAGAACGTTGCCGCAGGAGCGAATCCAATGGATTTAAAACGCGGTATCGACAAAGCCGTGACCGCTTTGGTTGCAGAATTAAAGTCCCTAAGCCAAGAGGTGGGCGACGACAACAGCAAAATCGAGCAAGTTGCTTCGATCTCAGCAAACAACGACAGTACCATTGGTAAATTGATCGCAGAGGCTATGGCGAAAGTGAAAAATGAAGGGGTAATCACTGTTGAAGAAGCGAAGGGTACAGAAACGTACGTTGACGTGGTTGAAGGGATGCAGTTTGATCGCGGATACTTGAGCCCGTATTTCACAACCAATACGGAGAAGATGATCGCTGAATTGGAAAACCCATTAATCCTGATCTACGACAAGAAAGTAAGTTCTATGAAGGAATTGCTTCCTGTACTAGAGCCAGCAGCTCAAAGTGGTCGCCCATTGTTGATCATCGCAGAAGATGTGGATGGGGAAGCTTTAGCAACCTTAGTAGTTAACCGCATTCGTGGTTCACTCAAAATTGCTGCAGTGAAGGCTCCAGGATTTGGCGACCGTCGTAAGGCAATGCTCGAAGATATCGCCATTTTAACTGGCGGTCAAGTGATTTCTGAAGAGCGCGGTATGACGCTTGAAGGAGCGACCATCGACATGTTGGGAACGGCTGAAAAAGTGACGATCGACAAGGATAATACCACTGTTGTGAATGGTGCTGGTGAAAGTGCGGCTATCGCTAGTCGTGTGAATCAAATCAAAGCACAAATTGAAAATACTACTTCAGATTACGACCGCGAAAAGTTACAAGAGCGTCTAGCGAAACTCGCTGGTGGTGTTGCTGTTCTTTATGTGGGAGCTGCTTCTGAAGTGGAAATGAAAGAGAAGAAAGACCGCGTAGATGATGCACTTGCAGCCACTAAAGCGGCAGTAGAGGAAGGTTTTGTACCAGGAGGTGGAGTAGCGCTTGTTCGCGTAAGCTCAGCGCTTGAGCAGCTGAAAGGGGAAAACGAAGACGAAAGTACCGGTATTCAAATCATTGCGAAAGCGATCGAAGAACCGTTGCGTCAGATTGTACACAATGCAGGTCTTGAAGGCTCGGTTGTCGTTGCTAAAGTAAAAGAAGGCAAAGGTGACTTTGGATTCAATGCGAAGACCGATGTTTACGAAAACATGTACGATGCTGGGGTTATTGATCCAACGAAAGTTACGCGTGTAGCGCTCGAGAATGCAGCTTCTGTTGCAGGATTGTTGTTGACTACTGAAGCGACGATCACTGAAATTCCTAAGGAAGAGCCAGCAATGCCTCCAGGTGGCATGGGCGGCGGCATGGGAATGATGTAATACGCATGCGCTAACGGTATAAATGCGAAAGCCACTCCTTTAGGGGTGGCTTTTTTATGCATAAACGTGCTCCTTGCAACGGCACCGGGGTCTATAAGGAAAACGCGTCGAGGTATTTCGCGATGTACGTCTCCCGATCGCGGTATTTGTACTGCATGACATAGCGCGGATGTTCTAAGGCGACCAATTCAGGGGTGAAATTGAATTCTTTATTTAATTGGGTCAGGAATTTTAAATTCTTTCCAGTGCCAAAGACTATGATGCGTTCGTTCTTTCCAGCCAATTCAATTTGTGCGCGAATCTGCGCCAATAAATACGGGGCAAGCGCTTTTGCGAAACTCGCACGGTCGTAATAGTTGAAATTGATCCAATTCCCTTTCTTCCGCACGGTAAATCCTAAGGGACAAACGGAACCGATGAAGAATTCGCGATAAAACTTCTCCGCTCCTCCAAAGGCATCTATTGCTTCGTAGACAAAAACGGAGCTGGGTTCGTGTGTGCTAAAGGCATCAAAAGGAATTCCACATGCTACAAGACGCTTCGTGTCTGTAAAAGGAATACCGGTCGCGCCAGCACCTAATCTTCCAGGATTGATACCCAGGAATAAATTCCGTGGCTTGTCGTCGTTATAAAACCTATGATAGAAATCGGAGAGTGCGCGTTCTTGCGCGGGACTGGCGCCTTCAAACGGATTGAGAACGGCCAGATCATCGTCCAGGTAGGCGTGGTCAAAGTCTAACCCGTAATAGAATGCCAAGATGCGCTGGGCCTTGGTCATTTTTTATTGAATTGGGTCATGGTGAGTTTCGTACCGGCCAGCGCGAAGCTTTGGATGGCTTTAACGCAGTGTTCTATGAGACCAGGGAGCTCCAGCATTTCGTCTTTGTTCCATTCACCGAGCACGTAGTCGACTTGGCGGCCTTTAGGAAAGTCGTTGCCAATGCCGAATTTTAGTCTAGGATAGTCGTTACGGCCCAATTTTGCTTGAATATCTTTCAAGCCGTTGTGTCCCGCATCGGAACCTTTTTCGCGTATGCGCACCGCACCCAAGGGTAATGCAAGGTCATCAACGATGACCAAAACATTTTCAATGGGAATACTTTCCTCCTGCATCCAGTAGCGTACTGCATTTCCACTAAGGTTCATGAAGGTGGTAGGCTTGATTAAACGGAACGTACGTCCCTTAATCTTCGCTTCTGCCGTTAGCGCGTAGCGCCCAGGTTCAAAAACAACATTGGACGCCTTCGCAAAGGCGTCCAATGTCAAAAAACCTATGTTATGACGGGTATTTTCATATTCAGCACCAGGATTTCCTAGGCCTACAATGAGGAATTTCTTCATACCCGTAAAGGTAAAAATTATTCTGCAGCAGCTTCTGCTGTAGCTTCAGCGCCTTCTTCTGCACCTTCTTCTTCATCATCACTATCATCGACAGCACCACGTGCTTTCTTGATGGTAACGATAACTGAGTTGTTGCGTTGAGGATTTCAAATCCTTCAGGCGTTACATCGCTTACACGAATAGACTTACCAATTCTAAGGTTGGTAATGTCCAATTCAATGCTATCAGGCAATTGGCCAGGTACAGCGCGAACACTTAGCTTGCGAAGAACGCTTTTCAACTTACCACCGTTCAATACACCACGTGCTTGACCGTGTAGTACAACTGGAATGTCCATGGTTACAGGCTTGCCTTCTACCAACTGGATGAAGTCAATGTGCATCAAATGGTCAGTTACCGGATGGAACTGTAAATCTTGAATCACAGCCTCAACCGTAGAACCTCCCACAGTTATTTTCGCAGTTTTTGCCTCAGCAGTGTATACCAAGCCTTTGAAGGCTAGTGTAGGTGCAGAGAAGTGAATAGGTGCTTCGCCACCGTAAATAACACACGGTACGTTACCTGCCTTACGCTCCTGCTGAGCGTATTTAGAACCTACTTCGGTTCTTAGATTTCCTTGAATTTCAACAGACTTCATCTGATCTAGTTTATTCTGGTATTACATTATAAAGTGTCCTGAAATACTCTCGTGGTGGTGAACATTTTTCATCACCTGAGCAAACATTTCAGCAACGGAGATCACACGGATCTTTGGGTTCTCACTGGTTTGAGGAATGGTGTCAGTAATGACCAATTCCTCTAATGCACTTTGCGCTATGCGCTCTTGTGCTGGACCGCTCAAAACACCGTGCGTACAATATGCACGAACCGTTTTAGCGCCTTTTTCTTTTAGCATTTCTGCAGCTTTACACAACGTACCGCCGGTATCAACCATATCATCTACAAGAATGACATTTTTGCCTTCAACCTCGCCGATAACGGTCATCATATCAATGACATTCGCCTTTTTGCGTTGCTTGTAGCAAATCACTACTTCAGCTTCTAACTTACTGCCGTAGGCATGTGCACGTTTTGCACCTCCCATATCAGGAGAAGCGATACACAAATCACCCAGCTTCATTTTTTCAATGTCCTGGATGAATAGCGCAGAGCTGAACAAATGATCTACAGGTACTTCGAAAAATCCCTGGATCTGATCAGCGTGTAAGTCCATCGTCATCACACGTGTTGCACCGGCAGCCATGAGCATCTTAGCTGCTAATTTTGCACCTATGGGTACTCTGGGTTTGTCCTTGCGGTCTTGACGTGCAAGCCCGAAGTAAGGAATAACCGCTGTGATGTGCTTAGCAGAAGCACGTTTTGCCGCATCACAAAGCATGAGTAATTCCATCAGGTTATCTGCCGGAGGGTTCGTGCTTTGAATCAAGAACACACGAGTACCACGCACAGTTTCCTCAAAGGAAGGACAAATTTCACCGTCGCTGAACTCTGTGATCTTCACATTACCCATGGGTATGCCATAGCGCTCAGCAATCTGTGTTGCAAGGTGCATGGTGTGTCTACCGGCAAAAATTTTAGCTTCAGGTACCATCTGTGCTGTGTATCAGTATTATTGTAGCGGTTTAAGCTCCTCCGAAGAGGGGTGCAAATGTAAGTAAAAGAACAGAAAAACACACCTTAATCCTGGCGGGAATAAAATTCTTTCTTTTAAAAGTTAGGAGAATTGGAAAACCCCCTTATTTTTGCCGTCCAATTCCACAATGCCTTGGTGGCGGAATTGGTAGACGCGCTGGATTCAAAATCCAGTTCCTTCGGGAGTGCGGGTTCGATTCCCGCCCAAGGTACAACACCTCGGCAGCGCTTGCGCAGCCGACAATCTAAAAAACCCATCTCGAGTATTCTCGAAGATGGGTTTTTTGCTTTAGCTACCTTTTAGTTCTGTGTCTCGTCGAAGTTCCTATTTTTGAATCTTAATAATCGAGACCTATGAAAAAAGTTGTGGCCCTCTTAGCGGCTGTAGTTCTGTTGAGTGCATGCGGCGCGAAAAAGCCTCAAGGCGGTTTAGTTAATGCAAGCTATGCAGGCTGTGAAAAAATCAAAGATCCCGACGCGGGTTTTAAGTGTTTCAACAATAAATTATCGGGTTATTTGGCAGAGGAATACCGCTATCCAGAAGCCGCGCGCTCCCTGGGTATTGAAGGCAAGATCTATGTGAACTTCGTGGTAGAAAGCGACGGTAGCATTACTAATGTAAATGTGGTGAAAGGTTTAGACGCTTTGTTGGATGCCGAGGCTGTGCGTTCGGTTCAGGCGCTGCCTAAGATGATTCCCGCAACTTTTGACGGAAAACCGGTTCGAATCCAATATACGATACCCATTAATGCGGGATTAAAATAATTGGTTCCGCCGTACCCCGGCTTCAACCCGAAAGTTCTAAATTCACAGCTTCATGACAGCAGAAGAACAACAAAAGCAGCAAAAATACGATCGGGCATACCTGCGAATGGCGCAGGAGTGGGCACAACTTAGTCATTGCAATCGCAAAAAAGTCGGCGCATTGATTGTTAAGGATCGAATGATTATTTCGGACGGATTTAACGGTACGCCTACAGGATTCGAGAATCCGTGTGAAGACGATGAGAATTATACCAAATGGTATGTGCTGCATGCTGAAGCGAATGCCATTCTCAAAGTGGCCGGTAGTCCGGCTTCCGCTCAAGGAGCGACACTATATTTGACCTTGAGTCCGTGCAAGGAATGCAGTAAGTTGGTTTATCAGGCGGGTATTCGTCGTCTAGTTTATATCAATAAATACAAGGATGATAGCGGTTTACGCTTTTTAGAGAAGGCAGGTGTGGTAACGCAACAGTTGGCGGTCGAATGAAGCGTGATTCAGTAGTCTTATGGGTTTTTGGATTCCTCATTTTTGGGGTATGGATTGGTTTGCAGTTTCGTACAGATGCCCAACCGGATCGGTCAAAATTGGACCAATTTTTTCGTTACCTCGAATACGAATACGTTGATACTCTTGACATAGACGCGTTAATGGACGATGCGATGAATCATATTTTGAGTTCACTCGATCCTCACAGCACATTCATCCCAGCCGAAGATGGTGATTATATCGCCCAACGAATGCAAGGAAACTTCTCCGGTATTGGAGTAGAGTTCCGCATTCACAAGGACACATTGGTCTTTGTGAACATTATGAAAAACAGTCCTGCAGCCTCCTACGGCTTGTTGGCGGGCGATCGAATTGTGACCATCGACGGTGATACCATTGTCGGCCCCCAACTCACTAATGAAGAAGTAACGCAAAGAATTAAGGGTGAAGAAGGCTCTTATGTGACTTTCGGTGTGGTTCGGAATGGCTTAAAGTTGACTGCGGCTGTTCAACGCGGTATCATTCCATTAGAAAGTGTGGTCAGTACGCAGATGTTGGGCAGTTTGGGCTACGTGCGTGTGGAGCGCTTTGCTGAGACCACTCACGATGAGCTCTTGGTTGCGCTGAGTAGATTGGATAGTTTACAAATGCGCGGTCTAATCCTAGATTTACGCGGCAACCCTGGCGGTTACCTTCACGAGGCAGTGGCCATCGCTGATGAGTTTTTGAGTGAAGATAAAAGTATCGTAATCACGAAATACGGTGATGGCAGGACGCATACTTCCACAGCTTCGGGCGGTGAGCGGTATGAAGATTTACCGGTGCACATCATCATTGATGGAAACAGTGCCAGTGCTTCTGAAGTGGTGACAGGTGCATTGCAAGACCACGATCGTGCAACGGTTTATGGAACGACCTCCTTCGGAAAAGGGTTGGTCCAAGAAGATAAAATCCTATCAGACGGTTCTAAGGTAAGGTTAACAGTGGCCTATTATTACACGCCTTCGGGTCGCTCCATCCAAAAGCCTTACGAAGGCGCAGATCTTCCTGGCCAAATGGAAGGCGCTGTTTTTACCGAGCGATAGCGGCAAGGTACTTCTGGCAAGCGGTGGCATCGAGCCTGATGTTTATTTACCGGCCGACTCCTCCAACAGCTATTACTGGAGCATGTCCTTTGGAACCATGGATGCCTTTGCGTTCGAGCAGATTGATGCGCAACGAGCAGATTTCGAACTTTGGACGTTCGATAGATTTGTGACCGATTTTGAACTCTCCGACATGCAACTCTATGCGTTTTTAGAGTACGGCAGCTACGGTTTGACTTTAGAAGATCTCTCGAGCACAGACCTTGATGAAATTAGATTTCTCTTAAAAGCAGCTTACGCCAAAAACATTTGGGGTTTCGATGCATATAGAAATGTACTCCGAACCGACGACGCAGTTTTGAAAGAAGTGGTGCGTACTGCAACAGCCACTTTAAAATAAGAAATCCCATTACTGCAGCGCAGTAATGGGATTTTTTTTGCTTTTAAAGCGAGGTGACTTCCTAGTGGTCGTGACCTTCGTGCTCGTCAGCAGCAGCTTCTTCAGTTACTTCTTCAGCAACTTCTTCAGTAGCCTCTTCAGCTGTAGTATCAGCTTCTTCAGCAACTTCCTCAGTAGCTTCTTCAGCAACTACTTCTTCAGTTACTTCAGTTTCAGTTACTTCAGCTTCTTCTGCAGGTGCTGCACAAGCAGTCATTGCAACAGCAACAACAGCCGCAGCGAATAATTGTACTTTTTTCATTTAGCGAATGATTTTAGTTTATAAACAGCCGAAAATTAACTGAAAATCAAATGTCTACAATTAATTTAAGCTTAAAGTTTTGAAAATTGTGCGCTCAATGACACTTTTTGAGCTACAAGAGCACTTAATTCCGTCATCGGGATGCGGATTTGCTCCATGGAATCTCTGAATCGCACCGTTAACGTGTTGTCTTCCAGCGTTTGGTGATCGACCGTAACACACAAAGGGGTCCCGGCAGCATCTTGACGGCGGTAGCGCTTTCCAATCGCATCTTTTTCATCGTATTGAACCATGTGGTCAAATTTCAATGCATTTACCACCTCACGTGCTTTTTCGGGAAGTCCATCTTTCTTCAACAAGGGTAGGACGGCTACTTTGTAAGGGGCTAAGAAGGCTGGAATATTGAGCACTGTGCGCGATGAACCGTCTTCCAACTGCTCTGTCTGTAGACTGTTCGATAGAATTGCCAGGAACATGCGATCAAGACCGATAGAGGTTTCTACGACATACGGCACATAGTTTTCACCCAATTCCGGATCAAAGTATTGTAATTTTTTGCCGCTAAATTCCTCGTGTTGCTTCAAATCAAAGTCCGTTCTCGAGTGTATTCCTTCCAATTCTTTAAAGCCAAATGGGAAATTAAACTCAATGTCAGCGGCCGCGTTTGCATAATGGGCCAATTTTTCATGGTCGTGAAATCTGTAATTGCTGGCATCAAAACCTAAGCTCATGTGCCATGCGAGACGCTTTTCTTTCCACGTTTCGTACCATTCCATTTCTGTGCCTGGGCGAACGAAAAATTGCATCTCCATCTGTTCGAATTCACGCATTCTAAAGATGAATTGGCGCGCAACAATCTCATTTCTAAATGCCTTTCCGATCTGAGCGATTCCGAATGGAATTTTCATGCGCCCCGTTTTCTGTACGTTGAGGTAGTTCAAGAAAATCCCTTGAGCCGTTTCTGGACGTAGGTATAAAGTTGAGGCACCTTCGGCTACCGATCCCATTTGAGTACCGAACATTAAGTTGAATTGGCGTACATCGGTCCAATTCATAGAACCGCTCACTGGGCATTTAATTTGTTCGTCCTCAATAAGTTGTTTCACATCAGCGAGGTCTTCAGATTCCATGGATTTGACAAACCGGTCCATGATGGCACGGATTTTCTCATGGTAACCTACGACGCGTGGATTGGTAGATTCGAATTGTGCGCGATCGAAACTTTCCCCAAAGCGCTTCGCTGCTTTACTGACCTCCTTCTCGATCTTCTGGCGAATTTTTTCGACGTGATCCTCGATCAGTACGTCTGCACGGTAACGTTTCTTACTGTCTTTGTTATCGATCAATGGATCGTTAAAAGCATCCACGTGTCCCGAAGCTTTCCAAGTCGTTGGATGCATGAATATTGCGGAATCAATGCCCACAATGTTCTCGTGCATTTGCACCATTGCTCCCCACCAATACGCTTTGATGTTGTTCTTTAGCAGTGCGCCGTTCTGGCCATAATCATAAACAGCGCTGAGGCCATCATAAATTTCACTGCTTTGAAAGATAAACCCGTACTCTTTAGCATGGGCAATAACATTTTTAAACTGGTCGTCAGACATGGTGATTTATGCGTTTTGTAATAAGGGATGAGGTTGGCGAAAAAGAGCTTCACTGCAATAGCGAGCAAGATAACACCGAAAACTTTTCTAAGAATACTGAGTCCTCCGCTACCCATAATACGCTCAATACGCTCCGTGTTCTTTAGCACGGCGTATACCACGATCATATTGAGTACGATGGCAATAATAATGTTTATGGTCGCAAATTCTGCGCGCAGCGAAACCAATGAGGTCATGGTACCTGCCCCTGCGATCATCGGAAATGCGATAGGAACGATACTCGCAGTGTTTGGCGATTCTTCTTTATACAGCGTAATCCCTAGAATCATTTCAAGAGCTAAGAAAAACAATACAAAACTACCTGCGATGGCAAAGCTTTGAACATCAACACCGAGCAAATGAAGGATGCGCTCTCCTAAAAAGAGAAACACAATCATGATTGCTCCTGCAACCAGTGTCGCTTTTTCGCTTTGAACGTGACCTACCTTTTTACGCAGACTTACGATAATGGGAATGCTACCGAGTATATCGATGACTGCAAATAAAATAAGGAAGGCGCTCAACGCGTCATTATAATTGAAACCCATGCGGTTAGTATTTGGTGCAAAATTAGCGTGTTTCTCTTAGCTGACCATCCCATTACTGAACTAGCTTTGTACATATGATAGAAATAGGTAATAAGTTGCTCTCGTCGGAGCTCTTCAAAAAGGAGTTTGTGTGCAATCTCAGTGCTTGTAAAGGCGCTTGTTGTGTAGAAGGCAATGCAGGTGCCCCTGTGGAACCTGAAGAGGCGGAAATACTTGAAAAGATCTATCCTAAAGTCCGTCAGTATCTGACTGAAGAAGGTCGAAAATCCATTGAGAATCAAGGGACCAGTGTCGCTGGGATAGGCGAGCTGGAAACACCATTGAATAATGGAAAAGAATGTGCTTACACCGTTTTTGATCCCGACGGTACGGCGAAATGTGGTATTGAACAAGCATACAATGACGGTGTAGTGGATTGGAAAAAACCCATTTCCTGTCATCTCTATCCCATTCGCATTGCTAAATACACAGATTTCGAGGCGTTGAACTATGACCGTTGGTCCATTTGTAGTGATGCTTGTGCCCTAGGTGAAGAGTTGAAGGTACCTGTTTACAGATTCTTAAAAGAACCGCTTATCCGGAAATACGGTCCTGCGTTTTACGACGAGCTCGAAGAAGTTGCTGCGCATTTATCGAGATCCTAAAGGAAAATACTTTTTTGGAATTAGTATGAAATACGCACAAGGGTCGCTGCAATCGAACGTAGGGTCCCAATGGTTCATTTTTGATACCTAAGGAGGTTGTTAATAACTGTGGTAAAAACCCGATTTAACTTTCTTGATATTCCCTCAAATACGGGCCATGTTTGTATAGGCCGTTCACTACAACAAGTGAGCACCAGTGCCTACTCCGCGCCACAAGAGCTAGTTTAATTAATTGATTTTAAGCTGATTATACTTTTTTAATCGGCCTTAACGACGACTAATAATTGCAACCATGCAACAAGAACCCATCCTTCAGGAAAACAAGAACAGGTTTGTCATTTTTCCTATCCAGCATAGTGATATTTGGCAGTGGTACAAGAAGCAAGAAGCATCTTTTTGGACAGCGGAAGAAATTGATCTTCACCAAGATGTTGTGGATTGGAAAAAGCTCTCGGACGATGAGCGTTATTTCTAAAACACATTCTGGCATTTTTTGCTGCATCAGACGGTATCGTGAATGAAAATTTAGCGGAGAACTTCGTAAATGAAGTGCAATACTCAGAGGCTAAATTCTTCTACGGATTCCAAATCATGATGGAAAACATCCACAGTGAGATGTATTCACTTTTAATTGACACGCTTGTGGACAATGATAGTGAAAAGGACGAGCTGTTTAATGCGCAATGAGCGTTTCCCTGCCATCAAGAAAAAGGCAGATTGGGCATTGCGTTGGATTGAGTCTGAATCATTTGCAGAGCGTTTGATTGCTTTTGCGGCGGTTGAGGGAATTTTCTTCTCTGGAGCATTTTGTTCTATTTTCTGGATGAAAAAACGCGGACTGTTGCCAGGTTTAGCGACCTCAAACGAATTCATTTCGCGTGATGAAGGTTTGCACCGTGACTTTGCATGCCACTTGCACAACAACCATTTGGTGAACAAGGTGCCTCAGGAGCGTATCACTCAAATTCTTTCAGAAGCATTGGAAATCGAGCGTGAGTTCATCACTGAATCACTCCCCGTTAATCTGATTGGAATGAATTCTAAACTGATGTCGGAATATTTGAGTTCGTAACGGATCACCTCCTTGAGACACTGAATTGCCCGAAAGTATATAACACTGCCAATCCTTTTGATTTCATGGACATGATTTCATTGGAAGGAAAAACCAATTTCTTTGAGAAGCGCGTTTCTGAATACAAGAAAGCAGGTGTTGGCGAAGAGCAATCGGACCACAACATTGATGACGCTTTTGGCGCAATGAACTTCTAATAAGAAAAACACACAACACAAGAAAGAACAATACCATGATGCGCGTATTAAAACGAGACGGCCGAAAGGAAGCGGTTAAATTTGATAAAATCACGGCACGAATTGAAAAACTCTGCTACGGGTTGAGCGAATATGTTGATCCGGTTTCTGTAGCAAAACGTGTTATTGACGGTGTTTATGATGGAGTAACTACTTCTGAGTTAGATAATTTGCTGCAGAAACTGCAGCGTCAATGACCATCAAACACCCTGATTATGCCAATCTTGCAGCACGAATCGCGGTGAGCAACTTCCACAAAAGCACCAAAAGAGCTTTTCTGAGACGGTTCAGGGTTTGTATGAATACATCAATCCAGAAACCGGTAAAAAGCACCTTTAATTGCTGATGACGTTTTTGAAATCATTCAGAAAAATGCGGAATTTTTAGATTCGCAACTCATCTACGATAGAGATTTCTCTTACGACTACTTCGGTTTCAAGACCTTGGAGCGTTCGTATTTGTTACGCATGCACGGCAAAATCGTTGAACGCCCACAGCACATGTTGATGCGTGTAAGTATTGGTATTCACAAGGACGATCTTGAAAGCGCGCTTGAGACCTATGAGCTCATGAGTAAGAAGTACATGACGCATGCAACCCCTACGTTGTTTAATGCCGGTACTCCTAAACCTCAGATGAGTTCTTGTTTTTTGCTTACAATGAAAGACGACAGCATCGATGGTATCTATGATACGTTGAAGCAAACGGCTAAGATTTCTCAAAGTGCTGGTGGAATTGGATTGAGCATTCACAACATCGCGCTACGGGTTCTTACATTGGTGGAACCAACGGTACTTCTAACGGTATTGTTCCAATGCTTCGTGTTTACAACGATACGGCTCGTTATGTAGATCAAGGTGGTGGTAAGCGTAAAGGGTCATTTGCAATTTATGTTGAACCATGGCATTCAGATATCTACGAATTCTTAGATCTGAAAAAGAATCACGGAAAAGAAGAAATGCGTGCACGTGATTTGTTCTATGCAATGTGGATTCCAGATTTATTCATGGAGCGCGTTGAGAAGAACGAGGAATGGACATTGATGTGTCCAAACGAGTGTCCAGGTTTGTTCGATTGCCACGGTAAAGAGTTTGAAGACCTTTACACGAAATACGAAAGTGAAGGCCGTGGTCGCAGAACAGTGAAAGCTCGTGAAGTTTGGGCGAAAATTATGGAAAGCCAGATTGAAACTGGAACGCCATACATGCTCTACAAGGATGCTGCAAACTTGAAATCAAACCAGCAGAATCTGGGAACCATTCGTTCGTCAAACTTGTGTACGGAAATTCTAGAATACACCTCTCCGGATGAGGTTGCGGTATGTAATCTAGCCTCTATAGCGTTGCCGATGTTCGTAACTGAAGATGGTAATTTGACCACGATAATTGTTTGATGTGACCTACAAGGTCACTAAGAATCTGAACAAAGTAATTGACCGCAACTACTATCCCAGTAGTGGAAGCAAGAAATTCAAACATGCGTCACCGCCCTGTAGGTTTGGGTGTCCAAGGTTTAGCTGATGCCTTTATTATGTTGCGTTTGCCTTTCGATTCGGAAGAGGCGAAAACAGCTCAACAAAGGACATTTTCGAGACCATGTATTTATGCCGCAGTAACTTCTTCGAAGGATCAAGCAAAGGATGGTCCTTATGAATCCTACGAAGGATCACCGATCTCTAAAGGGAAGTTCCAGCACAATCTATGGGATGTGAAGGATGAAGAACTTAGTGGTCGTTGGGACTGGGAAACCTTGCGTGAAGAAGTGAAAGAGCACGGTGTAAGAAATTCATTGTTGATGGCTCCAATGCCAACGGCATCGACCTCTCAAATCTTGGAAATAACGAATGTTTTGAGCCGTACACATCGAATGTCTATACACGTCGTGTGCTTTCAGGCGAATTCATTGTAGTGAACAAGCATTTATTGAACGATTTGATTGACTTAGGGTTGTGGAATGACGATATGAAGAATGCGCTTGATGGCGTCAAACGGTTCAGTACAAAACATTGAAGGTGTGCCAGAAAATTTAAAAGCCATTTATAAGACTGTTTGGGAAATCTCGATGCGTGATATCCTCGATATGGCTGCCGATCGTGGAATCTTTATCGATCAAAGCCAAAGTCTCAACCTCTTCATGGAAAGTCCAAACATGGGTAAATTGACTTCTATGCACTTCTACGCTTGGAAGAAAGGATTGAAAACGGGTATGTATTACTTGCGTTCTAAACCTGCTTCTTCTGCAATTAAGTTTACTGTAAAGAAGAACGCTCAGACAGATATGAGCTCCTGGTGTTTCGGGTACAGCTACTTCAGATAAGGTTGATGCTGTTCCTGACTACGGCAGAGCTTCTCCAGCCGAATCGAAGCACGTGTTAAAGCTCAAAAAGAAGCCATTGGCTCGATGAGCGAAGAAGTGACGGCTGAAGAGAAAATTGCTTGTTCAATTGAAAATCCGGACGAATGCGTTTCTTGTGGCTCGTAAACCATAGGTAAACTAAAATTGAAAATCCCAATCAGGACGTTTGGGATTTTTTTGCTTTTTTGTCAGAAGGTCTAAATCGAGACTATTAAAGGGTTAAACGCTTGTTTAAATGTTGGTAATAAGTGAAATAAAAAATAGATTTGTTAAAGACTAAAGAATTTTTATCTTTCTAAAGACTACACAACAAAACTCAACTATGTCTATGTGCAGCACCTCAAGCAACACTACGAGTGCGGTCTTCAGGAACTAGTAAACGGTCTCCTGAAGAGAAAATGTCAACAGCGCAAGCTCTATGCTCAGATCGCCTTGGTAATCGTAATCATAGGCAGGTATATCAGCCGTTGCGATTTTCGTGGTTTAATTCGATTACAGGCTTAAGTTTTTTCCGTTCACGTAAGTATCTTTGGGTTGCGAATGAAACGTTTATTTCAAATTTTCGGAGGCGGTTTAGGCTGGTCTTTAGGCGGTCCTATTGGGGCGCTGCTCGGAGTAGCTTTGGGCAATATGATGCACGATTGGTGGTGCCGAGAAGACTGAAAAGTCGGCCAGTAGGTATACAAGCGAACAACAATCAGGGATCGCCAAGCGATTTTCATATTTCCTTATTAGTGCTTGCTGCTCGGGTGATTAAAGCAGACGGTAAAGTAGTCAGAGTGAATTGGACTTTGTTCGTCAGCAGTTCGTTGGCATGTTTGGAAAGGAACGCGCCAACGAGAGTTTCAAAGTTTTTAGAAAAATAGTCGATCAACAGATTCCGCTTAACCAAAGGTTAATCAGATTAATAGTTTTACGAATCACAGTACGCGTCTTACAGTTAATTCATTTTTTATTCAAGCTGGGTTTAGCAGATGGATATTTGCATCAGAGTGAGCTTGAGGAAATTCGTCGCATCGCGCGCAATCTTCGCATTAATCCTACGACTTTGCTTCGATCAAAGCGATGTTCTATAAAGGAATGAGGATGCGGATTGGGCATACAAAGTTTTGGAAGTGAGTAGAAAAGGCAGCCGAAGCTGAAGTAAAAAAGGCGTATCGTAAAGATGGCGCTTGAAATACCATCCGGATCGTTTAGTCGATGCCGGTGAAGAGGCACAGGCAGGCTGCCAAAGAAACCTTCTTGAACGTTCAAAAAGCCTATGAACAGATCTTAAAGAAATGGGCTGGAACTAATGTCAAATTGAATTCTATTAAAGCACCTATTGCTGAAGAGATGCAACGCTTTGATGCCCAAGGTTTCAAAATGCATTTAAAGCTCAAAACTCCTTTGGTTGATCGAGTGATGAATTACATGGTCAAGCGTAAGGGAAGCAACTTCGTCCGATCCTCGTCTTTTGACGGCAAAAATTGTTGGGCAAAGTGAACGAGAGCACCTACGTTGGTGGCTTTGATAGAACTGATGCACACAGCAACCCTTAGTTCATGACGATGTAGTAGACGACGCCGACATGCGTCGAGGTTTTTTTTCGATCAATGCGCTGTGGAAAAATAAAGTGGCAGTTTTAATCGGAGATTATCTTTTGTCTAAGGTGCTTTTACTAGCTGTGGAGAGGAAGCAATACGAACTACTTGGAACATGTCAGTGGTGCAGTGAAAAGGCGATGAGTGAAGGTGAACTGCTTCAAATAGAGAAAGCAAGAAAATTAGACATTACAGAAGAGGTTATTATGAAGTCATTCAACAAAAAACGGCATTCACTATTGAAACCTGTTGTGTCGTTGGAGCGTCCAAAGTGCAGGTGCGTCGATGAGGTTCAAGTGAGCAGATGCGCGATGTTTGGTCGTCGATTTAGGGTTGGCTTTTCAAATCAAAGGATGATTTATTTGATTTTGAAAAAGTAAATTTAACAGGTAAAGCCTTCCGGAATTGACATCAAAGAACAGAAAATGACTTTGCCGCTTGATTCAATGCCTTCAAAACAGACGGCATCCAAACAAACAAATCATTATTAAAACCATAAAAAAGACCACGAACGTCCGAAAAAGGTTCAGGAAGTGGTGGATTTTGTTCGAAATTCTGGTGGATTAGATTATGCTCGTGCTCGAAAATGGAAGGGCATTAGCAAAGCAAAAGAATTCTTTCTAATTTTCCAAAAGTGCAGAGCGTGACTGCGTTTGAATCGCTATTAGAATTTACAGTAGCTCGTAAAAAAAAGAAGATGGAAACATCATGGAAGAAATATTGGATCTCTTGGAGAAAGAAAATGCATTCGAATGGGCAAAGCACATTGTGCTGGCCATTGCTTATTTTTGGATTGGAATGCGCGTCGTAAAGGTGATGATTCTTAAGGGCCTTTAAAAAGCAATGAGCGCTTCGAGAAGTGGATGCGAGTCTTACGACATTTCTTGGAGTTTTTAAAATCACCCTACAGGCATTTGTCAGTCATTGCTACCATTAATCAATTGGGAGTCGCGACTACCAGTATTGTTGCCAGTGCTTGGTGCTGCAGGCTTAGCAGTAGGTATGGCTTTAGTGGTACGCTTCAAAACTTTGCAGGGGGCGCCATGATATTGATGTTTAAGCCATTCAAAGTCGGCGATTTTATTGAGGCCCAGGGCCACTCAGGTACGGTGAAGTCCATTCAAATTTTCGTCACCACACTGACCACATCCGGACAACAAGCAATTATTTCCAAACGGGGTTTGAGCAACGGTTCTTTGATTAATTATAGTGCTCAGGAATTTAGACGTCAAGAATGGACTTTTGGAATTGGTTACGATGCTGATTTAGATAAGGCAAAATCCATTCTTCAACCTTAATTGATGGTGATACAAGGATCATTAAAGACAAACCTAAGGATTGTCGAGTTAATGCATGGCGGACTCTTCCGTTAATATCATAACGCGCGCTTGGGTGAAGTCAGAAGATTATTGGGATGTCACTATTATGAATGATGCGGTATATAAATCGTTCAATGCGGAGGGCATCTCTATTCCATATCCACAAATGGATGTACATTTGCATAAATAATTAAGTTCAACTCAGCTTGCTTAGAGCCGCCCGAAGGGGTGGCTTTTTTATTTAGAAAAAGTATCTTGCATCCATGGCCCGGATTCCACAAGAAATCATCGAACAGATCTTTACCACCGCTCGTATTGAGGAGGTGATAGGGGAATTTGTTCAGTTGAAAAAATCGGGCAGCAATCTCAAGGGTTTATCGCCTTTTAACAACGAAAAGACGCCGTCTTTCATGGTGAGCCCAGCGAAGCAGATTTTTAAATGTTTCTCTTCGGGCAAAGGCGGTAACGCGGTTACCTTCTTGATGGAGCTCGAACAGATGAGTTATCCTGAAGCATTGCGTTGGCTTGCTAAGAAGTACAATATCGAGATTCCAGAGGCACGTCCCGCAGACGGCTGAGGAGATTGAAGCAGGGAATATGCGCGAGGCAGTGTACCTGATTACTGATGTGGCTGCCAAGTTTTTTAAGGAGCAAATGCTTGAAACGGACGAAGGTAAAGCCATTGGTCTGAGCTACTTTAAAGAACGTGAGTTTAATGATGAGACCATCAATAAATTTCACCTTGGCTACAGCCCTGAGGCTTCAACTGCATTTGCAGATTATGCGATAGCCAATCAGTACAGTGAAAAGGCATTGCAAGAGAGTGGCATCTCCATGCAAAACGAACGTGGTTGGTACGATAGATTTCGTGGCCGTGTGATGTTTCCAATTCACAGCGTTAGTGGTCGAGTTTTGGGATTCGGTGGGCGTATTTTGATCATCAGTGTCAAGGCAGCGAAATACCTGAACAGTCCAGAAAATCCAATCTACCACAAGAGCAAGGTGCTCTATGGATTGTACCAAGCTAAGCAAGAAATTGTGAAGCGCGACGAGGCCTTTTTGGTGGAAGGATACACAGATGTGTTGAGTTTTTATCAGAACGGTGTCCGCAATGTGGTGAGTTCATCTGGTACAGCATTGACCGAAGGGCAAATAGGAATGTTAAAGCGCTACACGCCGAACATTACCCTGCTTTTCGATGGAGATGCGGCAGGACTGCGTGCGAGCTTCCGTGGGCTTGATATGATGCTTGAACAAGGTGTGAATGTTCGTGTAGTGAGCTTCCCTGAGGGTGAAGATCCTGATAGTTTTGCCAAGCATCGCACCAACGAGGAGTTAGAAGTCTTCCTCAAGAGCAGTAAAAAGGATTTTATCAGTTTCAAAACCTCGGTTTTGAAGGAGGACGTAGCCGGTGATCCATTGAAGTTTGCTGAGATGGTTCGCGATGTGGTAAGCAGTATTTCGAAGGTACCAGATCAGATAGGACGACAGGTATTCATTAAAGAGGCCGCTTCCATTCTTGAAATAGATCCAACAGCCCTTTATGAAGAGCTGGGCAGATTACAAGGGATTCAACAGCGACAGCAAAAGAAAAGACAAGCATCTGCGCCGCCGATGGAGGTGGTTCAACCTCGTGAGGCCGGAATGGTTAAGATTCACGGCTTCGAGCAAGAGGAGCGCATTATCCATCTTCTGGTGGCCAAGGGTACCGAAGCGATGCTGGATGCAGATCTGGATGAGGAGGAAGTGATACCGGTTTCTATCGCCACTTGGATTGTAGATGAAATTGAGGAGGATCAAATAGAATTTGCAACACCTATATTTTCAAAAATGTACAACATGCTCGCCGATGAGGTTGAAAAGGAGCATGTTCCCAATACAGATTGGTGGGTGCGCAGGGAAGATCCCGAGATCATCAAGGTGGTTACAGAAGCGTTGACGGAGAAGTATACGTTGGCGAATTGGAAGTCAAAGGAGATTTACCTTCCCGACGAAAAGAACACCATTTTCCCTTTGGTCAATGAAACGACGCTGCGCTTGAAATATGTCCACGTGGAGCGGAAGTTGAACGCATTGAAAGAGTACCTGAGCATGGAAAATGCCGATTACAACTACTACATGGTACAATTCCAGAAATGGAACAATTGCGTCAGCACATCAACGAGAAACTAAACCGCGTCGTTTAGTAATTCCTCAATAGTTTTTTGGGCGTAGGCAAGCCTACCTTCTAATGTTGGTTGGTCGAGATGTACGACGGTGTTTTGCAAACGTTGGAGCACGTTGAGGTACTCCCTATGTAAGTACGTTCTGCGCTGTGCATCTATGCGCAATCGATCCTCGCCTGCAGGAACGTTCGGATAGCACAAGAAATAAATCACATCTTCAGGAACCTTCAACAGTTCTGGGTCAATTTCACCGTATTTATCAGCTTTCCAGATGTGAAGGGTAATGCCGTCGGTATCGAATATTCGGTGTCCTAAGTTGTCAAAGTATCCGTGCGATTTTTGGGTCTGCAGTTGGCCTTGTTCGATGCGATCGTAGTCGGCTCTAGGCATCTGGTCTACAGGAGTATTTGGTGCAATTTCCTCCAAGTATTCCCTCGCATACTCTTTGGTATGGACAAACGAGAACTGTTGAGCCAACGCTTTGGTAAGCGTGCTTTTGTAGGTACTCTCGGTTCCAGTTACTACTACTCTCACAACAACTCCAATTTATACATGTGTAGCATTTGTCCTTTCCAGCTGTCGAGGTCTTTTTCAGCAATATTGTAGTCCTGCGCGAAATCTTCAATAGGCACGCTATTGTAGCGTTGCATTCCTACCTTCTCTAATACCTTCCAACTTCCAACATTTTCGGACAGCGCGCGACCGATAAGACCACTTAAGCCAAGTGCTTGGGCTTTTTCAAAGCGGCTTGTGCAGCACATTCTGTGGCGATTCCTTTTCCCCAACTGTTCTCGAAGAAACGGAAACCAAGATCGATTCCCCATGGGTTGTTTTTGAGTCCACACCAACCGATCGGGTTGCCTGTAGATTTTTCAATGACCATCCAGCGTCCATACCCGTCGCGCTGGTAGTTTGGGTAGCTTTTTATCAGGTTTAAGGCACTGTGCGTAGAAGTGAATCCAGCATCTCCTGTGTAACGCACGACTTGAGGATTCATATTGAGATCATACAACCAAGGTGCGTCGCTTGGAACCCATTCGCGCAACACAGTACGCTTGCTTTCGAAGGGAACGGTTGGTATTCTGTGTGTCGCCATGCATATATACTGTTCACCAACCAAAGCCGTTTGTACTAAACATTGGAGCGGTTCAGGACGTTCTTGGCAGGTTTGTCCAACCCATGCGATGCCCCATCCTTGTCTGCTCTCGGGATCCCATTCAAAGGCGGTGATTTCTAGATGTGCCTTGAAGTCTACACTGCCGTATCCGTATAGTTTGAAACTTTTTTCTTGATGCCCCAAATAAATTGAAGCGCAGCATGTGGTTCGCAATTAAATCGAGCGAGTTCTTCTTCTGTGGTAAATTTTTGGGCGATACGGACACGTACCGTACAAAGTTAAAGATATGTCATTGGCCGATTGGGGCCGCACAGAAATCAAGCTTGCCGAAGCAGAGATGCCAGGTCTTATGGCGCTCCGTGAGGAGTTTGGTGCAAGTAAACCATTGGCAGGTGCACGCATCGCCGGTTGTTTGCACATGACCATTCAAACGGCAGTATTGATCGAGACTTTAGTAGAGCTAGGTGCAGACGTTACCTGGTCTTCTTGTAATATTTTCTCTACCCAAGACCATGCAGCCGCAGCTATCGCAGCAGCGGGTATTCCAGTTTACGCTTGGAAGGGCATGAACGAGGAAGAGTTCAACTGGTGTATCGAGCAGACGCTCTTTTTCGGTGAGGACCGTCAGCCGTTGAACATGATTTTGGACGACGGTGGTGATTTGACCAACATGGTGTTCGACGAATACCCAGAGTTGGTAGCCGGCATCAAAGGGTTGTCAGAGGAGACCACTACGGGTGTTCACCGTTTGTACGAGCGTGAGATCAACGGCACGTTGGTACTTCCAGCGATCAACGTAAACGATTCGGTAACGAAGTCGAAGTTCGATAACAAATACGGTTGTCAAGAATCTGCAGTAGATGCGATCCGTCGTGCTACTGATGTGATGATTGCAGGTAAAGTTGCTGTTGTTGCCGGTTACGGTGATGTAGGTAAGGGTACTGCTGCGTCATTGCGCGGTGCTGGTGCTCGTGTGATTGTTACTGAGATCGATCCTATCTGTGCATTGCAAGCAGCTATGGACGGCTTTGAGGTGAAGCGCATGGAAACAGCTATTCCACGTGCACAGATTGTAGTAACTGCAACAGGAAACAAAGACATCATCACTGAAGAGCACTTCAAGTTGATGAACGATAAGACCATCCTTTGTAACATTGGCCACTTCGATAACGAGATCGATATGGCATGGTTGAACGGTGCGTACGGCGATACGAAGAAGGTGATTAAGCCTCAGGTAGACCTGTACAATGTAGAAGGCAACGAGATCATCGTATTGGCAGAAGGCCGTTTGGTGAATCTAGGTTGTGCTACCGGTCACCCGTCGTTTGTAATGTCGAACAGCTTCACCAACCAGGTATTGGCACAGTTGGAGTTGTGGAACCACAGCGATAAGTACGAGAACAAGGTATACACGCTTCCTAAGCATTTGGATGAGAAGGTAGCCGCCTTGCACTTGGCTAAGATTGGTGTAGAGCTCGAGACGCTTCGTAAAGACCAAGCCGATTACATCGGTGTGAAGGTTGAAGGACCGTTCAAGCCAGAACACTACAGATACTAAGAACTAGTGATAAGGAAGCCGCTTCAAACAGAAGTGGCTTCTTTTTTGGCATAGTTTTTCTGATATTTAAGGAAACAAAACACCCGCATGCGCAACTTAAAATTTGCTCTTCTATTCACCTTGGCTCCGCTGTTTTCTAATGCGCAGGCAGAATTGACTTTAGGGGAGATCGATATGGGTATTCTTGCGGGCTACCACACACTGCTCACAGATCCTACGGCGTTTGTTCTGGGCGAGGAATATGAATTAGGGGGTTACCTGCACGACTTAGATAATGGGGGCGTCCTTGCTTTTACGGCGTCCTACATTCGCAATGGTGCCTTTGGGAGCAATTATGCGCTTCCTCAATACAGCTATAATGTGGGTCGATTCACTTCAGCCAAAGTGCGCTTCGGTAAATTGTGGGAGGGTGATGTATTCGATATTTTCTTAAATGTTGGTTTTGGATACATGACTGGTGCGGATTATTCCGAAAAGACCGGTCTAGTGGATTTGTTGTTTATCGATCCTGACGATCCGGTGAATGTATTTACTATACCGATCGGCATGGACATTCAATGGTACGGCTTTGACGGCAGTATCAATGCACTGGGTTTGAAATACGAGATCAACGGGTGGAACAACTACTTGGGGGTAGGATTTACGTACCTATTGTAGTGTCTTTGGTTCGTCGCCCGTATGTACGCATCTTTTTGTGGGTTCACATTGTGAGCCAATTCTTTATGTGGATGGACGAAGGTTATTATGACTTTCGCTGGATGTCTGACGTTTGGAATTGGGTCATTTATTTCGTGTACACGTCGCTTATAACCGCTTTTAGCATGGCGTTTCATCGGTTGGCCTTTAGGAATCCAAGCGGGTCCGGAATAAAAATAGCGGCTTCCGTGTTCTTCGGTTTTGTCCTCATAACTGGTTTATTACTATTGCTCTATATGAATAGTGATTGGATTGTCTATCAAGACTAGTAAAGCAGGGTGGGCGGAAATTAAAAACCCCCGGTTCGCGCAGCGAACCGGGGTTTTTAATGTGTTCTACAGATGTGATTTAGCTTCCGCAAGCCTCACATTCTGGGTTGTCAATGCTGCAGGCTTTGGGTTGCTCTGCTTGCTCTAATTCTTGAACGAAGCTTGCGAAAGAATCGTCCATTCCGAAATCGTTAGTATTCATTGCGTTGTGTTTTTGTTTAGACTCATTCCTAAACTACCAAATCGATGAACAGATTCAAGACCTTCTCAAAAAGCGTTATTAACAATTTCATTTTTTGATTTTGTGGGAGTTAGCCCTCAAATTTTTAATAACTCAGTCGACTGTTTGAAAAAACTTCAAGAAGGAAAATGCAATTTGTAGTCAAATCGTACGCCCAATGTTAACGAACCGTTACCTCCATCTCCTTGTGGTTAGTTTCACAGCGCGTGTCTTACGAATGCTCAAAATAATGCTCGTAAAGATTACATAGTCGGAATATTCGCAAATCGCTGTAGATGAGATGAATAGAAGTGGAATACCAGCGTCGATTACGTTGGCGCAAGGAATTTTGGAAAGTGGTAATGGCTTAAGTGAATTGGCCAAGAAGTCAAACAACCACTTTGGAATCAAATGCCACGGCAGTTGGACGGGCGAGAAGGTCTACCACGACGACGATGAGAAAGGCGAGTGTTTCAGGGCCTATAAGGAGGTTAGACACAGTTATGAGGACCATTCAGATTTTCTGGTACGAGGATCGAGGTACGAGTTCTTGTTTGAATTGGACCCAACAGATTATAAGGGTTGGGCGAAAGGTCTAAAAAAGGCGGGATATGCTACAGCACCGGATTATGCGGATAAGCTCATTCGTATTATTGAAGAAAGTGATTTGCAACAATTTGATAAAACTTCCTACACCCCTTTGGTCGATTATCAAGATACACGTTTCAGAAAAAATTAGTTGGTCCAACGCTTGAACAAGGGAAAGCCCGTGAAAAATGAGAAAAAAATTTCTCATTCATAGAATGAAGTACCACGAAAATGGAACACCGTATATCGTGCTTCAGGCGAATGAGACTATTGAAATCTTATCTGATTCGCTAAAAATTCGAGTGGCCGTTTTACTTGCCATCAATGACGCAACCTACGAGACTAAATTTGAGGCTGGTGAAGTGGTATTTATTGATCATAAAAAGGCGCGGTCAAAAGGAAAAGTTTGTGATTGCTTCTGAAGGATTGACAATGCGTTCCATCAGTCAGCAGCACGCAGTATCGCTCGATAAAATCTACAAGTACAATAATTTTCCGGTCGGCCATCAGCCTCAGAAAGGGGAGCAAATCCGATTACGTCCTGTGGGATTGCTTGAAAAGTTCAAAGATTAAGAGCGGCCGCGCAGCTTATCGATGGTATAGGTCAGAATAAACACCGCTGTGCTCGCTGTACCAATAAGTAGCAGTGTTGGGGCGCCCATGTAGTGGAGAACCTTAAATAGCACACTCAAAAGGAGTCCAGAAGCTCCCACAATTCCGCTGATTCGAACAATCTTTTTCATGAACACTAACATACGCTTTTCGTGTTATACATTTGCGTTGTCTCAAAGGGGTGCCCAGAAAGTCGTTTGACCTACGGGCTGAGAACATACCCATAGAACCTGGGCAGGTAATGCTGCCAAGGAACGATAAGCAATAATATGTGTAATACACGTTGTTGCCCCTTGACGTGGTTTAAAAACCAAATTCATGAATAAATTCATGTGTACCGCAGCTGCTGTAGCATTCTCGCTATTTGCCTCTGCACAAGAAGTAGCCGATTCGGCTAAAATCGACATTCTCCTCCTTCCAAATGTGGAACTCAATGAGGTGAATGTACTGGGCACTTGGGCGCAAAAGGACGACCCAATCGCACAGATCAACCTAACGGAAAAGGATGTTGAAGCGCTGAACACCGGTCGCGACCTTCCTTATGTGTTACAAGATGTTGCAGGCGTAGTTAGCTTCTCTGATGCTGGAAACGGTATTGGATACACCAACATGCGTGTTCGTGGTTCGGACATCACGCGCATCAACGTAACGGTTAACGGCATTCCAATGAATGATGCGGAGAGCCATGGCGTGTTTTGGGTGAATACACCAGATCTGATGTCTTCTACAAACGCCATTCAATTGCAAAAGGGTGTCGGAACCTCTACCAACGGTTCTGGTGCTTTCGGAGCAAGCCTTGGTTTAAGCACTTTGGGTGCTGGTGAAAAAGGCGGTCGTATCACTTTGGGTGCCGGATCTTACGGTACACAACGTGCTACTATGGAAGCAAGCACAGGAAAGACGGCAAGCGGTTTTTGGATGAATACGCGCATCTCTTCCATCACTTCAGACGGCTATGTGGAGCGTGCATCTTCAGACCTACAATCGTACTACGTGAGCGCTGGTTTTGCCGGTGGCGGTCATTTTGTCGAGGCCATGCGATTCGGTGGGGGCGAACGTACCTATCAGGCTTGGTATGGGGTCGATTCTACCACCATGTATGGCGGCGCTTGGGATGCTGCGCCACGTTCAAATTTTGCCGGTGCCATCTATGACGACATGTGGAATGTTGTCGGCACCTATGACGACCAAGTAGATAATTACGGCCAGGAGCATACACAGTTGCACTACCGCTATTCCAACCTCTTCGGAGGTACGTTAGCGGCGGCTTTGCACCACACTGCAGGCGCCGGTTATTATGAAGAATACAACCAAGGTTCAGTCTTGGGATTGAGCTTCATGGACTTCGGATTAATGCCGTATTACACCGCTTCAGGCGATACCGTTGCGTACGGAGATGTTGTTACACGCAAGTGGTTGGACAACGATTTCTATGGAGCCACTTCATCGTGGACCTATGAAAACGGCGGCCAGCGTGTACAGCTTGGCGGTGGCGTGCACCGTTATGAGGGTGCGCATTTTGGTCGTGTGATTTGGGCAAACAATCCAAACGTAAGTACCCTTGATGGGGATTACTATACGGGTGATGCCGTTAAAGACGATGCGAACATCTACGCGAAATACGCTGTGACTAGTAACAACCTTTTGGTCTACGCAGATGCACAATACCGTTACGTGAACCACAGTTCAACTGGTGGCTCAGCGACGGGACCGGCAAACTTCGACCGTACTTTCAACTTCTTTAACCCCAAAGTAGGTATGACCTACAACCTTGGTGGAAATCAAGTTTTCGGTGCGTATGCAGGTGTAGGTCACCGCGAGCCGAACCGTACAGACTTACAGTATGCTGCTGATGCCAATGCATTGCAGGCAGAACGTATGTTGGATATGGAATTCAATTTCCGCAACTCGGGTGAGAAGTGGGCTTTTGATGTAAACGCCTACCGCCAACAGTACCAAAACCAATTGGTCTTGACAGGTGCGATCGATGCGCAGGGGTATCCAATCCGTGAAAATGTCGGTCAGAGCTTCCGTCAAGGAGTTGAGTTTACTGGTGCGTATGAGCTGACTTCGGCGCTTTCAGCAACGGCCAATGTGGCTTTAAGTCAGAACGAGAATGTGAACTGGGTGAGTGATCCTACCTCTTCAGTTGTGAATAATACGCCCATTGCTTTTTCTCCTGGCGCAGTAGCTAGTGCTCGATTAACGTATGCTAAGAAAGGTTTTGAGGCAACGCTTTGGAACCAATACGTAGGCAAGCAATACATGTCGAACGAAGGCCTTGAGGCACACAGTCTACCGGCCTATCACATTATCAATGCACGTACCTCGTACACTTGGAATTGCAGCGATATGCAGCGCTTGATTGGATTTGTGGAGTTCAGAAACTTGGGCAACACATCCTATGCAGCTAATGGATACATGTGGGGCGATTTTGCGTACTACTACGCACAAGCGACTTTCAACATTATGACAGGTTTGACTTTTGAGTTTTAATTCAGATTTAGCGAAAAACAAAAAAGCCACCTCGAAAGAGGTGGCTTTTTTGTTAATGGTTTCTTACCAGGATCCAGAAGCTCCGCCGCCGCCGAAGCCGCCGCCTCCAAAGCCACCGAATCCTCCGTTGGAGAATCCGCCTCCACCGCCGAACCCACCGCCGGAGCGTCCCATGCTTCCCATGGTGTAGCCGGAACCCATGCCCCACCAGAATGGGCCTGTACGGTAACCGCCGCCACCGCCGCCACCTCTAGAGTTTCTGCTGAGGTAAATGATGATGAAAATGATGAGAACAAGGAGTTTGCCGAAGTTCTTTTTACGCGATCTATTTCCGCTAGAGCGACCTCCTTTGCCTTCATAGGTGCCGTTAAGCACTTGAATAATCGCATTAGAGCCGGCCACCAAACCTTTGAAATAACTGCCTGCTTTGAATTCAGGCAATATGTCGTTTTCAATGATTTGTTTGGAGGTGAAATCGGTCAAATAAGGTTCAAGTCCATATCCGTTTTGAATGGAGATTTCTCTATCTCCAGATGCTACCAAGATGAGACATCCGTTGTCCTTGCCTTGTTGGCCAATTTTCCAGTTTGCTGCAATCTCTGCCGTAATTAGGTTGATGTTATCTCCACCTGTGGTTGCCACGGTAACAATAGCTATTTGAGTAGAGGTAGTATCGGCATAATCGAGCAGTAGATTCTCCAAATAGGCTTCCTCTTTCGGTGAAAGAATGTCGCTGTAATCAGATACCAATCGTTTCGGTGCCGGGGTTTTCAGTAAATCTTGCGCATTTTGAGCAAACAAGGAAATGGGGAGTAGCAATAAAAGTATCCAACGCTTCATAGTCTAGCCTTTAGATATTTCATTAGATAATTCATCGACATCATCGTCTTTGCGAGGGAAGAATTCCCCTAAAGCTTTCCCTGTCTTTTCCACACCAGCAATGAGTCCTTCGGAGAAATGACCCACCTTGAATTCACTAATCATTAGGTCAATGATCTCCTGCCAGAAATTGGCAGGAACCTTTTCATTGATGCCTTCGCCTGCCCACAAGGCGAGCTTGCGGTCTTCGATGGCTAGGTAGAACAAAACGCCGTTTTTCTCGGCTGTTTTGTGCATTTCTAATTTGCCGAACCATTGCTTGGCGCGCTGCTCAGCAGAAGAATTACCTGTAGATTTCTCTAAATGAATTCTAATCTCCCCGGAAGTGTGAAGTTCCGCTTGGGTAATTGCTTCTACCAAGGCGTGTTCCTGTTCCTCAGAGAGTAGTGAACGTACGTAATCACTCATTAGAACTGGACTTCAGGTGCATTTTCGCTTCCTGCGTCCGCCTCGAAGTACCCTTTCTTTTCGAAACCAAAGCTTGAAGCGATGATTGTTTTAGGAAACTTGCGAATGGTGGCGTTGAAATCTTTCACGCTAACATTGAATCTGTCGCGTTCAATCTTAATTCGATTTTCTGTGCCTTCCAATTGGCTTTGAAGTCCGAGGAAGTTTTGATTGGCTTTAAGATCTGGGTAACGCTCTACGGTGACCATTAAACGTGATAAAGCTCCGCTCAATTGGCTTTGTGCCGCTTGGAAATTGGCAATGGCCTCTGGACTTAAATTATCTGCATCCACGGTTATGCCGGTCGCCTTTGAACGTGCTTCAATGACACCTGTTAATGTTTCTTGCTCAAAATCAGCATAGCCTTTCACGGTGTTTACAAGATTAGGGATAAGGTCGGCACGACGTTGATAAGCGCTTTCTACTTGCGCCCATTTTCCGTTGGTTTCTTCGTCCAACGTAACTAAGCCATTGTAAGCTCCAATGACCCAGCTAACGAGGGCTACAAGGATTCCAACAACTACTAATAAGGTGATCGTCGATTTTTTCATTTCAGGTATTTAGGTTAGGATTAATCTGCCTGCATCATACGCAGGATTTTTTGCAATTCTGACTTGACATAGCCCAATTTTTCCAGGGCTTCTACTTTAGCTACTGCCGATTTGCCTTCGTCTTTCAAGTGCTTCTTGGCGCCCTCAATAGTAAAGCCGCGCTCCTTGACAAGGTGATTGATGGTGCCAATGACTGCGACATCATCCTTGGAATACTTGCGTTTACCAGAAGCATTCTTTTTAGGATGTAATTGTTTGAATTCGCGTTCCCAATAGCGAAGGTTCGAGGTATTCAGACCAAAGTGTTTGGCCACCTCTCCAATGGTATAATACAGTTTGTCCGGCAGTTGATTCATACTATGAAGGTATGAACTTATTGACTATTAATCGAAACTCTGGTTCGAGTGAGAGCTGATTTTCAGCATTTCCTCGTACTGTTCTGCGCTAAGATCGTTGAAGAAGTAGTTGATTGGATTGATCTTACGACCGTCCTTAATGACTTCATAATGCAGGTGTGGTGCCGTAGAAGAACCGGTTGATCCTACATAACCAATGAGGTCGCCACGCTTCACTCGCTGTCCACGACGCACTTCAATCTTGTTCATGTGCGCATACAACGTTTGGTAGCCAAAGCCGTGGTCAATCACGATGTGACGACCGTAGCCCGAGCGGCTGCGTTTGTAGGTGCTCACTTTGCCGTCACCAGTTGCATAGATAGGCGTTCCTGTTGGCGCAGAGAAGTCCGTTCCCCAGTGCATCTTACGCACTTTATAGATCGGATGGATGCGGTATCCGTAGCCAGAAGCCATGCGTTTTAGATTCTTATTCGCCACAGGCTGGATTGCAGGAATGGAGGCAAGCATTTGTTCTTTGTTGCGTGCCATTTCAACTACATCGTCGAAACTTTTGGTTTGAACATAAGCGCGCTTGGCCACTTGATCCAACTTCTTGCGGGTATCGATAAGGAGCTCGGAATTTGAGAATCCTTCGAGGTTTTTATAGCGGTTCGCACCCCCGAAACCTGCAGTACGCACTTCTTGCGGGATAGGCCCTGCCTCAAAGATGGTACGGTAAATTTCATCGTCGCGTTTTTCAATATCAGAAAGTACGGTGGCCAATTCTTCCAACTTACCGTTCATCAGGTCGTATTGGATGACCATATTGTCCAATTCGCGCTTCATTCTGCGCTCCTTTGGACTCTCAAACCACAGGTCGGCCGCTGTGTAGAAAACAAAGCCAAAAGCGGCTGCCGCGATGCTAAAAAGGGCAACTTCTTTAACTCTCTGTTTCCATGTACGCTCTATCTTTCTGTAAGACAGTGTTTTAGAATCGTACGTGTATTTTACTTTAGCCATACTTAATGCGTTATTTTTGCTAAGACGCAATATTGACGCGAATATTGTGCCACAAAGAAACGAAATTAGATAAACACTTAACCGTAGCTCTCTTTTAGAGAATTCACAATATGCTCACTTCGAAAGAAATACGTCGCAAATTTTTACAGTACTTCGAAAGCAAAGGACACGAGATTGTGCCTTCTGCACCAGTGGTAAATAAGAACGATCCTACCCTCATGTTTATCAATGCGGGTATGAATCCGTTCAAGGACTTTTTCCTTGGGAACGCCACGCCAAAGAATGCACGTATCGCAGATACACAAAAATGTTTGCGCGTCAGTGGGAAACACAATGACCTTGACGAGGTAGGGCACGACACCTACCACCACACCTTGTTTGAGATGTTGGGCAACTGGTCCATTGGCGATTACTTCAAGAAGGAAGCCATTGAGTGGGCATGGGACTTATTGACCAACGTATATGGTTTGGATACCGACAGATTGTACGTCACTGTTTTTGAAGGCGATGCCAAAGATGACCTGCCGCGTGACAACGAAGCTGCAGATTTATGGGCGCAATTCGTTCCAGCGGAGCGCATCCTCAATGGAAACAAAGCTGATAACTTCTGGGAGATGGGTGAGACTGGGCCTTGTGGGCCTTGTTCTGAAATCCATGTCGATCTTAGAAGCGAAGAAGAGCGAGCTAAGGTTTCTGGTGCTTCTCTGGTAAATGAGGACCATCCACAGGTCGTGGAAATCTGGAACCTCGTATTCATGCAGTTCAACCGCAAAGCAAGTGGTGAGCTAGAGAATCTACCGGCACAGCATATTGATACCGGTATGGGCTTTGAGCGCCTCTGTATGGCGCTACAGGGCAAGCAATCCAATTACGATACAGACGTCTTTACACCGCTCATTGATAAGGTGGCCGGTATTTCAGGCATTAAATACGGCGCCGAGGAAGCGACGGACATCGCACAACGTGTGATTGCAGACCATATTAGAGCTGTAGCTTTTGCCATTGCTGATGGACAGCTTCCAGCGAGCTCAGGTGCGGGCTATGTTATTCGCCGCATTCTACGTCGTGCCATTCGTTACGGGTTCTCTTATTTGAATTTGAAATCACCGTTCATGTTCCAATTGGTCGAAACTTTGGAAAGTGAGATGGGTGAATTCTTCCCAGAATTGACCGCCCAACGAGCGTTGGTAGAAAAGGTCATCGAAGAGGAGGAGCAGAGCTTCTTAAAAACCCTTGCACAGGGCTTGGCGAAGCTTGAAGAATTTTTGGCGACTGATGCAAAAGTGTTGGACGGCAAGCGCGCTTTTGAGTTGTACGACACCTACGGATTCCCGATCGACTTAACGGAGCTCATCATGCGTGAGAACGACCGTACCGTTGATATGGCAGGTTTCACTGAAGAGATGACGGCGCAGAAAGAGCGCTCACGTGCAGCTACAAAATTGAGCACAGACGACTGGGTGGAGCTTGAAGAAGACGACAAAGAAGAATTTATTGGATACGACTACACAGAGGCAGATGTACGTATCACACGCTACCGCAAAGTGAGTGCGAAGAAAAAAGAGTTCTACCAATTGGTCCTTTCAATGACCCCGTTCTACGCAGAAGGTGGAGGTCAAGTAGGGGATACAGGAACCTTAACGCAAGGCGAGCGCACCATAGCCATTACCAATACCAAGAAAGAGAACGGTATCATCGTTCATTTCACGGATACTTTACCTGAAGATCTTAGCGGTACGTGGCAGGCGCAAGTGAATACTTCGGACCGCAATGAAACGGCAAAAAACCACAGTGCGACACACTTGATGCACGAGGTGCTGCGTGAGGTGTTGGGCGAGCATGTGGAGCAGAAAGGCTCTTTGGTACGTCCGGATTATTTACGCTTTGACTTCTCGCACTTCCAGAAGGTTAGCGCTGAGGAATTGGCCACCATTGAAGCAAAGGTGAACGAGCGCATTCAAGCCAACTATGCGTTGGAGGAATACCGCAACATTCCTATTGCTGAGGCGAAAAACATGGGTGCTATGGCCCTCTTTGGTGAGAAATATGGCGATACGGTTCGTGCGATCAAATTTGGTACCTCCGTGGAACTGTGTGGAGGAATCCACGTGCCAGCCACAGGCTCGATAGGCTTGTTCAAATTCATCTCTGAAGGCGCAGTGGCTGCCGGTGTACGCCGTGTGGAAGCTGTAACCGGAAAAGGTGCACTGGACTATGTGAATGAGGAATTAGCGAAGTTGCGTGCGGCTTCAGATATATTGAAAAACCCGCAAGATTTTGCCGGTGCATTGCAACAGTTGAAAGACAAAGAAGCAGCTGCACAGAAAGAGATTGAAGCATTGCGCAAAGAAAAAGCGATGCATGCGGTGAAAGATTTAGAAAACAGTGCGGTGGACCATGCAGGTGCCCGCGCGATTGTTTCTCGTACGGCATTAGACGCTGGAAGTGTGAAGGACCTTGTGTTCAAACTAAAATCGACCCCAAATACACTAGTAATTTTAGGCAATGTAGCGGGCGGAAAAGTCACGCTGAGCATTGGGGTTAGCGACGACCTTGTTGCCGATAAGGGCTGGCACGCAGGCAACGCTGTTCGTGCATTGGCACAGCACATCCAAGGCGGTGGCGGTGGCCAACCAGCGTTCGCAACAGCGGGCGGTAAAAACCCAGAAGGAATTGATAAAGTATTGGCCGATTGGCCAAATCATTTTGCATGATGAAGAAACTATTACCCATTCTTGCGCTCGGTTGTAGCGCATTGGCCTTCGGTCAAACTGAAGAACCTATTGAATATTTCACGGACAGCGACGTAAGTGATACACGCTTCTCTTTTGCAGCAACCTATGCACCTGCATTTGCTTCTCGTCGCCTTGCGCTGTACGAGCCGCAAATGGACGGGGAGGAGATCTATGCATTGAATAGTGAAGTGCCTCAGGAATCTTGGGACAGCGCTATGGAATTATGTCTTTACGAGTTGCGCAGGATTTTCCATCTGGGAATTGGGTTCATGACCGAACAAACTGGTTACATCACCAAAACGATTTGCGGTCTTTGATCAAAATGCGGTCGTTCAGGATACCATTGGTGTTTTTGATGCAAAACAACTATTCAAGGCCATCACAGTTCCAATTCAGGCAATTTTCCATACACAGATGAATGATGCCTGGGCGTTGCAAGTCGTGCCTTCGTATGACCTTACGTTTTATCAAAAGATCGACCGCAATTGGATCGGTGATGGAGTGCCTGATTATTCTCAAGATGCCGTAGAGGTGAATACTGGGTGCACCATGTACCAACGAGGTACAGACATTAAAAATCACAAGGGCTTCAATGGAACCATCGGTTTTGCATTGGTAAGTGAGTTTACCATTGCAAGCAACTTAGTGTTCACGGTTCGCGGTGAGTTTAGATTGGCGGCTTTGCCGATCAACAAATTAGACGTTGGTCTTAGCGAGGTGCCTTACAGCGTTGGTGGAGCGTTCGGCTTCCGCTATTATCTGTAGAACATTCTTAACTAAAAAAGCCCGGGCATGCGCCCGGGCTTTTTTGTTTGGAATCAAAAATTTTATTCCGCGCTCGTGCTGTCCGCCACTTCTGTAGCTTCTTCACTAGGCGTTTCGCGGCTCTCGTTGAGCATGTTTACCATGCGCTCGGTAATATCGAAATCGGTATTGGCATAGATGATCTGTCCGCCCTCTTCATAGAGCAGGATGAAATCTAGATTGAGTTCATCTTTCAATACGGCGATGGCTTTATCCATGTCCTCACGCATCATCTTGGTCAAATCTTGCTGCTTCTTTACCAGTTGTGCTTGTGCTGCTTGCTCTACTTGCAGGTACTGCTGTTGCACACGCATAAGATCTGCTTCATTGGCTTCGCGCTGACGAGCACTCATCTTTGGCGCCTCTTGCTGGTAAAGCGCAATGTTCTCTTGCAAAGTTTGCTGGCGACGCTGAAGATCTTCAACAAGCACCTTTTCTTCCTCAATAAGCTCAAGGGCCAATTCCTCAAAGTACTCATATTGACTCTGCAAAGAGTCGATACGTACATAGGCAAGGCGAATGCCGCTATCTGTATTTTCTACTGCGGCAGGCTGCGAACAGCTCGCCATCATGCTTAGGCCAACAGCGGCCAAAAAGAACTTTTTCATCTTAAAAATCTAGGTTGTTCAATACGTTTTCGTCTACGAGCTTCGGCACGGTCACCTTCAAATTCGGGGTACGCTCCATCTCGCGCTCGATGGCGAATATAGCTTCTTTATTTCTAGCCCACGACCTTCTCGCAATACCATTGTTTACATCGTAGAGCAACATGTTTTCGAGCTTGCGCTCTGCTTCAGCAGAGCCGTCGAGCAACATGCCGAATCCGCCGTTGATCACTTCGCCCCATCCAACGCCGCCGCCGTTGTGAATACTCACCCAGGTAGCGCCGCGGAAACTATCTCCAATGACGTTCTGGATGGCCATATCTGCGGTGAAGCTCGAGCCGTCGTAGATGTTCGAGGTCTCGCGGTACGGACTGTCTGTACCACTGACATCGTGGTGGTCACGGCCCAATACAACGGGGCCAATCTCTCCTGCGGCAATGGCTTTGTTGAACGCGCGTGCAATCTCAATGCGACCTTCGCTATCGGCATACAAGATGCGTGCCTGAGACCCTACGACCAATTTATTTTCTTTCGCGCCTTTGATCCAACGAATATTGTCGTCCATCTGCTGGCGAATTTCTTCCGGTGCCTTGTCCATCAGTCCTTCAAGGATTTCTTGGGCGATGGCATCGGTCTTATCCAAATCTTCACATTTCCACTGGCACAAACCCAACGGAACGGACCAAATCCATAGTCGAAACACATCGGCCCCATGATGTCTTGTACATAAGACGGGTAGCGGAAGTGCTCGCCGTCTGCGGCCATGATTTCTGCACCCGCGCGCGAGCTTTCCAATAAAAATGCATTGCCGTAATCGAAGAAATACATTCCGTTTTCAACCAATGCGTTGACCGCTTTCACGTGACGTTTCAAGGTTTCTTGAATGCGTACTTTGAACTCTTCAGGATCTTAGCCATCATCTCGTTCGACTCCTCATAGCTCATGCCCTGTGGGTAATATCCTCCCGCCCAAGGGTTGTGTAGGGAGGTCTGGTCAGAACCGAGGTCGACGTGAACATTCGCTGCACCATGCGCTCCCACAAGTCGACGATATTTCCTATGTAGGCGATGCTTCGTGCGCGTTTTGCTGCCTGGAATGCTAAGGCCATATCGATGGCCTCATCGGTGCTGGTGGTAATCTCGTCCACCCAGCCCTGTTCGTGACGCTTGTAGGCCGCCTTTGGGTTGATTTCTGCGGTGATGCTCACCACCCCGGCAATATTTCCTGCCTTTGGCTGCGCTCCGGACATACCGCCCAATCCCGCAGTGACAAATAGTTTTCCTTCCGGTCCACCGCTAGATTTCATGCGTGCAGCATTCAATACGGTGATGGTTGTTCCGTGTACGATCCCTTGTGGACCAATGTACATGTAAGAACCGGCTGTCATTTGACCGTATTGGGTAACGCCTAGGGCATTGAATTTTTCCCAATCGTCCGGTTGGCTGTAATTGGGAATCATCATTCCGTTGGTCACTACCACGCGCGGTGCTTCTTTTGAAGATGGAAATAAGCCCATGGGTGTCCGCTGTACATGTGTAGGGTCTGCTCCTCAGTCATTTCGCTGAGGTATTTCATCGTCAGACATATTGGGCCCAATTCTGGAACACCGCCCCCATTACCTCCATAGGTGATGAGTTCCTCAGGGTGTTGTGCTACCGCTGGATCCAGATTGTTCTGGATCATCAACATGATGGCAGCTGCTTGGGGTGTTTGCGCAGGATAATCTGAAATGGGGCGAGCCTTCATCTCGTACGAAGGCTTGAATCGGTACATGTAAATGCGACCGAACGTTTTCAATTCCTCTAAAAATTCTGTGGCCAATACTTCGTGCCATTCCACTGGAAAATAACGAAGTGCATTTTCTAGAGCCAATTTCTTCTCTTTAGCGGTGAGAATGTCCTTTCTCTTTGGTGCGCGATTCACGTCTCCAGGTACGCTGCGTTTCGCCGGCAGTTGTTCCGGCAGTCCCTGGGTAATTTCTTTCTGAAATGGGGTCATCATCTACTTAGGTTCCTTTTATGCTGTGTGTTTTTTTATCGTAGCCGTAGGGGCAGTGTTTGCACCCGCTTTGGCAACAATAGCCGCGTTTCAAATGGTATTTTTCCGTGAAGACGATGTACCCTTCTGGGGTTTTGTAATAGTCCTCCGGGTCCAATTCTTTTTTGAACATGCCGCTTTTTTTGGTCGTTCAAAGGTAAGTCTCATTAGCTTTGTTTCATGGACCTTTCCTCATTTCCCTTTTTAACACCTTCACCTACTGAAAAGTTGTTGGATTTTCCTTCCGGTACCCTTTGGATGAAACGTGATGATCTCATTCATCCCGATGTTTCCGGAAATAAATGGCGAAAACTAAAGGGTTTTTTCGCGAAGTGGATCCCTCTAGACCGGTTTTAACTTTTGGTGGGGCCCATTCTAATCACCTTCGTGCTGCGGCCTTTGCCTTAGTTCATGCAGGAATCAAAGGCATCGCGGTGGTGCGCGGCGAGGAACTCAGCCCGCAGCACAGTCCTACTTTGAAGTATTGCGAAAAGATGGGCATGACCCTGCATTTTATACCGCGTTCTGAATACAAAGTGTTGCGCGAGAAAGATTGGCAACCCACGGTGGGGCAGTTGCAGGAGTGGGGCAGTGCATCGGCCCAAATATTGCCGGAAGGCGGCGCGGGAAGACACGCTTTTGAAGGTTGCGGTGAGATTTGGACGGAATTGGACCACAAGCCAGATCATTTGTTGATTGCAAGTGGAACGGCAACTACGGTTTTGGGAATTTTATCGGCCATGCCGGAAGGCTCAACGACTAAAGTGCACGTCATTAGCGCGGTCAAAGGGGCTAAAAAGGAGCAGGCGAGGGTAGCAGCATGTGCCCAGCAAAAATCCATTGATTTGCATTGGGAAGATGAAGTGCATTTTGGTGGATTTGGAAAAATACCGGAGCAATTAATTGTGCAGAAAGCGGCCTTTGAAAGCAAGCACGGATTTGCGATCGATGCGGTATACAACGCAAAAGTATGGGCCTATATTCAACGCACTTCATTTGAAGGAAGCGTGCTTTGGATCAATACTGGCGGCGTGTTTACACCGTAGTTTCTAGCAAATCCAATACCAACTGTTCTACCTCATCACTGTCCCAACGTTCCTCAATATTTTCGGTAGCAAGCACTTTAGCCATGATGCGGTCGTGGCGTTCTCCTTCGGCCATGGCATCGTGGTAAGGGATGTTGGTGAATTTGACTAAAGTGTACAACGGGGTCCATTTATCCGGGTGGTTTTTCTGCACTTTTTGTTCAATACGCTTGCGCAACTGGAATTCAGGATCTGCGACTAAATCGCGCATTTCGATGAAATTACGCAGACTTAAATCCACCAAAGCATTTCCAGCTGGAACGCGCATTTCTGTGTAGCGCTCCAGGACCGTCGGAAGGTTTTCATGACCCCATTCATCGAGCAATTCACAAAAAACTCGGGCATCTTCCAAAGAGCCGTTCATTCCTTCTCCATAGAAGGGAACAGTGGCGTGTGCGGCATCTCCAATAAGTGCGGTTTTAGTACCCCAGTGGTAGGGTTTACAGCGGATAATGGCAAGGGCTGAAGTGGGGTTGTTCTCCCATTGTTCTTCTAAATTAGGTATGAGCGGAATGGCATTTTTAAAATACTTTTCGAAGTAGCGTAGACCGTCCTTACCTGTTTTTAATTGGTCCAGGCCGTATGCTCCGGTAAAGGGTGCGAAGACCGTACCCGTAAACCCGTTGTCCGTATTCGCTAATCCCATAAGCATGAATTCTCGGCGCGGCCAGATGTGTAATGCATCCAGATTCAACTGCGGACTCCCGTCCGCTGCGGCAGGAATGTGCACTTCTTTGTATCCGCTGTCGATGTACTCTTGTGTAAAGTTGAATCGGGGTTGCTTCATCATTACTCCACGAACCGCAGATCCGGTTCCGTCTGCTCCGATAATTAGGTCGGCACGTTCCTTGACCGTTTCGCCTTTGTAGTCAAAGGTTACTTCTCCGAGCTCAAAGTCAATGTGGGTACAGAAATGTTCGAATTGGACGGATATGGCTGGATTTTTCTCTGCCAATTCGACCAACGTTTGGTTCAGTTCAGAGCGACTAATGCTGTGAATGGCTTTCCCTTCAATGCTGTAGGGGAAATAACTCTGGTTGCCTTCCAGATCGTGAATTTGCCGCCCGTAGGCAGGAACAGTAATCTTGCGAATTTCAGCTTCAATCCCCGCGTATTTAAAGGCGGTCCAACCGCGATCACTGACCACGAGGTTGATCGAGCGGCCGCTTCCGTAAACCGATTTGCGTGGGTCGGGTCGTTTCTCGAACACCTGAACGGCGTATCCTTTTTGGCCTAATGTGTACGCCATATATGATCCGGCCAATCCGGCACCTACGACAATTGCCTTTTTCATGCGCCCTGCTCGTTTAAGTAGTTGAGTAAAATGATACCGAAGGCTCGAACATCTTCGAAGCTGTTGTACAAAGGAACGGGTGCCATTCGGATGACATTGGGTTCGCGCCAATCGGCGATCACGCCTTGCTCCATGAGGTAATCAAAAAGTGGGCGACCGTAGCCGTGCACTAATAGTGAGATTTGTGCACCGCGCTCCTCTGTTGGTGTGATGATTTCAAAAGCACTGCCAGAGACGCGCGCCACTTCTTCGAGCACTTCTTGAAGATAGGCAGTCAACGTTCTGCTTTTCGCACGAAGGTTCTCTACGCCCGCACGGTCGAACAAATCTAAACTTGCGCGCAACGGTGCCATCGCCATTACAGGAGCATTGGACAATTGCCACGCTTCAGCAGTTGGGATAGGTACAAAAGTTTCAGGCATCTCGAAACGGGTCGCTTTATCGTGACCCCACCAACCTTCAAATCGTGGGATATTCGGGTCGTTATGATGGCGTTCGTGGACAAAGTATCCGGCAGTAGCTCCCGGGCCTGAATTGATGTATTTGTAATGACACCAGGCAGCGAAATCCACATTCCAATCGTGCAATTGGATGTCAATATTCCCCGCACCGTGAGCCAAATCCCAACCTACAATAATGCCTTTAGCTTGTGCATGAGCGGTCAAGGTTTTCATATCCATGACCTGCCCTGTATAGTAATTCACGCCACCAATCATCATCATGGCAATTTCCTCGCCGTGCGCATCAATGGCGGCTATAAAGTCTTCTTTACGAATGTGGTGCTCCCCTTCGCGCGGTGCCACCTCGATCAAATGTTCTTTAGGATCCAATCCATGAAAGCGCAGTTGAGAGGCCAATGCGTATTGATCCGATGGAAATGCTTTTGCTTCACACAAGATTTTCGTTCGTTGACCCGCAGGTCTGAAGAAGCTCACCATAAGCAGGTGAAGATTGTTCGTTAGTGAGCCCATTACAACCACCTCTTCCGGCTTCGCTCCAACGATTTTTGAGAGACTTTCAGCAAAAAACTCATGGTACGGCATCCAGGGACGGCGGGCATGAAAATGCCCTTCTACACCCCAGTTTTTCCAATCTTCTAATTCCTCGTTTAGATACTTTTCAGCAGCCTTTGGCATCAGCCCTAAACTGTTTCCAGTAAAGTATAAGGTCTGTTTTCCATCGATCACAGGCAAGTGAAATTCTGAGCGAAAAGCAGCGAGTGTATCTGCTGCATCGAGTGATGAAGCGTAGGCTGGATCTAATGCGTTCATAGGATGTTGTATTGGGGAGCCTAAAGGTAGGGTAAAAGGTACCATAGGCCCAAAAGTAGAAACGGAAGCCCTTCAATGAGTAAACTGTAGTACAAGTCGCCCATTTTTGGATAGGATTTGATCAGTACGGTGCCAAAGAATAAGTAGAGTCCGGCCATCGGTACCCACGGTAATTCGAAATAGTATACCAAAATGAGAAAGCTCAGCCAAAGTAACAGATTGGCTGTCCAAACGCTGTTTTTTGAGCCCACGAGGTGGGGAAGGGTTCGAATGGAGTTGGCGTCCAATTCCGCATCGCGTACATCAAAGGGAATGGTCAATGCTGCGGTCCATAAAAACCGCTCGATGAACGGCCACTGCCAATCTGCCCCCGCACGCAGGGCCGGAATAACAGCAGTAACATAGGCCCAGACTAAGGCGATAAGGATGAGTTTGAGCCCAGGCACAGAGCGTAAACCACCGCCTTTTTTCTTCAAAATAAACGGCAAGGGATACAGGAGCGCAAAGGCGCCTGCAAGGGCGTAATGTCCGGTAAGCGAGGCTTCATTTAAACGAATGAGTTCAAAAAGAATGGTTGCTACACCCAAGCCCATGCTTAGAAACGCTGTTTTGGGCATGCGTTCACGCCATTGACTGATCCGGCTCATCCCGTCCGTAGCTGCGGGACCTTCAAAGAGTCTTGCGAAACCATAGACTACCAATGTTGCCGCAGCATTCAGCACCGCAATAGAAGTACCAGAAAATTTAAACAATTCCTCGCTGAATCGGGTTAACCCCCAAACGGCTCCGGCCACCCAAAAATTTGCATACACAAACGTGCGAATGAAGCCTCTTAAGGTGTTAATAAATGCGTTGAAATTTCCCATCGTGTTCCACCCCTAAAAGTAAGGCATGTTCGCGAACTGTGATGTAATTTTGTCCTTTCTAAAACAAACAGAGTATGAAGCGCAATTCGTTTGCCTACAGACACATTGGTCCTAAAGCTGTTGATGTTGATCAAATGCTCACTACCATTGGTGTTGATTCTATTGACACGTTGATCGATCAAACTGTCCCAACCACCATTCGCTCTACGGAGGAAATGGATCTTGCTCCGGCCATGACGGAAGCAGAGTTTGCGGCACACATCACTGCATTAGGTGAAATGAACAGCGTCTTCAAAACATACATTGGAATGGGGTACCACAACACGGTGCTTCCCGGTGTCATTCAACGTAATATTTTAGAGAATCCAGGATGGTACACGGCCTATACGCCGTATCAAGCGGAAATCGCTCAGGGCCGTTTGGAGGCCTTGATGAACTACCAGACCATGGTGGTTGATTTAACCGGAATGGAGCTCGCAAACGCTTCGTTGCTCGATGAGGCAACCGCGGTAGCTGAAGCCATGAGCATGTTCTACGGAGCCATGCCACGTGCAAAGAAGAAAGCGGGTGCGTTTAAATTCTTTGTGGATGCGCAAACCTTTCCTCAAAGCATTGAATTGTTACAGACACGAACTGCGCCTATTGGTGTGGAATTGGTCTTTGGAGATTATAAGACGTTTGAACCTACCGAAGAATTCTTCGGTGCGTTTGTTCAGTTTCCTAATGCCGATGGATCTATTGAAGACTACCGTGCTTTCGCTGCGAAATGTAATGCTGCTGAGGTCCAATTAGTCGTTGCCGCAGATTTATTGTCGCTCGTCCTACTCACGCCTCCGGGAGAGTGGGGAGCAGATGCAGTGGTCGGAACTACGCAACGCTTTGGTATTCCATTGGGTTATGGAGGTCCACACGCTGCTTATTTCGCAACCAAAGAATCATACAAGAGATATATTCCAGGCCGCATCATTGGCCGCACCATTGATACAGATGGCAATCCTGCCCTGCGCATGGCGTTGCAAACGCGCGAGCAACACATCAAACGCGATAAAGCGACCTCGAACATCTGTACCGCGCAGGTATTATTAGCGGTAATGGCAGGGGCCTATGGGGTATACCACGGTCCAGAAGGGTTGATGGACATTGCAGAAGAAATTCATCGCAAAACGGCCACATTAAACGAGGCAGTTAAAGGTATGGGACTCACGCAGCACAATGCGTCGTTCTTTGATACCTTGAAAATCACCCTGAATCGTTCAAACAGTGCACAACTCCGCGAGTTGAGTGAGGCTGCTGAAATAAACTTCCGTTATTTCGATGAAACGACGATCGGGATCAGCATCAACGAAACGACTACTGACGAAGATATTGCCGAAATCATCGCAGTATTAGCGAAGGCAGAAGCAGCGGATACCATTGAGATGGATGACCTGGGTCAGTACATAGCAACGGAGCTTGCTCGGACCTCAACATTTATGACAAATTCAGTATTCCACAGCTACCGCAGTGAAACTGAAATGATGCGTTACCTCAAATCGCTAGAGCGTAAAGATTTAGCGTTGAACCACAGCATGATTTCGTTGGGCTCGTGTACCATGAAGTTGAATGCTGCATCAGAAATGATTCCGTTATCGAGCGGTTCGTGGAACAGCTTGCACCCGTACATACCTACAGAACAAGCGGCGGGTTACATGCAAGTGATTGAGGAATTGGAGCGCGATCTAGCGGTGATTACGGGCTTTGATGCCACATCATTGCAGCCAAACTCTGGTGCTCAGGGTGAGTATGCGGGTCTTATGGTGATCCGTGCTTACCACCAGGCCAATGGTGACCACCACAGAGATATCGCCCTCATTCCTTCTTCAGCACATGGAACAAATCCTGCATCTGCTGTAATGGCGGGCATGAAGGTGGTTGTGGTCGCTTGTGATGAACAAGGAAACATTGATGTGGATGATCTTCGTGCGAAAGCAGAGAAGCACAGTGGTAACCTTGCTTCATTGATGATCACCTATCCATCTACGCACGGCGTATTCGAGGCGAGTGTAAAAGACATTACTGCGATCATTCACCAGCACGGTGGACAAGTATATATGGATGGTGCAAACATGAATGCCCAGGTGGGATTGACCTCGCCAGGTATTATTGGCGCTGATGTTTGTCACTTGAATTTGCACAAAACATTTGCCATTCCTCATGGCGGTGGCGGTCCCGGTATGGGTCCCATTTGTTGTAAGGCGCACCTTGCGCCGTTCTTGCCAAAGCACCCGGTCATTTCCATGGGCGGCGAGCAAGGAATTTCAAGTATTTCCGGTGCGCCGTGGGGTTCTGCATTGATTTTACTCATTTCTTATGCCTACATAAAGATGTTAGGTGCGCAGGGACTTACCGACAGTACGAAATACGCCATCCTAAATGCAAACTACATTAAAGAGCGTTTGGCAGGTTCGTTTGACGTCCTCTACACGGGCGAAAACGGTCGTTGTGCTCATGAAATGATATTGGATTGCCGTCCTTTCAAGCGCGACGCAGGTATTGAAGTTACAGATATCGCGAAGCGATTAATGGACTATGGATTCCATGCGCCGACAGTAAGTTTCCCGGTAGCGGGAACTGTAATGGTGGAGCCCACGGAAAGTGAAGGTTTAGAAGAATTGGACCGATTCTGTGACGCCATGCTCAGTATCCGCCATGAGATTGGTGAAATTGAGACGGCCGATGCGGACGCTGTGAATAATGTATTGAAAAATGCGCCGCATACCCAGTACATGATTTGTGCCGATGCTTGGGAGTTCCCATATACACGTTCTAAAGCAGGTTTCCGCTTCCTTTTGTTAGTGATAATAAATTCTGGCCTACCGTTCGTCGTGTTGACGATGCTTATGGCGACCGTAATCTCGTTTGTACGTGTGAGCCAATAGAAAGTTACATGGAGGAAGCCGAGGCGTAAGCCGAGGCCAAAATTTTACGCATAAAAAACCCGGCGCATGCGCCGGGTTTTTTTTAAGTTTTTGTCTTTTTTAGGGATTAAACCGGTCTTACGGAACGAATATCTGCTCCAGTTGGGTTTGGAATAAGGCCAAATCAAAATGACGTGTTGCAGCATAAAGGTGATCGAAAATATCGGCCATGATGCCTTCGTATTCTTGTCCATTCAATGGTATTCGTAAAACAATAAACCTCCATGGGCAGGCCTTCAGTAGTTGGCTGAAGTTGACGCACCATCAAGGTGAAGTCGGTATTGAATTCCAGGGTGATTTTTTAAATAGAAATCTACATATTTGCGGTAAAGGCCAACATTCGTTTGACGCCGCCCATTTAATTTACTAGCGCCTTTAATGCCTTTCTTCTTATTATTTGTATCAATTTCAGATTGGCGTTCAATCATAAAATCATGGATCAAATCGATTTCTTTGAGGCTATCTGCTAATCCCTCATCTAAGTGCCGAATGGAAGTAATGTCGATGTGAATATTTCGTTTGATACGACGAGCACCACTTTCACTCATTCCACGCCAGTTCACAAAGCTCTCGGAAACAAGTGCAGTTGCCGGCACGGTGCTTACAGTTTTATCGAAGTTTTGAACCTTAACTGTAGTGAGATCTATGCTTAATACATCGCCGTCTACGCCATATTTAGTGAAGGTGATCCAATCGCCAACCTTTACCAGGTCATACATGTGAATTTGAAAGTTGGCTAAAAGTCCTTTGATGCTGTCTTGAAAGACAAGAATGAGAATGGCAGTAGCCCCGGCAAGCGCACCTAAAATAGTACCTGCGTTCGTACCCGTCAGGATACTAATTATGGCGATAACAGCACCAAAGAATGCTAATATTCGAATGACCTGAGAAATAGTTCGGAAGGGCGAGTTCAATAATTTATCGCTCATGCCAAACCAATTCTCCAATGCCCGTAGCGTGCGGTTTACCAGATTAACCAGTAGTACAATCACGTATAGAACGACCAGCTTTTCGAGATAAGGGATCGCAGCGGGGACATCACTAAATATGTAGGGTAGGCTTGTGTGGACAATCCATGCGGGTACAAGATGGGCTAAGTTCTTGAAGACTTTTTGCTCAAAGAAATAATCATCCCAAGTTGCTTTTGAACGTTTTACAACGCCTTGAATGATAGAAAGGAGGATTCGGCGCGCAATAAAATCGGCGATCAGCGATATCAGTACTAGGAGTATAATATCGATTCCGACGGCTATTATTTGCACGTATTCTGGCTGTACGCCTTGATCTAATAGAAAATCAGTGGTCCAGTGAAGTTTATTCATTAGTATGGGTGAAATAAAGTTATGCTATCAAATCTAACTGATGTTGCATAAAAATATCCCAAACCGTAGACGGTTGTATCATCTGAACGACGAATATTTCCAATTTGAGGACTATAGGGCACACTAAATAAGCCCCCTCCTCCGATATTATTGCCCATAATGGTGAGGTAATCGAACATTCCTTTACTCAATGTTCGCGTCTCGAACACTAGGTTTATTAGGGTATCTCGGTATACGGTATAGGGCGGACCAATAAAATTAAATCGGCTAACCTGAGTTCCTTGGATGAATTGCTCGTCATCGAAAATATTTATTTCTGAATTCAAGCTTTTTTCAGTCTCTTGAGGCTCAAACGGTCCCAGAAGTCCATTTGGTGCGTAGATTTCTGTAGTCCAATAGTTTTTAATCCAGTATGCATTTCCTTTTCCAACCGGGTCATTCCAGAGTGCATATGGGCTGTAATAGCAAGAATCTGCATCGGCATACCAAACAGAATCACCGGTTCGAAAATCGACCCAGCTGCTATCATCTTCCATTATTGGGAACATTGGTGCCAACAGGGTAAAAGGAGTATTCACAATATCAGTAGTACTTTCCCATAAACCAGTGGCATCACCATATCCCGACGGTACATCGATGATTACGCGATATCCGTTTCCAATGGTTGCAATGAGCGCCGTATCCTCGTAATGACCAGGACTAACTTCGACTAAAGAACTTACCAAGCTATCATTTTCATAAACCTCTACAATAGCTCCACTAATAACGTTAGAGGCACCTGTTTCTAAATAAGGCGAGCTAATGGCCAAATCAAGGTAGGTGCCGGTGCCTACTAAATCCGTTACAGAGCCGCTGACTGAAAGTAAGGCTGAGCCGTCGTAGGCATCGGTCTTTACGTTATCGGTTACGTCGGTTTCACAATTAACTAAAAATGTGGCGGTTAAAAACAGGAATAAGTACTTTCTCATGGGAATTAAAACTCTAGGTTGTAGGTAATCATGGGGATAGCCGTAGCGAATATGCTCAACTGAGTGGCTTTGGTTTGACCCGTTGGGTCTCCATTGTCGTCCAATTCTTCTTCGAAGAAAATGCTGAATGCATTCTTCCGCCCGTATGCGTTATAAACCCCGATATTCCAGCTCGCTTTATTTTCTCGTTTGCTAGGAACGGCAATATCCATACTCAAGTCTAGTCTGTGGTAAGCCGGGGTACGGCTGTTGTTTCGGCTCAATGCAAATGGGTAGATAATACCCTCAAATTCACTTCTAGCTTCTGGGTATGTATAAGGCTTGCCGGTTTGGTAAATGAATGAACCGGAGAAGCTGATGTTTGGTTTCAAGCATATGCTGCCACCAAGGCAAAATCATGTGGTTTGTCTTGGGCAGCAGGATACCACTCGCCAAGGTTAATCCATTCATCTGGAGTGTTTCCCAGGTCTACTTGTAGTTCAGAGCGGCTATAGGTGTATGCAATCCAACCCGTGAGTTGACCAATCTTTTTATCCAGCTGCATTTCCAAGCCGTAACTGCGTCCTTGTCCCGTCATCAACGCTACCTCAATATTATCAATTCCTGTTGGTTGTGCGCCATTTTTAAAATCAACGAGGTCGCGCATACTCTTGTAGTATGATTCTATGCTCAGCTGCCATTCACCGTCATTAAAGTTTCGGTTCCAACCTATGGCTACTTGATCTGCAGTACCCGGTTTGATGTAACGACCAGCTGGTCGCCACGTATCAATAGGTAATGAAGAAGTGGTATTTGAAATCAAATGCAGGTATTGACGCATGCGGTTATAACTTGCCTTAATAGCTGAATTCTCGGAGGTTTTATAGTTGATTCCTAATCGAGGTTCAAGGCCTTGTAGCCCGTCGAATGATTCGATGATCTCTCCTGAGGCGTAAGAAGTAGTATCGACGATGAGGTCATTGCGAACCGTCCCGATAGAGGTAGGGGTATAGTTCACTACATCACGCCCTCCTACATTGTAAAAAGAACTGTATCGTAAACCACCACGTACGGTAAGTCGGTTATTGATTTTCCAATCGTCTTCGATGAAAAAGGCAGGTTCTACAGCATATTCGTTTTGAAGTTCGATAGAGATATCCGTGAGGTTACTATCTATGTAATCCAACGTGGTAGAGAATGGTTCAAAGTCATATACGGTTGCCTCAACACCATAGTTGATTTGGTGTTGTGCGTTTGGGAACCAGCTGAACGATATCTTATTCGCTTGGTTGCGGATGTAAGCGATGTTATCAATTTTCGCTTGAGGAAAGTCGAATAATATGGCGTAATCGTAATCAGAATAAATACTGCTCACGTTCAGGAAGAGCTTATCGGACAAAAGGTAATTCCAACGAGCCGTTATACCCAGGTTCCCCCAGTTAAAACCCACCAGCCCCGGTACTCCGAAGGCATCCTTACCGTAATATGCGCTCAAGAATAACCGGCTCTTATCTGAAAATCTATAATTGATCTTAGCGTTGAGGTCGTAGAAATTGGCGATGATGTTGTTCAAGTCATCATTAGGGCTCAATTTCAATAAAACATCCTGGTACGAACGGCGTCCCGCCACCATGAAGCTGGCCTTATCCTTAATAATTGGACCCTCAAACATCAAGCGAGAAGAAAGCAAACCTAAGCCCATACTTCCTGCAAATTCTTTCTTGTTTCCTTCCTTCTGGTAGACGTCGAGCACAGAACTTAATCGTCCACCATAGGGTGCGGGTATCCCACCTTTATATAGTTTAAGATCCCGAACTGCATCTCCATTAAATACCGAGAAAAATCCGAAAATATGCGAACTATTATAGACAGGAGCTTGGTCAAGGAGAATGAGGTTTTGATCAGTTTTTCCTCCACGCACATTAAAACCGCTCGCACCTTCTCCAACGGTAGTCACACCCGGGAGTAGCGTTATGGAACGAACCACATCAAATTCACCCAAAAACTGAGGTATGGCTTTGATTTGTTTTGCGCTGAGCTGTGTGGTGGACATTTCTGCGCGGTTCAAGTTTTCGTCCAATTTTTTGGCGGTGACTTCCACTTCAGTCAATTCGTTGATTGCTTCACCCAACTCAAAATCAATAGTCTGACTGCTGCTAAGGTTGATGGCAAGTACCTCGTTAGTATATCCAATGTAGCTAACGGTAAATGTTTGTTTACCGGCGGGGACCGTAAGGGAATAGAATCCATAAATATTTGAGATTGTTCCCTGGCGATCTTCATTCACTATTGACGCATTAATAAGTTCTTCGCCAGTTGCGGCATCACGTATGTATCCACTAATGGTAACGTTTTGAGAATGAGCGGAAAGGGTAAACGCTAGTCCTATTAAGGCAAGCCATTTCTTCATATTGCGGTTGTTTTACACTTACATAAGCGATTTCTCGCTTTTTTGTTCCGCAAACAACCAAAGTTTATGCCACGATATGACTTGGTCAAAGAATTTTTCCAGAATTCAAAGGATATACCCGGGTTATTCTTCTATAAAAATTTGCGGTAATGAGCGAGGTATCGGCTAGGACCAGTA
>JAYQLJ010000004.1:0-30428 GCA_038143125.1 Cryomorphaceae bacterium
CCCGCTCTTTTAATTGGGAAACGCCTTCAGAAATTTGAGATTTATCAGCACCCATACGCTCCATGAATTGGACCGTGAACTCAATGGTTTTTTTCCTCCATCATGTCCTTGAAATCGGGATCTACAACATTGTACATCAATGCATTAAACAAAACGACCACAGCAGTTCCAAGGATTAAACCTATGGCCGAAGTTCCCAATGCTCCTTATAGGAAATGAAGCCGTTTAACGACTGCTTTGCTTTCGCTACGGCGTAGATAGCTAGACCAATTGGCACAATCCATTGGTAGAGAATACCCAACCACCAATACTTAAACAGTAGCGTTGGATCACCTAAATAACTCCATAAAAACATGAGGAGTCCTAGACCTATAACGATGAAGGCGAGCTGTTTACCTTGTGCCTTCATGATTTCAATTTCCTGTGCCATCTTACTTGTTTTTTGCGGTTCAAGCGCTATTCGCTTGCTACAAATATAGTCCAACAGGACCGATTAAAAATTGTTAAAATTCATTGGTCAAACGTCTTTAGTTGGCTTAACTTTGCAGTGGGCAAGTCTCACACAACCAGCTCCTGGTGAATCCCCCAGGGCGGGAACGCAGCAAGGGTAATTGGTCGTAGCGGTGTGATGTGAGTAGCTTGCCCATTTTTTGTGCCCTAAATTTTGAGGGAAAGACGTACTTTTGCTCAGTAAATCATATAACTTTCACACATGAAATTCTTCATCGACACTGCGAACCTCGCACAGATTCAAGAAGCCCAAGAGCTAGGAGTTCTAGACGGGGTAACGACTAACCCATCATTGATGGCTAAAGAAGGCATTAGCGGGGACGCAAATGTGAAAGCACACTACAAAGCCATTTGTGCTATTGTAGACGGTGATGTAAGTGCAGAAGTGATCGCAACAGATTACGAAGGCATGATTAAAGAAGGTGAGGAATTGGCTGCATTAGATGAGAAAATCGTTGTAAAGATTCCGATGATCAAGGACGGGGTGAAAGCTTTGAAATACTTCTCTGACAAAGGCATCAAGACGAACTGTACGTTGATCTTCTCTGCAGGTCAAGCACTGATGGCTGCCAAAGCTGGCGCAACTTACGTGAGTCCATTTATTGGTCGTTTAGATGATATCTCAACGGACGGTTTGGATTTGATCGAAAGCATTCGCATCATTTTTGACAACTACGACTTCGGAACAGAAATTCTTGCGGCTTCAGTACGTCACCCGATGCACATCATTCAATGTGCTGAGATCGGTGCAGACGTGATGACTGGACCATTAAGCGCAATGGAAGCTTTATTGAAGCACCCATTAACAGATATAGGTTTGGCTAAATTTTTGGAAGATCATGCAAAAGCAAACGGCTAATTCTTAGCTGTAACATATAGTTTTCGAGAAGCCTCGCCTACCGCGGGGCTTTTTTGTACCTTATATAAAAATTGAAAGGGTCGTGATTTATTCCATTTATCCGGAAAGCATCAACGCGCAGACCATCGCAGAATGCGTGGCGCGTTTTAAGAAAGGTGAAATTGCCATTATCCCTACGGACAGTGTCTATGCTGTAGCGGGAGATTTTCAACATCCACTGGCACTTGAAAAATTGGCGAAAATCAAAAAAGAGTCGGTTAAGACTGCAGAATTTTCATTTCTCTTCACCAATCTAAGCCAAGTTTCCGAATATACACAAAGCGTAGACGGCGGCACCTTTAAATTACTAAAACGTTGTTTACCAGGACCTTACACCATGGTGCTGGAAGCAAATATTGCATTAGCACGAAAGCTGGGACAAAAGCGAAAAACCATCGGTATTCGGATTCCGGACCATCCTATTGTTAGGGCCTTGTGCGAAACTTTAGGTCGCCCATTAGCATCTGCCTCCTTGCACCACGACGATGATATTATTCAATATCCTACAGATCCCGATGAAATCGCCGCGACCTACGCGCATCTCGCGGATTTTATGATTGACGGCGGCTGGGGCGATAATGTTCCCTCAACGGTTATTGACCTTAGTGGAGCAATACCAGTACTGCTTAGAGCGGGAAAAGGCGATCCGGATGTGATTTAATAAAAGACTGCAGCTTTAATCGGTCCAATTTCCCGTTCTCCAACAGCGGCCATTCTGGCACAATACACACTTCTTTGGGCATTGCCGTTCCCTCCCAATAATGCAATGCCTTTTTTGAGAGCTTTAACATCGTCCATCGCACGTAGTACCATGACCGGCAGTTGACCATACCGTTCGTGTTCCCTAGCACTCATGACCGCTTGAATACCGTGTGCATCACAAATAGACTCGAATTTTTCCGGGTGAAGTTTGATTCCTCCGGAGTTGATTACATGATCCAATCGACCTTCATAATGGAATCGTTTCTTATCGAGCAATCGCACGCGATCTTGAGTTTGCAGCTGCACTATTCCTAGATGCGGTGCAGAAATACACAGGCATGAGTCAGTATTTACAGAAAACTCCGTTGCCCCAACCGCGGTATACACCGTACTTCCCAATGGGCGAAGGGCTACATGAGAAGCTGTTTCTGTCATTCCATATCCTATACAAACACCAGGATAACTCGAGGTATCGTATCGCGCAGGAAGTGCACTTCCCCCTAGCAACACGGTTCTTACCTTAAGTTGCTTTCCAGCCTCTTGCAGCGCAATAAATTGAGCGGGAGTCATGGGAACAAAGTCCAGTCCTTCTGGGACATTAAGTAACGCTCGAGGTTCACACAAATGCAAAGTAAGCTGCCCTAAGTAAGCGCGAACGACCATCATGAAGCCACCAATGTACTTCGCAGGCAGCACTAATGCCGCTGTTGAGCCGGGAACCAATTCAAAGGCATCCAATGTAGCACGGGCAGATCCATAAATCATCTCACGCGATAAAGCCAATTGTCTTTGGAGTACCCGTTGAGCCGCTTGTTCGTAACGTCCATTCCGAATCCTGACTTAAGCAAAATCTCAAAGCACTTTGGACAGTAGCTATATGCTCCGGAACCTCCTGTAAATCAACAAGCTCAGTAGCAGAATAACTCCGGTTGTTCCAAACGAAAAGTGATTTATTTTCGGACATGTATTTTCGGGTACAGTTTTTGTTTCAACGTGTGCGCAATGAACAAGTTCAAAACAGCAGCAATATACATCAGCCTCATGGTATTCTCATTCAGCGTTTATGCTGCAAGGTGAGGTGGAATATGTATGGCTTACTGTTCGCAACGCCATGAGTGGCGAACCCATTGAAGGGGTGAGTATAACTGTGGACCAAGCATACATTGGGGAGACCGGTCCTTTGGGACGAATTCTTATTCCAGAAGGCATGCCAGGACAACTCATAGCACTCTACCACACCAGTTACGCCGCCGGCTATTATTCGAGGAAGGAACTGCAGGATCGGGATTATGAAGTTTTTTTACGAGAAAGTGTACTAAACATCCAGGAAGTTGTGATTCGAGCAAATCGAATGGAACAACAGTACCAAAAAACAGCGCAAGAAGTTCGCAGTATTGATGCGAAACAATTGGACCAACAGTTTCAAGCAACTACAGCGGATGCACTCGCCATCGATCCGAATGTTTTTATTCAAAAATCACAAGCTGGAGGTGGATCACCCATGATTCGTGGTATGAGTACATCGCGGGTGCTTGTTATGGTCGACGGTATCCGAATGAACAATGCCATTTTTAGATCCGGCAATGTGCACAATGTAATCTCTGTAGATGGAGAAAGTGTCTCAAATATGGAGATTAGCTTAGGGCCTGGAAGCGTTTTACACGGTAGTGATGCATTGGGTGGTGTCATGCACATCAACACTTACGACGCACACTTTGGGGATTCTACAGAAATTTTACAAAGCTTAGTCTTTACATTGAGCAACCAAAATGCGCAACTTTCAAGAAGACCTAATTTTAGAATCAACTACGGTGGTCTGAATTGGGCAGGAATGACTTCGCTCACCTACACCCAATACCACGATATACGGATGGGCCAGCGAATTCTATCGTGGACGCCTGCTTCCCATCTCAGTAATACGCAACTCACCTGTCTCCCAACGACCATCGGGAATATTGATACGGTTCGTACACCAGAGGACCTTACATTCAATACAACACCTCTTACGAACAAAGCAACGTCACACAGAAATTGAAGGTAGAGTTTGGCAGAAACCACCACTTTAAAATCCGGATTACATTTCAGCTTGACCGGCGACGTGAATCGCTACGATCGATCGACAGAAATGATGAATGGCAGACCTAAATATGCCCAATGGAATTACGGTCCACAAGCTTGGTTAATGACCTATGTTTCCATCGAGAATAGGGATAAAACTACCATCAGCGATTGGATGAAATTCACCTTATCAGGACAGTATTTCGAGGAAAGTCGTAGATACTCAGAAAATTCAAAGCCCAGTTGGAAGAGTTCAGCGCGAACAAGTGTACATCAATCAGGTGAATTTAGATGCGAGCAAGAAAATTTCTGCGAAGAGTTCGGTCTTGTACGGAGCAGAATTTATTGGAAACAACCTAACTAGTACGGCGTACCATTACCATTACATGAATACCGATTCCACTTGGAATGCCCAATCCAGGTATGCCAACGGAGTCACTGGATGAGCGGTTCCATCTTTGCGCATTACGATACAGATTTAAGCAAAACATTTAGCCATCTTAGTGTGGTTCCAGACTCAATGGTATCCATATGTATACCCCCATTTCTTTTCGCGGATTCAATGAGGATGCGCGTCTAAAATTTCTGGCACCTAGTGCGGAGATGGGGATTACCTACCACAGACCTTCCTTCAAGTACTTTCTGAACTTAAGCTCCGGTTTCCGTGCACCAAACATTGATGACGCGAGCAAGGTTTTCGACTCACAGCCCGGTGCTGTCATTGTTCCAAACAGCAATCTCCGAGAAGAACGCCTCTACAGTGCAGAATTAGGTGCAAACAAAAGCTGGGAAAATCTTGGGTGTAGATGCAAGCTTTTACTACAGTTTCCTAGATAATGCCTCTGGAACGTGCACCATACACCTTTATGGGCAGTGACAGCATAGACTTCGACGGCGAATTATCGCAGGTACTTGCCGTTCAGAATTTAGATTATGCCTGGATCTGGGGCTACCAGTTTGGTGTTCGTACTGATATTTCAGAGAACCTGAATTGGATGATTCACTGGGCACATCCATTCGGTAAAGACAGCCAAGGCTATACGCTGCGTCACGTCTCCCCCTTTAATGCAACCTCTAATTTTTCGTTCCGAAAAAACAATTGGCGGAGCAATCTAATCTTACGCTACAACGGCGCTGTTGATGCCGAAGATATGCCGTTCAGTGAACGCACGAAAACGCACATGTATGCGCTAAACGACTACGGTGAGGTATACACTCCAGCGTGGTATACCATCAACCTACATGCATCAATTACGTGTTCAATAAAAACATCTTAGTTCGTGGCGGTATAGACAACATCATGGATGTGCTCAATACCGCAGTTACGCCAGTGGCATAGTCGCACCTGGCCGTTCAGTTTTTATTTCTTTAAGAGGCTCTATTTAAATGGACTAACAGAATCTGGAAACGACCAAAGTTTCTGGACATCACCTACCGTCCATAATTCACCGTTTTTAACTTCTAAGGGCCCAGGAATGTTGTTGGTATACAAACTGCCTGTTCCTAATCCTTGAGGCAAGAGCAATTGCTTAGTGGCCGTCCATTGCGCAATGGCATTCATGCCCACAGTGCTCTCTAAAGCAGAGGTTGCCCACCAAGCTATACCGCGCGCATCAGCACAATCAATCCACTCGTTCGAACCACGCCAACCCCCAATAAAACTGGGCTTAAGTATGATGAACTGCGGCCGTACCTCATCCAATAAGCGCTCTTTTTCAACTGCACTCAAAAACGCCTATGAGACTTTCGTCCAACGCTATGGGAACAGGCGACGTAGCACATATTTGAGCCAACCCTTCACGATCTGCTGGAGGAAGCGGCTGCTCTATACTGTGAACCTCAAGCGCAGCCAATTCATGCACTACTGGTACTATTGAAGATCGATCGAAGGCGCCATTCGCATCTACACGCGAAAATCAAATCGCTCGAAGAAAAGCGTTCGCGAATACCTTTAAGTATGGTCAATTCATCCGCCCATGAAATGGCCCCCACCTTCATTTTCAAGGTTTTAAACCCCCTCTGCTAACGCATTGGATTTGATCGAGCATGAAATCCTTCGATCCCCATCCAGATCAAGCCATTTATTGACTGTCCCTGCTCGCCACGGCTAAAGGGAGTCTCAAAGTGATGAAAGCCGTGTTGCAAGTGACTAAAGGCTTGCTCCAAAGCAAATTGGATACTAGGAAAAGTACGGTTGCGAACATACAATTCCTCCAATCCTAGATGAATGTTTTTCACAGTCCAAACCAATTGACTTTCCAATTCAGGGACATCATCAACACTTAATCCACGCAAGATACACCTCACCCAATCCAATCCCAAAGGGTGACCCAGCATCCTCGATACGCAAAAAAGAAACTCTCTTTCGTGCGCAGAATACCACGCGAAGTCCCCGCAGGTTGCTTAAAGTTTAAAGTATAAGGGTGTACTGTTGCTTTCATTACAAACCTAAAAGTTAAGGGCTAAGGCTGTTCCAAGGCAATAGACCAAAGTCATCAGCGCCATAGGTTTCAGTAAGGAATCCAGTGCTGCCGAATCTCTCGCCCGAGCAAAGCGAATAAAAACTATCTGGAGAGTACCACTCCATAGGCGATGTGAAAGATGAGTAAAAATTGATTCCCGTCTAAAGCGGCCCAATACAAAGCGAAGACTAAACTCAATACGTTGCCAATCATTAAGAGCGCTTTGAAAGTAGCCCCTTCCCCATTGATATCCGAACCGTACCACAAGCGTTCGCTTGCCCGCTACGGCGTCCGTTTCAACATCTCGAAGGTTGTTTAAAGTAAGTACTGCCGCACTGTAGGCGCCCGCCACCAAAGCTGGAAATAGGAAGCTCCAGTGAAGCGATCCATATAAACTTGCGGAGCCGAGCACTCCGACCAATCCGAAAAATAAAAAGACAAAAAAATCGCCTCCGCCCCAATACGCATAGGGCTTTGGCCCCATAGTATAGGACTTAGCGGCTAAGACTGCAGCAATATTCAGCAGCGAAAAAAGTATAAAGAGCGAAATGCGTTCTTGAAATGCCAAAAAACTCAATCCGCCTCCTCCAATCAGGGCCAATGCGGTCCATAGATGAACGGCACGCTTCATTTGATCGGCAGTGATTAACCCGCTCGCTATAGCACGTTTTTCGCCGGTACGGTGGTCATCGGTACCGCGCATACCATCGCCCAGGTCATTGGCATAGTTGGACAAGATTTGGTAAGCGCCAGCGGTGAATAAAGCAAGTGCAAACAATGCCCCAAAACGTGGTCATTGATTTTGTAGGCCAAACCTGTTCCTAAGGCAATGACTGCGAAAGCGAAAGGTAAGGTTCGCAGCCTTGCTGCTTGAATCCAAATTTGAAGTGTTACCATACTATCGTAACGCAGCAAGCGCCGCTAAGTTGGCACGCTGCTCCGTTTTACTATCAATTATTTTCGCCCCCTCAGCCGTGTCTAATGCTGCTACTAATGCTGCTACTGAGGACACCGATTCATAGTCCACACCGAAGGCCGATGCAATACCTTCGAGGTTGACGTTTTGTGCATTGGCAAAAACGCGTTGTTGGCCGTTGGCCCAGTGTTGGCCGTTCCTGGGAGCCAATCAAAAATGCCGCCTACCCCATTATTGATTACATACCACCAAATTCTGAGGAATTTGCTGTCCATATAATCCGTTGTGATCGTAGAGAAAACTTTGATCGCCAATGATTAAAAAATGTTTGCGGTCGGGATCTGCCAAAGCCGCACCAACAGCCGTGCTCAAACTACCATCGATACCACTAACTCCTCTATTACAATACAATTGTACAGCCTTCAAAGGAGAAGTAATTGAAATAACGTGGGATGGAACTGTTGCCCAAATGCAGAACAGTTGCTATTTAGATTTTGAAACCACACTTTGAAAGCCGCCGCATCCGACCACGGTAGGTTTCGGAAACAACTTTGGTGATGGTTTGATTCTAGCCAAGAATTCCGGGGGAAGATGAAACTGCGATTGCATTGGTTAAATCCAAGTGAGCACCTGGTATCAGCGACATCCCAACATTGGAAAATATCAATGTGAACATGGGCTTTGAAAGTCCATCGCACGTAAATGGCTGTTTGGAAATTTATTAATCCATTGTCCACCTAGGGATAAAACCGCATCGAATTTAAGATAGAGCAATTGGTCGATATTTACTGTATTGGATGGTCCGAGCAGTCCACTGATAGGATCTGCAAAAACGTCCAAGTTGCACGGATTGATCGAGCATGGTGTTGTTGGCCTGGATCTTTCTTGGGCGGTATTGGGGTGCAATTGACGGCACGGACTTACAGCTGATATTCGAGCAACCTTTTGATTATCCGGTATTCCATGGAATTCTGGACGGCAACTCCTGAAAAGACCAGCGGACTGGCTCTGGTTCCATTTTGGAGTATACAACGGTTCTTCAAAATGAAGATTTATGTGAACTGGTTCGCTTTTGTCTTGCAGATTCTCGCGAACCTCTGACCATAGCGATTCGGCCTCTTTGCGGCTTAAAGATTCATTGATTGCTGCACTGAAACCAATGTGCGGTTGGTAAAAATTAGTTTGCTGACTCGTTTGACCCTCACCCTTGCCTATTCGATCTAAGGGACGATCGGCCGTCAAGACAATCAACGGTACTTTGCTGTAGAACGCCTCAAGCACAGCAGGATGGTAATTGGCTATGGCGCTCCCTGAGGTGCAACATATGGCTACAGGTAGTCCGGTAATCAATGATTCGCCAAGCGCTTTAATGCAGCACTGCGCTCATCGAGCACTTCTAGTGTAAAAGAGCCTAGGGCTTCAGCCGGCGATGATTAAATGGCGCATTTCTAGATCCTGGCGAAAAATGATACGTCTTGACCCCTATCTCTGACGAGGGCGTCAATGGTCCATTGTGCTATTGCCTTATCTGTTGTCATCGATCTGAATGAGTTCTTTCAGGGCAGAAATCTTATGTTCTGTCTCCATCCACTCGTCCAAAGGTACGCTGTCTTTAGTAATTCCGCCGCCGGCATAAAATTGGATGCCCGATTGTGAACCACTGCATGCTTCTCAGCAACACAGTTGCATGCAAACTTGTTGTTCAAAAAGTCCCAAATAACCTGCGTATAAAGCGAGCGGTCGTATTGTTCGTATTGCGCAATGACTTTCTTGTGCTTTTTCAGTCGGAGACCCACAGATGGCGGGAGTTGGATGTAATTCCTTCAAGAGATTTTGAATCCGGGCGTTTGGTTGCATCGGTTTTACCCAAGTCAATAAATGCTCTACGGGCCCCGCATTGAATGTTGTTTGTTTGTCGCGGCTAATCTTTCCACCGAAGGCCTTTAGACTGCGGTGTACTTCTTTGGTCACAAATTTCTGCTCTTCGAGTTCTTTGTTTCCCCAACGGGTGGCGTTCTTTAGGCGAGTGCCTGCCAGCGACATGCTGCGGTAGCCTTCGTGGGTACTTTCCAATAAAACTTCTGGAGAGGCGCCCATCCACGACCCATATTTGGGATGTTTTATGGCAAACACAGTACATGCTGGGTACGATTTTAAAAGGGCATTAAACGTCTCTTGAGCATTCGCATTGGGACAGTCCCAAAAAAACTGTCGGCTCAATACCACTTTTTGAACCACATGCTGCTGAATCTCTTTGATGGCAGATTGGACCATCTCTTGGTATTCCGCAGCGCTCTTTTCTTTCGTTTCAGGTTTGGGCTGGGCGGCAAAATTGGCCCAGAAATTATCTAGATCACCTTTGTCCTCGCCGATGTAATAGTTCACCTCGTTCGAAAACCCACGCAGCACGAAGGTGGCATGTTCAGCATTAGAAGGCTGACAATGCAAACTGCGAATATTTTGATTCGGTATCCGAAGGAGTACTTCAAGCATTATTTGCGCTGTTTGACGAAATTAAGCAGCTTCACCATCGAAATGAGCTCCCCTTGCTCATTCTCTACTCGAATGTGGTACAAGTGTGAACTTTTTCCGTGATGAATGCATTCAGCGGTTGCTATGAGTAGCCCTGTGCGCGCACTTTTAACGTGATTGGCGGAAATTTCTGCGCCCAGCGCCATTTCTTTTGAAGAATCAATGAGCATTTGAGAGGCTGCAGAACCCACACTTTCAGCAAGTGCAACAGTCGCGCCACCGTGAAGAATACCCATGGGTTGATATACACGCGAATCCACTGGCATCGTGGCAACTAGCTTACCGGTTGAAGGATCTGCGTCCACATATTTTATGTTTAGAGTGTCCATAAGAGTGTCCTTAACAAGACGATTCATGGTCTCTAAAACTTGCTCCTTGCTCGGGGTATTTTTCATCAGGGCTAAATTACTATCCAAATATGGTTTATAAAATCGGTTCGAAAAAAACATCAAATGCCGACGAACACTTAAATTTGCGCTCTTAGTCATAACACAAAAAGAGTAAAAATGATTACTGTAACGTTCCCAGACGGAAATCAGAGGTCTTACGAGCCAGGCACAACAGCCATGGATGTTGCGAAAAGTATCTCTCACGGTCTTGCAAGAAATATCTTATCGGGCAGCTACGATGGACAGACCATAGAGTTGAACGATGAATTGACGCACGACGGTACGCTACAGTTTTTTACTTGGAACGATGCAAAGGGTAAAGAGGCCTTCTGGCACAGTTCTGCACACGTCTTAGCACAGGCTATTCTCCACTTCTATCCGAATGCACAGTTAACCATTGGTCCTGCCATTGAAAAAGGATTCTACTACGATGTAGATTTCGGCGACGAGAGCATTGGTGAGGGCGACTTCGCGAAGATTGAGAAACAGATGCTCGAATTTGCCCGTGCCAAATCTGAATTCAAGTTGCGTCCTGTGACCAAAGCAGAAGCTCTCGAAGAGTACAGGGACAATCCGTACAAAACGGAATTGATCTCTAACCTTGAAGACGGTACCATCACCTTCTGTGATCATGCAGACTTCACCGACCTCTGTCGTGGTGGACACATTCCTCACACAGGATATATCAAGGCTGTTAAGATTATGAACGTTGCGGGTGCCTACTGGCGAGGTGATGAAAACAACCCGCAGTTGACACGTGTTTACGGCATCTCCTTCCAGAAGGCGGGTGAACTTAAAGATTACTTGGAATTGCTTGAAGAAGCAAAGAAAAGAGACCACAGAAAACTCGGAAAAGAGCTTGAATTGTTCACTTTCTCTCAACGCGTGGGTCAAGGTCTACCGTTATGGCTTCCGAAAGGGGCAGCACTGCGTGAGCGCTTAGAAAATTTCTTGAAGCGCGCACAGAAGAAAGCAGGTTATGACGGCGTAATTACGCCGCACATTGGAAATAAGGAACTTTACGTTTGTTCTGGACACTACGCCAAATATGGTAAAGACAGCTTCCAGCCGATCAATACACCAGAGGAGGGCGAAGAGTACTTGCTCAAACCAATGAACTGTCCGCACCATTGTGAGTTGTACAAAGCAACGCCAAAATCGTACAAAGAACTCCCTGTTCGCTATGCAGAATTCGGTACAGTGTACCGCTATGAGCAAAGCGGCGAGCTTCACGGGCTAACTCGTGTTAGAGGTTTTACTCAGGATGATGCACACATTTTCTGTACACCCGACCAGCTCAAAGACGAGTTCAAGAATGTGATTGATCTGGTTCTGTACATCTTCAAAACATTAGATTTCACGGATTACGTTGCACAAGTGAGCTTGCGCGATCCTGAGAAACCAGAAAAGTACATTGGATCGGATGAAAACTGGGTGAAGGCCGAAAGCGCGATCATTGAAGCAGCTGACGAGAAAGGCTTGAATACTGTTGTAGAATACGGCGAAGCAGCCTTTTATGGTCCAAAGCTCGATTTTATGGTAAAGGATGCTTTAGGCAGAAGCTGGCAGCTCGGAACTATTCAGGTAGATTATAACCTGCCAGAACGTTTCGAACTCGAGTATAAAGGTTCAGACAATGAGAACCATCGTCCGGTAATGATTCACCGTGCACCGTTCGGGTCTATGGAGCGTTTCGTAGCGGTACTTTTAGAGCACTGTGGCGGAAACTTCCCATTGTGGTTAACCCCCGAACAAGTGAAGATTTTACCGGTTAGTGACAAATACAATGACTACGCTCAGGAAATAGCACAATTCCTAGAAATTTCCGATATTCGCGCCCTCGTAGACGATCGTAACGAGAAGATTGGTAGGAAGATACGTGACGCCGAAGTGACTAAAATTCCTTACATGTTGATTGTCGGCGAGAAAGAAGCCACAAGTGGTGAACTAAGTGTACGTCGCCACGGCCAAGGAGATTTGGGAACAATGACCCGTGAACAATTTGTAAAAAGTATCGAGGAAGAGATTTCTCAACTAATTGATTAATAGAAGTTTAACTAAAATAACCGAACACTGAGAAGAGGTAAAAGAAAGCAGCCGAAAGAGAAACTGGCCGCAAATCACAGAACTAACGAACGCATCCGCGTTCCTAAAATTCGCTTGGTAGGTGATAATGTAGAACCTGGTGTCTACGATACTCGTCAAGCGAAGCGCATGGCAGAAGACATGGATTTAGATTTGGTGGAAATTTCACCAAAAGCTGACCCACCGGTGTGTAAAATCATCGATTACAGCAAATTCATGTACGATCAGCGCAAAAAGCAGAAGGAACTTGCTGCTAAGGCTGTGAAGGTGGTTATCAAAGAAATTCGTTTCGGACCGAACACCTCAGATCATGACTACGAATTCAAGAAGAAACACGCTATTGAATTCTTGCAGAGCGGAGCGAAAGTGAAGGCATTTGTCTTCTTCCGTGGACGTTCGATTGTTTTTAAAGACAAAGGAGAAATCTTGTTGTTGCGTCTTGCTCAAGACTTGGAAGAATACGGAAAAGTAGAGCACATGCCGTCAATGGATGGTAAGAAGATGAACATCACCATTGCTCCGAAAAAATAGAAGTTACTCCAAATAAATACAGTTGAATCATGCCAAAGATGAAAACTAAATCCAGTGCAAAGAAGCGTTTTAAGCTGACAGGCTCTGGTAAGATCAAAAGAAAGCACGCTTTCAAGTCACACATCTTGACCAAGAAAGCAACTGATCAGAAGCGTCGTTTGACGAAATCTGGTTTGGTTTCTGATTCTGATGCGAAAAACATCAAGAATCAATTGGGAATGAAGTAATTCCCAGAGTTAATTAATTAACCCTGTGCCGGGTAGCTAAACCTTCTTGAAATAGTAGAAGTACCTCTCACAAAAAATTAAATTTTATGCCACGTTCAGTAAATGCTGTTGCTTCAAGAGAGCGCAGAAAAAAATTGATGAAGCACGCCAAAGGGTACTTTGGTCGTCGCAAAAACGTTTGGACGGTAGCAAAGAATGCTGTTGAGAAAGGTCTTCAGTACGCTTACCGCGACCGTAAAAACAAAAAACGCACATTCCGCGCATTGTGGATTCAGCGTATTAACGCTGGTGCACGTATGCACGGTATGTCTTACTCACAATTCATGGGTAAGGTGAAAAAAGCGAACATTGAATTGAACCGTAAGGTTTTGGCAGATTTAGCCATGAACCACCCTGAAGCGTTCAAAGCGATCGTTGATAAGGTGAAGTAATAATCTTTTGGAGTACTTTTTAAACGCCTCGTTCCTTTGGAGCGGGGCGTTTTTCATTTCCCTACTTTGAAATAAGACGGTGTCCCTCGTAATTGTAGATGCGCATCTCCCCTTTTGGCAAAGGAATAGTCTCTATAACCTCCGTGTCCAATTCTGGTAACTCGTGTGCGTAACACCACTTGTGATTGCCGTTATCACGCCATTTTCCAGGCAGCTCAACCTCTTTTGGAACGACATTAATGTAATCAAACAAACCTGCAATCTCGTGATGAACGGGTTCTGCAATGATTTCATTGGGTTTGCCTTGCTGCACCAGTTTTCCGCCACGGATCACCCAAAGGGTATCGGCAACAAAGAGGGCATCGGCTGGGTCGTGTAGCACCAAAAGTGCGGCACAGCCTTCTCTTTTAATCATGGCCTTGAAATCCATTAGAATGAGTGACTTCGTCCTCAAGTCCAGCTGTGCCAAACTCTCGTCCATCAATAGTACCGGTGGGCTTCCTGCCATCGCCTTGGCAATGCTGACACGCTGACGCTGACCGCCACTGAGCGTTCGCACCTTTTGACCGCTGTAAGCTTGCAAGTGCATTGCAGCCTTGAGCTCCTCTACGCGTGCTTCTTTGTCCTCCGGATCCATTCTAAGGATATGATGACCGATATTGTCTTCGAGACTGAGCATGCTCTGTAAGTCGTCGAGCTGTGGTACCCAACCCGCCTTAGTCTCATCAAGAACCAAGCGCTTCTTGCGCGTTTCTACCTCCTTTCCAGCAATAATCACCTTCCCAGCTCCAGGGTCCAACTCTCCGCGTAAAAGACGCATCAAAGTGCTCTTACCGGCACCAGATGGACCAACAATCACCACAATCTCCCCTGGCGCAATAGAAGCATTGCCAAAGTCAAATTTTAGCTCGTCGTAGGCGAAGCGCAATTCCTGAAATTCTAAGAGTGGTTGTGCCATATGGGGAAGTAACAAAAAAACCGCCCCATAGTTGGGGCGGTTTGAAACTATTTAAAGCCTTTTCTTACAAGTGGATCACCTCGTCGTAAGCTGCTGCTGTCGCTTCCATAAATGCCTCACTGAGGGTTGGGTGCGGGTGAACAGCCTTGAGGATTTCGTGACCAGTAGTCTCTAGCTTGCGCGCTAGTACTGCCTCAGCAATCATCTCAGTTACGTTTGAACCGATCATGTGTGCACCGAGTAATTCACCGTACTTCGCATCAAAGATTACCTTAATAAAACCGTCCTTGTGGCCTGAAGCAGACGCCTTACCTGAAGCTGAGAACGGGAACTTACCGACTTTAAGATCGTAACCCGCTTCTTTTGCTGCCTTCTCTGTCATTCCCACTGAAGCTACTTCAGGGAAACAGTATGTACATCCTGGGATGTTGCCGTAATCTAAAGGCTCGACGTTGTGACCGGCGATTTTCTCTACACAAAGAATACCTTCAGCAGAGGCAACGTGTGCCAATGCTGGACCTTTTACGATATCACCGATAGCGTAGTATCCTGGAACCGTAGTTTGGTAATAGTCGTTGACCATGATGCGACCGCGATCGGTTGCGATACCTACGTCTTCCAGACCAATACCTTCTACGTTTGGTGCAATACCTACAGCAGAGAGAACGATGTCTGCATCAAGCACTTCTTCGCCTTTCTTCGTTTTTACAGTAACCTTACAACCGTCGCCTGAGGTATCTACCCCAGTTACCTCTGAGCTCGTCATTACTTTAATGCCGCTCTTCTTAAAGGTACGCTCGAGTTGCTTACTTACTTCTTCGTCTTCCAATGGAACGATGTTCGGCAAGTACTCCACAACAGTTACATCAGTACCCATGCTGTTGTAGAAATAAGCGAATTCAATACCAATGGCACCTGAACCTACAACCACCAATTTCTCTGGCTGCTTGTCCAAGGTCATCGCTTGGCGGTAACCAATGATCTTCTTGCCGTCTTGTGGCAAAGAAGGAAGCTCGCGCGAACGAGCACCGGTTGCAACAATGATGTGGTTCGCAGAATACACAGTCTCTTTACCGTCCTCAGCAGTTACTGCCACTTTCTTTCCTGGCTGAACTTTACCGAATCCGTCGATAACTGTGATTTTATTTTTCTTCATCAAGAACTGGACACCACCGCTCATACCGTTAGCCACCTGACGTGAACGGTTTACTACAGCGTTGAAATCCTTGTCGTACTCGCTCACCTTGATACCAAAGTCTTCTGCGTGCTTCACGTATTCAAATACTTGAGCACTCTTTAGCAGAGCTTTAGTAGGGATACAACCCCAGTTAAGACAAACGCCTCCTAGATTTTCTTTTTCTACTACAGCGGTTTTCAATCCCAACTGCGATGCGCGAATTGCGGTTACATAACCACCCGGGCCTGAGCCCACTACAATTACGTCAAAATCCATTTCTGATGTGTTTAAAATGAGCGTGCAATTTAATACCCAATTCCTTAACTCTTACGGACTGCAATGCAGGATATCTCCACATTCACATTTTTAGGCAAAGTTTTTACCGCGACCGTCTCTCTAGCAGGATATGGAGGACTAAAATGACGCGCATAAATTTCATTCACCTTAGGAAAATGATCCATGCTGCTCAAGAAAATCGAGGTCTTCACGACGTTATTAAAATCGGACCCTGCTGCTAGCAGAACGGCTTGTAAATTTCGCATCACACGCTCGGTTTCTACTTCAATCGAATCCAACTCCAATTCCCCTGTATGTGGATCCATGGCAATCTGACCCGAGGTGAAAATCATATTTCCAACCTCTACTCCAGCACTATACGGTCCAATGGCCGGTGCCAAGCCCTTGCCTTCAATCGCTTTTTTCATAACTCTGATTTATTCAGAATTCAATTTAGCTCATATTTGCAGTATGAAGGTGCTCCTCATTGACAATTACGACAGTTTTACCTACAACCTTGTCCATTACTTAGAAAAAATGGATGTGGAGGTTGAGGTCGTTCGTAACGACCAAAATATACCTTCGCTCGAGGCTTTTGACGCATTGGTCCTTAGTCCCGGACCGGGTTTGCCTAAAGAGAGTGGTAAACTCATGGACGTCATTGCTAGCGCTTATGGCAACAAGCCCATACTTGGCATTTGCCTTGGTATGCAGGCACTTGCAGAACACTCAGGAGCGAAGCTCTACAACAGAGACGGCGTAATGCATGGCAGAACCGCAGAACTTCAAAACATTAGGAAAAGCCTATTGCTGCAAGATGTGCAGGACCTAACCGTTGGGCTATACCACAGCTGGGCCATCGTTGCTGAAGGATTACCAAAAGATTGGAAAGTATGCGCAACAGCCATGGATGACCGCGCACCTATGGTCATGGAAAACCGTACGAAGAAGGCTTACGCCGTCCAATTTCATCCTGAGAGTATACTCACGGTTGAAGGTTTCAAGATGATGGAAAATTGGGTTCAGTCGCTCTCTTAGAAGTCAATGGCCGTGCGGCGACGCTGGGCTTTTACTTGACGGAATTGCTGATTCTTTAAATTGATCCCTACCATGTAGGAACGGGTAGAACCAAAAGGTACCCAGGTGAATCGCATTTCCCAACAGTGCAAATCACGAACGGCATTAATATTTGTAAATGCGATGCTGCGTTCTGCAAAATCAATACCTGTTCGGTAATTGATGCTCCAGTTGTCTGTCGGGCGGTAACTTCCAGACATGCTCAATGAGTGGGCAGCAAATTCATTGACAAACATGGGGCGATCACTGCCTTCTTCTCCGGCTTCAACTTGGGTTACAAAGCGTACGTCATAGTTCAATCGGATGTCCCAGTCTTGGCGCAGTGGCACCAAACCGTCGTAGCGGTAATAGTCGATATCGCCTTGTGTGAAACTGCCACCGCGCTGCTCCGGCACGACCGCATCGCGACGATTGTCTCGGTTGCTCTTTAAAGAAGTACTTGCCGAGAATTGAGAGGTGCGGTGAACCATTAACCCCTGTCCTTCGCGGGCTGCTAAAATGGGCTGTCTATCCCCTTCCACGGTATAACTGTAGGGATCAAATTGTTCTGGTAGTAATTCCACTGCTCCGTCCCAAAATCAGGCCTAAAATTAAAGGTTGCCCGCGGGGTAATCATGTGACGCACGGCTTTCACTGGACCTCTCGAGAACAAAAAGGTTCCATAAATCTTCGTGTTTAGCGAAGCATTCATGCCAAAGTCACGTACTGCAGTAAATCCACTGATGGTATCTGTAAGGACGCCTTTATTCAACGCTGGATCAAAGGTGTAATCGTATTGCTGAAAATACCAGCGTTCCGTATAGTTGGCAGATGGGCTGAAGGTGAAGTACTTTAAAAGCTTCGCATTGGTCGATAAGGACGTAGTATGTTTCACTCCGTATTGGCCGTATTCGCGAAGCACATCGTTCATATCGTAACCTGCGAGGGAGTCCAATTTTGCACTGATCGTACCTAAATTCCCTTTTAATCTGCCCTCAGCAACTGAACTGTAATTCATTCCCAGCTTGTCGTACCACTGACTCTTACCATCATTGGTCTTCAATGGAAAGAAACGCGGCACGTTAAAGGACGCCTTGGGTAAATTAGTGGTAAAACTTTGAGATCCGTTGTTTTGCGTATGATTACCACTGACGGTGAGATTGGCCCGACCAAAGCGCTGGTTGTAAGTAATACTCGAATTCATGGTATTATTCGTTGTGCTCATGGTACCGTTGAGTAAATCCTCTGGATTCGCGCTGTTTTTAAAGAAGTTGGGATTCTGCAAATTTACACTGGCATTAAATTGACGCGACGGATGCGCTTTGGCATCCTGGCGGTGCGTCCATCGAATGCTGAAATTTTTGGTGATATCGTAACCGCCGAACGGCTCGAAAATGGGCAGCCCCCTGCGTTGATAGCGGTATTGATAGGAAAAGTTTCCATTGTAGCGGTAACGCTTTCTGTAATTCGTTGTGGCTTGCAATGCCCACGAACCGCGGAGGTAAAGGTCCCCGCGCAACTCTAGATCCATGAAATCATTGATGGGAAAATACCAACCGCCGTTCACTATCCAAGACCTTGTGTTGGGAATTTTGAAAACTGGGCATCAATAATCCTGAAATACTTGGTTTTTCGAGGTTCGTAGGAAAGTATCCATAAGGAATCACCAACGGCGTGGGTATGCCGAAGAATTCGAAATGTGCCGGTCCCGTGATGATGCGTTCACCCAATTCGACCTTACTCTTGTTTGTTTTAATCTGAAAATGTGGCTCTTCATGCGAACAGGTCGTGAATCCAGTACCTGCCATAAACAAGGTGTTCGAATCCACTTTTTTCACCGCTTCCCCATTGAGGTAGTTCTCCCCTTCTTGAGTTAGCACGCTTTTAATTTTGGCTTTTTCCGTGGTCCAATTGTATTTTATCTCACTGAGGTAAAACGTCTTTCCACCGTCTTCAAAAACAGGCTGTTGTTCCAGCTCACCTCGCTCGTTTTCTATCCCACGTGCAACGACGACACCGTCCTCCCAAAAAATCTTTGCATAGCCCGCATCCAACTTCGTTTCACCAAAGACTAAATGAACTTCATTGAACAATTCTACCGTACCTGCATCTACGTCTGAAGCAATAGAATCCTTCGCCGTATAGCGAATAGGTTTATCCTGCGCGACCGTTGAAAACGGTGCACAAAATGTGAGCAAAAAAAGAAGACCAGTAAGTCGCTGATACACCCGGGTACGTAATTTGCATGAGATTCAAAGGTAAAACGAATGTTTATGCACCTTGGTATGGTTGGCTCAAGTTTTAAAGGAATTAAAATTGCCGGTTTGGCGGTGCTTTTCACCGTACTTGCCGCCTTCAATCCGCGTCCATTTCGTGCCGCGAATGCTGGGGTAAATATCATTGTGATCGATCCAGGGCACGGTGGGAAGGATCCGGGTAACCTAGGAACTGGGCGCTACCGCTCGCGTGAGAAAGACGTAAGCTTTGACGTGAGCCAATTGGTCAAAAAGTATATCGAAGAAAATCTACCCGATACGAAAGTCATCCTGACTCGCGACGACGACCGGTTTATTGAACTTTACCAACGCACCGTTATTGCGAATCGAGCGAATGCGGACGTTTTTATCTCCATTCACTGTAATGCAAATGACAACAAAAGCGCCTATGGCACCGAAAGCTTTGTTTTGGGAATGGGAGAAAAGGACCAACGTCTAAATAAAACCGCGCAGTTAGAGAACGCCGCGCGCCTGTTGGAAGAAAATTGGGAGAGCAACTACGAAGAACTCAACGCGAACAATCCGGCAGCCATCATTGCACTGCGCGCCTACCAAGACGCTTTCTGGAGCAAAGCATCAGTATTGCTGATGAAATTCAACGCCAGTTCGAAGGTCGCGTCAAACGCCGTAACCGCGGGGTAAAACAACAACCATTGGCGGTGCTACGAGGCTCGACCATGCCTGCAGTTCTGGTGGAATTGGGCTTTCTAACCAATCCCGGTGAGGAAGATTTTTTACAAAGTACCCAAGGAAAGGAATTGCTTGCCAGCGCCATTTACCGTGCGGTGAAAGAATATAAATTTAAACGTGAGCAGCGCGATGCAGGAATTCAGACCGAAGGATCTAGCCTAACGCCCATCAGTCTACACCCCTTCTACTGTACCTGCGCCAACGCAGGAAGAACCGTTGAAGCAGCTGCCGAAGTTTGGGCTGAAGAAACGACTAGGGAGGCTACTACAGAACCCGTTGAAGCGCCGGAAATGGAGCTGTTTTTCGCAGTTCAAATTGCCGTATCACGAAACGACCTCCCTTGCCTTCCGGAAAACTTCAAGGGCGTAGAATCCGTCTGGAAACAAGAGCAATATGGGTTGTACAAATACTTACAGCGGAAAATTGGCAACATTTACAGAAGCCGAAGCGTTAAAACAAAATGTAATGGCGCAGTATCCCGACGCCTACCTCGTGGCTTTTGAAAAGGACAAGAAAATTGACCTAAATGAGGCCAAAAAGCGGGCGCCATAATGTATTTTAGCATTTAAACGAAACGACTTTGAAAACAGAATTTAAAATTGGCTTGGCCATAGTTCTCGGTGTTTTCCTATTGTATTGGGGGTAAATTACCTCAAGGGCAAGGATGTATTTAGCACGGAGAATAAATACTACGTCGTTTACGATAACACAGAAGGGTTACTCGCCACTCGCCCTATTACCATCAACGGTTACCAGGTCGGTCAAGTCAGTGCCATTTCCTTCCTCCCTGATGCTTCGGGAAGATTATTGGTCACGCTTAATGTTGGGAACGACTTCCCGATCACTCAAGGAACCGTCGCAAAGATTTACTCTGCAAGTATTATGGGTGAAAAAAGCATCTCCTTAACCGTGAATAAAGGCGCCCCACTTGCTTTGAGCGGTGATACGCTCGTGAGTGCCACAGAACGCGACCTTACTGAGGAAGTAAATATGCAACTCGCTCCTATTAAAGCGAGAACAGAAGAACTTTTAGGTACACTAGATACCGTGATTGGATTGGCTTCAGGATTTTTAGATGAGCGTACTTCACAGAATTTCAAAGCCACCTTTGAAAGCCTTACTAAGACGTTTGCCAGTGTAGAAGCTAGCGCGGCCGAAGTCAGTGATTACCTCGGTGATAACAAAGGAAACTTTGATGCCGTGAGTGAAAACTTCAGAATACTCAGCGAAGAATTGGCTTCAAAAGCAAAGACATCAGCAGCACCATTACTAACCTCGAAGCCATTTCAGATAGTCTAGCCAGCGCAAAACTCACAGAGACGGTGAACAATATGGAAAGCATCACCGCGCGCTTTGATCGCTTAATGGCAGAATTAGAGACAGGTGAAGGTGCAGCGTCAAAATTAATCTACGACGAAGAGGTCTACGCAAACATGAAGAAAGCGACGGAAAATTTGAACCGACTCTTATTAGACATTAAATACAATCCGAACAAATACCTGCACGTAAGTATGTTCGGAAGTAGAACGCGCTATAGTGAGGAAGAAATCCAAGCCATCGAAGAGGCTATGGAAGAAAGCAATCCAGAAAAATAATCATGTCGTATTTGCCCAACATCCTATTCATTGCCGCGCTGGCCACCGCCGTCGCAGTATTCGCTAAGAAGGTGGGACGAATACGCAAAAACATTGGTTTAGGAAAGGATACCGATCGTAGCGATCGCCCGAGCGATCGTTTGCAAAATATGCTCAGAGTGGCCTTCGGTCAATCTAAAATGCAGGCGCGCCCCATCGCTGGTGCCCTTCATTTTATCGTGTATGTGAGCTTCCTCATAATCAACATAGAGGTCCTGGAAATTATTGTTGACGGTATTTTCGGGACGCACCGTGTCTTTGCCCCATTTTTAGGCAAAGCATATGCCCCTATTATTAGTGCTTTCGAAGTATTGGCTGTACTTACCGTGATTGCCGTGCTTATCTTTTGGTGGCGCAGAAATGTCAGTAAATTGGACCGGTTCCACAAACCGGAAATGAAAGGTTGGGCTTTTACGGATGCGAACAACATCTTGTACATCGAACTGGTCCTCATGTTTGCTTTCCTGAACATGAATGCATTAGAGGCCAATTTTGCCGATGCCCACCACAGTTTCCTCATCAGTCAATACATTGCGCCGCTTTGGAGCGGTGCGAGTGAATGGGGACTGCATTTTGGTGAGCGACTTTTCTGGTGGGTCCATATCCTCGGCATCTTTGCGTTCTTAAACTACCTTCCGTATTCAAAGCATTTTCACATTATTCTTGCCTTCCCGAATACCTATTATGCCAACCTCGAAGCCAAAGGCCGTTTTGAGAATAATGCAGCAGTAACGAAGGAAGTCGCATTGATGATGGATCCTTCAGCCGATCCATTTGCAGCGCCAGCGCCGGATGCCGATGCTCCTATTGAGCGCTTTGGCGCAAAAGACGCCAATGATCTAAGCTGGGCGAACTTACTCAATGCCTATACCTGTACGGAGTGCGGTCGCTGTACGAGCGAGTGCCCTGCTAACCTTACGGGTAAAAAATTATCGCCGCGTAAAATCATGATGGACACGCGCGACCGCATTGAAGAGATCGGCGCGAACATTGCTGTAAACGGTTCTTTCTTAGACGACGGTAAAAGTTTACTGGGCGATTACATTACCAATGAAGAATTGTGGGCCTGCACCAGTTGTAATGCTTGTGTTCAGGCTTGTCCAGTAGATATCGATCCGTTAAACATCATCATGAAACTTCGCAATTTTGCGACCATGGAAGAAAGTAGTGCCCCCGGCGCACTAAACGCCATGATGACGAATGTCGAGAACAATGGCGCGCCTTGGCCATTTAACCAAATGGACCGTGCGAATTGGATCAATGAATAACGCAAACCCAACATACAAACAGTAATTCTTAAAACGCGTCAAACAACAAACATGGAAAAAAGCGCAAATGCACACATCGACAAACTATTAAAAGAGGCTTCCGTAGACGGTCAATTGATCAGTCCTATGCTGCCCACGGATGTGAAGAATTACCTGATCGACATTGACGGCACCGTCTGTGACGACATCCCGAATGAGGAACCCGAACGTATGGCGACGGCAAATGTCTACCCAGATGCTTTGGATACCTTAAACAAATGGTACGAGGAAGGACACGTCATCACGTTCTTTACCTCTCGTACAGAAGAGCACCGCGAGGTGACTGAAAAATGGCTCAAGGAAAATGGATTCCAATGGCACGGCCTTTTGATGGGCAAACCGCGCGGAGGAAACTACCATTGGGTCGATAACCACATTGTTCGTGCAACGCGTTACACGGGAAAATTCACAGACCTTGTGGAAAAAGAGAGTACAATTCAAGTTTTCGAAGACTAACTATGACCACATTTCAAGTTCCCACATTGGCACAAATGACCGCCGAAGGCAAGGCTCCAGAAGTCTTGTTTTGGGTGGGATGTGCCGGCAGCTTTGACGATCGCGCAAAAAAGATCACCAAAGCCATGGCGAAAATTTTGCACCACACGGGCATCAGCTACGCTGTGCTAGGAACAGAAGAAGGTTGTACGGGTGATCCTGCAAAACGAGCTGGCAATGAATTTTTATTTCAAATGCAAGCGATGATGAATATTCAAGTCCTCAACGGCTATGAAGTAAAACACATTGTGACCACCTGCCCACATTGCTTCAATACCTTGAAGAATGAATATCCAGAATTGGGTGGAAACTACCATGTAGAGCACCACAGCCAGTTTTTAAATCGCCTGCTTAAAGAAGGTCGACTCAAAATTGAGGGTGGTAGTTTTAAAGGTAAAAAAATCACTTTTCATGACCCCTGTTACCTCGGTCGTGCAAACGACGAATACGAGGCGCCGCGCGCACTTTTGGAAAAACTTGATGTTTCACTGAAAGAAATGCGTCGTTGCAAACAAAATGGTCTATGCTGCGGCGCCGGTGGTGCACAGATGTTCAAAGAAGCAGAAAAAGGAACCGCAGAAATCAATCACGTTCGAGCGGACGAAGCCATGGAAACAGGTGCCGAGATCGTTGTTGCAGGATGTCCTTTCTGTAACACCATGCTTACGGACGGCGTAAAAAACCGTGAAAAAGAAGATCAGGTCCAAGTCCTAGATTTGGCTGAGATGATCGCCTTAGCAGAAGACCTTTAGTATGAGTATGCAATCTATGCATCCTGAATCGCGCATGTGGTTCTACGGCCTCCAAGAGCCATTGACTGACGACCAAGCACAGGTGCTTCGCGGTCTTATGGATGATTTCGTTGGGCAATGGAAAGCGCATGGAGCACAACTCGCAGCTGCCTATAGAATCCTAGGCAACCAATGCCTCATTCTAGCAGTTGATGAACGTCAACAGCAGGCAACGGGATGCAGCATTGATAAAAGTGTACACCTATTGATGGAATTTGGCCAAAAGTATGGCGTCGACTTTTTCAACCGCATGTTAGTTTTTACCGCAGATATAAACGGTATTCAAGCCTATACTCCAACCGCATTAAAAGCAGCTATTGCCAGTGGTGCGATCACTCCGGAAACCCCAGTCATGCACACCCTCGCTCCTACCCTTGGAGCAAGTGGCACGGGTATGATTCCTTTAAGTGAAAGTTGGGCGAAGCGCTACCTCTAGAAAATCGCACGTGCGATTTCATAAATGTTTTGACTCTTACCCATGCTGTAGTAGTGCAGTACCGGTACCCCAGCGTCTCTAAGCTCTTTGCTTTGCTGAATACACCATTCGATTCCCAATTGCTTCACTTGCGCATTGTCCTTGCATTTGATGGCTTGGATAGCCAATTCATCTGGAATGTCCACGTGAAAAATCTGAGGCAATATGCTCAATTGACGCTTGGTTGAAAGCGGCTTTAATCCTGGAACAATAGGAACAGTAATCCCTGCAGCGCGGCATTTATCGACAAAGGCAAAATACTTACTGTTGTCAAAGAAAAGCTGCGTCACGATATAATCGGCTCCAGCTTCCACTTTTGCCTTCAAATATTCGATATCTAAGTTCAGTGAAGGTGCCTCAAAGTGCTTTTCAGGATAGCCTGCAACACCGATACAAAAATTCGTTGCCGTTGTATTTTGTAAATCTTCATCAAGGTAATTGCCTTGATTCAAATCTTTAATCTGTCGCACCAAATCAATAGCGAACGCGTTGCCTTCTTTATGTGGAGTGAAATAGCTTTCGTGCTTTGCTTGATCGCCACGCAACGCCACCACATTCTCTATGCCCAAGAAATTTAAATCAATCAGAAGATTCTCGGTCTCTTCCTTCGAGAATCCGCCACAGAGGACGTGAGGAACCGTTTCCGTATCGTACCTGTGCATGATCGCAGCACAAATACCAACCGTACCAGGACGCTTACGAACCACCTTTTCTTGGAGTAAACCGTTGTCTAAACGCTTGTATATGGTCTCTTCACGGTGGTAGGTCACATCAATAAACGGTGGCTTGAACTCCATCAACGGATCGAGATTATCAAAGATCTCTTGAGCCTTTTGCCCTTTTAACGGCGGTAGGATTTCAAAAGTAAACTGGCACTCCTTGACCTCTTGTAGTAAATCGGTAATCTTCATTGCTTAATAGTTAAGATTAGGCGCCAACCACTTTTCTGCAGTTGCCACATCAATGCCTCGTAGTGCGGCGTAGGATGCTATTTGATCTTTGGCCAATTTTCCAACGGCAAAATATTTTGAATCCGGATGTGCGAAGTAATAACCACTTACGCTCGATGCCGGATACATCGCTAAACTTTCGGTCAGCGACATTCCTATCGACGGCGCATCCAACAAGTCAAACAACGTTGTTTTATCAAGGTGGTCTGGACAAGCCGGATACCCGGGGCGGGACGAATTCCTCTATATTTCTCGGCAATCAACTGGTCGTTCGTCAACTGTTCCTCTGGTGCATAGCCCCAGATCTCACGGCGAATCTTTAAATGCACATACTCCGCAAGACCTTCTGCTAAACGATCTGCCAATGCCTTCAGCATCAAGCTACTATAGTCATCGTGTGCGGCCTCAAATTTCGCCAGCGTTTTCTCTATATCTAGTCCTGCCGTTACTGCAAAACCGCCGACATAATCCTGAACAGTGCCTTCAGGAGCCACAAAATCTGCAAGGGCCTGGAACTTCGACTTTTCACCGGTTTGACGCAGCGAATAAAAGCTGCCCAAAGCACCATTCTCACCGAGTATAATTTCTTCTCCTCTACTTTGAGCGGGGAAAATACCGTAGGCCGCATTCAGCGTTAGCCATTGCTCTTTTTGCAGTGTACGCAGCATTTTCTGTGCATCTGCATAGACGCTTTTTGCTTGCTCCCCAACAACTTCATCTTCTAAAATCCGGGGGAATTTCCCGAAGAGTTGCCAAGTCTGAAAAAAAGGAGTCCAGTCAATGTAAGGCACGACTTCCGCAATAGGAATACTGCGCAAATGCTTGGTACCTATAAATTTTGGTGTAGGTACTGTGGTCGCATCAAAGACCAATTTAGGCTTGTGCTCCTGCGCATAGGCCAACGGCACCAATGCCTTTTTCTCGCGGTGTTTTGCGTAGCCCTCACGAACCTTTGCCAATCCTTCTTTTTCTGTGGCCGCATAGGTCTTTTCCGAGCTCGCTCAATAACTTCGAACACACCCCTACTGCACGACTGGCATCCACTACATGCAAGACTGGACCGTCGTACTCCGGGTCAATTTTTACCGCCGTATGTGCGCGTGAGGTCGTAGCCCCACCGATCAAAAGCGGCTGCGTCATGCCCAAACGCTTCATTTCCTTTGCAATATGTATCATCTCATCCAACGAAGGGGTGATTAACCCACTCAGACCTATGATATCTACCTGGTGTTCTTGCGCCGCCTGCAAAATTTTCTCTGGCGGTACCATCACTCCAAGATCAATGATTTCAAAGTTGTTACACGCCATGACAACGCCTACGATATTTTTACCAATATCATGCACATCGCCTTTTACCGTGGCGAGTAAGACTTTACCTGCACTTGAAGAAGTACCCACTTCTTTCTCTGCCTCTAAATAGGGCATCAGATACGCTACTGCCTTCTTCATAACGCGTGCACTTTTCACCACCTGCGGCAAAAACATTTTTCCTTCGCCGAAAAGATCGCCTACGACGTTCATTCCGTCCATTAAAGGTCCCTCTATAACGTGCAAGGGTTTCGCGAACGCCTGACGGGCTTCCTCAACATCTTCATCGATGAACTCCGTAATCCCTTTGATTAAGGCATGTTCGAGACGCTTCGCCACTGGCTCATTGCGCCATTCCAATACTTTCGCTTCATCTTTAACCGTTCCCGCAACCGTTTGAGAGAACTCTAATAAGCGTTCTGTAGCATCATCCCGCCGATCGAGCAATACGTCTTCGATATGCTCCATGAGCTCCTTATCCACTTCGGCATACACTTCTAACATCGTTGGATTGACAATACCCATGTCCATTCCGTGTTGAATCGCATGGTATAGAAAAGAGGCATGCATGGCTTCACGTACGGTATTATTCCCTCTAAATGAGAAACTCACATTAGAGACACCGCCGCTAATCTTTGCATAAGGCAGGTTTTCTTTGATCCATTTTGTGGCGCGGAAAAATCCAGTGCATTCTTCCGATGCTCCTCCATCCCCGTAGCTACCGGGAAAATATTGGGGTCAAAAATGATATCCTCTGCGGGAAATTGCAGCTGCTCCGTTAAGAATTTTATAGGAACGTTCACAAATTTCGATACGACGTTCGTAGGTGTCGGCTTGACCGTCTTCATCAAAGGCCATAATAATGACTGCCGCACCGTACCGTTTGATGGTGCGTGCTTGGGCAATAAACTCTTCCTCACCTCCTTTTAAAGAGATGGAATTTACCACACATTTGCCCTGTACACATTTCAAACCTGCCTCGATAATTTCCCATTTCGAACTATCGATCATGATGGGCACACGAGCAATATCCGGTTCTGCAGCGATCAGATGTAAGAAGGTCGTCATGGCTTCTACGCCATCTATCATCCCTTCATCCATATTGACATCAATGATCTGTGCACCCCCCTCTACTTGTTCACGGGCAACATCAAGAGCTTCATCAAAATTGCGCTCTTTGATGAGGCGTAAGAATTTTTTAGACCCAGTGACATTGGTACGTTCGCCAACATTCACAAAATTGGTATCCGGCGTAATCACTAAGGGTTCTAAACCCGAAAGACGCATGGGACGGTCTGGAAGATTAAGCGACATACGTACGGGGTTTATAGTTTTTTGCCAAATCTGCGATGGCCGCAATGTGTGCGGGAGAAGTCCCACAACATCCACCAATGATATTGATCAAATTCAAATCCAAATATTCTTTAATCTGCGCGGCCATTTGATCTGCCGTCTCATCGTATTCACCAAAAGCGTTGGGTAATCCAGCATTCGGGTGTGCACTAACTGCAAAGGTGCTTTCGCGTCCAGCGTCTGTAAATACGGCATCAACTGCTTCGCTCCCAACGCACAATTCAATCCGATGCTGAGCAAGGGTGCATGACCAACCGAAATTAGGAACGCCTCTGTAGTCTGACCACTTAAGGTACGGCCGGAGGCATCCGTAATGGTTCCGCTAAGCATGATGGCGACTTCACGACCCGACGCTTCCATGGCATCTTGCGCTGCAAATAGAGCGGCCTTCGCATTCAACGTGTCGAATACCGTCTCAATCAATAACGCATCTACACCTGCGCCGATAAGCGCCTCGCACTGCTCGAAGTAACAAGCGCGTAAATCATCAAAGGATACTGCTCTAAAACCGGGGTTGTTCACATCAGGGCTTAAAGAGGCCGTTTTGTTGGTTGGTCCTACTGAACCTGCGATATATTTTGCATCTGTTCCTCCATTCTCGCGGTACTGTTGAATGGCACGACGTGCACTTTCCACTGCTGCGACATTCAACTCGACCACCAGATCACTCATGTGGTAATCTTCCATGGAAATGCTGTTCGCATTGAACGTATTGGTCTCGACGATATCAGCACCGGCCTCTAAATAAGCCAAATGAATAGCGTCAATGGCCTTCAGGTTGTGTGAGCACCAACAAATCGTTATTGCCCTTAAGTGAGTGCGGATAGTCGGCGAAGCGTTCGCCTCTATAATCCTCTTCCTCAAACTTATAGGCTTGAATCATAGTGCCCATGGCACCGTCCAAAACTAAAATTTTTTGCTGTACAGCTTGTGTTAATGTCATCTCTTCCAAGGTTAGGTGCTAAGAAGAAAGGTGGTGGCGCTGCGTCTGCGATACGTATCATTCCCTTTTCGGGTGGGTTGTGGCACCCGGCTCTTCCGGGTTGCCAAGACATCACAGGGCCCAATCCCTCCGTCTTTCTTGATAGCGCGGTAAAATTAGAACGGATTTTTCGAAAAAGTTGCATCTCAGGTATAGAAACTCAAATTCTTTTCTACTTTTGGGGCAGTGGAAGGATTTGACTGCTTGCAACCACGATAAAAAATGCTAAATACAGCACACATCTCGTAGGGCAAGCAGCTTGAATACTTCTACTTAACTTAAGTAAACCCTAATAAATCATAGAGAGATGTCTTATTTCTTCACTTCTGAAAGTGTTTCCGAAGGACACCCAGACAAAGTAGCCGATCAAATCTCAGATGCCATCATCGATAACTTTTTGGCCTTTGATCCGCAATCCAAAGTAGCTTGTGAAACCCTAGTTACAACAGGACAAGTCATTCTTGCTGGCGAAGTAAAGTCGTCAGCGTACTTAGATGTACAAAGTATTACTCGTGAAGTCATCCAACGCATTGGCTATACAAAAAGCGAATACATGTTCGAGGCCAACTCTTGTGGTGTTTTAAGTGCCATACACGACCAAAGCGACGACATTAATCGAGGTGTAGACCGCGGAAACCCTGAAGATCAGGGTGCTGGTGATCAGGGGATGATGTTCGGATATGCTTCAAATGAAACTGAAAATTACATGCCCTTGGCATTAGATTTGAGCCACCGCATCCTGCAAAAATTGGCCGATTTCAGAAGAGACGGCGCACAGATTCCATATTTACGTCCGGATTCCAAAAGTCAGGTCACTATTCAATACAGTGACGACAACAAGCCCGAACGTATCGAAGCCATCGTCGTTAGTACGCAACATGATGATTTCGACGCGAACGACGAGGTGATGTTGGCGAAAATCAAATCGGACATTGTTAACCTAGTAATTCCTGCTGTAA
>JAYQLJ010000005.1:0-235669 GCA_038143125.1 Cryomorphaceae bacterium
GTCCGATCTGTACCTCATTTATGCCGAATGTAATGTGCGCCTAAATGGCGATAGCGATGGAACCGGATTAGCGAAAATTAATGCTTTGCGTCAGCGCGCAGGCTTGACAGATTTGACCAGTCTTTCATTGGCGGAGGTGATGAAGGAGCGTCGTTTGGAATTGGCCTTTGAAGGTGACCGATTATTCCAACTCAAGCGTCAAGGCGTATTGGGTGAAATCCAAACCATTCGCGGTGCGGATTGGGATTGTCCAGGCATGGTGCTGCAATTTCCTAATTTTGAGGGGACAGCACAAGGATTTGTATATAACGAAGAAGGAGGCTGCAACTAAGCAGTAGAAGCATATGAAAGCAAGAATTTAACAATTGTAGTGGCTGCATTTTTAGCCCTCGGTGCATGTAAGCCTGAAGTGGGTCCAATCGGCCCAAGCATACGAGGCAGGCGCAGGAATTCTAGGAACCTGGGAACTTACCATGGTTGAGCAGACCGACGTTTGAGCTTCCGGTTCCAGAAACGCGTGATGTCAGTGATCTATACCTAGATGCTCAGAATAAATGGGTAGTTGAGTTTAATGAAGACAGCACCTATTCTGTGAACCGGCAGGACCAGGTTTCAATGTATTTGGCAATGGAGGTACATGGCGTTACAATACACCAGAATATCCGTCGGAACTTCATTTAACAGACAGGATACCGTGATGACCATTTTCCACTAGGTAATATGCCAAGAAGCATAGACCAGAACGTAGTATTCGTTTATGCTCGTGAGCGCTGTGATAAGCCTAGCGTTTCTTACAAATTAACGTTTACTCGTAAATAAGCCCTCATTATGAAAAGAATAAATACCCTTTTACATTGACTTTGGGCGTTTCAGCAAGTGCTCAGATTTCGACTGTGCCAGATGAAAATATCGATCCAGCAGATTCGTTAGAAATCATCTTTGATCCAGCGGTTTGGACCTATCGGACGAGTCATCAAGATTTATTGAAGCAGGCGATTGATGTCCATGGAAGAATTCAAACGAATCCATGAAAATGACGAAGAATTCGGACGGGACGTTCTCTTGGAAAATTGTTCCTACCCTTTTCTACGAGGTGGATGCTACCACAGTATATGCTGAGGATATTCACTTTCTTGATGAAGGCAAAAGACGGCGGTGGTTATGGCGATCCTGATGTGAAAATCGGACGATCAAAGTGTCGCGATAGATCCCCGGCCACGGAGCGCAATCCATTCTATCATTTCCCGAAAAGTGATGGCGGATGATGTTTTGACTTTGCGTTATGAAAATTGGCGCGAAGAAAAGCCGAGCATGCAAAATTTGGCCGCTGACGATTGTTACATGTACGCTAAAGTCACTTACACCGACGGGACTTTCAGATCAAATTGAGAATACCTTCAACGTAGGAAGTAATCCAGATTTACAGATGAATTATTTGGGCGACGGGAATTTGAATTGCGTCTCGTTCCTCAGAATTCTTTTCTGTACCTGCGAATAAAACGATCGATTATGTAGAGTTTATTGCCATGAAGAAGGTGTTCGCTACAGGAGCGGATCGCGTAACAGAGGCGGTAAATGTTCAAATCGATTGTCAATAAATTCGTGATTCATTCACTCTTAAACCCGGCCTTTGCCGGGTTTTTTCTCTTTAGTCGTTAAATACATTGAAACGCATGCAACAGAAACCTAAACTCAGTTTTTGGCAGATTTGGAACATGAGCTTTGGCTTTTTGGGAATCCAATTCGGTTACGCCCTACAAGGCGGCTTTATGAGTCGGATTTTTGAAACCTTAGGTGCAGATGAACACAGTCTCCCGCTCTTGTGGATTGCTGCTCCATTAAGGGTCTTGATCGTTCAGCCCATTATTGGGCAAATGAGCGATAATACGTGGCATCCACGTTTCGGTCGTCGCCGTCCGTATTTTTTAATTAGGGCTGATCCTTGCTTCGATTAACCTTACTGTTTGTGCCTCACAGTTCTGCATTGTGGATCGCTGCAGGTGGACTTTGGATTTTAGATGCGACGATGAATATCTCTATGGAACCATTTCCGTGCTTTGGTAGCGGATAAATTACCGGACAGTCAGCGCAGCTTTGGTTTTGTGGTTCAGACCTTGATTATTGGGGTGAGCACTTGGGTAGCTTCAAATTTGCCTCTTTTGGTCAGTTCTTTAGGCGTGAGTAATGAGGCGGATCCAGGAGTTGTTCCCATGTCCGTGAAGGTGGCCTTTGGTATCGGCGCTGTGATTTTTCTGCTGGCCATTCTTTACACCGTAATTACGACGGATGAATATCCTCCTGAAGATATGGAAGCGTTTCGCGCGGAGCAGAAGGAAAATTCGGGTTTAGTAAATACCCCTGCGTGAGGTTGGAAAAAATATTGCGAACATGCCTTAACCATGAAGAAATTGGGCGTGGTCCAATTTTTTTCTTGGTTCGCGTTTTTTTGTATGTGGTCCATGGCGAATCCGGCTTTGACCGATCACGTCTATGATGCGGCAAACCTGAAGCTATTGAATTTGCCGTGTCAATCGGCCGCCCAGATAGAAGCCTATCAATTGGCGGATAAAGCATTCAATGACGCTTCCAACCAAGTGAGGTTCTTACATGGGGAATTATGGTTTGAGTTCTATGTTGTTTGCATTGCTTTTAACGCTGTGGACAGCGAAGCGTCGTATCAATCGCAAGTACGTTCACATGTTCAGTCTTTTTGCTGGAGCATATGGTTTCATAAGTATGTACTTCATAACATTTAGGGGTCAATGTTAACGTTGTCATTTGTATGTATTGGTTTTTCTTGGGGATCTATACTTTCCATGCCCTACGCCATGTTAAGTTCAACCTTAGACCCAAATAAAATGGGGGTTTACATGGGTATCTTCAACATGTTTATTGTTATTCCACAGATTGTAGCAGCGACTTCTTTGACGGTCATTTATAAGAGTTTGTTTGGAGCAGAGCCAATCAATGCCATGTTGCTCGCAGGCTCATCCCTTGTAATTGCAGGCTTAGCAAATCTTTTGATTACCAACAGGCACGCGGTGACCTATACACCTTCAGAGTAAACACATCCGTTTATCCCTGTTTTTTGAAAGTAATACCAAAGAAAAAGGCCTCGATTTCGAGGCCTTTTTTCTGGGGTTATATTTTTCTTCTTCCTGAATTCTCGTGGGGAGCACCCTTTTATTTTGAGGAAAGCGCGGTTGAACGAAGAGCTGGAGTTGAAACCGCTTTCTGTGGCGACTTCTGTCATGGCTTTATTCGTGTTGATGAGGAGGTTGCTGGCGACCGTGGTGCGGAGTTGCATGAGATAGTCTACGAAGGTCAGGCCGGAGGTCTGGCGGAACCATCGGCTGAAGCTTTGTTCGGTCATGCTGGCGATGTCGGAGATTTCGCTGAGGGTGATGGTGTTTTGGTAGTGGTCTTGGATGTATTTTGAGACGCGTTCCATGCGTTGACTGAGCTTTTGGCTCATGACGTTGGAGTAGGCGTTGTTGGTGGAGACGGTGAGGAAATCTGGACGGTCGGCGATCATGGCCATGAGGTTGAAAAATGCGCCAATGCTGCGGAGGGGTCTTTGCCGACGATGGTGGTGAAGGCTTGGTGTTCGGCGGGGTTAAATTGGCCCAAATTAATGCCGTAGCTCATGGCGCGGAACAGGCGCTGAAGAGAGGCGCTCTCTTTGAAGCTGTTGAGCCATTCCTGGGTGAATTGGAGCCCCCAGCATTCTTTTTCCATCTGGACATCTTCCTCCTCCGTACTGACGAAATTATGGGGTAAATAAGGGCCTAAGAGGAACGCTTGGCCCGGTTCAAACTCTATCGTTTTATTACCGATGAAGGCAAGGCCTTTGCCTTTGACAATGTAGGTGATTTCGATTTCTGGGTGGTAGTGCCAATAATCGTTAAATATGGAAGGGAAATTTTGCCCGGCCTTTTGCGCCAAAGACATAGCTATTGTAGCTACGGTCCTGCTCGGCAATGCGGATATTTTCAATAGTGGCTTTCACGCTACAGTAGTTCTAGTTCCATCATTTGGGCCTCCCAAGGCGCATATTCGTTCTCCTCATCCCCCCACTCGTTGGTGTAGGTTCGCTGCTCGTCGGAAGCGTTGATGACCAATCGCCAAGTGCCTTGTTCCGAGGTGATCCATAGTACGTACCAACCGTCTTTTGGGACCATTTGTTGTACTCGAGTTTTACCGCGGAGCTTTCTGGAAGCGCCCAATTCTTGACACAAATCTAATAAATCTCCGCCTAATTTGTCAAAATCAGGGAACTCCCCTTCAAACCCGGGCATGTCCTCGCGAATAGCGCCATGGATCTTGATGGCCGCTCAGGCCTAATTCCGTTCCGTAGTACAATACAGGGATCCCGCGCATGGCGTAGAGCAGGGTTAAGGCACTTTTGAGTTTTGTGGTGTCTTGGTCTGAATTGGCTAAGAATCGCCCATCGTCGTGGTTGTCTAAAAAGATGATCAGGTCTTCTGGCTTTTCGTATAAATAGTCGCTCACTAATCGGTAATACAACTCCCCTGCCCCGGTGTTCCAGCCGAATTGTTCGTGCTTTTCCGCATTGTACATTTTATGGATGGCCCGCCAAAGTGTAAAGTCCGTTACCGCATCATTGATAGGAAAAGTGCCCCTCGTACATTTTGTTTGGCGCGAAATACGCTTGTGATGCTTCGTTGTACGACCAGGTTTCGCCGAAGATGAAGATGTTGGGATAAAGGCGTTTGAGGCGTTGGTTCATGCGACGCAAGAAGAGGGGGTCAGAAAAGGCGTAGGTATCGCAACGGAGTGCGTCGACGTCGAACATCTCGATGTACCATAATGTGGAGTAGTTCAGGTAAGATGCGGTGAGCGGATGGGTTTGGTCCAGATCGGGCATTGCTCCGGCAAACCACCCATGCTCAAAGGCCTGTTTATCCTGCGCCATCGCGTGTGGATCGGCCAAAGCAGAAAATCTGAAATTTGAATAGGGAATGGTGCCGTCCGGATTGAAATGGACCATGGCAGAGTCGGGGAGTTGACGGTGCAAATAGTGTTCAATGCCCCAATGATTGTACACGATGTCCATGATGTGTTTCATGCCCCGTTTTTGGAGCGCGGTGGCCAATTGGGTCATGGCCTCGTTGCCACCATACCGGGGGTCTATTTTGTAATGGTCCGTGATGGCATAGCCGTGGTAGCTGTCGCGCTCCATATCATTTTCTAAAACGGGATTGATCCAAAGTGCCGTTGCACCAAGCCTTTCGATGTGATCGAGACCCATTTGAATCCCTTGAAGGTCGCCGCCGTGACGTGCGTAGGGTGCCTCGCGGTTCGTGCCGCGCTCGCGCATGCCGGGTATATCGTCGTTGGTGGTGTCGCCGTTGTGGAATCGGTCAGGGGGTGATCAGGTAGATGAGGTCGCTGTCGCTCAATCCTTGTGGCTCGTGGTCGTTTCGTTTGAGAAGGGGAAAATTGAAAGTGTGAGGACCAATTTTTATTGGAATGGCCGCCTCGGTATAATTGGGACGAATCCATAATCGGACGTGGGAATAGTGGTCGCCGTAATGGGTGGTCTTTAGCACTTTTCCCACCGGCTTCTCAACCTCCGCAGCCCATTTAAAAAGACCCTCGCCTTGAAGTAAGATTTCTACCGTATCTAAGGGGTGATTGATCCACCAATTGGGCGGGTCCATGCGGTGGACTTTTTGCCCTTTAAGTGAGAAATGGGCAAGCAGTAGTGCAGTGAGGAAAACGGGTATAAGAGCGGATTTCTTCATTTGATGCAGTAATATGCAATAATATGGTTAAAAATCGGCCAAAATCCGCTTAACACCTGTATTTGTTTGGCTTAACTTTGAGAGGTACAAAGTACATTTTACTAATCAATCTCTCGTTACATGAAAAAACTCTACGCTCTTGCATCTGCGCTCATTTTCAGTGTTGCCGCTTTTGCTCAATCGTACAGCGTTACGTTCCAGGTGGATCTAGGATCTACATCTGCGAATTCAAACGGTGTGCACGTGGCAGGTTCATTTCAGAACTGGTCGCCATCTACGACTTCTTTAACTCAAGTCGGAACATCCTCTATTTACGCGGCAACTGTCAGCGTTTCTGGAGGCCAATTGGAATACAAATTCCTCAACGGAAATGCATGGGGTGACGACGAAAGCGTCCCTACATCAGTGAATGTGGGTACCAACGGAAATGGAAACCGTTGGGCGGTGATCTCTTCAGATACCACGCTTCCTGCCGTTATGTTTGCTGGCGCTGCTCCTGCAGGTCAGAAAGCAATCCAATTCAAGGTGGATTACTCGTTGCAAACCCTTAGTGCAGATTCAGCGCACGTTGCTGGAAGCTTCCAGGGTTGGGATCCCGCAAAATCGCAGATGGTCAACTTTGACGGCGTACATCGCTACATCGCGTACGCAGGTAAAACGGATTCTATTTACTTCAAGTTCCTCAATGGAAATGGATGGAGTGCTGTTGAAACGGTTCCTACATCTTGTCAGGCGTCAACAGCAGGTATCAACCAAGGCGACAACCGTTATTACACGGATACGGTTAGTGGCATTTACGAGGTATGTTACACGATGTGTGGCCCTTGTATGGTAGTACCTACATATGATATTACAGTGAATGTTGATGTAAGTTCGATTTCAGCATGTGGTACTGTGGATTCAGTTTCACTTGCGGGCCCAATCAACGGTTGGGGCGGCGAAACCATGTCTGACCCGGATGGTGATGGCATTTGGTCCATTACTTACAACGATGTGGATTCTGGCGATTTCACGTTCAAAGCGCGTTTCCACGAAAACGGCAACACCAACTGGGAAGGCGGTGGTAATAAAGTCATTACCGTGAGCTCTGACTCTGTAGTTGCAACGCGTTGTTTCGGTAACGATACCTACGGTCCTTGTGCGGCTGTTCCAGCTACTGCAGACGTAACCTTTATTGTTGACTTTACTCAGGCTGCCTTTACTCCAGCCGATACCATCTATTTGATGGGAACCTTCACACAATGGGATGCGAATGCCATCGCTATGGTTCCTCATTCAGTTCCAGGTCAGTACATTGCTACTGAAGCAAGCTACTGTCCAGGTACGATGGAATACCGTTTCTCTAATGGGGATCCTACGGATGTATCAAATCACGAGCCGGTTCCTATGGATTGTGGTGTAGACAATGGTGTGGGTTCGTACAACCGTTTCTTTGCGCGTTCAGGTAGTGCAGATACTGTACAACACATCTTTGGTCAGTGTTCATTTATCGGAGTAGCAGAAGATGCACTTTCAGGAGTGAGCATCCGTCCTAACCCAATGAATGAAAGCGCAACGATTGCTTTAGGTAATGCAGGACGCTATGCAGTTCGCGTATTCGATATCACTGGCCGTGTGGTTGCTGGTTTCGATAACGTTCAAGGTGATATCACTTTGGAGCGCAACAACATGGTAAGCGGTATGTATTACGTAAACATTACCGACGCCAATGGCGCAACGAAAACACTTAAGGTGGTGGTTGAATAAACTACACCTTTCCTCTTAACTCACTATCCCCGGGCGCGCAGCGCCGGGGATTTTTTTAGCCCTTACCCCCACAAAAAAGCGCGCCCATCGGGCGCGCTTTTCATTCTGTGTTTGTGGAGCGGTTTAGTGAAGCAAACCGTTTTCTACTGCAAAGCGCACTAGGCCAGCGGTGTTGGTCATTCCCAATTTATTTAAGATGTTTTGTCGGTGGTTGTCGATGGTGCGTTTTGACAAGAAAAGTTTTTTAGCAATTTCTTCATTGGTCAATTGGTCCGCGATGTATTTGAGAATTTCAATCTCTCGCTTGCTCAATCGTGCAACGGCCGGATTATTGCTGTGGAATTCAGCGAATGTCTTGCCCAAAATTCTTCGTTCTATAAGCGAATTTGCAATATCTAGGGCGTAATACAGACGGCCGTCAAGAATGGCCGTGATGGCTTTGATCAGCTCACCGGTATCGACACTTTTTTAATGAAACCTTTCGCTCCAGCTTTCAGCATGTGCTCCACCACGTTCATGTCGTCGGATTCGGAGAATCCTAAAACTGCTTGTTCGGGTGCAAGACGCAACAGCGATTTAGTAAGTTCGGCACCGGAATGTTTTCCCAGTTGCGAGTCCGTTATAATGAGACTAAAAGTTTGCTGATCGACCAATTTTAAGGCATCAAGAATGTTTCCGGCTTCCTTCACTTGGAACGAATACGATTCAAACTTGCCCATTTCCAGCATGGTTTTGATGCCGCCTCGTACAATAGGATGGTCGTCCACTACGAGAATACTAATGGTTTTGTTCATAATTGACATGTAAGCGAACTTCTAAGGTAGTGAAAATGCTTAAAATGCATCGATTGAGAGCGTATTAATCACTTAAAAACAAAAAAACGTAAGTATTTAGGCTTGTGGTTATTCACAACGCGCTGTCAATAAAATAAATGACTATATTTGTCGAAACTTTTTGACGTACAAAAGGGGGACCTCGAGTCCCCTCTTTTATTGGCGGTAATTTATGGAACACGACAAAGTAGCATCAGCATTAACAGTGGCAGTTGAGGAAAACGACGCCTTTTTTGGTGGATCTTGAGATCAAGCCAAATAATGTGATTGTTGCCTATGTCGACGCGGATTCAGGCCTTACGATTGAGCAGATTAAAATGATCAATCGCAAGATGGAAACGTTATTAGACCGTGATGAGGAAGATTTTAATTTGACGGTGAGTAGCCCAGATTTGAATCGTCCTTTAAAAATTTGGCGCCAGTACAAAAAGAACGAAGGTCGCTTCTTAAAAGTGAAATACGACGATAGAGAAGACGAAGGTCAGCTCATTGAAGTAGCGGAAGAGTACATTGTGCTCAGCGTGCCTCAGAAAAAGAAGAGTGACCCCAACAAGGAATTAAAAATTGAATTCACGGCGCTTACCGAAGCAAAAGTGGCAATTAAGTTTAAATAGGATTATTCAGATATAAACAATGGAAAATCAGGCGATTATTGAAAGCTTCCTCGCGTTTAAGGAGGAGAAAAATATCGACAGAATTACGCTCATGGCATTCATCGAAGAGGCTTTTCGCAACCAGTTGCGCAAGAAGTACGAAGACGATGAAAACTTTGATGTGATTGTTAACCCGGATAAGGGTGATTTGGAGATTTGGCGTAACCGTACGGTAGTTGAAGACGGAGCAGTTGAGGACGAGAACATGGAGATCGAACTGAGTGCAGCGTTGAAAATTGAGCCAGATTACGAAGTAGGTGAAGAAGTTTCTGAAGAGGTTAAATTGATCGATTTAGGACGCCGATTCATCTTGGCATTCCGTCAAAACTTAGTAAGTCGTATTCAGGAGCACGACAGCTCTGAATTGTTTAAGCGTTACAAAGATTTAGAAGGTGAGATCATTACAGGCGAAGTACACCACGTGCGTCACCGCGAAGTCATCGTTTACGACGATGAAGGAAATGAACTGATTCTTCCAAAAGATCAAATGATAGGTGAGCGCGAATTCTTCCGTAAAGGAGATCCTATTCGCGCCGTTGTTAAAGAGGTTGTGTTCCGCGGGACGAAGCCCGTCGTGATTATGTCACGTACAGATGAGCGCTTCTTGGCAAAATTGTTTGAGCAAGAAATCCCAGAGGTATACGACGGTTTGATCACCATCAAAGGTGTGGTACGTATTCCTGGTGAAAAAGCGAAAGTTGCAGTAGAATCGTACGACGATAGAATCGACCCGGTAGGTGCCTGTGTGGGTATGAAGGGTTCGCGTATTCATTCGATCGTTCGCGAATTGCGCAATGAAAATATTGATGTAATCAACTACACGACGAACTTGCAATTGTACATCCAGCGCGCACTAAGCCCTGCAAAAGTGACCAGCCTCAACATTGATGAGGATGCGGGTCGCGTAGAGGCTTTCTTAGCGCCGGATCAGGTGAGTTTAGCCATTGGTCGTGGTGGTACCAACATCCGTCTTGCCAGTAAATTGGTGAATATGGAGATCGATGTCTACCGCGATGATATTGAAATTGAAGACGATATCGAATTGGATCAATTCTCTGATGAGATTGAATCATGGGTGATCGCAGAATTGAAAAAGATTGGATGTGATACGGCAAAGAGCGTGTTGAAACTGACCAAAGAGGAATTGGTTTCACGTGCGGATTTGGAAGTTGAAACTGCAGAGCACATCCTAAACGTACTTCAGAAAGAATTCGAAGACGAAGAATAAGAAAACACCTAAAGACACTCTATGAGTAGCGTCAGATTAAGTAAAGCCACAAAAGAGCTTAACATTTCCTTAGACCGTGCGGTAGAGGAATTGGCCAAACACGGTCATGAAATTCCTAACAACCGCAACCATAAAATCACGAACGATCAGTACGAGGTTTTAATGACGGCATTTGCCGATGACCTTGCGCGTAAAAAGCGCTCTGAAGAGGTAAGTCAGCAAGTAAAAGAGGAAAAAGAAATTCTTAGAGGGACTAAGGATACGGCTGCGGCCCCTGCTGAAGAAGCAGCCCCTGCGCCAGCACCCGTTGAAGAGGCCCCCGTCGTTGAGGCACCAAAGGAGGTTGCTCCCGAAAAGCCAGCGCCGGCTCCAGAAGAGGTTCCTGCAGCAGCGCCAACTGTTGAAGCGGCACCAGAAGTTGAGGCAACTAAGGAAATCGAAGTTGAAGCACCGAAAGAAAGCACTCCTGATGCTGGAGGTATTAAGGTGATGGGTAAAATTGATTTGGACGCTCAAAAGCCGAAGAAGAAAGAAGCCCCAGCAAAGCCAAAAAAGGTAGCGCCAACGAAGAAATCTTCGGGTAGCGGAGCGCACAACGCACCGAAGCCTGTGGAGCCAGTTCCTGTGAAGGAAGAGGCACCTAAGACGCCTCAGGATCAAGAGATCAAAACGAAATACGTTAAAATTGACGGTCCTAAGTTTACAGGACAGAAAATTGAGCTTCCGGTTGAAAAGCCGAAGGACAATAAGAAGAAGCGTACACGGATCAAAAAACAAGGTCCGGGTGCAGCGACACCAGCTCAAAACGATCCTAAAAACCGTAACAACGCTCGCGGTCCTCAGAAAAAGGGACCCGTTGCAGGTCGCGGTCGTAAACAGCCTGTTGTTGCCAAGCAAGAATTAACTGACGAACAAATCCAGAAACAAATCAAGGAAACCCTTGAAAAGCTTACTTCTGGAAAGAAAAATAAAGGCGCTAAAATCCGTCGTGATAAGCGTGCAGAACGTCGCGAAAGAGAAGAACTCGCGGACATTCAGGCGGCTGAAGACAGCAAAGTATTGCAGGTAACGGAATTCGTTACGGTAACTGAGCTAGCGAACATGATGGACGCATCGGTGAACGAAGTAATTGGTTCGTTGATGGGTGTAGGCGTGATGGTAACCATGAACCAGCGTTTGGATGCAGAGATGCTCGAGATGGTGGCTGAGGAGTTCGGATTTAGCGTGAATTTCGTTGATGAAGAGGTTACTGAAACCTTCCTTGAAGAAGAAGATAAAGAAGAAGATTTAAAACCGCGCTCGCCAATTGTTACGGTAATGGGACACGTCGATCATGGTAAGACTTCATTGTTGGATTACGTGCGCAAGGCAAACGTGATCGCCGGAGAAGCCGGGGGTATTACCCAGCACATCGGTGCATACAGTGTTAAGGTACATACTGGACAGACCATTACGTTCTTAGATACGCCAGGTCACGAGGCCTTTACAGCCATGCGTGCACGTGGTGCGCAAGTCACTGATATAGCGATTATCGTTGTTGCTGCGGATGATGCGGTGATGCCGCAAACGAAAGAAGCCATCTCTCACGCGCAAGCGGCGGGTGTACCTATCGTTATTGCCATCAATAAAGTGGACCGCGAGGTAGCTAACCCGAACAAGATTAAAGAACAATTGGCACAAGAAAATGTCCTCGTTGAGGATTGGGGCGGTAACGTTCAGTGTCAAGAAATTTCTGCAAAAACCGGGTTGAATATCGAAGAGCTTTTGGATAAGGTGATTTTAGAGGCAGAGATGCTTGATCTGAAAGCCAATCCAAACAAAAACGCAAGCGGGACTATTGTCGAAGCTTCGTTGGATAAAGGACGCGGGTACATGTGTACGGCGTTGATTCAATCGGGAACCATGAAGGTGGGTGATTACGTACTTGCCGGTCAACACAGCGGTAAAGTAAAAGCCATGCTGGATGAACGCGGGAACCGCATTAAAGTGGCTGGTCCTTCTACCCCGGTAAACCTCTTAGGTTTGGACGGTGCACCAACCTCTGGAGATCGTTTCATCATTATGGACGATGAAAGAGAGGCGAAGCAAATTGCTCAGAAGCGTTTACAGCTTCAGCGCGAGCAAAGTGTTCGTTCGCAGAAACAAATGACGCTCGAAGAAATTGGCCGCCGTTTGAAGGTTGGAGATTTCCAAGAGCTCAACATTATCCTCAAAGGTGATGTGGACGGTTCTGTTGAAGCACTTTCGGATTCGTTACAAAAATTAACTACTGAGGAAATTCAAGTGAACATCATCCATAAGGGTGTGGGTCAGATTTCTGAAAGTGATGTATTGTTAGCTACGGCTTCTCAAGCCATCGTTGTTGGTTTCCAAGTTCGCCCTTCTGCACAAGCACGTAAGCTTGCTGAGAAGGAAGAAGTAGAAATCCGCATGTACTCCATCATCTATGATGCGATCAATGAAGTCCGCGATGCCATGGAAGGCATGCTTTCTGCTGAGGTCAAAGAAGAGATTAAGGGTACGGCTGAGATTCGTGAAACGTTTAAGATTTCCAAAGTTGGAACCATCGCAGGATGTATGGTTACAGACGGTGTCATCGAACGTAATAATGACGTTCGTATCATTCGCGATGGTGTTGTGGTTTACACCGGAAAATTGGGATCTCTCAAGCGCTTCAAGGACGATGCAAAAGAAGTACGTCAAGGCTTCGAATGTGGTCTTAACATTGAAAAATTCAATGATATCAAAGTTGGAGATATCGTAGAAGCCTTTGGATTCACAGAGGTCAAGCGTACGCTCTAGGCCGCGATTTTTAGAATATACTATCCCCCGGGCGCGATGCGCCCGGGGGATTTTTTGATTTCCACTCTGGTGAACGCTACAATGCTACCATTTAAAGAGCAGGGCACCTACTAAGAATAAGGCGCCATAGACTGCTGCAATTCCTCCTAGCCAGTACAGTATGAGTAGTGGTGTTGCGGGTCCGTCCTTGATTTCCGGATCATCTGCAACTTTCCAAGCAACGGGTTTCAGGCCCCTCCAGGTCGGACTTTAGCGTAAAAATCCACAAGTGTACTGCTGGATTCTGGTGAAGTCATGTACATGGTTAATAGCCAGGCGAGGGTAGTAAAGCCGACGGTAAAGAAGAAGCTGTTGGGGAAGGCCCACGCTAATCCGTAATGAGCGATTGCATAAGCGATAAAAGGAGCTACGGTGGCAGTTATTTCCGCCCATGCATTGATGCGCCACCAGTACCAACGTAAAATCAGCACCAAACCTAATCCCGCGCCACATTCCATGATGAACTGCCAAACGCCAGCGATGCTGTTCATCTGTGCGGTAATGAGTAGGCCAAAAACTGCAAGCAAGAGCGTAGTCGCTCTAGAAATACTTAGGCTTAGTCGGCGTGGGGCGTTGGGCCGAAGGAAGCGCAAATAAAAGTCATTAATAAGGTAGGATGCTCCCCAGTTTAATTGGGTAGACATTGTGGACATGTAGGCGGCGAAGAAAGAAGCAAGCAGCATACCTAAAATTCCTTTAGGCAAGTAGTCGCGCATGATGAAGATGTAGCCGAACCGATAATCTTGTTGGTACTTCAAGGCCTCAGGAAGTCGGTCTCCATAAACGGGTTCCCAGGTCGCTACCCACTGTGCATATTCAGCTTGCTGCTCCGCGGTAAGTGGTTCGCAATCATGAATGCCTGTGAGGCATTCGTAGTTAATAAAGTCAGGCGTTTGCTCTGCGAGATTGTGCTGTCCACCATACAAAGCGATCGCACTTAATGCGACGATAATCCATGGCCAAGGGCGCACTGCGTAGTGGCCAATTTGGAATAGAGCGCTCGCTAAAAAAGAACTGCGCTCGTCCTTAGTAGAGAGCATTCGTTGTGCGCTGTACCCCCCCGCCACCGGGTTCAGCTCCTGGGTACCAAGAGGTCCACCATACCATTCCGAAGAAAGCAAGGAACGAGGCCAGTGAGATTTGGTAGCGCCCTCCGGCAGCTCCATCACCCACAGAAGGTAAAAAGGAAAACGTCTCCTCAGGAAGCGCGGCGCGAAGGCCTGCAAGCCCACCAATTTCTGGTGCTTTAAGCACATAATAGGCTAAGGCTATGGAGCCGGACATGGCTAAGACGAATTGGAATACATCGGTATATACGACTCCTTTGAGTCCCGAAAAACTGACGTAGAAAACTACGATGAGCAGCGCAACGCCGGTCCATACAAAGGCAGATTCGTGGGTCATTCCAAAGAATCCTTCGAGCAGCGTAATCATGGCAACATTTACCCAGCCCATGATCAGTACGTTCATAATGCCTCCGAGGTATATGGCTTTAAACCCGCGAAGCAAGGCAGCAGGACGTCCGGAATACCTAAATTCAATAAATTCAACTTCAGTCGTAAGTCCAGAGCGTCGCCACAATCGAGCAAAAAATACGGTGGTTAACATGCCCCCAGCAAGTAAATTCCACCAAAGCCAGTTCCCGCTAATACCGTACTGGCCTACAAGCTCGGTTACGGCTAAAGGCGTATCCGCAGCGAAGGTAGTAGCGACCATGGAAATCCCTGCGATGTACCAAGGAAGTGAGCGGCCGCCTAAGAAGTATTCACTGAGCGTTTTCTTTTTACTTCGACCAAAATACAGACCGATTAAAACGGTCGAGAGAAGAAGTACGACGAGAACAATGATGTCCGTTGTGCTGAGAATCATGGCGTGGTTTAGTTTCGTTTGCTTGCGAAGAAATCAGTGAGTAATTGGGCACATTCCTCTGCCATCACACCACTCGTTATTTTAGTTTTTGGATGCATAGGACCGCCGTGTTTTTGGTACCCACGTTTATCATCGCTGGCTCCGTAAACGACATGTCCCATTTGTGACCAAAACAAGGCTCCCGCACACATAGGGCAAGGCTCCAGCGTGACGTAGAGGGTGCATTTTTGAAGGTATTTGTTACCGAGGTAATTGCTTGCAGCTGTAATTGCTTGTATTTCAGCGTGTGCGGTCACATCAGTGAGCAATTCCGTTAGGTTATGGCTTCGGGCTATAATGCGCCCGGCAGCAACAATTACCGCTCCTACAGGGACTTCTCCTGCGGTTGCAGCGACCTGCGCTTCTGCCAAGGCGGCCCTCATATACACATTGTGATCGTTTAGGTCTATCATCTTCTACGCAAAATAGGGAATTGGCCCACAAGTTTGGCTATTTTTGCGGTTCAAACACCATCAAAGATGTACAGATCTCATACTTGCGGCGAATTGCGCGCATCACATATAGGACAAACAGTAACCCTCGCCGGCTGGGTGCAACGTTCGCGCGAATTGGGCGGCATGACCTTCTTAGATTTACGTGACCGTTACGGGATTACTCAAGTTGCGTTTAATGAGGAATGGAACGCTGAGTTATTGAAGGCAGCACGTAGTTTGGGCCGCGAATGGGTAGTTCAAATCGAAGGTGAGGTGATTGAGCGCCACAGTAAAAACTCCAATATGCCTACAGGTGATGTGGAGATAAAAAGTGCGAAGCTGGTTGTATTGAACGCAGCGAATACGCCCCCGTTTACCATTGAAGAAGAAAGCGACGGCGGCGAGGAGCTTCGCATGAAGTACCGCTATTTGGATCTGCGTCGCGGGCCGCTACAGCGCAATCTAGCTTTGAGAAATCGTGTGAACATTGAGGTACGGAAGTACCTAGATGCACAAGGTTTTATGGACATAGAAACACCGTTTTTAATAAAATCTACCCCAGAAGGTGCGCGCGATTTCGTTGTGCCTTCGCGCATGCAAGAAGGAAAATTCTACGCATTGCCGCAGAGTCCACAGACGTTTAAGCAGCTGTTGATGGTGAGTGGTTACGATAAGTACTACCAGATTACGCGTTGTTTCCGCGATGAAGATTTACGTGCGGACCGTCAGCCGGAATTTACGCAGATTGACTGTGAGATGGCTTTCGTGGAGCAGGAAGATATTTTGAATACGTTCGAAGGCCTTTTGTTGCACCTGCTCAAGGAAGTGAAAAACGTAGCAATCGACAGTGTGCCGCGCATGACTTATGCGGAGGCGATGGAGCGCTATGGAAATGACAAGCCTGATATTCGTTTTGGGATGGAGTTGGCCAACCTAAATGCATTGACACAGAATCTAGGCTTCATGGTCTTCGATCAGGCCGAAACTATTCTCGGTATTGCTGTCCCTGGTGCCGGTGAGTGGACGCGCAAGCAGATCGATAAATTGACCGATTGGGTGAAGCGTCCAGACATAGGTATGAAAGGCATGGTCTATTGTAAGGTTAACGAAGACGGTACCTACAAGAGCTCAGTTGATAAATTCTACACGCAAGAACAGCAAGCTGAATGGGCCAAAGCTACTGATGCGAAGCCGGGTGATTTGATTTTGATTTTAGCTGGAGAAGAGCGTTTAACGCGTAAAGCCACTTCTGAATTACGTCTTCATATCGCAGAAGAAATGGGCTTGCGAAACCCAGAAGAATTCGCACCACTATGGGTGATGGATTTCCCACTTTTAGAATGGGATGATGAAACGGAGCGTTACCACGCAATGCACCATCCTTTCACCTCACCAAAACCGGAAGATATTGCCCTCATTGATACCGATCCAGGGAACGTTCGTGCAAACGCATACGATCTTGTATTGAATGGAAATGAAATCGGTGGTGGATCCATACGTATTCACGATCGTGCGCTACAAAGCCGCATGTTTGACTTGTTAGGATTTAGCAAGGAAGAAGCAGAGAAGCAGTTCGGATTCTTGATGAGTGCATTCGAATATGGTGCTCCTCCTCACGGTGGTCTCGCTTTCGGCTTTGACCGACTAGTGGCCATCTTAGGCGGCGCGGAAGTCATCAGAGATTTTATCGCATTTCCGAAAAACAACGCGGGACGTGATGTAATGATTGATGCTCCAGCAACTATAGACACCGTTCAGCTAAATGAGTTAAAGCTCGTAACTACTGCGAAAACGGAAGAATAAAAAGGCTCGGTTTTTGTAGCTTTAGGGTCCTTAACACATCCCTATGCTACGGAAGATTACAGTATCGTTAGCCTTTATCGCCGCCACTTTTATTGCAAACGCCCAAGAACGCACGTCTACAACCTTGACAGACAAGGAGATTCGTGAGATGACGTGGGTTGAAGCAATGCAAGATTATCGTGTGAATTTTCATACTGTGGTGGATAAATTCAATCTGAATTTGCCGACAAACCTTACGAAAAAGGGCACGGCTGGAAGCAATTCAAGCGTTGGGAATATATGATGGGACAGCGCGTAGGCGAAACAGGTATTCGTCCGCATCCATCGGTATTGTATCAAGCCATTCAGCAGCAACAAGCATCGTCTACAACGGAATATGGAGATTGGTCTGTTATGGGCCCTGTGAACGCTCCATCAGGTGGTGGGATAGGTCGTATCAACGGAGTAGCCTTTCACCCTAATCACCACGATACCATTTATGCGGGTGCTCCAGCAGGCGGCCTTTGGGTAAGCTACGATGACGGGCAAAGTTGGACCACGTTTACAGACGAGCTCACCAACCTCGGGGTAAGTGATCTAGCTATCGATCCTTTACATCCGGATACGATGTATCTCGCAACGGGTGACCGTGATGCTGCCGATACGTACAGTTTTGGTTTGTTGAAATCTACAGACGGTGGTATCACGTGGAACAGCACTTCCTTGTCTTGGTCTCCTTCACAGAATTATCGCATAGGTCGTATCGTGGTTCATCCCGACAGTACGCACATTGTTCTTGCGGCTACAAACGGCGGTGTGTATCGTAGTACGAATTACGGTCAGAACTTTACATTAGAGCAAAGTGGATCTTTTTATGGTATGCGCATGGGTCATGGAGATACGGTTTATGCAACGACAAGCGGATCGAGCCCCAAGCTTTACCGCTCTGCCGACGCTGGTGAAACCTGGACACAAATGACCAGCGGTCTACCCACGAATGGCGTTTACCGTTGTGAGGTAGCAGTAAGCACTGTACCTGGTGTAGTTTATTTGGTCTATGGATCTTCAAACTATGGTTTTGGCGGCTTATACCGCTCCACAAACGGAGGGACCAATTGGAGCTTAATGAGTTCCACCCCTAATATTATGGGATGGTCAAACACAGGTTCTGGATCTGGCGGTCAAGCCTGGTATGATCTAACCATTGCATGCGATCCCAATTCTGAAAACACCATTTATGTAGGTGGTGTAAACATATGGAAATCAACGAACGGCGGTAGCAACTGGACCTGTGTAGGTCACTGGTACGGTGCTGGATCAACCCCTTATGTTCATGCAGATCATCATCATGCGGATTTTAGACCGGGTACTTCTGAATTGTACGTCGGAACCGATGGTGGTGTCTATAAAACTACGAATAGTGGGAGTTCTTGGAGTGATTTGAACGACGGCATGAACATCACGCAATACTATAAAATCAGTCAAAGCACTTCAGATACCGCTGTCATTTTAGCCGGTGCTCAAGACAACGGCTCGCACTTACGAAGCACGACAGTCAACTGGTCTGAAGTAACTGGGGGTGATGGAATGGATAATGGTGTAGACGCGGTGAATGATAACCTCATGTATACCTCTATCTATTACGGTGATTTTTACAAGAGCACCAACGGCGGTGGCTTTTTTAGCTCCATCAACACGCTATCTGTTTCAGGTTCGGGAAACTGGGTGACGCCATTCAATGTGGATCCAGTTACAACGAATACCGTTTACGCAGGATTCAAGAAAATTTGGAAATCAACAAATGCTGGAGGCTCATGGGCGGCAACTTCTTCAAACAACATCAGCGGTAATTCGAATATTGATGAGTTTGAGGTAGCGCCTTCAATACAGATTACATCTATGTGCTTATCAACAGCAATATCTTCATTTCTACAAATGGTGGAAGCACCTGGTCGAGTATTACGCCTTCGGGCTCAATGAGTCCCTCGCCGAACAATATTTCAGGTGTGGCCATTGATCCAGACGATGAGGAGCACATCGTTATTTCTATTAGCGGCTATGCCGGTAATAGAAAGGTCATGGAGTCTTTCAATGCAGGTACAACATGGACCAACCTAAGTTCAGGCTTGCCAAATGTACCGGCAACTGCAGTGGCTTTTGAAGGCGGGTCAAGCGACGGTATTTATGTCGGCACGGATATAGGAATGTATTATACGAGCTCCAATTTTCCGTCCTGGATAAGTTTCAATAAAAACTTGCCGAACGTAATTATCTCCGATATTGAGGTTTGAAGACGATGCACTTAATACGTATTGGAACGTATGGGCGTGGCGTATGGCAGAGTCCTTTAATGAGCGGCTTCACCACTGCACCTATAGCATCCTTTACGGCGGATCCATTAGCGACTTGTTCGTTGGGAGATACAGTTTCGTTTACCGACCTATCCAGTGGACTTCCCACTTCATGGCATTGGCAGATCACTCCGTCTACCTACAACTTTGTTGGCGGAACTAACGACAGTTCTCAATTCCCCAAAGTAACGTTTACTGCGACCGGCGCGTACACGGTGACCTTAACAGCAAGCAATATCTACGGTACAGACGATACAACGGCCTTCCAGATTTTAGGTGTGGGAGGTGCACCGCTGCCGTTCACAGAGGATTTTGAATCGGGCCTTTCAGATTGGGAAATAGCCAATCCTGATGCGGGAATTACTTGGGTAGCAGCCACAACAAATGGAACGAGCCCGGGAAATACTTCAATGACGGTGAACCATTATTCCTACAGCACTACGGGTGCTTTAGACGAATTAATCAGTCCAGCACTTGACTTTTCTAACGATACGTTAATTCAGCTAGAATTTGAATATGCCTCAGCCTATTATTCGAGCGGTTATAAAGACAGTTTGAAAGTGTATGCAAGCGACGATTGTGGGTCAACTTGGGATTTAGTGGCGGCTTACGACGCTTCTGACGCCAGCTTTACCACGGCGGGAGCAGTGAGCTCTGCCTTTGTACCTGCCGACTCCACGTATTGGTGTCACGGTTCATCTTCCGTGAGTTGTCCTACGATTGATTTAGATGCCTACAGTGGTAGCGCTGGGGTACGTATTAAATTCGTTTCAGTCAATGGTTACGGCAACAATATCTATCTCGACAACATCAACATTTCTGGCCAAGCGCAATTCCCGCCTGTTGCTGCTTTCTCGGGCGATACTGCCGGTTGCACGGGTAAGACATTACAATTCTATGATTATACAGCACCGTCCGCTGCATCCCGCTTGTGGTCTTTCCAGGGTGGAACACCGAGCACAAGCACTGCTGCGAATCCATCAGTGACTTATTCGACTCCGGGGACTTACGATGTGAAACTCGTAGTGGCTAATGCGGCAGGTGTAGATTCTGTTGTACTGTCCAATTATGTTACGATCATCAGTGCACCTTCAGCGAGTATTGCCCTCTCTACAACAGCTTCATCGGCCTTGTGTAATGGCGATAGTGCAACCTTTACGGCTACCCCTACTAACGGAGGGGCAAGTCCTACCATTAATTGGGTACTGAACGGTTCAGTGGTCGCGAGCAATACGCTCACGTACGCAGGAATTTTTGCAAACAATGATGTTTTGAAAGTAGAAATGGCGAGTTCCGACGATTGTGTCGCCAATCCGCTAGTCGCTGACTCAGTAACATTGACAGTGAACAGTCTACCGGCGGTTTCGCTAAGCTCGCAGGGCTACGTTTGTGAACTGGACGGACCTCAACTTCTTTCTGGAGGTCAACCGTTGGGTGGTGTGTACAGCGGTTCGGGCATCGCTAACGATAGTATCGATCCGGCTGCCGCTGGTGTGGGTTCTCATTGGGTGTACTATACGTATACGGATGCAACCACGGGCTGTTCAAACACAAAACAACGTGCCATCAGTGTACAACCTGCACCGGGTAAGCCAACGGTTTCTCAGAAAACCACTGGTGAGCTCGAGGCTGCTACGCCTGCGGGAACGTTTACTTACGAGTGGCTGGACGCGAACATGAATACGATCAGTGGCGCAAACGGCGCAACCTTCTTACCACAATCAAACGGTGATTACTACGTTCGAATTTTCTCAAACATCCAGTGTTCGAATGTTTCGGACGTGTATAGCGTTGTAAATATTGGTCTAGGTGAAGCCTTAACTTCAGGGTGGAGCGTTTATCCAAATCCCGCACAAAAAGTACTGACCCTTCGTGTTGAAGGTGCTGCACAAGTGCGGTTCTTAGATGCTGCAGGCAGATTGGTTTACACCGGTCGCGTGAGCGGAGAAATGCAGCTGGATGTTCAGGATTGGGCGCGCGGAACCTATGTACTTCAAATCATCACCGATACGGGTGTAGAGAATGAAGCTATAGTGTTGCAGTAGGTATAAGCACCGAGCAAAAGAAAAAGCCCCGAAGCAATTGTGCTTCGGGGCTTTTTTATGTCTAAAAGTTTCGAGCAATTACGCAACAACCATGTGCGCAATCATGCTTTTGAATAACTCCAATCCATCTTCATTCTTAAGCGCTGCGTCTGCTGCGCGCTCTGGATGAGGCATCATTCCAAAAACGTTTTTAGTTGCGTTAGAAACGCCCGCAATGTTCTCTAGAGCGCCGTTTGGATTAACCGCTGGTCCAACTTCACCTTCAGCGGTGCTGTATTGGAAAAGAATTTGATCGTTGGCTTTTAATTCAGCCAATGTCTCTTCTGAGCAGTAATAATTTCCCTCACCGTGTGCGATAGGGATTTTTGAACTTGTGGCTGTCGTTGTGACGAAGCGCTCCCGGTAATATAATCCGCTTTCGGTTAGAATTTGGAACCCATTACATACACCTAAAACGTAACCGCCGTTGTTTGCAAACTCAATCACGCTGCCCATGATGGGGCTCATCTTTGCGATGGCGCCTGAACGGAGGTAATCTCCATACGAGAACCCACCTGGCAACACCACACAATCCACACCTTGAAGGTCCGTGTCTTTGTGCCACAAGTTGACGGTTTCGTACCCCATAATGGTTCCGAGTACATAAATCATGTCTTGGTCACAATTTGACCCTGGGAAGGTGATTACACCAAATTTCATAGCGTTCGCTTTTAATTTCAGCAAAGGTACAGTCTTTTAGCCAATTTTTACTCCGAAAGTCGATGAGAGATGGCATATAATACACGAGCACCCACATTGGCATCCCATGCATCATTTCCTGGACTCACCTCGACTAAATCGGCCCCAATGAATTTTCGTCCAGATTCAACAACCGCATCCAAAAGGAAGAGGAATTGAGCCATGGAAAGTCCACCTGGGACCGGTGTACCGGTATTTGGGCACAACGATGGGTCGAGCCCGTCGATATCCACGCTTAAATAGACTTGGTCAGGTAAAGTATTGACGATGTTTCTGCATACTTGGGTCCAAGTCTGACCAGCAAACAACGCCTGATTCATCGCCTTATCGGTGAAGGGGTGAATGTTGCTGTCGCTCCCAATCATCTCTGCTTCTTGGTGGCAAAAATCTCTCAGGCCGACTATGGTCAAGCTCTTCATGAGTTGCTCTTTGAGCCCATTGTACATAATGCTCGCATGCGAATATTAAAGCCTTCGTAAGGCATTTCGTAAATCTGCATGTGCATCAATCTGTAGTATACCGAAGCTGCCGTACTTCGCTTTGTGAGCGCGTAAGGATCCTAAGGAAGTACTGTGGTCGCCACCAAAAGAATGACGCTGTTGGTCTTTTGCTAATAATTGGCTTACATTCTTTTCAACCCAACGGTGGAAATGTCCGCATTTATCATTGATTTCATCCAATAAACGCAATTCGAGGTCACTGACATCGTCTTGTTCGTATGCCGTAAGATATTGCGAGGCTTTTTCACGCAGATTCGCACTGGTTTCCGCCCACGCTTCGTCGATGGGATGCATCCAGATGCCGCGCTGCCATCCGTTGGGAAACTGTTCATCGAACAGGTCCACCTGTGCGGAGGCCACCTCAATCTCTGCAGGTCCTTCAGCAGTTCCTGCACCATAACTCACAGTCACCTCCCAAGGCGCTGGAAAAACATGTACGTCGCATTCGTCTGCGTCGAAAGGCAGACCGAATAAGTGGGTGTTTAATGCCGGTTCGTTCGGATCAAACGCCACGATTTTGGCTTCTTTATCCATTTGGGTAGTTATTGGGCGAAAATTACGGATTGTAGATAGATATCGGTAGATTTTTTATGCGTTGCGATGAAGATTTTTTAAGTCGGATTTGAACCGTGTAAATTCCTGTCCTTAAGAGACTTTCGCCCCACAGATAAGGGCCTATACTGATGGGGTTTTCTCCTGCAATTCCTTGAAAAGAATGCCATTGGGTGATGGGGCGGCCGGCGCGATCTAAAAGCCGAAGGGAGAGGATGTCTCCGGCCGCCATGGACACCCACAGATCGGTCGAAGGGAGGTAATGATTAGGGTCAAAGCTGAGGTGGGAGCGTTTAAGATGCGCAGTGAGTTCAACGCCGCCCGTGGAGGAGGCGCAGCTGTTGGTAGTGTTCGGAGAGGCTTCTGTAGGGCAGCACCAGCGTGCATGGTGGGGTGCCCAATTCGAGGGAGCGCGACCAGGGCTGTGCAGGGAAATGCGTTCCCAACTGCGGTGTTCGAGCGGCGCTTCCCAAGGACTGTAGGTGATTTCGTCTAAGGTTCGTGCCCCGGCTCCCTGCAGGAGCAGCGTGGTTGTATCGTTGGGCAAAGTAGTGGGGCTTGGAAAGGCACGAAGTTGCTGTGGGGCGAGTAGCGGGAAGAGGGCCAGTTGTAGCGCACAAAAGGCGGGTGGGGCATCGTAAAATCGGTACGCTGAAGTTCCAGAAGCGGTAGTTTTTAGAAGGCGCAGTGGGTCAAGGCGAATGGGCCGATGGCTGGTGGAGGCCAATTCTATGAACTCTTCTAATTGGTCCGGAGCGGCGTGGACTTCATTGATAAAAACGGTTCCTGAATCTGGGAATTCAGCAGGTAGGAAGTGGAGGCTTGAATCTCCCAGAAGTGGTGGAAGTACCGCTTGTACCAAGGGCAGTAAGAACGGCGCATCGGAGGTCCATTGTGCCTGTAGTTTTGGTGAGAGCAGGTGGAGGTAGGAATAGAGCGAATGGGAAAATTGAACATAGTTGGTACCGTTTTCATCCCCAAAAAGACCATTGGGTGGGTTTTTAGGAAGGTTTTTAGACGGAATGGGTCCAGAAATGGGGGTAGCAGTGGGAGCGACGCGCCATTGCGAAGTGGTATAGGATAGGGAATCGGCGAGTAATAGGAAATCACCAAAAGATTGATGCGGAGCATAGGGAAAACCATAAGGTTGAACGGCAATAGGGATGCCTTCATTTTTCAGGATGAGTACGCCTTCATCGGGCAGAGAAAATGCAGGAAGCATTTGTGCGTTTTGACCGTTTCCGTAGTGGATTGTTCCTGAATCTAGGGGGCAAGGAATGGTTTTTTTTGTTCCACTTTCTGTGATGAGGTCCAACACTGCTTCGGGCATGGGAACGGGACTGTAGGCTATAAAATAATCGCCTTGGTTTCCTTCAATCTGGTGGATGCCGATAATTTGTACGCTTTGCTGGTCCGGATAGTTCAGCAGCACGGAGTCTACCGCGAAAAAGGTGAGATTACCCGCTGTGTCGACGGCTAGGGGTACTTCTATAGCCCACTGACCTAGAGGAATGGGCCGATCGAAGAACACGTCCCAATGCGATGGCCCTAGGTAAGGATAAAATGCGGTATCAAGAGGTGTTCCGTCCTGCGAACGTGCAATGACACCGTTTAGACTTCCGGATGCAGGTAAAGTAGGTTCGGACCAATGAAGTCTGAGCTGCCGTGGCGATAAAACATCAATGGTTCGCAATTTCGGTGCGACGGTATCGCGAAAAGCGTAGCCTTCGGCCCTCAATGTTGAAAACAAAAATTTATCCACACGGCTTGAGGTATAGGTGCAGTGCAGACTGAGACTTTTTGAGGAGCGCAGCGTACTGTCGGTCGTGCTGAATAAAAGTGTGTCCGCATCGTACACGTGAAAAGTGTAGTTGCTGTCGCGTTCAATCCGCAGCGCAACGGCTACTGCGTTCCGGTTGACGTAGCCTGAAATTGCAGCGAGAACGCTGTCTTTTTCAGGGGTATGCAGCAGCAAGGAAAGATCATCGCCGCTGGATCCGGAGAGTTGAATGGCATAATAACCCCAGTCCGATTCGATGAACCTAAAACTGCAAAAATTAGCCGTAGACGGGTTAAAATCCATGCGCATTTGGAGGCTCCAAATTCCGCGGAGCGCAGCGCGACTCTCGCGACGCCATTCCAAAGCACCCGCAGCAGGCGCTGCGCTCCTCAACCCGTCTGTTGAAAATTGCATCCACGCAGTATCGCCCTCCCAGTCTACATGTGGGGCAGTTAAGGAGTCGAGAAGTTGGTAAAATTGGCCCGTGGCGGCGTTAAAAATGAGGCAAAAACAGAGCGTTAGTGCACTACGAAACAAGTCGGTGAACATAAGGCAGTTTAGAAGTAGCTTTGCGGGGTACTATATAAGTTAAGTCAATTTTTATGAGAATTGCAGTTGTCGGCGCCACTGGAATGGTTGGCCAAATTATTTTGAAAGTATTGGCGGAACGCAGCTTCCCTGTCACGGAACTTATTCCTGTGGCATCCGAGCGTAGCGTGGGAAAATCGGTCGCTTTTGGCGGACGGGATTGGACCATTCAAAGTCTAGAGGCTGCCGTTGCTGCGGCACCTGATGTAGCACTTTTCTCTGCCGGAGGCGAAACCTCGCTCGAGTGGGCGCCAAAATTTGCAGCGGCTGGAACGCGTGTTGTCGATAATTCGAGCGCATGGCGTATGGATGCCGACAAAAAATTGGTGGTACCAGAAATCAACGCGGACGTATTAACTGCGGAAGACTTCATCATTGCAAATCCCAATTGCTCAACTATCCAATTGGTCATGGCACTGCACCCGCTGCACCAAGCTTTTCGGGGCGAAGCGCGTCATCGTAAGCACCTACCAAAGCGTTACTGGAACCGGTAAAGCGGCGGTTGATCAGCTTGAGGGAGAGCGCAATGGCGAAGATCCACAAATGGTTTACCCCTATAAAATTGACCGCAATTGCATTCCGCATTGCGATATTTTCCTCGAGAACGATTACACCAAAGAGGAAATGAAGATGACCCAGGAAACCGTTAAAATCATTGGCGATGCCGGCATAAAGCTGTCCGCTACCGCCGTTCGCGTTCCTGTGCAGGGCGGACACAGTGAGAGTGTGAACGTAGAATTTGAGCGCGAATTCACTTTGGATGCGGTGCGCAAGATCTTAAATGACACTCCTGGCATCACTCTTCAGGATCGCCCTGAATTCAATACCTATCCCATGCCGCTTATGGCGGAGGGAAAGGACGATGTATTTGTGGGCCGATTGCGCCGCGACTTCACCACCGATCACGCCCTGAACCTATGGATTGTTAGCGACAACCTTCGAAAGGGAGCTGCTACAAATACCGTTCAAATTGCTGAGGTCTTGTTGAAGAAAGGATTCATCGGATAATTTTAATTGGAGCATACTTCAACCGAACCACTTTTGTCGTTTTTGTGTTACAGAGGTATGAGAATTAAGACAATAGTAATGGCCATGTTTGCTTTTATGGCGAGTTGTACGGCCCAAACCAACAAGAAAATGAGCGACGCATATGCGATGGCCACCATACCGGCACCCGAAGAAGGACAGGAAGTAGCTGTCTTAGCATCGGGATGTTTTTGGGGCACAGAATTTTATTTGCAAAAATCCCAGGTGTGCTTGCAACGACTTGCGGCTATACGGGCGGTATGGTGAAGAATCCTACCTATCGCGAGGTCTGCAGCAAGCGCACAGGTCACTATGAAGCTGTGCATGTAGTCTTTGATCCAAAGCAGGTCTCGTTTGAAGAAATTGCACGGGTATTTTTTGAAACGCATGACCCTACTCAACGCAATGGACAGGGACCTGATATAGGTCCACAGTACCGTAGTGCCGTGTTTTTCCAGAATCAAGAACAACGTGAGGTTACTGAAAAACTCATCGGTCTGCTTGAAACAAAGGGCTATGATGTGGCCACTGAAGTGCTTCCAGCGGCAACCTTCTATTCAGCTGAAAATTACCACCAAGATTATTACGACAATAAAGGAGGTACTCCGTATTGTCACGCCCCAAGGAAACTGTTTTAACCGCAAAAAAAAATGGCGGGAACGAAAAAGCCCGGCGCGTAGCGCCGGGCTTTTTTATACAAACTTGTCTTGAACGTTTATTCGACTAATTTGAAATCTTCCATAAATTTCGTGGTATAAACACCTCTACGGAAGTCTTCGTTTTGTAACAATTGTTGGTGGAATGGAATAGTCGTTTTCACACCTTCAATAACGAATTCACCTAAGGCACGCTCAAGCTTATCGATAGCTTCCTCACGCGTACGTGCGGTTACGATCAATTTAGCAATCATAGAATCGTAATACGGTGGAATCATGTAGCCACTGTAACAATGCGTATCTAGACGAACGCCGTGACCTCCAGGTGCATGGAAAGAGCCAATTTTACCTGGCGATGGACGGAAGTCGTTGAAAGCATCTTCTGCGTTAATCCGTACTTCTATACTGTGCATTTCAGGGAAGTAGTTTTTGCCTGAGATTTTTTCTCCGGCAGCCACTTTAATCTGCTCACGAATCAAATCAAAACCTACCACTTGCTCAGTGATTGGGTGTTCTACCTGAATACGTGTATTCATTTCCATGAAGTAGAAGTTTCGGTCTTTATCAACTAAAAACTCGACCGTTCCAGCGCCTTCATAGGCAATAAATTCAGCGGCCTTTACAGCAGCATCTCCCATTGCTTTGCGCAATTCATCCGTCATAAACGGCGATGGCGTTTCCTCTACCAATTTCTGGTGACGACGCTGTACTGAACAGTCGCGCTCAGATAAGTGGCACGCTTTACCGTAACTATCGCCGATCACCTGGATCTCAATATGACGCGGTTCAAGGATAAGTTTCTCCATGTACATGCCGTCGTTGCCGAAGGCAGCAGCAGATTCTCTACGAGCACTTTTCCAAGCATCCTCTAGTTCGCTCTCCGCAAAAATTGCGCGCATACCCTTACCACCACCACCTGCGGTAGCCTTCATCATTACAGGATAGCCAATTTTTGCAGCCGTTTTTCGAGCGTGTTCAAGCGATTCAAGGATGCCTTCAGAGCCAGGTACACAAGGCACTCCTGCTTCTTTCATGGTTTCCTTTGCCGTCGCTTTATCACCCATCTTATCAATCTGATCCGCAGTCGCACCAATAAACTTAATGCCGTGCTCTGCACAGATTCTGGAGAATTTAGCGTTCTCACTTAAGAATCCATAGCCTGGGTGAATAGCATCAGCATTCGTGATCTCGGCTGCTGAAATGATGTTAGGGATACTTAAATAACTCTCTGACGACGCAGCGGGACCAATACAAACAGCTTCGTCTGCAAAACGTACGTGCAGGGAATCGGCATCCGCTTTTGAATAAACAGCAACCGTTTTAATGCCCATTTCTTTACACGTACGAATGACGCGAAGGGCAATCTCACCACGGTTGGCAATGAGTATTTTCTTAAACATAACCTGGTAGGTTTAAAATGAATTAAGAAGGATCAACCAAGAATAATGGCTGGTCGTATTCTATAGGTGTTTTATCGTCAGCAAGAATCTTAACGATTTTACCACTTACTTCACTTTCAATCTCATTGAAAAGTTTCATTGCCTCAACGATACAAAGCACATCACCTGGCTTGATGGTGTCGCCCACTTTCACGAACGCATCTTGATCTGGTGATGGCGTGCGGTAGAATGTTCCAATCATTGGAGATTTAATAGTGATGTAGTTTGCGCTTTCATCGGCTTCCGCTGGTGCTGCTGGTGCAGCAGGCGTTGCTTCTGTAGCTGCTGGTGCAGCAGGCGCGGCAACGGGCATTTGCTGCGGCGTTACAGCCTGAATGTAAGTAGGCTGGTCGCTAGCATCGGGGCCAGTTTTAATGTTAATCTTGAAATCTTCTGTTTCTAAGCTCACTTCTTGAGCACCACTTTTGGCGACAAATTTGATGAGCGCCTGGATTTCTTTCAAGACCATTTTTAAATGAATTTAGGAATATGAAGTTACGAGTTATTTTTTATCGATGGCCCACTTTACCCACATGGCACCCCAAGTAAATCCACCGCCAAATGCGGCGAAGAAAATATTATCTCCTTTCTTGAATTTATCTCTGAAATCCCAGAGTCCAAGCGGGATAGTGGCCGATGTAGTGTTGCCGTATTTTTGAATATTGATGACTACTTTGTCTTTGGTTAACTCCATACGACGTGCAGTGGCATCTATAATTCTGAGATTGGCTTGATGCGGTACCAAATAAGCGACATCTTCACCCGTCAGATTGTTTTTTTCTAGCAATTCCGCTGAAGTATCTGCCATACGACTTACCGCAAAACGGAACACGCTTTGTCCTTCTTGACGAATAGCATGTTGTTTGTTGTCGATGGTTTCGTGGGACGGCGGAAGGAACGAACCACCTGCCTCGATACGGAGAAAATCGCGTCCTGTTGCGTCGGTTCTAAGAATTTCGTCTTGAACACCTAAACCCTCTTCATTGGGTTCCATGAGTACTACGCCGCAACCGTCACCAAAAAGAATACAGGTGGTGCGGTCTGTGTAGTCTACGATAGAGGACATGACATCGGAACCAACCACCAGTACTTTTTTGTATTTACCGCTTTCAATGTATGCCGCTGCATTGCTGACCGCATAAAGAAAAGAGGAGCACGCAGCTTGCAAGTCGAAAGCATATGCGTTTGTAGCACCAATTTCTTGCGCAATGTACGCAGAGGTAATAGCCACAGGCATATCCGGTGTAACTGATGCCAGAATAACGAGATCTACATCATCAACGGCAACACCGTATTCCTTTTTCATGGCCTCAACAGCCTTGATCGCGAGGTAAGAAGCACCCATACCTTCTTCCGGTTTTAGGATGCGACGCTCCTTGATGCCTGTACGCGTGGTAATCCACTCGTCATTAGTTTCGACCATGGTTGCCAATTCATCGTTGGTCAACACATATTCTGGAACGTATCCGCCAATAGCGGTGATTGCTGCTTTCATGGTTTCTTCAGTTGTAGGGGGCTAAAATAGGCCCCGTGGAACACTTAGAGGGGTTAAAAAAGAAAAAGTAGCCCAAAAATTGAGCTACTTTTTTAACAATCAATGTTTTATAGAATGGCTTAAGCCTTTTCCATAACTACCTTACCCTTGTAGTACAACTTACCTTCGTGCCAATGCGCGCGGTGGTACAGGTGGGCTTCACCAGTGGTTGGGCAGATAGCCAATTGCTGATCAGCTGCCTTGTAGTGTGTTCTACGCTTGTCTCTTCTCGTGCTCGACTGTCTGCGTTTAGGATGTGCCATCTCTACTTAATTATTTATTCAACAAGTTTTTTAGTTGATCCCATCTAGGATCTGTCTTTTCTTCTGTTTCGTCTTCTTCGTCTTCAATCAAATCTTCAATACCATTGCCGGCATTTGGGCCTAAGAGCTTTGATGGAATACTGAGTACCACCAGTTCGTAGATCATTTGACCTGCGTTAAACTCGTAGTTGCCGTGCGGCAGAATGAGGAGTTCCTCATTTTCATCGTTGTATTCATCGCCGAACTTAATCTGCATCGCAAAGCTATTTTCAAGCGACTGCGTATACAATTCATTCGTAATGTCACAAGGCACTTCGATGGTTCCAGTAAAACGAAGCTCTAAATCTAGAACTGTTTCACTTTTCAACATCACAAGCTCAGCTGTTCCACGTAAACCGCGGTAGTCTGAATATTCAAAGAGCGTAAAGAACGTATCATCCAAATCATACTGGAACTCGTGTTGTCCTAACGCTAAGCCTCTAAAGGCAATGTCAAAATCGCGTTTTTTCACAGGTCAAGTATCACTGAATGAGCGGGCAAAGATATTGAAATTGTTGAAAACTTCTAACTCTTCTCTTTTTGTTTTTTTAGCGGATCTTTTGTCATTTCATCATACCCCTTTCGCGCGTGGTAAACATCGATAGCTGTATAGAGCGCATTTCTCATGGATGTAGCATCAGCCTTGCCTTTGCCGGCAAGATGCATGGCTGTTCCGTGATCTGGCGAGGTACGAACGAGTTCTAGACCAGCGGTGAAATTTGTACCACTACCCATGGCTAAAGATTTAAAAGGAACCAATACTTGGTCGTGGTACATGCCCAAAACGGCATCAAATTTCGACTCGAAGCCTTGTCCGAAGAAACCGTCTGCTGGGAAAGGTCCTTTAACTACGGCATCTTTATGCTGTGCTTTTTCTATTGCCGGTCGAATGGTTTCCCCTTCTTCACTACCAATAGTTCCCATTTCGCCTGCGTGCGGGTTGAGCCCGAGTACTGCTATGCGTGGTTTTACGATGCCAAAGTCTCGCTTTAAGCTTTGCGCAAGCAGTTCAATCGCTTTACCGACGGAAGCTTCCGTAATGCCTTCTGCTACTTTAGAAATAGGCACGTGGCCGGTTACTGTGGCCACTTTTAATTGGTCCGAAGTCAAAATCATCAGCACTTCATTGCCAAATTGATTCGCTAAGTATCCGGTATGGCCTGAAAAGCCTTCAACGCTTGCAGCAATGTTGTGTTTATTGATGGGCGCTGTGAGCAGTGCATGAATTTTCCTGCTTTTGCTGCTTCGATAGCGGCATCAATACTTTTTAGCGCGTACGCTCCGCTCACATCAGTGTATTCCTAAGGTAATTTCAACATTGTCGTCCCAACTTAAGACGAGGTTGTTCGAACCTTCTTTAATATCTTCAATGGTATCGCAAAGTTGGAATTGAAAATCGCGTTTGTCGATGGCATTTCTATGATAGGAAGCCAATTTACTTGAGGCAAATACCACCGGCGTGCACAGTTCAGTGAGTCGGGTATCTTCTAGCATTGAAATGATTACCTCCATTCCTATGCCGTTTAAATCACCACAAGTAATACCAATAACGGGTTTTTCAAGCACCGTTTCTTCATAAACGGCGGCTGCTGTGCCACTTGAAAAATCGATGTCGTACAGATCTTTTTGTAAGTCGTATTCGGTTTGGATTTCTTCGCTTACCGGTGCGGCTTTTACATCTTTTCCTTCACGGCGTTTGTTTCGATTATTTCGATTGCGTCCACGACCACTTCTATTTCCTCCGGCGCCTTCAGCATTTGGATTGCCTTGTGGTGATGGGGCTGGGCCACCCGCCGAGCCTTTAGAATTTTCCGGTTTAGATTTTGCACTGGCTCCATCTGGAGCTTCGCCTTCTTTTTTACCGCGGTTACGGTTTCTATTTCTACCGCCTCGACTTCGTCTCCTGGCATTGCCGTCTTTATTCTGGCCGTCAGGAGTATTGGGTTTGTTCGGTGTATTTTCTTTAGCGTCACTCATAGGGTTACTTCAGGTTGTTTAGGAAGTCGAAAAGTAAACGAACCCCGATGCCGGTTCCGCCTTCGACCTGGTAGCCGGCACGAGATTTCAAAAATGCTGGCCCAGCGATATCTAAGTGAATGTAAGGATAATCGGTGAAGTGCTCTAGGAATTTTCCTGCAGTAATGGCTCCTGCTTCCGCACCACCAATATTTTTCATGTCTGCAATGGGACTTTTCAGCAAGTCCTTGTATTCATCCCAGAATGGAAATTCAACTACGCGTTCGTGGGTACGGTAGCCGCTTTCTTGAAGTGCCAGCATGCGCTCTTTAGGCGCATTTCCCATCCCTACAATCGCGTAACGACCTATGGCTCTTGCTGCAGCTCCTGTTAATGTCGCGAGATCAATGACCAATTCCGGCTGGTAACGTTTGGCGTAAACCAACGCATCGGACAGAATTAATCGGCCCTCTGCATCTGTATTCATGACCTCCACACTGGTACCGTCTGAAATGGTAATGACATCACCCGGTGTCACAGCATTGCCTCCGGGGCGGTTATCCGTTGCAGGAACTAGGCCTATAATGTGTACGGGAAGATCTGCCTCTGCGGCAGCGCTCATTGCTCCAATAACGGCAGCAGCACCGCCCATATCAGATTTCATGTCGTCCATGAAATTTGAAGGTTTCAGGCTCAAACCACCGGTATCGTAAACGACCCCTTTGCCGACTAAAACGAGCGGCTTTTCATTCTTCGCGTTCTTTGGCTTGTGCTCCATGATGATGAACACTGGAGGCTCTGGAGAACCGTAATTCACAGCCAGTAATCCGCCCATCTTGAGGCTTTCGATCTGTTTTTTCTCCAGGACTTCTATTGAAAAACCGTGTCGTTTGCTTGCTTCTTTTGCTTGATTGGCCAAGTCAGTTGCCGTTAAATCAATGACGGGCGTATTGACCAATTCACGCGCAAAGAGCGTACCCATCGTTGCAATGGCGATGGGTGCAAGGGTTTGTTCGTCTTCTTTTGAAACGAACAATTGGGCCATGGAATTTTTACGCTTATGGCTGTCTGAGAAGTAACGGAGGAACTGGTAATTCCCCAAAATGGCACCTTCGGCTACATGCGGCACGTGTGCACCCAATAGGGCAATGCGGTCCAGGTATGCGGCATTTGCCTTGAGGACCAACTTATTACCGGCTTGACGCATTTTCTCTGCGCGCGCATCCGCATCTGTAGTTTTTCCAAGCTTATACACCCAAGCAGTATCTGTGCCCGCTTGAACTTCCAACCATTTTTCTTCAAACTTTTCGCCAAGCGCATGAACGCGATCGAGTTGTGCCTCGTTTAAATGTTGAGAAAGTTCTTTTGAATCGGTATAAACAATAGCGATGCTGCCTTTGTAATCAGGAGTGTATGTTGTGATTTTCATTGCGTCATTCATTTAGTGTCAAATGTACTATTTTAACCAACCACAAAGAACCCTTCATGTTTACTGGAATTATTGAAAAATTAGGCAAGGTTGCTAAGGTCGAAAAGAACGGTGGAAACCTAGAATTATATGTCGCTTCAGACCTTGCGAGCGAATTGAAAGTAGATCAAAGCGTCGCCCATAACGGCATTTGCTTGACGGTGGTAGAAATTTTTGGTGACCGAACGTACCGCGTAACGGCCATTGAGGAGACCATTGCAAAAACAGCTATTGGCGATTTAAAGGAAGGCGACCCTATTAACCTAGAACGTTGTATGACGATGGGTGCGCGTTTAGACGGCCATATTGTCCAGGGGCATGTGGATCAAATTGGCCATTGTACTTCCATTACCGAAGAAGATGGATCATGGATTTTTTCCTTTGCTTACGACCCTGCATTAGGTAATGTTACGGTAGAAAAAGGATCCATTACGGTGAATGGAACATCGCTTACGGTGGTCGACTCCATAGCGGGCGGTTTCAGTGTTGCCATTATTCCTTACACCTATGAGCATACGGTTTTCCATCATTTAAAAGTGGGGGATCGAATCAATTTGGAATTTGACATCATAGGAAAGTATGTCGCTCGAATGCTTAGCGGTTATCAAAAGTGAAAACCGTCCGTCACATAGGAGTTTTGGACGATGAAATTATCGCTGTTCGGGGAATGGTTTTTCAATTGGAGAAATTGTTGCCGCAAGCAGAGGTAAAAGGGTTTACCCAGTACCGAGAATTTGAATTGTGGTGCGAAAACAACGCTCCGGAATTGGTTTTTTTGGATATGGAGATGCCGCATGCCATGGGGCTTGATGTGGCGAAAAGAATACAACCCGATGTGGGTAATATCGTGTTCGTTACGGCGCATTCTCATTACAGTTTGGAGGCGTTTGATACTGCGGTAGATTACATTTTAAAGCCCATTACTCCAAAGCGTTTAGAGCAAGCCCTGGTAAAAGTGGAATCCCTGGTTCCCGTAAAGGTGCGTCGGGAACAAAAGATAAAACTGCTCTTAAAGGGGACTTTTCGCGAACTGCCTGAGGCCGATATCGCCTTTTTACGCGGCCAGCGCAATTATACAGAGGTAGTCTTGACCAACGGTGAACACCACTTGATGGCGCGGACACTGAAAAGTTTCACGGACGTATTGAGTGACGGCTTTGTGCGTATTCACAAAAGTATAGTGGTTCAACGCGCACTAATTTCAGAGGTGTATACCAGTGGACCTAACTACATTGTTTTGCAGGACGGAACAAAGCTCGATGCGGCGAAGGCTCGGATAAATGCCCTAGATAACGATGAATAAGTTCCTTGCTCTTGTACTCCTTGCGTTGTTATGGGCAGGATGTTCTTCATCAGAGCAACCGGACGTGCCCAGTGGCGTTTATGAAGCCCTATCGATACATCCGGATTCTGCAGCCTTTGCGCCTTTAATGATGGCGCTATTAGAAGGCGGTGATGAAACAGAGGAAGCATGGGGTTCATATTTGATGGCGCGTGAGATTGTGCGTAATGGGGTAAGTTTTGAGGCATTGACGTATTTAGAAAGAGCTGAATTACTCTTCCGTGCGACGAATGACGAGAAAGGAATTGCGCGCATATTGTTGTTGAAGGCACACGCCTATTGGGCCCTTGGAGCCGGAGAAGAAATTCTGCCCATCGCTGAGGAGACCATGCGATTACGTGAGGGTAATCCGGTATCGTGGGCTACGGCTGCAGGAAATTACACGACTTATTTGCTGGACTACGGACGTTACGAAGAAGTTTTGTTCTACAGCGATTCTGTTTTGGCCATTTGCCGTCAAGTCGATGGAGGCATCAACCCAAGTGAAGCATATGCCGTCCGGGCGGAGGCTTTGCGGAAGCTGGGGCAGGATTCAGCTGCCGCAGACACGCTCATCGCAAGGGCCCTTGAATTGATTGATCAAACCATACCCGATATTGATAAAAAGAACATTTACTTCAGGGCTTTGAATTTGAACGCGCTGGATCAGCAGGCTTTGGCGCGCTGTATTCAATTTGCACACGAGAAACAGTTCTGGTCGCTCGAGGCAAAGGCACGAGGCAAATGGACAGCATACGCCTTATTAGGGGAGACTTTAGCAACCGCATTGAAGGCGGAGGTGCTAGCGAATAAAGGGCGCTTGCTGCCGTGGATGAGGGACAGAGTAAATTTTTGGCCTTTGAATTGGCCCGTGGGCGAAATGAAATAGCCAGATATCAACGAGAGTCAAAACTGCGTAAAACTGCGTTAAGCGTTACGGTACTTTTATTTGCGGTAGTATTGGTCGGTATTATTGCCAACTATCGAAGTAGAATGACAGCGGCTCGAGCAAAGTTGAGTCAGCAGGAGGCGGAATTGGCTCTAGAAAATTACAAGAATACCATTCGTCCTCATTTTCTCTTTAACCAATTAAACAATGTTAGTGCTTTTCTCAACCAGGAGCTTATTGAGCAGGCTCAGGTATATTTATCTGATCTGGGCCAATTTTTACGGTCCCTACTTGAAGAACAGGACGATCAGACCATAGAATTGGGTTCCGTAGAAAAGCAATTACGCGCTTATATTGCCCTTCAGAAAAAAGGCTCTTATGCGCACGTCGAAGTGACCATAGACATTCCTAAAGCATTGCGTAAAGTGCGTATTCCTACGGGTTTGTTCCAACCGCTTGTTGAAAACAGCTTTAAGTATGCCGGACATGAGGAACGTACGGCACCAAATATTCACATTGAGGCGCGCCATACAGCATCAGTACTGACCTTAAAAGTGGAGGATTCGGGATACGGTGAGCACAGCAGACAAGGGGGCACCGGGCACGGGCTTTCATTGATTCAAGACCGCATCGCTTTTAATCGTTCAAGAAGTAAAAGACCAAAGGATTGGACGATTACGACCTCTTTTCAAAAGAAAAAGGCACCGTCGTAATGACGATGCCTTTATAGGAGTAACTCCTAGGTTTGTTGGTTGGTGATGTAAACGTACGAGATTTACTCAAAGTAGCGCAAACAGACTTATCGTAGTGGCTGTAAACTTATCGTAGTGCCCAGTTTTGGGTATCCATATTGCCGCCGCAAAGTATAATTCCCGTTTTCCCCCGAGCCAATTTATTAAGACATGCAGCTACTCCAGTTGCTGCACTAGGTTCAATGAATTGTTTCAATCGCGCCAAAACAAAATGCCAAGCGGCTGTAATTTCCGCCTCAGTAACCAACGAAATTTCATCGACATGGGATTGAATAATGGGGGAAATTTCGCTTCCCTAATGAGGTCTTCAACCCGTCGGCAATGGTATCGGCAGTGCTCACAGGAACCCAATGTCCACTGTAAAAACTCTCGTGTGCGTCGGAAGCATTGGTAGGTTCACACCCTATAAGTGTTGCTGAGCCAAAGTAGGCATTCGCAAGCGCCGCCCCGGACAATAAGCCCCCGCCGCCAACAGGCACGAAAAGGTATTCTAGATCGGGATGCGCCTCGAGCAATTCCATGGTTGCCGTTGCCTGTCCAGCGATAATATCATAGTTGTCGTAAGGGTGAACGAAAAAAGCGCCCTCTTTTTCTTCCACCGCTTTCGCAGTTTGCTCACGTGCAGCTAAAGTCGGGGCACAGAATTCGATGATTCCACCATAACTGCGCACCGCTTCAATTTTTGCCTTCGGTGCATTGCTGGGCATAATGATGTGTGCTTTCTCGCCAATAGTTCTCGCAGCCCAAGCCAAAGCGGCGCCGTGATTGCCCGAGCTGTGCGTTACAAACCCGTCTCCCTTCGAACGTTCTTTATGAACCAGTACCGCATTCATGGCTCCTCGGGCTTTGAACGCACCGGTTTTTGCAGGTGTTCGCCTTTAAATACGCAGCGGCTTCCAACGCGGTCGTTGAATTGCTGCGATTGAAAAACAGGAGTTCTGTGAATATAAGGGGCGATTCTGTCCTGTGCTGCTTTTAAATCTTCTGCTGTGGGTATGCGTTGTAGTGGGGTCATGGTTACCGATTAATTGAATTCATACCTCGGCTTCTCTACAAAGGGCAATCCATTACTGTGTACCTCCAGGAGGTAATCACAGAGCGCCTGCTCGAATTCGACAAGAAGCGCTTCCGTAATATCGTTGGATTTGCCCAATGCCGCTCCACGAAGCAAATGTTCCGGTTGTCCACTTTGTAGCTTAAACATACCCGAATGCCAAGGGAAAGGATGCGTTACTACTTCCTTTTTCCAGAGCAACCAAGCGTACAGAAGAATCTGTAAAGGCTTCCCCTTACTACCCTTCCAGAGGTCACTTAGTCCGGAGAGGCTGAGGTCACTCGGCCCAATTGCACCACTTTTGTAATCCCAAATGATGAAGGTATTGTCATACACTTCTAGTCGGTCAACTACACCGGCAAACTTCATCGGGAGTTTTAGAGTAGGGTGCTGCATTTCAAAGTCCAATTTTGTTTCCACTCCTTTCAAGATGAGTGTACCCTGTGCTGCACGGCGAGCATCGTAGTTCAAGAACTGGCGGATCATTTTTTTACAAATCTCCAGCGTCAGTAAATTTCGTCCTTGAGTCAAGGCATTTTTTGAGTAGCGTTCTACCTCTATTAAATAATTAAATCCTGCTTCATAGGCCTGTTCCGTCCATTGATCCACGTCAATAGTTGTGATGGGTTTACCCACATGGGATTCGTATACTTTTTCCAATCCCTTATGAATGAGGTTTCCCATAACCATCGCACTAACCTGTTCCTCAACTTCGTCCTCTTCTTCGACACGGATCAATCGTTTTTGATAGAATCGGTCGGGCATGCTGGTCAGTTCATTCAGTGAAGACGCACTGATTCCACGCGCCATCCATGCTTCAAAAGCTTGAACAACGGCGGGTGTTTTTTCCGCTAAGAACAGCTGTTCCATAGAGTTGGGCGCGACCGGTCCTTGAAGGAAGGTACGTGGATGGACGGTGCATGCGGTATTTTGTAGTTCGTTTTCTAATTGGACTAAAAAACGACTGGGTTCACCGCCTCCCATAGCTTCACTATCGGTATTGAAAGTAATGGTCGATGAAAGACAGCGCTGCTGAATCCGGTAAAATGGTAGGCATAAACGGCATCCTTCTCTTCATAGGTAGGCAGGCCGTAATTTCGCTTAATGTCGTACGGAAGGAGTGAATTAAAGCGGCGACCGGCAGGTAAAATCCCTTCATTTACCCCAGCCAGGATGATGTGTTTGAAATCTAAGGTCCTGCTTTCAAGAATTCCCATGATTTGCAGTCCTTCAAGGGGTTCACCCACAAAATCAACCGTTCCGCTTCGAAGCTGCTGCTTGATCAGTTTCAAAAGCACGAGCGGCTCGACTTCTAAAGTAAGCGTTCGCGTAAGTTGCGCTAAGAGCGTATGAATATGGTAGGCGGTGTTTTGAATAACAGGATCTTGTGTTTCTGTGCGTCCGACGTGCTTCAGCCAGTTTTGCATAGCGGTAATCCAACCGTTCGAATCTTGTGCTTCAAAGAGCGCTCCGTAGCTCTCAGGACCTCCAGAGCACCGACGCACCCATTCAGAAGCACTGGTGAATACACGGTTGACTTTAACGATCTCTGCATTCCAATCCATCGGACTTTCACCCGCAGGTCCGCTCCAGTACTTATTGAAAAGCGGATCGGTAAACAAAGCGCACAAGGAGCGGTAGTAAAGGTCCATTTTCCCGCTTTGCGTTGATTTTTTAAGGCATATTCTATGACCGAAATCCATAACCGTACCGTACCGGCTAATGCCGTTTGGTCCAGTGGATAGCCCATAGTAATGTTTACTTTATCGTAGGCCTCGGGTAAGAAGCTGAGCACAGGATTCAGGAGTGATTCGTCGGCAAGAATTACGGCGATATCCTTGGGTGCAATGCCCGATTTTCTCAGGTCTTCTAGTGCGCCAGCGACCGCCTTAGCTTGGCCCGTATATTGACTGGCCCCCACGGGATGAATGTGCTTTGGAATGGTTTTCCATTCACTTTCGACTGCCTTGGTAGTAGGCACATCTTTTCCGAACGTTTTCTGACGTTGAACGTGGCCTCGAAGAAAATGACCTGCTTCGTGCAACGGATCGTTAAAGTAATGCGGGTCTAAATCCCAAAGCGTTCGTGTAGGGCATTGTTCGCGTACCGATTGAATAATGCTCAATTCTGCGGTATTCAGTGCGTTTAGCCCCGCAATGAGCACGTGTTGGATACCGTTTTTGTGAAGAAAAGCAGCAACCGCCTCAGGATGTGAAGCAAGGTGTCGCGCAGCCAAACCGCTGTAGGCCTCGCCATCTTCAAGCAAAGAGGCAGTAAAGGCCGCGTATGTTTCGGGAAGGAGCGCGATAAAATCGGAATACCGACGCATTAAGGCGGTTTCTTCACCCGGCTCTAAATCCCATTCTGCTAGTTTTTGAACGTTGTATAAATCGCCCAATACATGCGCTGGGTTGAGGAGGTAGCGATCAATTTCGCCGAAATCGGACAATAGTGTTTGGCCCCAGTTCAAAAAACTTCCTAAACCCTCGCTTGTACCCTGCGGTAAAGCCGCTGCTACGTGTTCGTTCATAGCAATCAAACAGACGTACCATCAGTGCCAAAGGTTCGAGGACGACGAGATTCGCTGCTTGCGCAATGAACTGATCAACGGTGGTGAACATGGGCAAGAGTGCCGTATCTGAAATGTGTTCCTTGAGTGCTTCACGCAAGAATAGCTCTGCACGCTGGTTGGGCAAAAGCACCAGTTTTTCATGCAGTACGCCCGGCCCATTGATTAATTCTAGAGCGATACGTGAGATGAAAGTGGCCATGGATTATTGGAAGAGATTACTTCCCTCAATGTACTCAAAAACTGCGTTAGGCAGCAAGTTGCTGAGCGGTTTTCCCTCCTTAAAGCTGTTCCTTATGAGTGTTGCGCTTATTTCCATGCGTGGTGCTTGAACTACAGTCACTTTAGGGTGCTTTTCAAAGTGCGGATTTTCTGCGACCACTTCATTTGCATGACGGGGGTATACGAAGATGTCATGCGCATCAATGATACTTTCCACGTTTTTCCATTTGTGTAAACCGCGAAGATTGTCTTCGCCCATGATGAGCGAAAATTGGGCTTCCGGATGCTGTTCGCGCAGGTAAGCCAACGTTTGTGCAGTATAATTTGGCTGGGGCAGTGAAAATTCGATGGCACTTACCGTCATCCCTTCTTGATCTGCTATGGCCAAATGCACCAGATGCAACCGCTCTCGATCTGGCAATAGGGTAGATTTTTTCTTGAAGGGATTATGCGGTGTGACTACAAAGCAGATTTGGTCCAATTCCGTGTAGCGGTAGAAGTACTCCGCCAATACCAAATGCCCGACATGTATGGGGTTAAAGGTGCCAAAGAATAAGCCAATTTTCCCCTTCATTTTACTTCGCTAAAAATTCGATCAGTAATTTTTTGGCTTCTGCTTTCGCCCGGTCCAGATCGTCGTTGATGATGGTGTGGTCAAAGAATGGACTTTGGTCCATTTCCCAAGAAGCCTTTTCAATGCGTTGTTTGATCTTATCGCTGCTGTCGGTTCCGCGGACAATGAGTCGACGCTCCAGTTCTTCTATGCTTGGTGCTTGAATAAAAAGCGCAAGTGCATGCTCGCCGTAACGGGCCTTCAAATTTTTCCGCCAACGACATCAATATCAAAGGCTACAGCCTGACCGGCGGCCCAGCTTTTCTCAACCTCGCTTTTTAAGGTACCGTAACAAGTCCCAGGATAGACTTCCTCCCATTCGAGAAAGGCCTCTTCAGCAACACGCTGCTGGAACACTTCATTAGAAAGAAAGTAGTAATCTACTCCATCTTTCTCAGTGCCGCGGGGCGCACGTGAAGTGGCACTGATGCTAAAAGCGAAGCCCGGAACTTCTTTGAGTAGGTACTGCACCAAAGTGGATTTCCCACTACCAGAAGGCGCGGAAAAGATGACTAGTTTACCTTGTGAAGTACGCATATGTAGTGGTCGCGGATTAGAGTGTATTTCCGATTTGTTCTTTGATTTTTTCCAGTTCGTCTTTCATTTGAACGACGTACTGCTGCATCGGCGCATAGTTGCTTTTCGAACCTACCGTATTTATTTCCCGACCAATTTCTTGAGCGATGAAGCCCAATTTTTTCCCGGTACTTTCTTTCTGCATGGTTTCGCGGAAGTACTTAATATGATTGGCTAGGCGTACTTTCTCTTCGTTAATATCTAGTTTTTCAATGTAGAACACGACCTCTTGTTCGAATCGGTTCGAATCCACCTCAATACCCTCAAGGCCCTTCATTAGTCGTTCGCGAACAGCATCTAGACGTGCACCTTCATGAGGTTCGATGCCTTTCATAGCGTCTTCAATGGATGCCAGTCGTTCCTCGTAATCTACAGCAATAGACGCTCCTTCTTGAGTTCTAAATTCTACCAAGGCGGCGATGGCTTCGTGCAGTAAGCCCTTTAAAAAGGCCCATTCTTCTTCACTCATTTCCGATTTTCCGCTGCTCATTACATCAGGCATGCGCATTACGGCAGCAATCAAATCACCTTTGGTCGCAGCTTCTCGTTCTAGAACGGTCAACTGTTCCAGATAGGCTTTCGCCAGTTCCATATTGATGCTCGAAGCACTCTCGATACCGGTTACCTCCGCGTAAATATTGATATCGATTTTACCACGGTTTAATGCGGCACCTACAATTTTACGGATGTCCAATTCTTTTTCACGGAATAGGGATGCAATGCGCGCGTTTAAATCAACCCTTTGCTGTTTAAACTGCGAATTTCTACAGTGATTTTTTACCAGCAAATTGGCCAATGGCTTTACCGAAACCGGTCATGCTTTGAATCATGGAAACAAAATTTCTGCTAAGGTAGGAAACTCAAGCCACGTTAGACGTTGCGTTTTCGACCATAAAAGCTCACGAAATAAACGCCAAGGAAAATCGCCGAACCCCCGTAAAGCATGTGAACGCTCCATTGCTCGCCCCCGAAGAATAGGCTGAGTACACTGGCAATCAGTGGTTGCAGGTAAATGTAGGCCCCTACTGTAGCGGGATGCAGGGTTTTTAACGCAATGATATTGCCTAAATAAGTGAGAAACGTGGTGCCGAGAATGACAAACACTACAGCACTAATTATGGGTCCGTTCCAAAGTTCCCACTGGATTTCGGGAATTTGCGGTCCTCCAAAGGGCAGCACGAGAAACACCCCGAAGGTGAAGACCCACCGTATAACAAAGAGCGCATTATACCGAGCCATTAGTGGCTTTACAAGCACGAGATAGGTTGCGTAACTGGTGGCATTGATGAGTACGAATACATTGCCGCGCGAGACGTCGTTGCCAAAGAGGCCGCTAAGGTCAAATTGGTTTCCGGAATAGATGAGCCAAAACGCCCCGAACGCCCCTAATAAAATGCCAATCAATTTTTCAGAAGTAATGCGTTCTTTCACTAAAAGTGCACCCACGATGAGCACAGCTATTGGGCCACTCACCATCATGATGGAGGCATTGACCGGCGTCGTGATTTTTAATCCTTCGAAGAAAAACAATTGGTTGGCGGTAACCCCGAAGGCGGCACAGATCAGTAGCCTAAGCACGTCTTTTCTTGGGATGTTCCTAATGCGGTCATTTCCAGAAAAGGGAGAGAGCATCCAAAACAGCAGGGCAGCACCCGTTACTCGAAATTGAATGAATGCTCGAGGCGGAACAGCGCCTTGCATTGCGTTTTTGCAATGAGAAAGGATGCGCCGTATATGAGCGCAACACCAAGCAAAGCAAGGTGTGCAATGAGTACGGTTTTTCTCGCGGTTGCCTCCATGCCCTATACCAGAGCCGTCGCTGCAGCAGCGACCACCTTAGCACTGTTGCCGATGAAAATAGCGCCGTCGTGAATGAGTACAGGCCGCTTTAAGAAGGTATATTCTTCGAGAATGAACGCCCGGATGTCGCCATCGTTCAGCGTTTTGTCCTTAAGGCCCAATTCCTTGTATTTCCTCGCACGTTTTGAAAACAGCGCTTCGGCAGAGCCCGCCAAAGCGATCATTTCATCGATCTGCTCTTCGGTGATGGGTTCGTGCTTGATATCTTGTAACTGCACACCGTCAATGTTCCATTGATTCATGATTCGTTTACAGGTATCGCACGTGCTGAGGTAGTAAATTTTTGACATCGGGTTTTATTTGGCGAGCCATGGATTAGGGTCTTGAATGTCGGCATCTTTCCAAATGCCTAATTGGACCATAGTTTTACCTTCTTCGTCTGTAAAGGCAGTGCCAATGGGCTCTTTAAGACTGACGACATCCCCGGCTTTTACTTTTACATTGATGAGGTTGCTGTAGACGGTGAAGTAATTCCCGTGACGCACGAGTACCATTACGTTAGCTCCGGGAATAGGTACGACCGAACTGACTTCACCTTCAAAAACTGAGCGCACGATAGCGCTTTCTTCTGTCGTAATTTCGATATGCGGGTTATCCACAATCACCCCTTTAACAATTGGGTGCGGATGTTTTCCAAATTTCCCCGTAATGATCCCGCGTTCCACAGGCCATGGAAGGGCACCTTTGTTCGAGGCGAAATTATTTGCCAGCGCTCGAGCTTCCGGGGTCATTGCAAATGACGGTCCGTCATCACGAACATCCATTCCTTTCGCTTCGCGGGCTTTATCGATCAATTGTTTTAAAGCCTTATTAGAGGTGCGTGCAGAAAAGTCTTTGCCCGAAATAAGCCCCAATTCCTTCGCTTCATTTTCTAAACTACTTCGCTCCGCGCGTTCTTTAGCTTTGCGCATTTCCTCCGCGATGATGCGTTTGATTTGTTGCTCCAATTGTTGGGCCTCTTGCTGTTTTTTATCGATGTCCTTTTTCAAGGTAGATTCTTTGGACTGCAGGTTTTGCACAGTCATTTCTTGAATTTGGGCATCTGCTTGTAGCGCTATTTTTTCACCTTCCTGGGCCGTTTGTACTTGAATTTTTCAGCTTTTTTGGCAATAAGTGCTTCTCGCTCTCGTGCTAAAGTTTCCTGAGCAATGGCAATTTGTTGCACTTGTTGCTCACGGTAAGCCGCCATATCCTTAAAGTATTGCATGCGCTTTGCTGCTTGAGCGAAACTTTTTGAACTTAAAATAAAGAGTATTTGATCCCTGGGTTTTTGCTGGCGCTGTGCAAGCTTGATGAGATCAGCATAATCACTTTTTAGAGAATCCACACGCGCCTCAAGAGTTTCAATCTCTTTGGCTTTATTTGCCACTTCACGATCTATGGAGCGGATTTGACGGTCCATCGTTCGAATGAGTTTATTGCGCGCTTCAATTTTTTGATTCAACGTTTGCAGTTCTGAAAGGCTTGCTTCTTTCGTGCTTTTAGTCTTTAAGAGTAATTCGCTGGCCAGATCAATCTGGTCTTGCAGCAGCACCTTTTGACGTTGCAGTTCTTCTTTCGTTTGCGCTTGCAAACCGGTGGTGAGGACGAGCAGGAATACGAACAGTAGCTTCTTCATCACAGGCTAAATGGCGTATTAAAAGGTCCGCCGGTCCGTATTTCAGTGACCTCGATGGTGACTTTGTAATCCGGTTGGCTTTTTACGGTGATTGTAATTTCTGTGGGATACCCCGTCTCTTCATCCACACTTTTGTACTGAATAAAGACCGATTCCAGCGGGTCTTCGATGAGTACATAACTCATGTGTAAATCTCTATCTAAGGCGACGGTAACTGCGCGCCCCCTGCTAATAGCGTATTGTGTAACCCAGTGGTCGCCATTTCCATCGTAGCGGTAGCGCATGGCCTCGTTTGTACCAATCAATTGGCCACGCAAGAGCCGATTCAGATATTGAAAAGGCACTTCAATACCGGTAACTCCTGCAAGATCATTCGCAGATCCGGTCCATTCAACGCCAAGAAGTGTCGAAGAAAAGGCTGCACTATCGTTAATCACAATGGCTTTTCCCACGCGCAATCCAATCATATCGTCTGAAATGGCCGCCCAAAGAATACTATCTTGTTTTGAACGTATTTGAACGCGGAAACGCTGCTGACCGTCGGGGGTTTCAGCTGAGATGCGCGTAAAGCTTTGCGTCCATGCGAACCGATCTTCAACGATAATCTTTCGCGATACACCGTCGCTTATTTTTTCACGTCGCAAAGGTTTTTCTGCAGATAACGGACCGCCACAACCGGTAAGCACAGCCAAAGCCACACCCATAATAAGGTGTGTTGCTAGGGTAGATATTTGCCACTGCCTGTTGCGCATTAGTGCTGTTTTAAGAGGGCCTCTTTCATTCTGTAGACCTTTGCTTGCTCTTCATTTCCAAGGGCCTGTTCAATCTTCGCTGCATGCATATAAATTCCAACGCGATCGGCCTCTTTGAGCAGTTGCAAAGCTAGTTCGATTTTAGCCTGTGCTTCCGCATACCGCTCCAATTTATACAATACCCATGCCCAAGTATCTAAAAATGTTGGTTCCAATGAAACCAGCGCATTACATTCTACCGTCAATTGCAATGCAAATTCGAGATTTCGGTCGTGTATGGCTAAATACCAGGCGTAGTTATTCAAGGTCGTGGCACTGCGCTGCTGGTCCAATGCGTTGTCATACGCCGATGTACCTAATTCAACAGAATCCAGCTGGAACCAGGCCGTCCCGGCAAGGGCATATAGATTTCCTGCCACTTCAGGATCCAGCGTCATTTTCGCCCGTGCAGTAGCTAAACGAGCACACGATGCCCAACGTCCCACATTGTAATATTCGAAGACAAGACTTTCCAGTATATCCTCATCCGCATTAAAGTTTTCTTCGATGCGTTCTAGCAACGCAATTTGTCCATCCACATCACCCACTTCCTGGTACAATGAATACGCCATTTGGTACAACGCGTAGTTTGTTGGATGTATTGAAATAGCCGTGAGGTACGTCTCTAATGCTTCGTGCCAACGTTCGTTTTGTATGTGAATTTGTGCGGTAAGTAAAAGCAACTCAATACGACCGGAATACTTTTGTTCGAGCACTGGAAAAACGCGATCAAACAACGCTCTAAAAGATGGACTTTCTCTATTCTCGTAGATGCTGAGTACCACGGGCATTTTATCTTCAAGTGGGACGCCTTCTAACAGCAGTCCTTGCTCCATGTGATAAAAGGCGGCCTCAGTCTGGTCTATTTTTTGAGCCATACGGGCCAATTCCATATGTAACGCTCCGTTTTCAGGGAACGTCTCAACTGCCTTACTGAGTACTTTAAATGCTTTTTTCGTTTTCCCGTTGCCATCATAGTATTGGCTCAACAAGCCTCTGTATTCAGGGACATCCGGGGCATCGTCAATGGCCGTCTTAAAACAACGTTCTGCAGATTTGGAATCGTTGAGTTGAAGGTATAATCGCGCCCGGTCTTGAATCAACTCCGGTGAGGCGCCTTCAAGATCTTCAATCGTGGAGAGCACATTCAATGCACTAAGAAAGAGTCGGCCCTCGAGGTACGTGCTGTAGCCTTCAAAAAGATATTCTATTTGATGCGGGGCTAATGAATAGAGTACTTCAAAGGAGCGCCCGGCCGTTTTAAAATCGCCTATATTTTTTGCACTTTGTGCTTTGATTCGTAGCAGCCAAATATTCGTAGGGAAGGATTCGACGCCCTGGGTAGCGAGATCGTAGGCCTCGAAAAATTGGTTCTGGTCAAAATGCATACGGGCCAATTGGTACAAAGCCGTTTCCCGATATACCGGATCCTTTGCAAGCCCCTCATACAGCTCCATTGCCAGTTCAGTCCTTCCTGTGATGCGGTAGGTTTCGGCCTTATAGAACGTTCCGCTTAACGCAGAAGGCCCCTCTTCCGAAGGGCCTTGCGCATAAAGTGAAGCTGTAAAGAAAAGTACCCCAAACAGGGCCAGCTTTTTGTGCATTAGTCCATTCTTGAAAAATCACCTAAAGATAGTGAAGTCCACTTCCCGTCGACATGCGCTTTGTTGCCGATCATACTGTCTTTGAGGTGAATATTTTTTATCGTCGTTTCTGTCTGTATTAACGACCCTTCTATAGTCGCATCTTCAACCACACAATCATTACCTAAACTCACATTTGGTCCTACTGTTGCATTCTTCAACACCACGTTTGAACCGATGTAACAAGGTTCAATTATGGTCGAATTTTCTAGGGTAATGTTGCTTCCGCGCAATTCAGGCTTGCCCTCGAGGTAGCTTAACATTTTACTGTTGGTTTCAACGGTAATTTCTTTATTTCCACAATCCATCCAATCGTTCACGGTTCCCGGCTTGAATACTTTCCCTGTGCAAGCAAAGAGCTCAAGGCATCGGTGAGTTGGTATTCGCCTTTATCCATGATGTTGTTGTCGAGAATGTGTTGTAGTTCATTGCGCAAGCCCGGGCCGTCCTTGAAATAATAAATACCGATGATGGCTTTATCAGAAACGAATTCCTGCGGTTTTTCGACGAAATTATTGATGGTTCCATCTTCACCGAACTGAACAACGCCGTAGGCAGAGGGATTATCCACTTGCTTCACCCAAATCACAGAATCTGCTTCAGTATCTAGGGTGAAATCTGCACGGAACAGCGTATCTGCAAAGGCGACTACAATCTCATCGTCCATACTGTCCGCCGCGCAGTGAATAGCGTGGGCAGTACCGAGCGGTTTATCTTGATAATAGATGCTTCCTTTCGCGCCGAGGTCTTCAGCCACTTTGATTAGATTGGCTTCTACTTCAGCTCCGAAGTCACCGATAATAAAGGCAATTTCAGTTACTTTTTTATCGCCACAAACGCTCACAATATCCTCAACTAATCGTTGTACAATAGGCTTACCTGCGATGGGAATAAGCGGTTTCGGCACGGTTAGCGTATGCGGCCTTAATCTGGAGCCGCGACCGGCCATTGGGACAATAATTTTCATCTGTTCGTAGGTTTTTTTGGTTGGTTTTTTATTGTTTACCTGTGCTGCCAAATCCTCCGGCACCACGAGCAGTTTCATTTAAATCAGTGACTTCATTCCAATCGAACTGGGTGTATTTTGCGATCACCAACTGTGCAATACGCATGCCATCTTCAATAACGAACGGTTGCTTACCGTGGTTGATCAATAATACACCAACGTCACCGCGGTAGTCGGCATCAATTGTTCCGGGACTGTTCAATACCGTAATACCGTGTTTAAAGGCAAGTCCGCTGCGCGGGCGCACCTGTGCTTCAAAGCCATCCGGTAGTGCCATTTTAATACCAGTAGGAATGAGCGTATAATCCCCCGGCTGCAGCGTGACGGGCGCATCGATATTCGCTCGGACATCCAAACCTGCACTTTGTGTGGTTTCGAATTGTGGCAGTTCGTGCTTGCCACTGTAGATTACGTTGATCTTCATTTTCTTGTTGCGAATTTAAGGAGTCCGTTTCGTTCCCAAAAAAGCATAATTCCTAGGTAGACTATACCGCCAAAGACTTTTAATGGACCGGGGGCCAATTCGTGTAATGCAAGATAAACACCACAAGGCAGGCGAAACCTACGAATGCTCCTATTTTCTTCCAACGATAAGGTACCGGATAGTGTTTTCGCCCCCATAACACACTGGCAACAAACATGGCAAAATAGGCAGCCAATGTGGTAAATGCTGCGCCAAGAATCCCTAAGACGGGAATGAGAATCACATTACCAACAACGGTAATTATCAAACCCACGAAAGTGATGTAGATGCCGTAGACCGTTTTATCACTCACTTTATACCAGACGTTGAGATTGGTATTGATGCCTAAAATGACATTGGCCAAAAGTAAGATGGGTACCAGATGGAGTCCGGTCCAAAACTTTTCATCTACAAAAAACTTGAGGTAATCGAGACCTGAAATGATCAACACGAACCCAACACACATGACCCAAGCAAACCCATCCATAACGGTACTCATCCGTTCTGGCCCTCCTTTGTTTTAGCATTTTTAAAGAAAAACGGTTCCGCTGCATAGCGGAAAGCTTGGTTGAACAGGATTAAGAAGATAGAGATTTTATATACAGCCCCATAGATTCCAACTCCGGCATATGCACTTTCCTCCGGGAGGAGGTATTTCAACAATTGCCGATCCAGCATCTCGTTAGCAATACCCGCAAGCCCGCCGATAAGAAGTGGAATGCCAAAGACTAAAAGGGTTTTAACGTATTTCTTATCCAGGTTCAGGCGCAATGGAAAGAGGGTGGGTAGGAGCAGCGCGAACATGAGGACTGCTGCCCAAAAATTAGCAACAAAAATGTAGCCCACACCGCGCATTTCGTGGGACCAATAGCCTGCGCTGCCATGCAATTCCCAATAGGCCGGAAGGAAAATGTAGAGGTTGATTAACACATTGGAGAAGATCAAAGCCAATTTTATTCCGGCGAATCGGACCGCTTTGTTGGTTCTCCGCAGTCGAGCAAAAGGCAATGCACTTAAAGCATCTAAGGCTAAAATGGCCATGAAGTAGTACAAATATTCCGGCGTTTCTTCCCACCTTAAAGCGTGCAGTAATTCACTTTGAAAAAGCAAAACGAAAAGTCCTAAACTCGCTAAAACTAGCGCAATCATGGCCAGTCCTGCTCCGAAAACTTTGCCTTCATCAAAGCCTTCTTGTTCAGAATATCTGAAATATGCGGTCTCCATCCCAAAGGTGACGACGACAATAAGGAAGGCGATAAGGGAATAAAAATCAACGTTAACACCATAGGCAGACTGGCTTAAGACCGCTGTCTGTAGAGGGACCAATAAAAAATTGATCATCCTTCCTAAGATGCTGCTTACGCCGTAAATGGCCGTTTGACCAGCAAGTGCTTTCATACCGTTGCTCACACTTCAAATATAGTCTTTGGTCGCTACCTTTGTAGGGAATCAAAAATGAACTCATGAACAAGTTCCTTACCCTCGTCCTACTTTTAACGACCGCCCTTCCCGCCAGCGTATGTGCGCAAGAAATCCCAATTGATCTGAGCGCTACAAAGCGCATGGAGCAAGACTTATTTTTCTTGTCTTCAGATGCGCTTAAAGGACGCAAGCCAGGTACGCCTGAGGCAGACGTTGCCCGCGATTATATCGTGGGAAAAATGTTGGAGTACGGCATAGAACCGATGGGTGAAAACGGTTATTTCCAGAAGTTTCCCGTTCCAGAATATGCGGAGGTGAATTATGGCGCTACCAAACTATGGGTAGGCAAAACGCATCTAGAGGGCCATGTAGATTTCTATCCGGTGTCTATTAGTGCTACAACAGGGTTGGTTGAAGAAAAAACGATCTACGTGGGCTATGGCATCACGACAGAAGACGGTATGTATAATGATTTTGAAGGGCTGGACCTCAACGGAAAAATTGCCGTTATGAATGTCAGCTCCCCAGACGGAATACATCCGCACAGCGCTTTCGCAGCGTACCACAGTTTGAACGAACGCGTTGCCAATCTCGTGGAAAAAGGTGCCGTTGGCATCCTGCTCATCAATCCAGAAGGTACGGCTTCTGATACCCAAGAATTTTTCAAGAGCATCAACGCTTCTGCTGTACCTGTATTCTTCGTGCGCAATGAGAAATGGGCGAATAAACTCATGAAGCGCTCGCAGAAAACGGCGATGGCGGTTAACATGTCCGAGCATTTTAGCGATGGCTATAATGTGATTGGTTACATTCACAACAACAAGCGTAAAACGGTTGTGTTGGGCGCACATTACGATCACCTTGGAATGGGCGGTGAAAACAGTTTATACAAAGGACCCGCTGCCATTCACAACGGTGCGGATGATAACGGTTCAGGAACGACCTTGCTGTTGGAGGTAATGCGCTATTATGCCCAACGCCAAGACACGAATTACAATTATTTGATCCAGTTTTACAGCGCTGAGGAATTGGGCTTGATTGGATCAAAGCATTGGACCAACCACCCGACCTTTCCGTTGAAAGAGATAGAATTCATGATCAACAGCGACATGGTTGGCCGCTTGCGTGAGAACCGCTTGCAACTCTCCGGAACAGGAACTGCCGAGGAATGGGATGAAATTCTAGATACTCCCATACATGGACTGGACATTAAGAAAGATCCAGCAGGCGTAGGACCCTCAGATCAAACGTCCTTTTACTACAAGGATATTCCTGTACTGCACCTCTTCACGGGAACGCACAATGATTACCATAAGCCTACGGATGATGCCGATAAGATCAATTATAAAGGCATGGCAAAACTCGCGTCTTTAGTGTACACCATAACTGCGCGTTCAGCGAACTATGATGGGTTGAATTTTCAGCGTACCACATCCTCTGAACAAAAGACAACACCCAATTTCTCGGTGACGCTGGGGGTGGTTCCGGACTACCTTTTCGGAGGCCCTGGACTTAGAATAGACGGTGCAACAGAAGGCCGTCCTGGCGCAAACGCCGGCTTGCAGGCAGGGGATATTATTCTTAAGATTGGCGACATTACAATCGACGACATTTATGCCTACATGACTGCATTGGGCGCGTTTAAAAAGGGCGATACTACAACGCTCCGCTATGCCAGGGATGGCGAGGAAGTGGAATCGGAAATTACATTTTAATGGAAGTTCAATCTGAAACATATCCGAAAGTGGCCGTCGTAGGTGGCGGTTCCTTTGGAACTGCCGTGGTAAAAATGGTGAGCGAGAATACAGGTCTTTGCCATTGGTGGATGCACAACGAAGAGAGTGCGGCGCACATTCGCAAGTACCACCACAATCCACGGTACCTTTCTTCGGTGGCTTTTGATAAAGGAAGCGTAGACATCTTTACGGATATCAATGCGGCTATCGAGGGTTGTGATATCGTGATCTTTGCCGTTCCAAGCGCCTTTGTTAAGGAGGTGTTGTTGAATATGAATGCAGGTGCGCTTGATGGAAAACTGGTGTGTTCGACCATAAAGGGCATTATTCCGGACGAGAACATGATTGTCGGGGAATACCTGCGTGAAGTAGTGGGCGTTCCTGAAAATCACATCGTAGTGATTACGGGTCCTTGTCATGCGGAAGAAATCGCATTGGAACGATTAAGTTTTCTGACCGTTGCCGCGATAGATGCGAGTGCATCAAAAAAGGTCGCTAGCGTTTTACAGTGCCATTACGTAAGGTGCACGCTGAGTAAAGACATCTACGGTACAGAATATGCTGCGGTCATGAAGAACATCTATGCTATTGCGGCAGGGATGTGTCATGGTTTAGGTTACGGAGATAATTTTCAAGCAGTACTTATTTCAAATGCAGCGCGCGAGATGCGCCGTTTTATGAAGAGTACATGTGAAGGTCAAATCAACATTAAAAAGAGCGCCTATCTAGGTGATTTATTAGTGACCTGTTACAGCCAATTCTCTAGAAATCGAATGCTTGGGAACATGCTCGGTAAAGGTTACACCATCAAAAGTGCGAAAGCGGAAATGACCATGGTTGCAGAGGGCTATTATGCAGCTGCCTTGGTGGCAAAAATTCGTAAAAAGCAAGAGGTTAGAATGCCTATTGTCAAAGCCGTTTACGAGGTGATGTACGAAGGGAAATCTGCGAAAAAGACCATGGCTAAATTGGCCCAAAAATTAACTTAAGGCTGCGCAAACTTACACGGTGGCATTGCGTTAGTAAGGTAGACCCACGACTACAATGACTAAAGTTTTTAATACCCTCTTTTTGCTGTGTTTCTCTGCAGCATTATTCGCGCAAAACCCCAGTTCCATACTCCAAAAAGCAGAGGCCAAATTATCCGGTGCAGATCTCGCTGCTGAGGTCAGTATTCGCACCGTGCGCCCTCGTTGGGAACGCACTATGGAAGCTAAAATTTGGAACCAGGGGTTAGATAAAACCATGATTTTAATCACCGGTCCAGCGCGTGAAAAAGGAACTGTGTTTCTTCGCAACGGTGAGGATGTTTGGCATTTTGTGCCGGGTATCAAGAAAATTGTCGCGCTACCAGCAGCGATGGTGCAGAGTTGGATGGGTACAGATTTTACGAACGATGCGTTGATCAACGCCGGTTCATTGGTGGAAGATTACACCCCGACCTTATTGGGCATCACCTCGGTGAATGGCACAAACTGTTTCAAGATTGCGTTAGTACCTAAGGCGGATGCGGCAGTAGTGTGGGGCGAGGTAATCACTTTTGTATCGGTAGACGAATTTCTTCAACTGCGCACCGAATTTTACGATGAAGACGAATTCCTTATTACAACGCTCGAAGCGACAGAAATCAAATCTTTTGAGGGTAAGCGTCTGCCATCAAAACTGCGCATCACACCAGCGGACGAAGAAGGTAATTTCACAGAAATGACCTACAAGGCACTCAATTTTAATCCATCCTTTGCGGAAGGGTTTTTCGAACGCAGTAACATGAAACTGGTCGAATAATGTTCAAATTAGCTTGGCGCAACATTTGGCGGAATAAAGGAAGAAGCATCATTACCATTGCCGCGGTTATGTTCTGTGTGATTTTCGCGGTAGTGCTTCGCAGCTTTCAAGTGGGGTTTGGGAACACATGGTCGGAGATATCGTCGCAAACAACTTTGGCTATCTACAGGTGCATCAAAAGGGATTTTGGGGCGACCAGAGCCTGGATTTAAGTATGGACGAGACTACGCTGGACTGGGATGCCATGGAAAATGTACCTGGCGTTCGTTCGCTTGTTCCCCGGTTGGAGAGTTTTTCTTTAGTTAGCACGGGGGAAAACAACAGAGGCAGTTTGGTGCTGGGTATTCGTCCCGAGGAGGAATTGTCCGGCTTGCGTTTAACGGACCAATTGATTGACGGTCGTCTTTTCGCACCTGCTTCTAATGAAGTAGTAGTTTCGGAAGGACTTGCGGAATATTTACACGTTGAGGTTGGGGATTCACTTATGTTTTTGGGACAAGGTTATCGCGGGGCAAGCGCCTACGGCCAGTTCATGGTCGCAGGAATTGCTAAAATTTCGAATCCTGAACTCAATAAACAGCTTGTTGTCCTGCCCCTAGAAACGGCTCAATGGATGTACAACGCTATGGGGCTGCTGACGACCGTAGTGGTAGATTTAGAACCCAACGCGGATTTCGCAGAAGTGAAGGCGTCACTCGAACCAGTATTAGGATCAGATTTTGAACTGTTAGATTGGGAACAATTGTTTCCAGAATTGGTACAGACCATTGAAGCAGATATGGCCGGAGGTCAAATTTTTGTGACCATTCTGTATTTTATTATATCCTTCGTTTTGCTCGGCACGGTCATCATGATGGTTAGTGAACGCGAACGGGAGTTTGGAATTTTGGTGAGTATAGGCATGCGTAAAACGACACTAGCTGCGGTTACGGTGCTAGAAAACTTAATGCTTCTGGTTGGCGGCGCGGTAGTGGGAATGGCCAGTGGTCAAACCGGTCCAATTTTACTTTAAATACAACCCCATCGACCTCAGTGGGCAGATGAAGGAGCCATTGAACAATTCGATTTTGAACCTAAACTCTATACCACTACCTCATTCATCATTAATTTGAATCATGGTGCGATCGTCTTCGTCATCGGTGTATTAGTTAGCAGTTATGCCGTCTGGAAAATCATCAAGTTGAACCCTGTAAAAAGTATGCGCGCATGATTTTTAAAGTGGCTTGGCGAAACATCTGGCGTGCAAAGGTGCGCTCGTTTATAGTAATTGGATCCATTGCGGTAGGAATTTGGGCGGGTTTACTGATCATAGGTTTCTCTTTCGGAATGAATAACGAGCGTACAGCATCCGCCATAGGAACCACCACCGGACATGCGCAGATTCACCACGAAGATTTTGATGCCGAACCGTTATCTACCGCCGTGGTAGCAGATTCCTCAGCAGTGGTGGCCCTCCGTAAAAGCGTAGAAGCGTTGCCTTTTGTAAGCGGCACGGCACAACGCACGGTATTGGGCGGAATGATTAATTCAGCTAAAAGTGCCCGTGCGGTTCGCATTATGGGCATATGGCCGGAAGAAGAGCGGATTCAAACGACGTTGGCGGACTACATGGTTGAAGGCGATTTCTTTGAAGCATCTGGTCGCAATCGATTGTTAGTAGGGGAAAAATTGGCCAAACGATTAGGATTAAAATTACGCAGTAAAGTGGTCCTCACGTTTCAAGATGCCGAAGGAGATCTTAGCAGAGCGTCATTCCGGATTTCAGGAATCTATAAAACATTGAATGCCACTTGGGATGAGTTTCACGTGTATGTACATCACGAGGATTTAGAAAAAACGTTGGGCGCCCCATTAGTGCACGAGGTATTGGTGCGTTTTGAGGAAACGGTGGATACGGAGGAAAAGGCAAGCGCGTTGGCAGCTGCTGTGCCTGAATGATTGGCGGTAAAGTCCTGGAAGCAGGTTCGTCCTGAATTGGGCTTGGCTGATGATATGATGGCCATCATGCTCGTGCTGGTTCTAGGAATCATTATGATGGCACTTCTTTTCGGGATTATCAACAACATGCTTATGGCCATTTTGGAACGCCGAAGGGAATTGGGTATGCTCATGGCCGTGGGAATGAATAAGCGCAAGCTCTTTTTAATGATTCTAGTTGAAACGTTGATGCTGGGATTCGTTGGTGGTCCTATCGGGATACTTCTGGGCGATCTGAGCACACGCGCCATGATGCGCATCGGTATAGATTTATCGAGCAAGCAGGACGGTTTGGCAGAATTGGGCGTGCAGAGCATGATTTACCCGGAAATCGTCCCCAGCTATTACCTCATTATTGCCGTAATGGTAATCACAACTGCTTTGATCGCCTCCATTTTACCCGCAATTAAGGCGCTAAAATTGAACCCTGTAGAAGCCATTCGTGGCATATAAGTTATGAGTAAACCAGTTATCGAAGTTAAAAACCTAGAAAAGGTCTATGAGGGTGCTGTTCCTGTACATGCTGTGAACGGCATTAGCCTTACCATAACGCAAGGAGAGTTTACCGCGCTCAAAGGCCCATCAGGTTGTGGGAAAACTACTTTACTCAATATGCTTGGAGGGCTCGACCAGCCTACGGCAGGATCTATTGCTATTGGAGGGGTGGACATTACCACGCTGAGTGAAAATGCATTAATTGACTTTAGATTGCGCAATATTGGGTTCGTCTTTCAAGCCTACAATCTTATTCCGGTGCTTTCTGCCCAGGAAAATGTAAGTTTCATTATGCTTTTGCAGGACAGGCCAAAGGAGGAACGCGAAGCGCGCGCCCAGCAGCTGCTTGAAGCGGTTGGACTTAAGGGCAAGGAAGATAAAAGACCTGGACAGCTTTCAGGCGGCCAACAGCAACGCGTTGCTGTTGCAAGGGCGCTTGCGTCGAAGCCCCAATTTGTTTTGGCCGACGAACCTACAGCGAACCTGGATTCCCAGAGTACGGCAAACCTATTGGATATAATGGAGCGGTTAAATAAAGAAGAGGGCATGACCTTTGTTTTCGCAACCCACGACGATCGTGTGATCAAAAAGGCGCGTCGAATCATTAGTATCGAAGATGGAAAAGTGCTCAGCGACGACTAAAGCCTTATTTTAGGGTCATGGATCCTAAATTTCTACCGTACACTCCCTGGCCCGCCTCTGATGCGGACGCTCGCACGTTGTTTGAAAATTTCGAAAATGCACTTCAAACCAGACGTAGCCTGCGTATGTACAGCAAAAGGTCGATTCCTCGAACTACTATAGAGCGTCTTATCGGTTTAGCAGCTTCGGCGCCGTCGGGAGCAAACAAACAACCTTGGCATTTTGTCGCAGTGCAAAACCCGGAGATCAAAAGAAAAATACGTGAAGCGGCGGAAGAGGAAGAAAAGGCTTTTTATGGGGGCCGTGCAACTGAGGATTGGTTGGAGGACCTTAAGCCGTTCGCGACCAATTGGGAAAAGCCCTTTTTAGAAGACGCACCTTGGCTCATCGTGGTTTTCCGAAAGAATTATGATCTTGAAGCGAACGGTTCGAAGGCGAAGAACTATTATGTGCAAGAAAGCGTAGGTATCGCATGCGGATTTTTAATAGCGGCTATACACGCTGCCGGGTTAGTCACCTTGACGCATACACCATCCCCGATGGGGTTTCTCTCTGAAATTTTGGGCCGTCCTTCGAATGAAAAGCCGTTCTTACTTTTACCTGTCGGGTATCCTGCCGATGGCGCAGAAGTACCGGACATTTCTAAGAAAGGATTGGACGAGATCAGTGATTTTATCTGACCTTTGAAAAAATACATCATTATGTTTGAAGGAACGTCCGTACAATTTGTTGTAGACGCTGACGAGGTTCGTCAAGAGCTCAAAGCGGCCCAATTGAATTGGCCCATTGTAAAGATCTTAGGTCAAGAGGATGAAGAAGAAAAAGATCCTGAAGACATGAGCGTTAGTGGTGAAGGCGTAGCCATTTATATTGACAGCATCGAAGTGATTCTTAAAGAACGCATCGAAAAGGCAAAAGAAATCGTTGCCACAGTAGCGCGAATGATTCAATATTTCAACGAACGCGACGAAACCGCCGTGCTCTTCTTTCACATTAGCTGGGAGACCTATTTGATCGACGAGAAGTAGTTGGTGAGAATGCGGGCTTTAGCGTGACCAACCGCCTCCTGCAATTGCTCAGGAGTGGCGGCTTTAATGTTCTTAACGCTTTTGAAAACTTTGATAAGGTCTTTGATGGTTTCTGGGCCTATCCCTTTAATCCCTTCGAGCTCACTTTTGAACGCGCCCTTACTTCGGCGTGATCGGTGGTGATTTAAACTGAACCGGTGTGCTTCGTCCCGAGCCTGCTGAATGATTTTTAAGGTTTCTGAGCGCTTGTCTAAATGCAACGGATAGGGATCACCAGGGAAATAGAGTTCTTCTAATCTTTTTGCAATGCCGATGATGGTGATTTTACCACGCAGCCCTAAGCGCTCTAGAGTTTTAAGTGCGGCGCCTAATTGGCCTTTACCTCCATCAATCACAATGAGCTGAGGCAATGGCTCACCTTCTTCTTGAAGTCGACGGTATCTGCGGTGCACCACTTCTTCCATGGAAGCATAGTCGTCCGGACCTTCTACCGTTTTGATATTGAATTTGCGGTAGTCCTTTTTTGAAGGTTTACCGTCTTTAAAGACCACACAAGCACTCGCTGGATTGGTCCCTTGAATATTGGAATTATCGAAACACTCAATATGTCTAGGTTCAACAGGCATGCGCAAGTCTTGCTTCATTTGCGTCATAATGCGTTTCACATGCCGGTCGGGGTCAACAATCTGAATATTCTTCAGTTTTTCTTGACGGTAATACATGGCATTTTTAATACTCAGTTCAATGAGTTTACGCTTTTCACCTATCTGAGGAACGGTGAATGTGCTGCCCTCAATAGGTAGATTGACCGGGTGTGAAGTATAGATTTGACGGGATGTAGAACCAAAGAGTGTGCGAATTTCTGGAATAGCGATATGCAGAAAGTCCTGCGGCTCTTCTTCTAATTTTTTCTTGATCTCTACGGTGTAACTCTGAACTATGGCGCCTTCAATAACTTGCAAGTAGTTCACGTAACCAAACTCCGCATCGGTGCTGACGCTATAGACGTCGATATTCGTGAGTTGATTGCTGACAACAGTGCTCTTCGCTGCATATTTTTCTAAGGCGTCCAATTTCTCTTTACACAACTGCGCCTGCTCAAACTCTAGCGCCTCGGCATGATTCATCATGCGCTCCTTCAAATGTTTTTTAACGGCACTCAGCTGGCCTTTGATAATATTACGTGCAGCGCTAACATCTGCTTCATATTCCTCTTCCGTTTGCAATGCTTCGCAAGGCGCTTTACAGTTCCCGATATGGTATTCTAGGCAAATTTTAAACTTCCCTTTTTCAATATTTTCCTCGCTTAGATTGTATTTACAAGTACGCGTTGGGTACATCTGACGAATCAACTCAAGAACTGCGCGCATGGACTTCACATTAGGGTAAGGTCCATAGTATTCACTCCCGTCTCTTATAATGTTGCGTAGTCCATAAATGCGAGGAAACCGTTCTTTACGTATGGTGATATATGGGTAGCTTTTATCGTCTTTCAGGTTGATGTTGTAGCGCGGTTGGTGCTCTTTTATGAGGTTGTTTTCCAACAGTAACGCATCACCCTCAGAATCAGTTACGATCACTTTAATGTCCGCTACTTTCTTCACCATAACCGCGATGCGAGCACTCGTTACGCTTTTAGTAAAGTAAGAGCTTACGCGCTTCTTGAGGTCCTTCGCTTTTCCGATGTAGAGAATGTTGCCGGCTTTATCCATGTGCTGATACACCCCCGGTTTATTCGGAAGGGTTTTCAGCAAATTTGTGATGTGGATACTGTCAGCCATGCTTCAAAGATAAAAAAGGCCCGGCTCCCTTTGGGGCCGGGCCAGTGTTCTCGTGTTAACGAGTGGGGACTACGTTGTTAAGAATGCTACTGCGCATCCATAATAGTGACCGTTCCGTTGACTGAATATTCATAGTCGTCGGAAGCATTCACCAATTCTAAGGTGTACATATACACACCGTCTGCGAGTTTCGTACCGTTTTGGTTGGTACCGCGCCATGGGTTCGCGTTATCGTAGAGGTATTCACTCTGCCATACGCGATCGCCCCATCTGTTGTAGATGGTTAACTGGCTCAGGTCTTTGTAATCATCAATGTTCTGTATGATGAAGCCATCATTGACGTTATCGCCGTTCGGAGTAATGAAGTTTGGTACTACTACGGTGTCCGGATAAGGCGGCGTGTTAATGATGATCGGCAAACAGTTTGAATAGGCAGTATACTGGGTATCCACTGGATCAGTTGTTCTAATACATACGCGGTATTCTCCAGGAGCCAGCTCTAAGAACATACGGTAAGTAGTATCTGGCGCAAGAACTGGATTCTGAGGTGAGGCTACGTGGTCGTGAATCCATTCGCCCATCCAAGTACCACCAATTTTTTCTTGCAAGAAGACGGTGTAGCTGTCAACGGCCCATCCATTGTACTGGTTCCAGATCAGGTCTACAGGTATGGTGTCCGGATCAATGATCGGCACCATTCCATTGCTCCGTTCGAGAAGGATGCTTCCTATGCCGTTTGTGGCACCTTGCATATCGTCGTTGAGTTTCATGTCAACGCGGTATTCATAGCTGTCCTGGTCTACCTTGATGAAACCGATCTGGTTGTCTTTAAAGTCGTATTTGTATTGGTTGAATACGGTTCCTACTTTCTGGTATTGCGTTTGACCTGGATCTTTACGGAAGATTTGCCATTCTTGGAAGAGGTAATCCGGGTAGGATGAAGTATCAGCGCTCCATTCAATAACAGGATTCTGATCGTCTTCGATGGTTACATTTTCCATGTCGTAAATCGCATTGAAACAACCCGTAACATTAAGCTGGATAGTATCGAATTCGTTCATAGGGAAACCACATTTGTTCAATAGTGTGTTTCCATCATTACCCACTTTAGAATACAAGAAGTACTTTCCGTTTTTCGATAGCGGTTTGTAAAGCTTGATGGTCATTTGTGTCGCTTCGTAGTTGTTATCACAGTTCGCTGTGAACGATTCAATCGCGAGTGGTTGACCATCTGGTTTCGTTAAACGGAAGTCAGTTCCATCAGGCGAGATGGACGAACAGTCCAGCTTCACTTTGAATTTAAGCGTAACCGTGGAATCTAGACAGTTGTAATCTACTGTAGGAAGACCATTATCAGGGTCTTGGTATATACCTGGGGCTTGGTAGTCTAACTGAACCCCGGCTTGTGCGTTTGGTGTACACGCTGAGGCAATAGCAATCTGCATGTCGCGGTTTTCTTCACCGATCTTACGCCAAACGTAAAGAACAGAGTCGTAACGGTATTCATCCACTGTTACCGCCATTACGTCAATCTCAACGGCTGAAGGCTTGAAGGTGATTAAACCTGTAGTTGCGTTCATGGTTAAGGAGTTCGCAGGGGAGGTTGTGATCGGCTGATCGTAGGTCCAACCTGTGGCGTACGTAATGTTCGTTGGCGTACAGTTTGATGAGCTACCTTCTTTAACGTGAGTAATTCTGTAGAATAAAGAATCGCCATCTGGCTCGACAGCACTTTGCTTCCAGTTGAACGTACGTCCTGTACAGAATGCACGTACAGGCTCACTCACAAACTCAGGCGAAGTGTTTTGGCCGATCTGGTTATTCAGTTTTGCCTCGATGTAAAAACCTTGTCCTGAAGGGGCAACGATGTTGTCGATAGCACCATTTCTACAACACGTAGAGAATGAGAATGTCCAGTCAGGTGCGTTCCCAGGAAGTGTGATTTCACCTTCGTACGTCACAACGTGGATGGTCACCCCGGCACTCGTGGAGCTTACACAGTCAAACAATGTTGGGGCAACAACACCCTGTCCACTTGTAGAGGGCGTAGTTTCCGTAAGCGTCGTACTTACTGTAGCATAGTTCGCCGAACACGCGTAGATGGTTGCGCTCGTTGGCAAAGTAATACCTTGATTGTCACGATAAAGACGCATGACAATTTTATACTTGTGGCTGTTTCCTGTTGAACTGATGTATTCGTACTGAATATCACCTCCTGCGTTGTGGGATGCCGAGGCATTTTGAACGAAGAATACAAGGGCTATAGCGGTAAAAAATGTTCTAAACAATGTTTTCATGAACGTGAGTGTTTGTAAGCCTGAATAATTGAACCTTAAATATCTTCAATTCCCCCGTCTTATACAAGGGAAATGAGTAAACGTTTAGCTTTAGTGAGAGAGTAATGCGTAAACGGTAAAAAACCCAAGTAAACCACCGGATAGCAGTTCTTGGAGTGTGTGTCTTTTGAGACTAATTCGAGACCACGCGACTGTACCTAAAACCACTAGAAGTAGCAGCAGGTATTCGGGTTTCCCGATGCCGTACCGCTGATGAAGCGTGAGGAATAAAGCAAAAAAACCGGTGGCGCCTGCCATATGAGCACTACTCTTAAAGTAAGGAATCAATATGGTGCTCACGATAAGTACGAATGCGGTTGCATAAACACTGAGGTAAATTTCTTCCGGTGCCATGGCTCTTTTCAGAAATGCGGCAGTGGCCAGCGCACAGGCTGCACCCGTGATGTAAGGATAAATCCGGTCTTCACGTTTAATCAGGTGGACGCTCGTGATGATTTTCGTCGCACGAAGTAACAGGATAGCCAGTAGTGGGGAGGCATAGGTGCCTACGAAAACGGTAGAGGTGATTTTAAAAATGGTGTTCCAGGAGTACGTTTCAGGAACGGACCAAAGCACCAAAAACGCACCGGCGGTAGGCAGGATTCCTGGATGAAAGAGGTAGCTGACGAATTGGCTAAAGCTGTGTTTAAAGCCGTGCATCTAGAGTTCTTTTCGCATTCGAGCTACAGGAATGTCGAGCTGTTCTCGGTATTTCGCAACTGTTCGACGTGCGATGGGATAGCCTTTTTCCTTGAGTATTTTTGCGAGGGCATCGTCGGTCAGGGGCTTGCGCTTGTCCTCCTCCGAGAGGGTGTCCTCTAATATCTTCTTTATTTCTCGGGTACTTACTTCTTCGCCATCGGCATTGGTCATGGATTCTGAAAAGAAGCGTTTAATGAGAAATGTGCCGTAAGGCGTTTGAATGTATTTGTTTGAGGCCACGCGACTAACTGTGGAAATGTCCATGCCAATTTCCTCTGCAATATCTTTAAGAATCATTGGGCGGAGTTTACGTTCGTCGCCGGTGAGAAAATAATCACGTTGGTAATTCAGGATGGACTGCATGGTCAGCATTAGGGTCTGTTGCCGTTGCACAATAGCGTCGATGAACCATTTTGCGCTGTCCAATTTTTGTTTGACAAACAAGGCGGCCTCCTTCTCAGCTTTGTTTTTCTCCTTACTGGCCTTGTAGTGCTCGAGCATTTCGCGGTATTGACGGCTCAAGCTCAACTCGGGCGCATTGCGACCGTTCAGCGTAAGTTCAAGCTCATCGTCTACAATCTCTAGGTTGTAATCTGGGATGACATTTTCTGTAGGACGACTGAGGTTGGATGAGCCACCCGGTTTTGGATTTAATCGGCCAATTTCCTCGATTACATCGCGGAGTTCATCCTCATTAACGCCTAATCGGTCCATTAATTTTTGATAATGCCGCTTGACAAAGCTGTCGAAGTGATCGTCGAGTATACTTAGGGCAAGATTGACTTTGAAGGAAGGACGTTTACGCTCTAATTGGAGCATCAAACACTCGCGTAAATCGCGACCTCCGACCCCAGGGGGATCCAGGTCCTGAATGACGGCAAGGAGCCGTTCTAATTCTTTTTCTTCAGTAAACACCCCTTGCGAAAAGGCTAAATCATCGACAATATCAATGAGTTCGCGTCGCAACAGTCCGTCATCATCTATGGTGCCGACCAGGTAGGTCGCCAAATCCAGTTCTTCCGTGTTCAAATCGCGCAGACGCAACGGGGAAATGAGACTGTCGTGGAAGCTTTCGCTCACAATCACGGGCGCTTCATAGAGCTCGTCGTCTGCACTGTAGTTATTGGCTTTTGTTCTGTAATCGGGGGTGTCGTCGTCTCCGAGGTAGTCGTCCCAATTTATTTCTTCCATCGAATCGCGAACTTCGCGCTCGTCGGAAGCATCGTTTTCAAAAGTGTCTTCCGCCTTTTCTTTTCCCTCCTGTAAGGCTGGATTTTCCTCAATCTCTTGCTTGATTCGCGCCTCTAGACTTTGCGTGGGCAACTGCACAAGCTTCATCAGCTGAATCTGTTGTGGACTCAGCTTCTGTTGAAGTTTTGTGCAAGGGTTTGCTTTAGCATAGGTTAGGGGGAGGTCAGATTAAAAATTGGCGCTTCCGGGGTTCGAGGAAATGGAATGACATCACGAATGTTGCTCATACCCGTGGAGAATTGGACCAAACGTTCGAAGCCTAAGCCAAAACCACTGTGTACACACGTTCCAAACTTACGGGTTTCGAGGTACCACCAGAGTTCTTCTTCAGGAATGCCTACGCCTGCTACTTTTTCTCTCAATACCTCATAGCGTTCCTCGCGCTGCGACCCACCGACGATTTCTCCAATTCCAGGGAAAAGGATGTCCATGGCACGCACGGTTTTACCGTCTTCATTCAAACGCATGTAGAAGGCTTTGATGGATGGACGGGGTAATCGTACAGCACTACGGGAGCTTTAAAATGCTGTTCTACCAAGAAGCGCTCGTGCTCACTTTGAAGATCGGCTCCCCATTCGTCAATGCGGTATTTGAATTTCTTTTTCTTGTTGGGCTTGCTGTTCTTCAATATTCCAATCGCCTCTGTATAAGATAGACGGACGAAATCATTGCTGGTGACAAACTCTAGTTTTTCGATCAAGCCCTGTTCTGCGCGCTCGTTCTGTGGCTTCCCTTTTTGTTCCTCTGCAAAGCGACTGTCGAGGAAGGCCAAATCTTCACGGCAATTGTCCAGGATGTAGCGCAGACAGTATTTTAAAAGTCTTCCGCAAGGTCCATATTCATGTTTAAATCATGAAATGCCATTTCAGGTTCGACCATCCAGAATTCAGCCAAATGGCGGGTTGTGTTTGAGTTTTCTGCACGGAATGTGGGTCCGAAAGTGTAAATTTTACCCAAGGCTAATGCCCCTAATTCACCCTCCAGTTGACCACTTACCGTTAAATGCGTTTCCTTTCCGAAAAATCTTCAGCAGGGTCGCCGCCTGAGGCAGGAAGTGTGCTTACACGGAACATCTCTCCTGCACCTTCGGCATCAGACCCCGTAATGATCGGGCTGTGCCAGTTGACAAAACCTTCTTTGTTGAAGTAGTTGTGGATGGCAAATGAAAGAGCATGGCGCACTCTGAACACCGCGCTAAAGGTGTTTGTGCGCGGGCGTAAATGCGCGATTTCACGTAAGAATTCTAGACTGTGCTTTTTTGGTTGGAGCGGGTAGTCGTCGACAGGAGCATCGCCTAAAACCTCAAACGAATCCACAATGATTTCTACGGTTTGTCCCTTTCCTTGGCTTTCCACAAGCTGACCAGTGATGGACAGGCACGAACCTGTCGTGATGCGCTTGAGTTCATTTTCATCCTCTTTTTTCAAAATTGACTACACACTGCAGATTGGCAAGGGTAGAACTGTCGTTTATAGCAATGAAACGATTGCTGCGGAAGGTGCGAACCCATCCCTTGACGGTGATGTTGGTGCCAATAGGCGGCGATAGTAAGAGGTGTTTGATGCTCATGATTCAACTTGTTTGTAGCAAAGATGCTATTTCATCTTTGAATAAGTTTAAATAGGACTTGAAATTTTTTACCTGAGACCGCATTTGGCACGGAAGTTGTTCGAGAAGGCGAAACAACGGAAACATTTTTTAGAACAATTGTTTCCAATGTTGGTTATGCCCTTGTAAACGCTTTACCTAACGAACATAATTGCATGGATTCTGAATTGTCCCGTGTCTTATTTACCAGCATTGAATTGTTTTTGCAGTTCGGTGTAAAGAGTGTGAATATGGATCAGATAGCAAGCAGTTGTGGCATCTCGAAAAAGACGCTGTACAAACACGTCAAAAACAAAGAGGATTTATTGGAGAAAGCATTCGAGCAAGCGGTGGTTTTCATGAAGTCGGAATTGGAGGAAGCCATAGCTAGTGTGGAAGGGAATGCGATCGATCAGCTTTTTGCTATGGAGCGCTTTGCTGAGGTCCACATGCGCGACGATAAGGACCGTCTTCTGCATCAATTGGAACATTATTACCCATCCATCGCCAACGGCATGAAGGCCAAGCGAGAGGATATTGTTTTTGCCGTAACGAAGCGCAATCTGGAGCGCGGAATTCGCGAAGGGTTGTACCGCGAGGATTTGCAAGTAGATCACATTGCGCTGTTGTATTACGGTCACATTTTGGCGGTGCACGAGGGGGTGATTTCAAACGAGCATATCAAATTGGACCAATTGCGCAAGACCAGCTTGCGCTACCACATTCGCGGTATTGCATCTGCCAGCGGACTAGCATATTTGAATCAATTAATAGCAACACAATAATGAGAAAAACAGTAGTGCTTTTCAGCATGCTTTGCTGCGCCTTCATGGGCCAAGCGCAAGAAAAATTTACTCTAGCTTCGGCGCAAGAGTATGCGCTCGATCATGCTTACGGGGTGCAAATCGCGGAATTAGAGATTCAGCGCGCACGCCAAATCTATCTTCAAAATTTAGCCATTGGTCTGCCGCAGGCGTCGGCCAGTGGGCAGTACATCTACAACGTTGAATTGGGCGCGTTAGTGACCGATTTCGACGGCGACGGTGTATTGGATGAATTGGTTTTCGGAACGGATTACCAAGCTCAAGGTGGCTTGGTGGTGAATCAATTGATTTTTGACGGTTCGTACGTTGTTGCATTAATGGCGGCGAAGGTGTTGAAGGAAAGCGCGGAAATAGGTATGGAGCAAAGCCAGGCCGAATTAAAGCGTGAGGTAGCAAAAGCCTACCATTTGGCGCTTCTTAGTGAGGAAAGCGTTGCCGTATTGAAGGCGAATAAAGGGTATTTGGCCGATCTCGCTTCTGAAATGCAGAAAATGAACGAAGCAGGGCTGGTAAGTAAAGCCGACGCGGATCAAATGATGTTGAATTACAACAACATTGATAATGCCTTGCGTTACAGTGAGGGGCAAGCACAGGTTGCAAAGATGTTGCTGAAGTTACAGATGGGCTTCCCGGTGCAGCAAGAGCTCTTATTAGCGGATAAAATGGAAGATTTGGTGGTCAATGCTGCTGCGGCAAGTACGCTGACGACTATAGGTTTTGATCCTACGAAATCTGTGGACTACCTCGGTATGGCGAATCAAGTGGAGGGCGCGAAGTTGCAAGTATTGAACAAGCAATTGGCTTATTTGCCTTCCATCGGAGTGAGCTACCAAAACAACATTCAATACATGAGCAGTGAGGCCAATATTTTTGGTGACGCAGCAGTAGATATCCCAAGCAGTTTAGTCGCAGGAAGCATTAGTGTGCCGCTATTCTCTTCGGGGAACGGGCGTGCTCAGGTGCAGGAAGCGAAGATTCAAAGAGCGCAAGCAATGATCGGATTGCAGCAATTGGAGGAAGGCCTCATCATGCAACATGGGGCTTTAGTGAATGAATTCCATCAGGGGATTGCCAATTTCTTAGCGCAAAAAGAAAACGTTGCGTTGGCGCAGCGCATTCGCGACCAGCGACGTAAAGAATATGATGCTGGGTTAGCGTCTTCTACGGAATTGACACAAACAGAAACCCAATATCAAGATGCGCTGCAGTCAATGTTTATGGCGGCGCAAAACGCATTGGACAAGAAGTCCGAACTGGAATATTTAATGACAAAACAGCAAAAGCAATAATACCGGAACATGAAAAAATTAGGATTCATATTAGGAAGTGTAGTGCTCGCATCGTGTGGTGCACCAGAACAGTCGGTGGGTAACATTGAAGCACTTCAAGCAAAGAAAGACAGCTTGGTGGAGGTGCGTGCGACAGTGGATGCAGAAATTGCTGCTGTTGATGAAAAATTGATTGCCTTAGATACGGTTGAGCGTTACGATCGTGTGACGTCAATAGCGGTGAACCCGTCAATGTTTGTCCATTATTTCGATGTCTTTGGTATCGTGGTGGCGGATAAGAGCATTAATCTGTACCCAACTGCCAGTGGTAAAGTGGAGAAGATTTACGTTCGCAACGGCCAACGCGTTGAAAAGGGCCAATTATTAATGACCCTTGATACCGACCTTCTAAAGTCTTCTTTGAAGGAAGTAGAAAACGGTTTAGCGCTTGCGCAAACGGTTTTTGAGAAGCAGGAGAAACTGTGGATCAACGAGCAAATTGGTTCAGAGATTCAATACCTACAGGCGAAAAACAACTACGACGGTTTGGTGCAGAAGGTTACTACCTTAAAAGAGCAAATTGCATTGAGTGAAATTCGCGCACCTTTTGCAGGGGCAATCGATAACATTTTTGCAAAAGAAGGTGAATTGGCAGGCCCTCAAATGCCTTCAATACGCTTGGTCAATACCTCAGGGGTGTATGTCAAAGCGGACGTTCCGGAGTCGTATGCGAATCGCGTTCGTGTCGGAACACCTGCAAATGTTGCCTTTACTTCTATGGACTACGAGGTAGCCGCTCAGGTACTTCAGGTAGGTCAATACATACAAGAGGGCAACCGTACGTTCTCCATCAATGTGAGCCTTCCGGTAAGTGAAGGTGCCAAGCCGAACCAAATGGTGCACGTAGCGCTTCAAGATTACAGCAACGCAGCGGCGCTAACCGTACCTGCAAGCCTCGTTCAGCAAGACGTTGAAGGCAATGATTTCATCTACACGTTGAAGGCTGTTGAAGGAGGTACACATTACGAAGTGGTTAAAACTTGGGTACGTACCGGTTTGACCTTTGAAGGAAGAACGGAAATTTTAACGGGACTTGAAGCAGGAACCGTAGTTGTTGACAAGGGATCGCGCAGTGTGCGTACCGGTCAGAACGTTGTCATAGGATAATTCAAACAGGCTATACTAGCATGGAAGAAAAGAAAAGTCTCATTAAACAGTTTGGTCCCTCCACCTTTTCGGTGAAGAATACGATGACTGTCTATGTGCTGACCGCGATTATTTTTATCGCTGGTTTAACGTCGTACACATCGATGCCCTCGGAGGCCTTTCCGGAGATTGTAACCCCAGAAATCTATGTGGGGACGCCGTATCCAGGAAACTCTCCTTTGGATATTGAGAAACTCATCACGCGTCCATTAGAAAAGGAAATCAATGGGATTTCAGGGGTAGATAAAATCAACTCTACTTCGGTAGAAGGGTATTCTACCATTCAGGTCAAATTTAATTTTGATGTGACCCCGGACGAAGCGTTGCGTAAAGTGAAGGATAAAGTTGATGCGGCTATGGGCCAGCCAGACTTCCCTACAGATTTGCCTGCAGATCCGAACGTTTTCGAATTGAACTTCTCAGAATTGATGCCGATCATGAACATCAATATGTCGGGTGAATTTTCATTGGACCAATTGAAGGAATACGGCGAATACCTCGAGGAAAAAATCGAAGATTTGACCGAGATCTCAAAGGTAGATATCCGCGGTATTGATGCGAAAGAAGTACGCGTTTTGGTGGACAGTAAAAAGCTGGAAAGCATGCAGCTGGGCTTCCGCGATATCGCCGGTGCGATTCAAAATGAAAACATGACCATTTCTGGAGGTAACCTACTTGTAGACGGCTATCGCAGGAACGTACGCGTGGTTGGTGAGATTCGCGATTTGGATGAATTGCGGAATGTGATTATTAAGAGTGAAAAAATGCAATTGGTCCGTTTAGGAGATGTTGCAGAGATTGAATTCGATGAAGTTGAGCGTCAATCCTATGCACGTCAATACGGTGCTTCGGTGGTGATGCTGGATGTCTTCAAGCGTTCTGGTGAAAACCAGATTATTGTGAGTGAAAAAATTGCCGAATTATTGGCTGAAGCGCAAGACGGCTACTTTCCCGGACAACCTGAATATTTCAGTAACAAACGATACTTCGGAGCAAACGAAAACACAGGTGGCAGATCTTGAAAATTCCATCATTTTCGGGATGCTGTTAGTGGTATTGGTATTGATGTTCTTCTTGGGACTTCGCAATGCGATGTTCGTAGGGATTGCAATTCCGATGTCGATGTTGATGAGTTTCGTCATTCTAAATGCTTTGGGTATTTCCCTAAACACCATCGTGCTTTTCGCATTGGTATTGGCATTGGGAATGCTTGTTGATAATGGAATTGTGGTCGTAGAGAACATTTACCGATTCATGGACGAAGGTTACGACCGCATTACAGCGGCGCTAAACTGGGTGCTGGTGAGGTAGCCTTGCCGATCATTGCCTCTACTGCAACAACACTCGCAGCGTTCTTACCACTGGCTTTCTGGCCGGGGCTCTTCGGTGAATTCATGAAGTATTTGCCGCTAACGTTGATTACGGTATTGTCTTCTTCACTCTTTGTGGCGTTGGTCATCAATCCGGGATTGACAGCGGCGTTAATGAAGGTAGAAGAATCACCTTTGAACAAGAGAAAACTCACTATTCGTTCGATTATTGCAATCGTTATCGGTGTTGGGATTGCCTATGGAGCGGGTAAAATGGCCTATGGTAACTTCTTCATCTATGGCGGTGGTTTTGCCTTGATTTATGCCTACTTCGTGGTTCCCGCAACAAAATGGTTCCAGGGTACTGCTTTGCCTTCCTTAGAGGAGGGTTTCAAAAAGACGTTGAGCTATGCGTTAAAAGGCAAAAAACCATTGGTATTCTTTAGCGGAACTGTCTTGCTCCTGATTTTCTCGGGGGTACTGTTGGGCGCTTTCCCTCCGAAGACGTTGTTCTTCCCTGAGAATATGCCTAACCAGGCCATGGTTTATATACAAATGCCGATAGGTACCGATATTGAAGAGACGAACGCAGTGACGTTGGAATTGGAAAAAGAGGTTATGGCTATTGTACAATCGTATGGCTACATTGACGAGAACGGTGAAGCTCAGAATTACATGGTTGAATCTGTCATTGCTCAGGTGGGTGAAGGGACGTCAGATCCCAATGCCGGTCCGTCAATGGCGCAGACGCCAAACAAAGCGAAAATTACTGTTCAGTTCCACAAGTTCGCAGACCGTATAGATCTTGAGGGCAATCGTGTAAATTCTGCGGATGTTTTGAATAAGATTCGTGAGACTTTGAGTGATTATCCAGGTGTGGTGGTTTCTGTAGATAAAGACAGTAATGGCCCACCAACGGGTCCTCCAGTAAACATTGAGATCAGCGGCGATAACTATTTTGAATTGGTCGAAACGGCCGATGAAATTCGAGCCTTTATCGATGCGAAACGTATCGCAGGTATAGAAGAGTTGAAGCTCGATGTTGAGACGGGGAAACCTGAAATGCCTATCGAAGTAGACCGCGTAAAAGCGCGTGCCCTAGGCTTGAGTTCCGCACAGATTGGCGATGCCATGCGTACGGCGTTGTTCGGTAAAGAAGTGAGCCGATTCAAAGACGGCGAGGACGACTACCCCATCAATATGCGCATGAGCAGTGCGTACCGCTACAACGTGGAAGATTTGATGAATCAGAAAATCACCTTCCGCGATGCAGCTACAGGACGCATCAAGCAAGTCCCTATTTCTGCCGTGGCAAAAGCTAAGAAGACTTCTACTTTCTCCTCTGTGAAGCGTAAGAATTTGAAACGTGTAATCTCTATTCAGTCGAATGTACTAGAAGGAGCGAACCCAACGGAAACGGTGGATGCGATTAAAGCGGCAATGGCAAGTTATGAATTGCCCCGCGGCATGAAAGTAGACTTTACCGGTGAGCAGGAAGAGCAAGCCAAAGAATTGAGCTTCTTATCCGGAGCGTTGTTGATGGCAGTCTTCTTGATTTTCTTAATCCTGGTAAGCCAATTCAATTCAGCCTCCACACCGTTCATTATCCTTGTTACGGTAGTTTTTTCTTTGATTGGAGTATTACTTGGTTTGGTCATCTTCCGCATGGAATTTGTCATCATGATGACCATGATTGGTATTATATCGCTTGCGGGAATTGTGGTTAACAATGCCATTGTATTGATTGACTTTATCAAGCAACTTAGTGCGCGTAAGCGAGTAGAATTGGGCTTGGATGAAAAAGCACTCTTGCCGGTTCCTGAGCTGGTTGAAACGATCGTAGAAGCAGGACGTACGCGTTTGCGTCCGGTACTGCTCACAGCAATCACAACTATTTTGGGATTGATTCCATTGGCAACGGGTATGAACATCAACTTCTACACCCTGTTCAGTGAAAACAATCCGCACATTTTCTTTGGTGGTGATAACGTAGTCTTCTGGGGCCCAATGTCCTGGACCGTCATCTTCGGTTTGACATTCGCAACTTTCCTCACCTTAGTGATTGTACCGGTGATGTACTATTTATTTGAACGCATTCAGCGCACAATGGCGCGGTGGTTCGCTTAAATAAATGACCGTAAAAAGCGTTAAAGTGAAAAACCCGCGGCGCGCAGCGCCGCGGGTTTTTATTTGCGCTAATTTTGAGCCATGATCGCAGACCTCCGTGCATTAGAACCACCGCAATTAAAAGACTTTACCAATTCCTTGGTAGAGCAGATCGTCGCTGCGGTCACGGATAAGATTCCACACCTAGAAAGTTCCCTTGCTGTTGCTGAATTAACGGTGGCTTTGCATTACGTTTTGAACACGCCAGAAGACGTGTTGGTATGGGACGTAGGACACCAAGCTTACGTGCACAAAGCCCTTACGGGTCGGATGAACGAATTGGCAAACATGCGCAAACCGGGGGGTATTTCTGGCTTTCTTAAGCGCGACGAGAGTCCTTATGACTTCTTTGGTGCGGGTCATGCATCTACAAGCATTTCAGCCCTTGCAGGTGTCTGTCTTGCCGATCAAATCGCAAAAAGAACGAGGCGACGTGTGGCAGTTATAGGCGACGGCTCCCTTACCGGCGGTCAAAGCTTTGAGGCCCTAAATCACCTCGGCACTTTGGGGTCCGATGCATTAGTCATTATCAACGACAACGAGGGCAGTATAGATCCGACCATTGGTGCATTGCACAACAAACAGTCCTACGGTGCGTACGTTCAAGCTTTAGGCTGGCACTACACCTTCCTCGAGCAGGGGAATGATGTGCGGGCCCTGGTGGATGCGCTGCAGCAGGTATTGGCACAGCCGGGCCCGCAGACCCTTCACATTAAGACGAAGCGTCCGGATTTGAGTCCGCCGAAGTCCTACAAGCCTGGAACGACTTTTCAGTGGTGGGCTGCAGAAACTATGGAGGCTGTTTTGGCATCGAATGCAGACCTTCAAATACTGAGTCCAGCCATGTTTGCTGGCAGTGGCTTTGCGCCATTGCGCGAACACTATGCAGACCGACTGATTGATACTGGAATCAACGAAGCACATACGGTGACTACCGCGGCGGGTATCGCGGCTGCCGGAGGACGACCGTGGGTACATATCTACAGTACATTTTTACAGCGCGCCTTTGACCAAATCATTCACGACATTGCCTTGCAGCAATTGCCCGTGGTCTTCCTGGTTGATCGCGCAGGTTTGGTCAGGATCGGACGGCCCCACGCATCACGGGGTATTCGACGGCGATTTTTTGATGAATATTCCTGGGGCGACGGTATGGAGTCCACGAAACGGCAATGAATTACAGGGAATGCTTTTAGAAGCTGCAGCACGACCTTTAAATGGGCCGCTTTTTATTCGTTACCCAAAGGCTCGTACAGAAGGAGGACTTCCGACAGATTTTCATGCCTACGAATGGTTGCAAAAAATCAGGTGGGTCCAGCCTTTGGATAAGTACGGGTGCACTTTCAGATGTGATGAAAAAGGCGAAAACCACCTGCATTTGGGTCAAAATTGGCCATTTTTTGATGATTTTGGTGCGATTTTGTCCGATTTTGATGAAATACACGTTTTTTGAAGAAAGTACAGGATTGGGCGGATTAGCCGGTGCGGTGAGTGCACTCATGGCAGAATTGGACCACCCCGGAAAATGCATCACACATAAACTTCCTTTGGAATTTATCGAACATGGACCCCGTCTTCGGTTGTTAGGTGAGCATGGCTTTAATACTTTCCTGTAAGATGATACGTACTTTACTATTCGCGACCTTTTTTCTGGTTTCTTCGGCACTGGTTGCGCAACCGGCGGAGCAACAGCTGACCGGAACCGTTACTTTTGAGATTAAGGAGTTTGTATTCAGTACGGTGAAGGGAAGTTTTTCAGACGTTCAAGGTCAAGCTTTGATGAATTCGGGTATGTTGACTTCTTTCGAAGCATGCCTACCTGCCAACACGTTTAAAACTTCTATCGCTGCGCGGGGATAAGAATGTGAAGGAAAAGCAAGAGTATCTTGACGTGGACCGATTCCCAACTATTTGTTTTACAGCGGATAAAATTGATTTTGTGGGGAAAATAGGTGATGAAACTACCTACGACATGCAAGGGAGGCCTTACCTTGCGGGATGAAACACATCCTATAAGTGTTCGCGTCGTTCAACGTACAAACAGTGAATGGGTTGCGACCTTTACGATCGACCGCACGCAATGGTCGGTGGGCACTGGCCCCTTCGTCCTTAGCCATTTCCAATACAGTGGAACTGGTGGCGTATTTAAGCCTAAACTAATTGAATGAAATTTTCAGAATTTAAATTAAACGAAACCATACTCGATGCCTTGTTCTACATGAACTTTGAAGAGGCGACAGAGATTCAGATAAAAGCCATACCCACCATATTAAGCGGAAAAGACCTGATCGGTTGTGCGCAAACAGGAACGGGGAAAACGGCAGCTTTCGTATTACCAACATTAAACCAGATTGCAGATGCGCCGAGCGACGGTGTGCAGGTGCTTATTTTGTGTCCCACGCGTGAATTAGCCATTCAAATTGATCAGCAGATTCAAGGGATTGCCTACTTCACGAATGCATCGTGTTACCCCGTTTACGGCGGCGGAGATGGTGTAAGCTGGGAAGCAGAAGCGGATGCACTCAAAGGCGGTGCGGATATCATTGTAGCAACTCCGGGCCGATTAATGGCCCACATGGCACGCGGCTACGTGAAATTCGATACGGTTAAACATTTGATCCTCGATGAGGCCGACCGGATGCTGGACATTGGTTTCTACGACGACATCATCAAAATCATTGATGCCTTGCCAGCGGAGCGCCAGAGCTTAATGTTCTCTGCAACGATGGCTCCTAAGATTCGCAAACTCGCGAAGGAAATATTAAGTGATCCGGATGAGATTAGCGTTGCTATTTCGAAGCCTGCGGATGGTGTGACTCAGAAGGTTTACCTCGCACACGAAGAGCAGAAAGTAGCTTTGGTACGTCATATTTTAGGCGATAAAGAGGATTTCCAAGCCATTATTATTTTCTGTTCGACGAAGAAGAAGGTGGAGAAATTGGCCCGAACGTTATTGCAGAAAGGGTATTCGTGTCAGGGCATTTCGTCCGATTACGAGCAAGATGCCCGCGAAGAAGCATTGCGCGATTTCCGTAGCGGAAAGACCCGAATTATGGTCGCGACGGACGTCATGTCCAGAGGGATTGACATCAAAGGAATTGATTTAGTGATCAATTATGATGTACCCGGCGATGCGGAAGATTATGTACACCGTATAGGACGTACAGCACGCGCGAAAACGGAAGGAATGGCCATCACCTTAGTGTGTGCAGACGATATGTTCAAATTCTCAAAGATTGAGCAGCTCATCGACCGTGAATTGGAAAAAGATCAACCCCAACGGAATTAGGCGAGGGTCCTTCTTGGAGGGGTCAGAGCCGTGGTAAATCTGGTTCAAAAGGCGGCGGGAAAAATGACCGTGGGCCGAAGAAGGAGAAGCCGCGTGGCGCGAAAGAAGGAAAATCGGACCGCAAACCTGCCCGCGCAAAGGGGGACGGTGAGCAGCCGAAGCGTGAAAAGAAAGAAGCGCGAACCTACAAAGTATCGTCTTATTTATGATGCATTACCCAATCCGAAAAAGGGGAAACCGGCAGGACCCGCGGTACCTGAGGTAAAGGAATAAACAGCGTACGAAAAGCGAAGCCAACTCTAGATTCGAGGGCATTTTTATGATCAACAATGATATTTACAGACGCCTGCGGTATTTGTTTGGCTACCACTACGACCATGTCGTTGCACTTTTCGCCGCTACCGGCTTTGAAGTGAGTGAAGCGCAGTATAAAGGCTGGGCCGGCACGGAGGAAGAGGACCGATTCATTATGATGACCGATCGAGAATTGGCCATTTTTTTGAACGGGATTATCATTCAGCGTAGAGGAGCGCAAGAAGGACCGCCGCCAGTGCCTGAGGAAGAAATGAGCAATAACACCATTCTGCGAAAGTTGAAAATTGCATTCAATATGCGCTCGGAAGATATGCTAGAGATTTTTGCATTGGTTGATCGTAAGCTCAGCCCCCACGAACTCAGCGCATTCTTTAGAAAACCGTCACACAAATCATACCGCTACGTGAAAGGACAGTATTTGCGTAACTTCTTAATGGGACTTCAATTGAAGTATAAATCTTCATTGAGCCATCCTAAATAATTGCAGATGAAAGCAGAGCAACCTAAACGCAAAGAAGTACTTAAAAGCTTCCTAGAAAAATTTGATATTTCCACTTTAAATCCCATGCAAACAGAGGCGAGAAAGGCCATTTATGCTGGGAATGATGTTGCCGTTTTATCGCCTACAGGAAGTGGAAAAACATTGGCTTTTTTATTGCCCATTATTGAGCGATTAGATCCAAATATATCCGAAGTTCAAGCGCTTGTTTTGGTGCCGTCACGTGAGCTTGCCATGCAGATCGAGCAAGTTGCACGGAAATTGGGCTCTGGGTTCAAAATTAATGCAGTTTACGGCGGCCGTTCAGGTGCGTTGGATAAAGCAGACTTAAAACACCGACCTGCGCTATTGATAGGAACACCCGGACGTATTGCGGATCGCTTTCGCCGTGATGATATCGATTTAACCCGCATCAAAACCCTGGTATTGGATGAATTCGACAAATCCCTCGAAGTGGGTTTTGAGCGCGAGATGTCGGAGATTGTTCGGAGTTTAGGAGCGGTTGAACAACGCGTTCTAACCTCAGCAACGGACGCGGTGGAAATTCCTAAATTTTTAGGTTTAAACGATCCGTTAACGATCGATTATTTGAACCAGCACCGCCCTCAATTAACAGTAAAAACGCTTGCATCGCCTGTAGGGAAACAATTGGAAACCCTACGCTTAGCAGTAGACGCATTAAAAGGTCAGCCCGGTATTATTTTTTGCAACTTCAAGGAATCGTTGCACGAAGTCAGTGATTTCCTTTTTGATCATGCTATTGAACACGAATGTTTTTATGGTGGACTGGAACAAATGGATCGTGAGCGCGCTTTAGTAAAGTTTCGCAACGGCACATGCCAATTACTTTTAGCCACCGATCTCGCAGCCCGCGGCCTCGATATTCCGGAGATTAAATTCATCATCCATTTCGAGCTTCCGTACCATTCCAACGAATTCACGCACCGCAACGGACGGACAGCACGTATGAATGCCGAGGGTGCAGCGTATGTACTCCACACTGAAGGCAAGCGTCTACCGGACTTTATAAAATCCGCCAATCCTGAAACAGAATCTTTAGAGGCGCTTCGTGCCGCTAAGATTAAAGACGTCGATGCTTGGAGTACCTTGTACATCACCGGAGGACGACAAGACAAGATTTCGAAAGGCGATATTGCTGGAATGTTCTTTAAAACTGGAGGACTAACGAAGGACGAATTGGGAATCATTGAACTCCAGCAGAATTGTGCCTTTGTTGCAGTAAAACGCACCATCGCCCATCGAGTGATGGAACGCACAAATAACCAACGATTGAAAAAGAAGAAGGTTAGGGTGACTTTGGTGCGTTAAGATTCCGTTTTCTAATCTACCACTATAAACTTCCCTGCATACGTAAGCGAAGGTGTGGTAATGCGCAGCATATACAGATCACGGGCGAAGGAGGAAACGTCGATGGTGGTGTTGAATTGGCCCAGGAATTGGGAATAGGTGGTTTCCCAAACCAATTGGCCAGCCGTGTTGTAAATTCCTAGAGTCATGTTTTCTTGTTGACCCATTAAGAATTGGACCGTAAGGGCATCGACCGCCGGATTCGGGAACAAATGAATGCCGTAGTCGCCTTGATTCACGATAAACGTTTCGGATTGGATTTCACACGAATCAAAACGAACCGTGAGTTGGTAATTCCCATCTAAAGGGTTGTAGATAACACTGTCCGTAGATACCGAGGTTCCATTGTAAAGCCATTCGTACGAAGGATTCGTCACAGCAATCGAGACTGCTGCTTTGAGCATCTTTTCTGACAGCTGTATCGTCGCATCTACCACATTTTTACAAGTATCAAAATGTGCAACTAATGTCGTATTCGCTGCAACCGCAACTTCTATGGAATCTTGCATTACATTATTGTAGGCCGTGGCTGTAGAGTACCAATGTGAGAACAGAAAACCTCGGCTTGGAATGGCCTGAGCTGTTACAGGACATGCACCGTGGTATACACCGTCCCAAGGCAATTCCGGCATGATGCTATTGAGCCTAATGTGACCAGCAGCATTAGGAAAGGCGTCTAGATCTACAGTATGCTGACCTTGAAGCGAGAGGCTTTGATTCAAATGTTGACGTGCCGTAGTGATGCGTCCGCTGTTGTAGCTTTTAATACTATTTACTGCATTGAGCCAATAGGTATAGGAATACGGGCCCATTTGACTGCTCCACTGCGCGATGTGATCGGGGATGGCTGGGGCCAATTCCGTTTTTAATTCATCCGTTACCGCATTAAAATTACTTGTCTGGAACGTCGTGTTGATGAGATCATTGTAGCGGTTCGTGAATCGGCATTTAAAATCCGCGTTATCCAGTGCATGATCGAAAATTTCAGAATGCGTATTGGGGTAATTGGGATTACGAGCCCGGTCGATGTAGTTATCGTAGATGTTACCGCCGTACAATCCAAAGGCAAAGTCGGTATCATACATCATGTAGCGCCAGGTTCCTCCCGCGGTGTCTTGACGCCACAGCTTTACATTATTAATGCCCCAGTCGATTCCCATCCAATCCCGGTTTTGGATATAGGTTTCAAAGATGAAATAGTCGATGTAGTTGTCTAAATCAAAGCGCGAATTAAAGACAGAAACAAAATTGGGTGCCGAAGTATTTAATCCCGTAATGATTTGATGCGATTCCAAGAAATGGCTATCATCACCGACAAGGGCGCCTTCTCGATTTAATAATTGGATTTCATCCTTATCCACGCCGTGATTACTTTCTACGTAGTGTTCGTCAAACTTTTCGCGAATACCGTACAAGCCCCAGTAAGTGCCGTTCAGATATACGATACAGGCCTGGTAGCCCATTCGGTCGATGTGTGTACCGTCCGCCAATCGGCTCATTATGGCATCTTGAATTCGACTAAAAATCCCGTGCTGACCGCCGTTTCTTAGGTTGAAATTATTGTAGCTGGTAATCTCAGGCTTTCGTGAAATCAACGAATATTCGATATCCCCGGTATACTTAGATTTCGCATCTATTCTAAACGACTTTTGCGGTTCAGCCCTGGACCAACCGCCATGAATTTCTAGATCGAAAACGGCATCGAATTGTTTGGTTTTCGTGCCGTCAAAAAATTCCATTCTTGACTTTCGAGACCAGGGTTGCCAGAAATTTGCCCCAAAGTAGGGAAGCGTTGTACTCGCGTTGGGTCCCATAACATAGATCCCGCTATTCCAATCCCAAAGATGATTTTCCGCAGTGATTATCGAAACGACTGGAAGTCCGTGATTTTCTTCATCTATCACATAGGTGCGGTCAACCATTGCGCTGGGTAGTTTCTGACCTGTATTACTGAAGGTTCGTATGCTCAACACGCTGGTGCCATAAATGTAGATGGGGCCGTTGACCTCCGTATCGTTTTGATCTGGAACATCACCGTTTGTGGTGTAGTAGGATGTGGTATTGTTGGGCGTAGTAATAGTAACCTGTTGCGCTGAAGCATACCAGCCGGAGGCAAGATCAAGCGTTGGCGTTTCAGTAATTCCCGAATAACACGTGTTTTGACTGTTGGACTGGTTTGGAGAAGGTGCATCGAAATAGCACCAATTCCCAGTTCCGTCAGGCAAGCGGCCCTTGCTTATGGAGCGAGAGATATCGTAGGGGATGTAAACGCTGTCCAGTAGCGCTTCGTTGGAATCGCTGATGCAAATGGTTTCGCCGTAGGATAGCTTGAAATCTGCATGGGGAAAAATCAATGGCGTTTGTATCCAGCTGGGCAGGTTTTGGTAGCTGAAATTTGTGGATGCGATTCCGGCAGATAGATAAAAATTACTGCTCATGTCGGAGGAATTCGCACTGGCGTTGTGAACGCGCACGGCCAGAACATTAGTCCCAGGTAGCAGTAAATCCTGGACCGATTCCGTATCAAAAAATGCACTTTCAGGAATTCCGCCGCTGTATAAAACGGCTTCTTTATCGACCGTAGTGAATTCATTATAAGCAGGAGTAGCGCTGGCGAAATTATCCGAACGCATGATTTCTATTCCGTTCAAATAAGCGATGAATCCATCGTCGTAATCTGCATGAAACAAGAGGTGTGTAATGTCTTGAATATCGACGATCTGAAATTCTTTACGCATGAGGATGGAGGGCGTAGCGGCAATGGTAGTGTTATCGTCATTATCTCCGTAACCAATACCACCTTGTCCTGAATTCCAACTCTGATCGTTAAAACCCAATTGGTTCCAATCATTGTAGTTGGTAGGGGGGTTTGATCCGTTCCAATACTTCCAAATTCCTTCAGCTAGAACCAGCGCCTCCCAATGATTGGGAAATTTTGCATCCTCCCTACCCGATGCACATATCGTAATAAGCTCTTGGCTGCCTAAATAGGTGTTTGGAAATTGCCATTTATCGAGATTATCCGGGTTATCGCTGAGAAAATAGTCTGCGAGAAACACTGAATCACTGGAGTAGTTGAATACCTCAACCCAGTCCACATCATCCCCATTTTCGTCGGTAAAACCGCGCTTGCTATTGAATTCATTCACAGCCAATTGGCCCTGTACCGAAATAGAATAGAGTACAGTTCCAAACAGTATCGTTAGACTGCGCAGCAAAGAAGTATTTGTGGAAATCATCGTGAGCGTAAGTTAGTTGATTTGCGCTGCTCATTTAAGAGTGCATGCTATCTATTTTCTTCGACCGATTTTATGAGTACTGTTTGTATTTCAACTATACGCATGGATTCAAACTCTTAACCTATATTTGCGCCTCGTTGGGGATGTAGCTCAGTTGGCTAGAGCGTTTGACTGGCAGTCAAGAGGTCGTGGGTTCGAATCCCATCTTCTCCACAATAACAAAAGGCGAACGCGTAGCGGGCGCCTTTTGTTATTGTGGAGATTCGCGATGCTTGCATCAGAGAATCACCGGCATAAAAAAGGTGCTGCCACCGTCAGGTGGAGACTTTTGTATTGAATGGTTCCCCTCCCAGGGATCTATTGTCTTTAGCAACTACATCCCATCTTTTCCACCACACAAAAGGCGAACGCATAGCGGTCGCCTTTTTTATTTTAAGACGAACCGTGCATCACTTTATATTGTTGAATTAAATACGATGAAGAAAATACTACTATTTGCAGGGTTGCTGCTTTCCCAAAGCATATTTGGCCAAGTGACCAATTTCCAAAAGGAATTCAACTCCATTAACGAACAGCTCATGCTCGGCCTAGGTTCCTATGCCGTGGCAAACTTCGCGATCAGCGGTGCGGGTTATTTTACGAGTGAGGAGGAATCTTCAAAGCGGTTTCACGAAATGAATGTGATGTGGAATACTGTGAATATTGGACTGGCATTGCCCAGGTACATCAAGGCACGTCGCGGCGGACAGCCGATGACTAGAGAAGAACTGTTGAAGGCGCAAAAAAGACAGAATCCATTTTTTTATTCAATGACGTTTTAGACGTAGGATACATTGCAGCAGGAATTTGGATGCGAGAAGTGGCTCCGAACCAATTGGATCAAGAAGATCTTTTCAAAGGCTATGGGAATAGCCTAATACTTCAGGGCTCGTTTTTACTAGTATTTGATGCTGTAGCGTATTACATCCATCATAATCATGGTAAGAATTTTCCAGCATTAGAAAAGGTTTCTTTGAGTACTGCAGGTGGAGGAGTAGGCCTTAGGATTGCATTGGATTAAACTAAAAACCAGCCCCGAGGGGCTGGTTTTTTTGCTTTAGATAGGTGCTAAAGGACGCTGTTTATAATTGGGTGCGACTGGTTTAGTGTTGATTCATTCTGAAATCTGCATAGGCGGACATACCACCATGCTCTGCTTGGTCTAGTCCGTCGAGCTCCTCTTCACGGTCAACTCGAAGGCCCCAACGCTTATTAATCAAGCTGAGAAAGCCGAAACTGAACGTTAAGCAGAATGCTGCTACAATAAGTACGCCGACCAATTGAACTAAGAATTGTTGTGTGCCAGCAGCACTTCCGAAAAGACCTACGGCGAGTGTTCCCCAGATGCCTGTGCCCAAATGAACGGCTACTGCCCCTACCGGATCATCCAATTTTAATTGATCAAGTAAAGACACTGCAAGTACAACAACAATTCCCCCGATGGCTCCAATAAATATGGCGTCGGTGATGCCCATAAGGTCGGCACCAGCAGTAATACTGACGAGTCCCCCGAGTATGCCGTTCATGAACATGGTTAAATCGAAATTTTTATATACGAAATGAACAAAACCGGCTGCCGCGAGGCCACCGGCTGCTGCAGAGATGGACGTGGTAGTGAGCACAAGAGAAGTCAACGCGGGATCTGCGCTGAGCACGGATCCTCCATTAAAGCCAAACCATCCAAGCCATAAAATAAGAACGCCAGCCGCCGCAAACGGCAGATTGTGTCCTGGAATTGCACGCGCGCTACCGTCTTTTTCAAACTTGCCAATTCGTGCGCCTAATTTGGCAATATAAACGAGCGCAGCCCAGCCTCCGACGGAATGAACTAATGTTGAACCGGCGAAATCATAGAATCCCCATTGGTCCAAAAATCCGCCGCCCCACTTCCATGAACCTACAATAGGATATACGAGCCCCACATACAGTATGGAAAAGGCAAAGAATGATCCCAGTTTTGCACGTTCTGCGACCGCTCCGGAAACAATAGTAGCGGCAGTGGCAGCGAACATGCCTTGAAACAAGAAATCGGTCCAATACGTGTAGCCTGTATTGTAGGTTAAATCCAGTCCTTCTGCGTTTTGTGGGCTTTCTAGGCCAAAGAGGCCTACAAAGTAGTCTGGGATTACCCCATGCCAGAACGATGACGGATACATGAGATTGAATCCTATGAGCGCATACAGGACCAATCCAATGCAGATGATGAAGAAGTTTTTGAATAGGATGTTGACCGTGTTTTTCTGTCTGGTGAGTCCAATTTCCAGCAGACTAAAACCCAAGTGCATAAAAAACACGAGAGCCGTACAGATCATCATCCATAGATTATTAACCGTGAGCGTTAGTGTAGTGTCCATTTGCTGTATGTTATTATTTCAGCGTAAGTCCGCCACTTTCACCAGTACGAATGCGATACGCTTCTTCTACAGGTGTTACAAATATTTTCCCGTCGCCGACCTCTCCGGTCTTTGCAGCTTCAAGAATGGCATGTACGGTTTTTTCTACGAAATCGTCATTTACAACGATGCTTAAATAACGTCTTTGAATATCTGAGGAGCTATAGGCAACGCCGCGATAGAGGTGTTCCTTTTTTTCATGACCTACACCAGTTACGTCCCAGTAACTGAAGAAGTACACGTTCACATCATGAAGTGCCTGGCGGACCTCGTGAAATTTGGATTTTCTAATGATTGCGTCGATTTTTTCATTTTCGAGGGTGATTTGCTGCAAATGTATATGTATTTCGCAATAGACCCTCAAAAAAGTGGGGTAAAAATCAAAATAACAAATTAATTAGCATGCACACCCCCTATTTTAATAGGGGTTAATCTCGATTAGTATAGAATAACTGGTGTATAACCCTCGTTGAAAGGGGTGGGGTAATGTAGAGACAAAAGAATAGGGCATAAAACCCGATCCATGAACTGGATCGGGTTCCTTTGAGTGTATTGGTTTGGCCTCTTAAATTAGCAACTTAAGCTGCCAAGGGTTATTGGTTGAGACAAATATGCGCCAGAATATAAGTTTGTATCTTATATTTGCGTTTAAACATATGTGTAACATGTATATAAAACGCATTTCTTTTAAATTTACAGGTGTTCTTATATGTAGTTTAATATGCTGTAAATCAGCGTATAGCAATGGTTATATTTCTTGGAAAGTGCCTTCTACTCAGGCGGTGCAGCGAATCTCTTTGATGACCGGTGAAAACATTGTGTTTTACGAAAATCACATAGATACACTTCCGCAATATACCCTAAACTATGACCCGCAATACTACGAATTAACAATCAACGGGCATTTGTTTCCAACGAAAGGCGGCTTGAAGGCAGTCTTTGCTGGGACGGGCAAGGTATTTCGCGTAGATACAGTGCGACAAAGTATCGATCGCATAGATGAGACCTATCACCATGGGTACAACTTCGATAGCTACCAGTTCGTCCGAAAGGACACGATATTTTCCTTTGGTGGTTATGGTTTCTGGATCCAAAATAACTTACTGACGTTTTATTCTGATAAACGTAAAGAATGGAGTGTATACAGTAAGGCGCCCTTTGGTCTAGAAACGCCGGACTTTGATGTAACTGGTACGGAGGTGCGCTTCTACGATCGTGCAAACGATATTTTATATGTCATCCACCACGATGGTGTTTATGGATATGATTTTAAGGAAGCGTTATGGCAGAATTACGGTGCTGCTAGTTTAGATCTGAAGGTAGAAGAGCGGTACATGGTGCATACATTGTCTGATACGACCTGTCTTATAATGGCCCCTTTGCGGTCATTTTGGTTGTACCCGGCAGGTAACGAATTGGCGGATGTGACCATGGAAAACGGCGCAAATCTAGCTAACCAACGAAGTGCCCTTGGTTTTGCCTGCGCGTATTCTGCAGGGGATGAATTATTAGTTCCTAAGCATTCTGATAAACTAAAATTGGGCTATTTCTTTGAAAGTATACCGACTAAAAATCCGCCATTGAAATCTATTAAACCGCTCTACGTGCGCGAAGGCGGAGGTGTTCAAAATTTGCTTTTTGCATCGTTTGGGCTGTTCACCCTGTTCGGCATTTTACTAACGGTGTATCTTAGGAGGCGTTACCTTACCAAACGCGGAGCCATCTTCGATACGGTACAGTGGGATATTCTTGAGAAAAGTGCCGGCGGCCCGCTAAATACAGATGATTTTAATGAGCTTTTAGGCATCGAAACCGTGTCGTGGGAGGTGCAAAGAAGGAAGCGTAGCGAATTTATAAAGCAGCTTAATGAAACATCGAAAAAGCAGCTGGGCGAAGAGGTGCTGCTTCGGGAACGTTCGAGCAAGACAAGCGGCAGGTATTGTATGTTTTGAATCCGCGTCTAGAAAGTGCTTTGGCACGATTGCTGTAATTCTGAATATATAAAAAGGTGTACTATGAAATCTAAATTATTTTTAATCGTGACACTTGCAGCCCTTGCTACGGGTGTCAGCGCTCAAAGTCGCTGGGGATTGCGCACGGGTTTAAATTTTGATATGGCTGGAATTGGACTGAATGATGCCCTTTCTACGTCGCAATCCATTTTTGAAGGGGCTGCAACGGATGATGGCTATCATTTAGGTTTTTTCGGGCGCCAGTTTATTGGGGACCAATTTTACATCGGTGCAAGCGCACTCTATGTAAAGAATTCAAAGTTTCTCTAGGTAATGACGGAACGGGATTGATCTATGAGAGCTTTGATCACAACTTACTTCAGTTTGAGTCAAGTGCAGGTTTGCGACTGCTAAAGTTTGCGCGCGCTGAGGCAGGTGTACATTATCAGCACTACCTGGCAGATAATACGTTTACATCGACGTTTGCGCCGTCGTCGGCGGGTTATAATGTCGGTCTAGGAGTGGACCTTTGGAAATTAGGAATTGACCTTGTGTATTACAGCAATTTCCAAAATCATACTGGAGATTGGAACGGGATTCCACTGAGCTATAATCGTGCTCAGTTGTTGCTGAGTCTTTCTGCGAAACTTTAACAGTGCAAATAAGTCTTTTGGCACAGCTTTTGTAATAAATTAATCCGCATCCCAATTGAGTGTAAGCGAGTAATTCATTAAGATGCGACATGGTTTTGTTCAGCGAGCCACTCCGTACCCCGGTGTGGCTCGCTTTTTTTATGCCATGTTGAATTGTGCGCTTCCCAGCCCATCCACAGTGACTTCTACGTTCTTTGTCGCTCCAATAAAGTGCGCGGCCGTTGAGGCGCCGGCCAAAACTATCATACCTTTTTTCAAAGGCAAACCGTATTGGAGCGCCAATCGTGTTGCTGCAGCAAGAGCTTCAAAGGGATTATCCAGAATGGCATCGCTTGTTCCTTGCGCCACTATTTGGTGGTCAAAGGTCTGGATCATGTCTAAGCCGTTAAGACCTAAGGGTACTTCACACCAGGGCCCCAAAGCGAACCGGCAGGAGCTGCAATTGTCCGCGACGACATCCTCTAGGGAAAATTTGAAGTTTTCGTAACGCGAATCGATGACTTCAATGGCTGAGGCCACCCGTCTACGACAGAAGAAACTTCATCAACGCTCAGTGGGGAGGTAATGTCTTGCGAAAGTCGAAAAGCAATTTCCGGTTCGGCACGCGGGTGGATGCATTGTGAGCGAACTAAAGGCTGATGTTCGGTGATCCACATATCCGCTGTTAATTGGCCAATGATCATATCATCGACCCCCATTTGCTTCATTTTAGCGACAGAGGTAAATCCCATTTTTACCCCGACGATGCTGTAGCCTTCATTGACACGCTCCTGAATAAGGGCATGCTGAATTCTGTAGGCGTCATCGAGCGAGTAGGTGTGTTGTGTGGAAAATTGGTCTCGGGGTTTTTGTGCACGTGCACTTTCGTGGAGGGCTTTTGCCCACTGTGTATGAGGAATCATAGTTTGATGCAAATATTTTTAGGTTCAGTAAAGAATCGGAGTGCTTCGAAACCGCCTTCGCGGCCTACACCGCTTTGCTTTACACCGCCGAAAGGGGTGCGAAGGTCGCGCAGTAGCCAGCAGTTCACCCAAATGATGCCGGCATGTAGGCGAGCAGCCATTCGGTGTGCCACTTGAAGGTTGGACGTCCAAACCGTCGCAGCCAAACCGTAAGCGGTGCTATTGGCCATGGCAAGTGCTTCCTCTTCCGTATCGAAAGGAGTAAGGGTCACGACAGGTCCAAAGATTTCTTCTTGATTAGTGCGGCAAGAAGCATCCAGGTTTTCGAAAACGGTCGGTGCTATGAAGTACCCGTTTTTACAACGACCCTCTAATTGGACCGGGTTTCCACCGGTAAGCAGCGTGCCGCCTTCATCTATAGCAACGGCAATATGTGAAAGTACTTTATCAAAATGCGCTTTGCTCACTACTGCACCCGTTCTGGTGTTTTCTTCCAAGGGGTCACCAACGGTAAGGCCTTTAACGCGTGTCACAAAAGATTCTTTGAATTTTTCGTAAATACTGCGTTGGATGTAGATGCGTGATCCGCACAGACATATTTGTCCCTGGTTAGCGAATGCAGCGCGAACACTGGTTTTAACCGCTTCATCGAAATCGCAATCTTCGAAAACAATATTTGCGTTTTTCCCGCCGAGCTCAAGACTCAATTTTTTAAACATCGGAGCGGCAACAGCGCTAATGGCCTTTCCGGTTTGTGTGCCTCCAGTAAAAGAAATGATGGGGATGTCTTGATGGGCAACAATGGCTGCTCCAACTTCTGCGCCTAATCCATGAACGATATTTAGAACACCCGGTGGGAAGTCGATATCGTCTAAAATCTTGCACAATAAAAATGCCGTTGCGGGGGTTACTTCTGACGGTTTTGCAACCACGGTATTGCCCGCAGCGAGGGCTGGGGCAATTTTCCAGGTAAATAAATAGAGGGGTAAATTCCACGGGGAAATACACCCTGCAACACCTACGGGTTGACGCAGCGTATAGTTGAAGCCATGGGTTCCCATATCGTGGGTTTCATAGGCATCGTGAAGGATGGCGGTGGCGTAAAATTTAAAATTGTCCCGAGCGCGAGGAATATCCACAGCAGTGGCTAGGGAAAGCGGTTTTCCATTATCAATAGATTCCGCAAGGGCCAATTCCGGCAAGCGTCGCTCAATCTCATCCGCTACCTTCAACATCCACGCACTTCGTTCCGCTGCAGACAGTGCGCTCCAGTGAGGAAATGCGTCGCGTGCCGCCTTTGTGGCGAGCGCTACGTCATTTTCGTCCGACTTTGGGATGCGTCCATAGGCTTCTCCAGTAGCAGGGTTGGTGTTGGTAAGGTATTGTTTGTGAAGGGGTTCAAGGAACGCTCCTCCAATGTAATTCTGTAAATCCATAGCTGTGATCTGTCTGTACGAATATAAGGAAGGGCGAGGCAGGATGAAATCGGTTTTGAATTTCATAAATTGAGGTCCCAAAGCAAACACAAATGGCAGTACCAAAACCCTTCAATTTTCAGCAGTGGCTGGACGAAAATAGAGACCTTCTTAAGCCGCCGGTGGCGAATAAGAATTTGACCCCGGAATCGGACGACTACATCGTCATGGTTGTAGCAGGGCCCAACGCTCGAAAAGATTACCATTACAATGAGACGGAAGAGTTCTTCTACCAGTTAGAAGGCAATATCACGGTTAAAGTACAAGTCGATGGTCAGGCGCATGAACTGCATTTGGGTCCCGGCGACATGATGACCGTTCCGGCGAAAACACCGCACAGTCCCATTCGTCATGAAGGCAGTATCGGTCTGGTGATCGAACGCATTCGCGAGGGTCGTGGCTTTACGGACGGTTTGTTGTGGTTTTGCGATGCATGCAACGGCAAATTGCACGAAGCGTATTTCGAATTGAAAGATATTGAGAAGGACTTTCTCCCTCATTTCCGCGAATATTATGGCAACGAATCTAACCGTACCTGCAAGGATTGTGGGCACGTAATGGAGGTTGACCCCAGATTCGTTTAGGGTATGTGTGAGGTTACTTCAAGAAATTTTACGGTTGACATACATACGCACATCCTGCCCGAACACATCCCGAATTTTCGGGAGAAGTTTGGCTATGGAGGATTTATAACGCTCGATCATCACAAGAGCTGTAGTGCTCGAATGATGAAAGATGGCGAATTTTTTCGTGAGGTTGAGGACAACTGTTGGAGCCCTGAGGCGCGTATGAAAGAATGCGGTCTGCACCATGTAGATGTTCAGGTTTTATCTACAGTTCCTGTGATGTTTAGTTATTGGGCGAAGCCGCAAGACACGCTTGAGGTGGCCCAATTTTTAAATGACCACATCGCAGAAATTTGCGACCGTTACCCCACCCGTTTCGTGGGTTTAGGAACGCTTCCGATGCAAGCACCGGATTTAGCCATTCAGGAATTACGCCGGTGCAAAGAAATTGGGCTAAAGGGGATTCAGATCGGAACACACATCAACGACTGGAATCTCGATGCACCAGAGTTGTTCCCCATTTTTGAGGCGTGTCAAGATTTGGACATGGCCGTTTTTGTTCACCCTTGGGACATGATGGCAAAGGAGAAAATGACAAAATACTGGTTGCCCTGGTTGGTCGGAATGCCGGCTGAAAGCTCATTGGCCATTTGCTCGATGATCTTCGGTGGTGTTTTTGAGCGCCTTCCCAAGCTGCGTGTTGCTTTTGCACACGGTGGTGGATCGTTTCCTGCTACCCTCGCCCGGGTGCAACATGGATTCGACGTGCGCCCAGACCTTTGTGCCATAGATAATCCTATTGCCCCAAAAGAGTACATGGGTAAATTTTGGCTCGATTCATTAGTCCATGATCCCCAGATGCTCGAATACATAGTGGGTCTTGTGGGAGAAAATAGGGTCGCATTGGGGACCGATTACCCGTTCCCGCTCGGCGAATTACAGCCCGGTAAACTCATTAACGGAATGCCGTGGAGCGAGGAGCGTAAAGGAAAGCTGCTGCATGGCGCTGCACTGGAATGGTTAGGAATGGATTTATCTCACTTACTCCCCTAGAAAAACCTTGGTACACCTGCGAGAATTTCGGTAATTTTGACCCACATTAATACCTCCTATGAGTGATCCCATCAAACACGAATGTGGCATAGCATTCGTTCGCCTGAGAAAGCCTCTCGAATATTACGTTGAAAAATACGGAACGGCATTTTACGGCCTGAACAAGATGTACCTCCTCATGGAGAAGCAACGCAACCGTGGTCAAGACGGTGCGGGTCTTGCGAACATAAAGTTGAATATGGCACCGGGTACGCGGTACATTTCGCGTTACCGTTCGGTGGACACGAACAGCATTGGGGACATCTTTGGCAAAGTACAAAAGCGTATTGCCGAGGGTATTGCGGGTGATGCATCGCGCCTTTCTGATGTACCGTGGTTGAAAGAAAATCTGCCCTTTACAGGGGAAGTGTTTTTAGGCCACTTGCGCTATGGAACGTACGGCGGAAATACTATCGAAGCATGCCATCCGTTCTTGAGACAGAACAACTGGCCGACTCGGAATTTGATTGTTGCGGGAAACTTCAACATGACGAATGTTGATGAACTCTTTAATGAATTGGTCGAATTGGGCCAGCACCCGAAGGAGAAAGCGGATACGGTCACAATCATGGAAAAAATTGGTCACTTCCTGGATGAGGCCAACGACGATTTATACTACGAACTCAAGGCGGAGGGCTATTCTAAGAAAGAGGCCACTGCAGAAATCGCGAACCGATTAGACCTGGCAGATATCCTACGCCGCGCCTCAAAAAAATGGGACGGTGGCTACGCAATGGCTGGAATGACCGGACACGGTGATTCATTTGTTTTGCGCGATCCGGCTGGAATTCGACCGGCCTTCTATTATTACGACGATGAGATTGTGGTTGTGGCATCAGAACGCCCTGTCATACAGTCGGCGTTGAATTTAAAATCGGAACAAATCACAGAATTGCCTCCTGGAAATGCCCTTATTGTGAAGCATCACGGGAAGTATCTATTGATGAGATTAAAACGCCAACAGCTTTTAAAGCGTGTTCTTTTGAGCGCATCTACTTTTCGCGTGGAAACGATAAAGACATCTACAACGAGCGTATAGAATTGGGCCGTCGATTGATTCCAAAATTGTGGATCTTGTCGATGGTGAAGTGGAGGATACCGGTGTTCTCTTTTATTCCAAACACTGCTGAGGTGAGCTTTTACGGAATGGTGAAAGGAATGGAAGATCATTTTAATACGTTGAAATACGAAGCCATTAAGGATTAGAAAATCCAACGATGATGAGCTGAAAGCGATTCTTGGAAAGCGTCCTAGAGTTGAAAAAGTGGCGTGGAAGGATGTGAAATTGCGCACGTTTATTACTGAAGACAGTTCAAGAGATGAGTTGGTGAGCCATGTCTATGATATTACACACGGTTCGGTAAAACCGACAGGATCATTTGGTAGCTATTGACGATAGTATTGTTCGTGGAACGACGTTGAAGCAGAGCATCCTTAGAATTTTTGACCGATTATCTCCAAAGCATATCGTGATTGCTTCTTCGGCCCCACAGATTCGCTACCCGGATTGTTACGGGATTGATATGGCACGTATGGGCGATTTCATTGCGTTCCGCGCAGCTATAGCCCTATTGAAGGAGCACGGTAAGACCGACATTATTGATGCAGTGTATCAAAAGTGTAAGGCACAGGAAACGCTTCCAGACGAAGAGGTTCAGAATTACGTCAAAGAGATTTATGAGCCATTTACCGCTGAAGAGATCAGCGCTAAGATTGCTGAATTACTGACGCCGCCGGATGTCAAAGCAAGGGTAAGTATTGTTTATCAAGACATTGAAGATTTGCACTTGAGTTGTCCAAATAATCCTGGAGATTGGTATTTTACAGGAAATTACCCGACTGCAGGAGGAAATCGAGTGGTGAACAAGAGCTTTATTTTCTACGTTGAGGGTAGGAAAGAAAGAGCATACTAGTGAAAATCTACACCAAAACAGGCGACAAAGGAACCACTTCCTTACTTACCGGTACTCGAGTCTCTAAGGACGACATGCGATTAGAAGCTTACGGCACCTTAGACGAATTAAACTCATGGTTGGGTGTGCTCGCTGCAGAGCTTCCTACCAACAGCTTCCCGTTATTGATTAAAATTCAGAGCGAGCTTTTTTCTATGGGCTCCTACCTCGCGTTGGAGGGCGAAGCGACGTTTCCGATGCCCAAATTGGACGCGGAGTTAGTGGATGCTTTGGAGCGTCAAATAGATTCTTGGAACGAACAGCTTCCTGAATTGAAAAATTTCATTTTACCAAGCGGTTCGAAGGCTTCATCAATGGCACAGGTGGCTCGCACAATTACACGTCGCGCTGAACGTCGTGTGGTGGCATTGGCCAATGAGGTTGAAGTGAAAGAAGAGATCCCTGTCTTCCTGAATAGATTGTCGGACTTTTTCTTCGTCCTAGCACGGTTTATTCTCCACAAAGAAGGTCTAGAAGAGCGTATTTGGACTCCTAACTACTAGGAAGTTACGCTTTTTGGCAAAAAAGTTGCCCAAGTGCGGAAATCGATTACATTTGCACGAAATACCAAATCGAGTTAATACGATACAATATGTACTGGACTTTAGAATTAGCTTCTTATTTGAGTGATGCTCCATGGCCTGCAACCCGTGATGAGTTGATCGATTATGCAATTCGTACTGGTGCACCTTTAGAGGTGGTTGAGAATCTTCAAGCTATCGAAGAGGAAGAGGAAGAAACTTACGAGAGTATCGAAGAAATTTGGCCGGATTATCCGTCTGAAGAAGATTTCCTCTGGAACGAAGAAGAATATTGATTTAAGGCCCCTTTTCTAGGGGCTTTTTTTTGGACACATCGTTTGCGTGCCGCACAATACTTCAGGCCTATAGGAATATTGCAAATTTCCAATCTATAGACCGCGTTTTGTGTTGTACTTTTGACTGTAAATCCAATACATCTACATGGATAGATTTTCATTTTTAGGAAGCGTTCACGCCCAATTGATTGATGATCAATACGAGCGCTACCTCAAAAATCCGGACGGTATTGAACCGAGCTGGCGAGCCTTCTTCCAGGGATATGATTTTGCAAAAGAAATCTATTCTGAAGAAGACCTTGAAGGCGCGGGTGTGCCTGAAGAGGTGATTAAAGAGTTTCATGTTTTGAATTTAATTCAAGGCTACCGCTCTCGGGGCCAGTTGTTCACAAAGACGAACCCTGTTCGCATGCGCCGCAGATACGAGCCTACATTAGACATCGAAAACTTCGGATTAAGCAAAGACGATCTGGATACACCGTTTAATGCAGCCACAGAATTGGGGCTGCCAGGTGCGACGAAGTTGCGTGAAATCATCGCGCATTTAGAGGCGATTTACTGCCAAAGCACCGGGGTAGAATACAACTACATTCGCGATCCTGAACGTCGTACTTGGATTAAAAATTGGATCCACAAAGACGATAATAAGCCGAAGCTCTCCATTGAAGAGAAGAAGCAAATCCTTCATAAACTGAACCAAGCCGTTAGTTTTGAGGCTTTCTTGAACACGAAATTTGTGGGACAAAAGCGCTTTTCAATCGAAGGAGCGGAAGCGTTGATTCCAGGTTTAGATGAGGTAGTGAATCACGGTGCGCGTCACGGTGTGAAGGAATTCGTTCTAGGCATGGCCCACCGCGGTCGTTTAAATGTACTTACGAACGTCTTCGGTAAGCCGCGTAAACAGATTTTCTCTGAATTTGAAGGAAAGGCGTTCGACGATGTGACCATAGATGGGGATGTAAAGTACCACCTGGGTCATACCACCGTTCATACCACTGTAGATGGGCATGAGGTGTTGATGAATATCGCGCCAAACCCGTCGCATCTCGAGGCGGTTGACCCGGTTGTGGAGGGTATTGCTCGCGCAAAAATCAACAACGACTATGGGATGGAATCGGGTAAAGTATTGCCGATACTGATCCATGGTGATGCTGCAGTGGCGGCACAAGGAATAGTGTACGAAACGGTTCAAATGGAAACATTGGACGGTTACAAAACAGGTGGAACGCTGCATGTGGTCATTAACAACCAGGTAGGGTTTACGACAAATTATTTGGATGCACGTTCTTCGACGTATTGTACGGATGTGGCTAAAGTTATTTTAGCTCCTGTACTTCACGTAAATGGGGATGATCCAGAGGCATTAGTACATGCAATGCGCCTCGCCATTGAATACCGTCAGCGTTTTAAGCGCGACATTTTTATCGACTTATTGTGTTACCGCAAGTACGGACACAACGAAGGAGATGAACCTCGTTTCACACAGCCGATTTTATACAAGGCCATCTCAAAGCATCCGAACCCGCGCGAAATCTACGCACAGAAGTTGATGAGCGAAGGAATTGCTACCCAGGGAATGGTACGCGAAATGCAGGATGAGTTTAAATCCATGTTGGAGGTCGACTTTGATGAAGCGAAGAAAATCGAGCGCAACGTGATTACGCCGTTTATGGAAAAGGAGTGGGTAGATTATCCTGCTGCTAAACCTGGTGAAATGTTGCATCCGGTGGACACGACCTTTGATTTAGACAAGCTAAAGGATATCGCGAAATACATCACGACCCTTCCTGAAGGCAAGAAGTTCTTAAAGAAAACCGTTCGCTTGATGGGGGATCGTGCCGCACAAGTGTTTGAACGCAACTCCATAGATTGGGGCATGGGTGAATTGCTCGCCTACGGCTCGCTTTTAGCAGAAGATTACAACATTCGAATTTCCGGAGAAGATGTAGAGCGCGGAACGTTCTCGCACCGCCATGCCATTTTAAAGGTAGAGGACAGCGAAGAAGAAGTGAATCTACTCAACGAATATCCAGGAAAAGAAGGCCGTTTTGCCATTTACAATTCGTTGTTGAGTGAATACGCAGTAATGGGTTTTGATTACGGATATGCCATGGCATCGCCGGATACCTTAACCATTTGGGAGGCCCAATTCGGTGACTTTGCCAACGGCGCCCAGATCATGATTGACCAATTCCTCACTGCTGCCGAGGACAAATGGAAAGTTCAGAACGGATTGGTTTTGCTGCTTCCTCACGGTTATGAAGGACAAGGTGCTGAACACAGTTCTGCACGACTTGAGCGCTTCTTACAGATGTGTGCGCAAGAAAACATGACCGTGGCGAACTGTACCACACCAGCGAACTTCTATCATTTACTGCGTCGTCAACACAAGCGTCACTTTAGACGTCCGCTCGTGGTAATGTCGCCGAAGAGTCTGTTGCGATTACCGAAGGCGCAAAGCACTATGGAAGAATTGGCCCATGGCACATTCCAACCCATTTTGTCGGATACCACAGTCGCCCCAGAAAAAGTTACGAAAGTGGTTTTCTGTTCAGGGAAACTCTACTACGAACTCGCTGATGAGCGCGAGGCGCAGGGCGCGGATCACGTGGCTATTATTAGAATAGAACAATTGTACCCGCTCGATGATCTTGCCATCAAGCAGGAAGTAGCAAAATACCCGAACGCAGCAATGCATGTTTGGGCGCAAGAAGAACCAGCAAACATGGGGGCATGGACCTACATGTTGTGGCAAATGCACCAGCAGTTGACTCTCGTGAGTCCAGCGCCAAGTGCAGCGACGGCAAGCGGATCACACCAAGTGGCCGTTCAGCGTCAAAGAGAAACTATTGAACGAGTATTTAGCATTTAAGTCTATCAGATATGTTAGAAATGAAAGTGCCTTCACCAGGCGAATCCATTACTGAAGTTGAAATCGCTACCTGGTTGGTAAGTGACGGCGACTATGTAGAAAAAGATCAAGCCATTGCTGAGGTCGATTCCGACAAGGCAACGCTCGAATTGCCTGCAGAAGAAAGTGGAATTATCACTTTAAAAGCAGAAGAAGGCGACACCGTTGAGGTGGGTCAAGTGGTTTGTTTGATCGATACGAACGCGGCGCGTCCAGAGGGCAGCGCAGCTCCAGCTCCAGCGGCACCAAACCCAGAGCCGGTGGCGGCACCAGCTGCGCCAGCAGCGACGACCTATGCTACCGGAACAGCTTCCCCTGCTGCTAAGAAAATGATGGCCGAAACGGGTGCATCTGTGGCAAAAGGAACGGGTAAAGACGGTCGCATCACTAAGGCAGATGTCATTGATGCAGTAGCTTCTATGGGTTCTTCTGAACACGGCGAGCGTGCGCAGACGCGCAAGAAGATGAGTAGTCTTCGTCGCAAATTGGCCAGTAGATTAGTTACAGTAAAGAATGAAACGGCCATGCTTACCACCTTTAACGAGGTAGATATGAAGCCTATTTTCGACTTGCGTAACGAATACAAGAATGAGTTCTTTGAGAAGCACGGGGTGAAACTTGGCTTCATGAGTTTCTTTACGCTCGCTGCGGTTCGCGCATTGAAAATGTACCCTTCTACGAACAGCATGATCGATGGAAATGAGCTCGTGAGCTTTGATTATGTGGACGTAAGTGTAGCGGTAAGTGGTCCTAAGGGATTGATGGTCCTGTGGTTCGCAACGCTGAAACCTTGGATTTCGCAGGGGTAGAAAGTGAGATTGGTCGCCTAGCAACGAAAGTGCGCGACGGTAAAATTACAGTGGATGAGATGACAGGTGGAACCTTTACCATCACTAACGGTGGTGTGTTCGGATCTATGCTCTCTACACCGATCATTAACCCGCCGCAAAGTGCCATTCTAGGAATGCACAATATTATTCAGCGCCCGGTTGCAGTTGATGGTGAAGTGGTCATTCGTCCTATGATGTACGTTGCATTGAGCTACGACCACCGCGTGATTGACGGTCGCGAAAGTGTGGGCACGTTAGTAGCCATTAAAGAAGCGCTTGAAAATCCAGCAGAGGTACTGATGGAAGGCAATGTTCGCAAAGCATTAGGCTTATAACGAGGCCTTAAAATCCTTATATTTGGGAGCGCTGCCTGCAAGGGCAGCGCTCCTTTTGATTACAAACAGAAATAACAACGCATGAAAAGATTTATTTCGGGCCTACTTACCCTAGCCTTGGTCCTGAGTTCTGTAGTTTCTACGGCACACGAAGGGATGTGGTTGCCTATGCTCATCAAGCGCCTCAATATGGCGGAGATGCAAGCAAACGGCTTGAATTTGACCGCAGAAGAATTGTACGATATCAATAATGCCTCTGTAAAAGACGCCATCGTTTCTTTGGGTGGTTTTGTACGGGTGAGATCATCTCTGATCAGGGATTGATGCTGACAAACCACCACTGTGGTTACGATGCCATCCGCTCGCATTCTACAGTAGAAAATGACTACCTAACGGACGGTTTCTGGGCGATGACTCGCGAAGAAGAGCGTACCAATCAGGTTTGACCGCAGCGATTTTAGTGCGCATGGAGGACGTAACGGATAAAGTTATGGCCGAACTCACAGATGATATGTCTGAAGCCGAGCGTGCTGCAAAAGCGAAAGAAGTGGGTGATGCATTGGCTAAAGAAGCTACGGAAGGTACCGTGCACAACGCCTACACACGCAGTTTCTTTCATAACAATGAATTTTATTTGTTCGTATTCAATACGTACAAGGATGTTCGTTTGGTGGGTGCTCCGCCAAGCAGTGTAGGAAAGTACGGTGGCGATACAGACAACTGGATGTGGCCGCGTCACACCGGTGACTTTTCAATGTTCCGCATTTATGCGGATGCAGAAGGCAATCCTTCTGACGTTAGTGCGGACAATGTACCGTTGACTCCAAAGCACCACTTACCGGTAAGTTTGAACGGTGTGAAAGAAGGGGACTTTACTATGGTCTTCGGTTTCCCAGGTTCTACGGATAGATTCCTCACTTCTACCGGTATTGAGCAAGCCATTAATCTCTACAACCCAACAGTGGTTGAGATTCGTGAGCAGAAATTGGCCATCATGAAAAAAGCGATGGATGCAGACGATGCAGTACGCATTGCATTGGCCTCTAACTATGCTTCTACAGCGAACTATTGGAAATACTTCATCGGTCAAACCGAACAGCTCAAGAAGAACCGTGTGAAGGCGAAGAAAGAAGCCATCGAGGCACGCTACATGGAATGGGCAAAAGCAGATCCATCTCGCGCAGAATATGCAGGAGCATTAGATCTACTGAACGAGGCCTATGCGGCGACAGATGCTACCGTTAAAGGCGGTGTATATCTGATGGAGGCTGGAATTCGTGGTGCATCTTTACCGTTGTATGCGTTCCGTCTTGGCCGCATGTTAAGCGCGCTCTCAAGCTCAGAAGATCTCGAAGCGGATAAAGCAGCCGCTTTGGCTTATGCTGAAGACCACTTCGCAGAATACCAAGCAGATGTGGACCGTGCTTTAGCTGCGAAATTGTGGGGCATGTGGATGGAAAACGTCCCAGCCGATCAACAGCCGGGCATCTTTACTGAAGTTCGCGATAGCATGGACGGCGACGTTACAGTGCTTGCTACTGAGGTTTATGACAACTCCATTTACGCATCAATGGATGCGCTAAAATCTTGGATGGAAACCATGGATGCTGATGCACTGAAAGCGGATATGGGAGGAAAAGTAGCTTCTAGTTTCATTATGACGTATTTCGGCAACCAACAAGGAAATGCCGAGGTGAACGAAAAGATGGAAAAAGGTTACCGTCTCTTTACCGATGGGCTACGTCAAGCTATGCCGGAGAAAACATTCGCGCCAGATGCCAACTCAACCTTGCGTATGACTTGGGGTGTGGTAGGTGCTTACGATCCTCAAGATGCTGTACACTACGACTATGTTACAACGTTAGACGGGGTAATGCAGAAGGAAGATCCTAGCAATGACGAATTCATCGTACCTGCTCGCTTGAAGGAACTCTACAACGCTAAGGACTATGGTCGCTATGCGGATGAAAATGGCGATTTGATTGTCAACTTCATTTCAAATAACGACATCACTGGAGGTAATTCAGGCTCGCCCGTAATTAATGGCGACGGTGAATTGATCGGTACAGCATTTGATGGTAACTGGGAGGCAATGTCCGGTGATATTTTCTTCGAGGACCAATTGCAACGTACCATCTCCGTTGATATTCGCTACACCCTATTTATCATCGACAAATATGCTGGCGCAGGCCACCTTGTTGATGAAATGACGGTAGTGGAAGGAAAGAAAAAGCGTAAGAAACGCCGTAAATAATACGCACGTTTTAGCAAAATCTTAAAGCCCGCGGACCGGAGGTCCGCGGGCTTTTTTATCTTCTGAAAAATTTTGCTTGTATGTTTAGTGTGATCTACACCTTTGAAGTGAAACCGGGATCGGAGAATGACTTTGTGAAAGCATGGTCAGCGCTTACCCAACTCTTCAAGGAACATGCAGGCAGTGGTGGTTCTCGACTACACAAAGCGGCCACTGGAAACTATGTGGCCTATGCACAATGGCCCGACCGTCAGACTTGGGAACAGGCAGCGGAAAAATTACCCGTGGAAGCTGGTTCTATACGGGAGAAGATTCGCGAATCTTGTCTGAGCATTGGCACACAATTTGAGCTTGATACCGTCGTAGATTTGATACAGAAATGATGAAAAGAATCCTAATACTGGCAGTGGTTGCCCTTGGATTAAATGGATGCTCAAGCTGGCAGCCCGTGGAGAATGTGGCGCCCTCAAACCCAAACTGCATTTGTACGATGGAGTACGACCCCGTTTGTGTGCAAGGCAATGGTAAGATCTTACGTTATTCCAATCCTTGCCAGGCAATGTGCGACGGCTTTGGTCAAGATGATTTCATCAACTGTCCGCCGGAGTAGGATTTATACCGTACTTACCTGTTCTAGAATAGATACCCAAACATCTAAAAGCAATAGTAGGGTAAGGCAAATTCCTACTATGGCAAAGATTCCGTTGATGATCAAAAACGACATTCGATTCGATTTCCGAACCAGTTGCACAGCACCTCAGTACACCGCCAATATTCATTAAGAAAGTAAAAGGCAGTCCTAGGTAGCCAAAACCCATTGGCCCGCCATCAGAGATAAAAATCCACAAGGTCATTGGAACGAATACGATTACATTCAATCCTATGATCAATGCGGGTAGGAGTTTAGCAAAACGCTCGAGCACTATTCCTGCAAGCTGTCCTCAACGTAGTTCAACACCTTAGTCATCAGGTGCAGTCTATCCTTTCCACGCACATTGTGTGGGTGCATCAGGTAGGGAAGAAATCCATTTGGATACCGGCGTCTATGAAGGATTTCACCAAGCTGAGGTTGTGTTGCATGACCACGACATCGTCCACGGTTCCGTGGATGAGTAGGAGGTCGCCTTGAAGGTTACTCACGTAGTTGTGTAAACGGTTTTCTGTATAGCCGTCTTCATTCTCTTCAGGGCGGTCCATGTAGCGCTCGCCGTACATTACTTCGTAGTATTTCCAATCGGTCACTGGGCCACCGGCAACACCTGCTTTAAAGGTGCCCGGCTGACGTAACATGAGTGAGGTAGTCATGAATCCACCGTAGCTCCAGCCGTGCACGGCCATGCGATCCCCGTCCACATAGGGTAGAGATTTTAGGTAGGCCACACCGGCCAATTGGTCTTCCATTTCAACAGTGCCCAACTGACGGTGAATTTGTTGTTCAAAATCCGTCCCGCGATGCGCAGAACCGCGGTTATCTAGCGTAAATACAATGTATCCACGATTCGCAAATTCGTTCATCCAAAACGGGCCACCTCCGTTCCAACGGTTCGTAACCATTTGTGCATGCGGCCCGCCATAGACGTAAACAAGCACAGGGTATTTTTTCGCGGGATCGAAATCAAAAGGCAAATAGGTTCGCGTGTAAAGCGTTGATCCGTCAGGGCCTGTAATACTACCCAACGTGGGCTTGCGAATGTTCGTGCCCTCGAAAGGATCGTTAGCAGACGCCAGTTCGCGCAAGACCTTTCCTGCCGTGCTTTTTAATGCAGTTTTCGAAGGGACGTCGATGCTGCTGTAACTATCAATAAAATACGTGCCGCCCTCTTGTACGGTTGGGCTGTGCGTCCCGTTTTCCATCGTCAACTGGTGCTGTTTTCCCTTGAGACTCACGCTGAAAAGGTGCGATTCGCGAGGGTCTTCACCTGTTGCGGTAAAGAGGATGTCGCCACTTTTATCGCGACCTAGAATTCCGGTAGCTTCAAAATCGTTAGAGGTCAATTGTTGAACCAATTCTCCTTTAGTCGTATGCAAGTACAGGTTCATGTAACCGTCGCGTTCGGTAAGCCATATAAATTCTTTGTTGCTGACCCAATAAGCGGGATGCTCGGGTTCCGCCCATTTGTCATTACTTACACTCAAAAGAGTGGCACCTCTTTTTCCGTTTTTCGCATTGAAAGCAACTACATCGTAGTGGTTTTGTGCTCGGTTGACGATGGCCAATAGAATGGTTTTACCGTCCGGTGACCAACTCAGGTTAGTGAGGTATTGGTCGTGCTCAACGCCGTCTGTATCTAGGTAGACGGGTGACTTCTTCCCTTTGTGATACACCCCAACGCGCGCATATTCTGAGCCTTGACCTGCCATCGGGTATTTAATTTCATTCAAAGAACCGGGGGTAGTGGAAATGTCGAGCAAAGGATAATTGGCCACGGCACTTTCATTTTTCTCATAAAAGGCTACGGCGTCCCCTACGTTGTTCCAGAATAAACCTTCAGTAATTCCAAATTCGCTGCGCGCAATGGCTTGGCCCGAGACGACATCAGGATCCTCATGTTTGGTTACTTGAACGGTGCTTTCTTCGCCTATCCAGTTTACGAACACGTTGTTGCCTACAGTATATGCAGCGTTTAATTGGGAACTGAGGTGAAGATTGCCACTCCCGGCAGCCATGGTATACTGGGTCGTGATGGTTTTATTTGCGATATCATAGGTGTAGAGCGTTCCTTCTTCAGTGAAATACAAGGTATTTTCATCCAGCCAATTCAACATCCATGTGCCACGAATACTTACTCCCGTGCCTTCAAGGGTTTCATTGATTTCACCGGCGGTGATGCGTCCGGTTTCTTCGCCAGATTTTGCGTCCACCACAACAAGACTCTGGTAGCCATCTGTAACATGTGAATACGCGTCGGTGCCCGGAACCCACTGCGGCATGATGAGCCCTTGTGGGTAATATTTTCTACCGTTTAATACGGCATCCTCTAGGGTTAAAGTCGTTTGAGCGTAGCCAGAAAGGGCAGTGAATGCCACCAGTAAAAGGAGTGCAAATCTTTTCATTTGGGTTTATTTAGAAATGTCTGAATCTATGTTTCCATCCACCAATCGAATGACGCGTTTGGCATGTTGAGCGATGTCTTCTTCGTGCGTTACTAAAACTACGGTGTTGCCCGCAGCCTGAATATCATCGAAAAGTTTCATGATTTCCACGGAGGTTTTTGAATCCAAATTCCCAGTGGGTTCATCCGCTAAAATAAGTGCGGGTTTATTGACCAATGCCCTCGCTACTGCGACGCGTTGACGCTGACCACCGGAAAGTTGGTTCGGTTTGTGGTCCATTCGATCGCCTAGGCCGACTTGTTCTAAAACCTCGCTAGCGCGCGCAATGCGTTCCTCTTTTCCCCATCCCGCATATACTAAAGGTAGCGCGACGTTTTCCAGCGCCGTAGAGCGCGGAAGTAGGTTGAACGTTTGGAAAACGAAACCAATTTCATTGTTTCTGATTTCCGCTAATGCATTATCATCGAGCGCACTTACGTCCGATCCATTGAGTACATACGTTCCCTCGGTGGGCGTATCTAAACAACCCAATAAATTCATCAACGTAGACTTTCCAGACCCCGAAGGTCCCATAAGTGCTACGTATTGGTTTTTAAAAATATCGAGGTCAATGCCTTTGAGGACGTGCACGGTTTGTGCACCCATTTTAAAGTCGCGTGTAATGCCGCGGAGTTGAAGTATGGCGTTAGAATCGGTCAATGGTGTGCAATTAGTGGGTTAGGTACGGTTCTAAAGTTAGTTATTCGTCGGCAAATTCTGCCAATTCCAACCAGCGCATTTCTTTCTCATCCAACGCTGCCAGTACTTCTTTAATTTCTATTGCCGCTCGTGCCACCTCTTCAGGGTCTTGGTCTTCGCCTTCAAATACAGCATTCAACGCATCGCGTTTTTCTTCCAGCGCCGCAATTTCTTCGGGCAAAGATTCCCATTCCAGACGTTCTTTAAAACTAAGCTTTACCTTTTCTTTAGGCGCTTCTTCAATCGCAGCTACCACCGCTTTCTCTTGCGCTACACGTATGGCATCAATGCGTTTCTGCTCTTCTCTCCATTCGTAATAATGGCCGTTGAAATCTTTGATTCGGCCGCCGCCCTCAAATACGAAAAGGTGGTCGCATAATTTATCCAGGAAATAGCGGTCGTGACTCACTACAAGTAAGCAGCCCGGGAAATCATCAAGAAATTCTTCCAAGGCTTGAAGTGTGAGAATGTCTAAATCATTGGTCGGCTCATCCAAAATGAGGAAGTTGGGATTCTTCATTAAAATGGTCAACAGAAACAGCCTTCTCTTTTCCCCACCACTAAGCGTACTGACATAGCTGTATTGCTGGTGTCCGTCAAAGAGGAAGCGCTCACAGAGCTGCGATGCGGTGAGTTTCTGACCCTTCTTCAAAGTGATGTACTCGCCAATCTCTTGAACGACTTCAATCACTTTCAGGTCGCCTTTATCTATAATGCCGTCTTGGGTATAGTGGCCAAAAACTACAGTTTCCCCGGTGATGATTTTTCCTTTGTCGGGCGTTTCAAGTCCCATGATCATTTTGAGCAGGGTAGATTTTCCGCAGCCGTTAGGCCCTACAATACCTGCACGTTCACCTTTTTTAAAGACGTAACTAAAGTTTTCTAGCAGCAGACGATTCGGATAGCTTTTGCCCAATTTATGCAGCTCCAAAATCTTTCCGCCCAGACGCTGGCTGTTGATTTCCAATGAAACTTCGCTATCATCGATGCGCTGTTTTGCGACCTTTTAATGTCTTTGAATCGGTCAATACGGTCTTTCGACTTTCCCGTTCGCGCGCTCGGCGTTTTACGCATCCAGTCCAATTCCTTTTTAAACAACTGCTTCGCCTTGTGCAAATTTGCCGCCTCATTCGCCTCGCGCACCTCTTTCTGCTCGAGGTAGTAGCTGTAGTTTCCTTCGTATTTATAAAACTGCTTGTTTTCCAGTTCGAAAATGGTGCCACAAACCCGTTCCAAAAAATACCGGTCGTGCGTTATCATTAACAGTGCCCCACGGTATTGAATGAGGTATTCTTCGAGCCATTCGATGATGTCGAGATCGAGATGGTTGGTGGGCTCATCCATTAAGATGAGATCGGGCTCTTCAATGAATAATTGGGCCAATGCAAGTCGTTTCACTTCGCCTCCAGAAAAGGAATCGATCACCCGATCCATATCGGGCAGATTCATCTTACCGTGCATTTCTTGAATCCGGCCCTCTACATTCCATCCATCTGTAGCCTCTATCAGATCCAGCGCGCGTTGCATAGCATCGCCGTCGCCGCCTTCTTCAAGCACCTTTTCGTATTGACGCAATGCCTCCAGACCGGCATGTTCGCTATTGTATAGCACTTGGCGCACGGTAAGCCCTTTTTCAAAGTTGGGCTGCTGCTCCAGGTAGCGCAGCTTTACTCCATTGCGAAAGACCACTTCACCCGTATCCGCTGTCGCCGGATCCATCAACGTTCGCATGAGCGTTGTTTTTCCCGCGCCATTTTTGGCGACAATAGCGACCTTTTCACCTTCGTGAATGCCGAAGGTGATGTCTTCATACAAAGTTTTGATGCCATAAGACTTACTGATCTTATGAACGGAAAGCAGGTTTTTTATATCCAAGGGGTAAAAATTATTCTTGTGGTAATGAAGCAATCCAAGCTGCCATTGCTTCGATTTGTTCGCTTTCGACCCAAGCCATCGGGGCCATGGGTGGGTAGTCGGGCCAATTCTCAGGGACCGGTTCTTTAATCAACTGCACCAGCTCTTTTTGGCTGTACCCGCGTTGGCAATCGCTAAGAAAGAAGGTCCAACTAATTTTGAGTCCATTTTATGACACCCTAAACAAGTGTTTTTCGCCAAAAGACTTTTCATTTCTGATGGAATTTTGCCCCCTGCTGTTTCCCCTTTTTTTGAAGGAAGTTTCATAACTGGGGCTTCCGGCGTATACGGTTCTGAACCACCACCGCATGCTGTGGTTATACCTGCAATGAAAAGCGCCAAAATAGCGTGACTAAAGGTGTGGAAAAGCTTCATGCCGTGATGTACTTTTGAATTCTATGATAAAGATAAAGCTCAGCCCGTCAGAATGGTTAAAAATCGCCGTTCTCTTTGTAGTATTTGTTGGAGGTTCCATTGCTTCCTATGTGGTTTTACAGCCCAAAAGGGTCTTGCCGATCTACAATCCGTCGGACTTGAATCCAGCTGTGGTGGACGATGATTTGGAGCGCAAAGGTCGCGGCCACCGTATCGGCGACTTTGAATTGGTCGATCAATGGGGTAATCCCGCAGACTCTTCATTGCTTCAGGGTAAAATTTATGTGGCCGATTTTTTCTTTACCACCTGTCCCACCATTTGTATTGATATGGGAAAAACCTTTCAGCAAGTGCAGGAAGTTTTTAAAGACGAGCCGCGAGTCCACCTCGTGAGCCACACCGTCATGCCGGAAATTGATACCGTAGAAGTCATGCGCGCCTACAGCGAGCGCGTGGGTGCCATCAAAGGAAAATGGCATTTATTGACCGGTGAAAAGGAAGAACTGTACCGCATGGCGCGCCGCGAGTATTTTGCGGTTATGGAGCCAGGAACCAGCTTTGATGAACACGATTTCATTCATACTGAAAACGTCATTCTGGTGGATGAAAAAACGCATCCGTGGCTTTTACGACGGTACCAATGAAGCGGAACGAATCATTGAAGACATTAAAGTCCTTCTCGAACCCCGCTAGAATCCTGCCGCTCCGGAAATAGAGGTGTTTCTCCTCCTTTAGGTACGGTATCTTTAGGAAGCGGCACGTGCGGCAGCGAATCCTTTAAGAGGTGCTGTTCCAAGGTATCCATTCCCATGCGGATTTCTCCTGAGGGTCGCAACGTAAATGCACTGTCCGGAAGCTCGAAAAGGCTGGAAAAACCCACATACGAAGTATCCATAGCCGGGGTATAACGGGTTGCTACGCCATTGTAGAATTGCCAAAGTTTTTGTGTGCTGTCCGCGGGTGATGTTTGAAGACTGGCCCAGTGCTCACCTACCACTCTTCCGTTATCACTCACATAGAATCGGCTGTATTTTTTCCTTCGAAAAGCCTTGGCCGGAAATACCGAAAATCCTCAATCACTCCGTTTGCTGAGATGCGCTCGTTTACCTTGAAAGAGCCTTTTTTATAGTATTCTAAAGGAATGGCGTTGGTGTTGTAGCGCTTCTGGAAATCGGCTTCAGCGATTGCTGCAAGTGTATCGTTTTTGGTAATTCTAAGCAGCAATAATCTATTGATGAGGTAGGGGGCGTGATCGGGTTTGAAAGAGAGTAATGCTTCCTGAGCTTTCAACGCTTTTGGGTAATCTTTGAAAATGCGCCATTCGAGGTCTACTTCTTGCTCTGAAGTGAACGTCCAAAATTCTTTGCCGCGCTCGAATCGAAGCAGGTTGTCCTCAATCTGTTCTTGGGCTTTAATGTACCGTTCCCGCTCGATATTAATGACCACGAGCATAAAATAGGGGGTCTGTTTATCGTAGAGCTCGCTGAGCGTGTAATAGGTCTTATAGGCCAATTCTTTATCGCCCTTTTCATAGGCAATCCCCGCTTTTGACAACAAATACTTTTGATAGTTAGGACGCATCTGTAGGCATACTTCGAGATCCGCCAGCGCAGCATCGTATTTTTTTAGCGCATAATTCGCTTCGGATCGGAAGAAGTACAGATCTTCCCGCTGCCAGCGCTTTGCGATGGCGAGATCGTAGTGCACCAAAGCCTGTGCAGGTTGTGGTGGGTCTAATGCCATGAAAGCGCGACCTACATACACATTATCCTGTCCACTAAGGGTCTGTCCTTTGGGAGCATATTCGGTGATGGCCTCGTATTTTTTAGTATTCCAAAGTCTCGAAATGTAGGATTGTGACTGCGCAGAAACTACCCAAAAATAGCAGGCGAAGACCACCAAAAGCTTAGGCAAACGGATCATCATAGCGATAGGGGTTGTTCGAGGTCCCAATTGGCCTTGAGCTCGAAGGTTTGTTCCTTAAGAAGCGGTTCAGCAGTTTCGGTAGTGTACCATGAAGCGGGCGTCCAAACCGAATCGCCATTGATGTCAACAAATCCCCTGAAGGTATATTTTCCAGGCAATTGATTTCCCAGGTCGATCACTGTGGTATCAGAGGTGCCACGGTAGGGCGCAAAAGTAAACGATTGAAGATAGCCGCTTTCATGAGAAAGCCATGCCCGTAAGGTAGTGTCCGCTTTGGGTACGACCAATTTTAATCGGCCCACATTTTCTGGCCGGGTAGTATCCATTACCATCGCTATAGAATCCAGGAAGGGCGCGGAATTTTCCTCTGGTTCGTTGAATGTGGAATTAAAGTAAGGAACGCTATGCATGCTGGAATCTAGTCCTGAAGGCAGGTTTTTTGTAAAACCGAAGGGCTCGGCCGGCTCGTTCCAATTCCCATCAAAATTGAGGTCTTCAAAAACAAGCACGTCGAAAGAAGCAGTCGGGAGATACCGAAAAGAAATATGACCTTCTTTGTTGGGCGTACCGCTAAACAACGGGTTTGTAATGCTGTCGGTAGGCGCAGCTACAAGCCAAACCTTGAGTGATTCAAACGGAACTTTTGATTCAGGAGTGATGCTAAGGTTGAGCTGTAAACTGTCGACATACGCCCCGGTGCTCCACACCAGTTCAAGGTTGGGGAATTTATTGTTTTCATTTAAATCGCCAATGGCATCATCAAAGGTGATGCGATACGTCGTCTGCGCACGCAATTCTTGTTCGTCCCAGCGTATAAGAAGGCGTTTGCCTTTTACCTCGGCTTCCAATCCTTCCAACGGTGGGGTAGCGACCATGGCACTACGCAGGTCACGGGCTTGAATATATTCGTCAAAAAGGACCGTAGCTTCTGAACCATTGAAGTGCAATGCGCCCATTTCCGGCGTTTGCGAAACAATGCGAGGCGGTGTTTCATCGCGCGGCCCGCCCTGTGGTTTACTCTGCACAGCGCAGCCTGCAAGTAGAAGAAAGGACGCCAAAAAGTAGATATACGGTCTCATAGCAAACAAAATTGGCCAATTCCAACCAAACCACCCTCATCAAAACGTTGCTTTGAATCAGTTATTCTCAACATTTACCCTTTTCTACCCCATACTGCGAAGGGCTATCCCATAATTTGTTTAATTTCATCAGGTTAATACTAAACGTCACAGCTGTGAAAAAACTTTTACTCTCTATCCTTTTTGGAACAGCAGCATTGGGCTTAAATGCACAAACCTACTGTACCCCAGCATATTCCACAGGTTGTACTTATGGAGATGATATTGAAGATGTTTATATCGGAGCGTTCCAAGACACAGGAACCGGATGTACATCGAGCTACTACAATGTTCAGACTTCGGATACTGTATTTATACAACAAACGGCGCCAACAACCGTTTCGTTTACCTCTAACTGGAGTACACAATACTTCGCAGTGTGGATTGACTTCAATGACGATGGCGATTTTGACGACAGCGGCGAGCATCTATGGTCAAGCCCTACGAATGCTTGGAGCACCACAACAGGTTCCATCACTGTGCCGTCAACGGTGAGTTTAGGTTCTTATAGATTACGTGTTCGATCAAACTATTCTGCAGTGATCACCGCAACCCAAAGCTGTTCGAGCTTTACATACGGTGAAGTACATGATTATACAGCCACCATCACCACACCTCCGGCGTGTCCTGCCCCTGTATTTGCGAGCTTGGTCGCTTCGGATACTACGGCAACATTGAGCTGGACCAGCGCGGATACGCTTTTCACAGTAGATTATGGCATCGTCGGTTCGAGCAACGTTCCTACCTCTGTTACCGTTGCGGATACGTTCGTAACAGTGACCGGATTATCGCCAAATACTTCGTATGAATTCTTTATTGAAACCGACTGTAGTGCTGCCGGTAACGGATACAGCCAGACGGTAGGTCCATACACAGTGAAAACGCTTTGTACGGCGCTCAGCACCCCGGTATATGAAGGGTTTGATAACGACTCCATCGGTGGGTTTAGTAATCCCAACGCCCCTTCTTGCTGGTATTACCTAGAAGAAACAGGTGCTGCGGGTTATGGTTATATTAACAACGCTACGTGGAGCATTTCTCCGAGAAGTGGGGCCAACTATTACTACCTCTACAACAGTTTCGACAGTGACTACGAGGCGCTTGTTAGTCCAGCCATCATCGGACTTGATAGCGGTACGAAGCAAATGGAATTTTATGCAGCGAACACTTCATTTTCGGGCGGTAACGCTATTTACATTGGAACCGTAAGCAACACCGCATCGCTTAGTTCGCTGGACATCATGGATACCATCTATGTGCCCAACGGCGGAACTTGGACCCAATTCACCGTTTACTTTGACGCTTCTACAGGTTACAACATGACCGACAATCACATCGCGATCGTGAGTAGTGATTCTACTACCTATAGCGCCATTTATATCGATGATATTAGCATTACTAACGCTCCGGATTGTTTACCTCCGTCTGCTATTTCTGTAGGTACAGTACTGCAAGACAGTGCCCAAATCTCGTATACATCGAACGGTATTCAAACCTACTTAGAGTACGGTCCTCCAGGATTTACACAAGGAACTGGAACTTCAGTTGCAGTAAGTGGATCGCCGGCTTGGTTAACAGGACTGGATAGTAATACGACCTATGACGTCTATGTAGTTCAAATGTGTGCAGACAGTTCGATATCACCAGGATTTGGACCGGTAACCTTTAAAACCATGACCTGTTCGCCTTCGAACATGTGTACGTTCACCATTGAACTTACGGATTCGTGGGGAGACGGATGGAACGGTGCACTGGTCGAAGTAATCAATGCACAAGGGGGTGTAGAATATGAATTGGGTGCAGGATTCCTCACCGGATCCAGTTATACCGAAACGATAAGTGTATGTACGGGTGGTTCTTATACCATCGAAGTAAGTGATGATGGATCTTACCCAAGTGAAATTGGCTTAAATGTTATCAGTGGCGGTGCAACCATTGCCACCTACACCAACAGCTCTTCTACCACTTTGGGTACGCAAATGGCGTCGTTCCAAGCGAGCTGTAATACCCTTTGTCCAAATCCTAAAGATTTGATTTACACTGCCGGTAAGAACGACGTGAATTTCTCTTTCAACCCGAACGGGAATACTGGGACGTTTGTCTACGAGTGGGGCCCACAAGGCTTCGTTCAAGCAACGGGATCGATGGTTTCGTTCATGGATTCTACGACCAGTTCTAGTTTCACAGTGACTGGACTTTCCGCGAATACCTGCTATGATATAATCATGATCGCAGATTGTGGGGGTAACGGAGCTTCCGATACGTTGGGTCCTATCCCATTCTGTACCAACAGTTGTGATACGACAGATCTCTGTACCTATACCATGAGCATGTATGATACCTGGGGCGATGGATGGAACGGTGCAACGGTTGACCTGTATTATAACGGTGCCTATGGACAAACTTTTGGTACTTCATTTACCACAGGCGACAGTATGATTGTTGATTTTGAAGTGTGTGCTGGAACTGAAATTGCTGTTGTAAATGGCGCTCAAGGTTCGTACCCGTCAGAGGTATACTACACACTCTCGAATGCTTCAGGTACGCAAAACGTAAGTGTTTCTGCCGGTAACTTCAATGCAGGTGCCGTAGATACAGTGATGTCAAACTGTGTTACACCGTCGTGTCCTACACCGACCAATTTAGGTGTAGCGAACATGGGAAGTACATTCGCAGATATTTCTTGGACCGGTGGAACAGGATCGTATGTATTCCATTACACGGCATTTGGTTCTACCAATACCATGACAGGAACATCTACAACGGCGATGGCCTCTATGACAGGTTTACAGGCATCAACTTCGTACAACTTTGATGTTGCTGAGGTTTGTTCTGCTGGAGATACCTCATTGCGAATGAACTACCAGTTCACCACAGACAGTTGTTCTGCGATCAATGTGGGAAATCCGAACTACGCGATTGATTCTATCAGCGCTACTTTTGCTGATATTACCTTTACTTGGGCAGGTGCTGCAGGATATACGTCGTATTTCATCAACTTCGGTGATGGGACGAACGCTTCAGGAACAGGAGCATCACAAAGCCATACGTACACGGCCAACGGTCAGTATACCGCTGTCTTAAAGCTCTACGGTGATTGTGATACCACCAGTCAACAAATTTTTGTGTCTATTCAGGGTATTGGCCTTGAAGAGCATTCAGATTTGAGTGCTGTCGTGGTTTATCCGAACCCAACACAAGGCTTGATCGCTATTAATGGAACGTTGGATCAGGCAGCTCCGGTAGCCGTTCGTATCGTGAATTATTTAGGTCAGGTGATTAGCACAGATTCGTTTGACGCACAGGCAGGCGGTTTTGAAAAAACGTATGATTTAAGTGCGGCTGCGAGCGGCACCTATGTCATCGAGATTGAAACTGCGAAAGGTTTGTTGCAAAAAACGGTGGTTGTACGCCACTAAAGTTCTTGTGCGAGTGCAAGCAGGTGTACTTCAGCCTTTGGGTATTCGAGAAGTACAGCCTCTGCCGCTCGCAATAAAGACGATCCTGTGGTTACAGTATCGTCGATGATGAAGATAAGCGCGTCCTTCGGGACGCGCTTTTTTTTGGTCGTCCTGAGCGCCCCTTGAGTATTGTTCCACCGTTGGAAAGGATCAAAGTTAATTTGGCTTTTACGGTGGGCCGTCTTCTTGAGCAGTGCTAAAAATTGCACATCCACACCAGCCGCTCGAACACCTTGCAGTGCGCCGCGGGCCAGCGCTTCGCTTTGATTGTAGCCGCGCCCCATACGTCGCCACAAGTGCACCGGCATGGCAGTAACCACCACCGGCCGGCGCTGGCCCGCGAGGGTCGTTAAGATGAGTGGTGAGAGGAAGTGCCGACCGAGCACTACACCCAACGGGTAATTGTTCCCGTATTTAAGGCTGTAGCAATAGATTTGAACGGGTCCCGTGAAGTAAAGGGCTGATCGGAAGGAGGTGGGACGATCGGTAAATAAGGTGCTCGAAAGTAGCATCGTGCGTTGTGCAGCGATGGTATCTAATTGTGGGGCGCTGCACAAACAGAATTGGCACAGGCTTTGCTCTAAGATGGACAATAGGACGTTGCACTGTAGGCATCTTTGAGGGAATACTGCCCTTGTTAAAAAACTTAACCCTTTGGAAAACATTGGAAAGCGGCTTATCGTTAGCTTCGTTACTTAATAAGATAATACAACACACACATGAGCACAGGAAACAACAAAAGCAAACTAGGACCGGTATTAATTATCATGGCATTGGCTGTGATTGTACTGGGCGTATTGCTTTATCTACGCAGTGAAGAGAAGCACGAGATTGCGCTCGAGAAGCAGGCGTTGACCATGGAATTGGCGGATATGAAAGAGGATCTCGAAGCCCAGGTTGGTCAAAACGACAGCTTAAATGCGTTTATTCAATACGAGATGACGCGCTTAGGCGGAATCATTGATAGCATCAACGCTGTGAATGTTCAAAACAAAAAGTCTTTAACCAGCTACCGCAGTCGACTCGGTGCAATGAAAAAAGAGAATGCGGCTTTGGTTGGAAAGCTCGACAGTGCAAACGCTGCCTATGAAGCATTGCGTTTACGCGAGCAAATGGTCGCTGATAGTTTGAACACTGCTATGGATGCGAATACATCATTGCGCAATGAAAACTCTGGACTTACGGAAACCGTTGCTAAAGGAAAGCAATTGGTCATCGCTACTTCAACAACAGAGGCGTTCCGCGTCGCAGGAAACGGCAAAATGCGCAGAACGCGTCGCGCGAAAAAGCGGACGGTATTACCGCATGCATTACGTTGGCGAAAAATAGAATTGCAGCTAAAGGTGAAGAAACACTGTATGTAAAATGGATTGGTGAAAACGGTAAACCTGTAGATGCGCCAGAACAGAACCAAGCAGTGGTAGGCGGCGAGCAATCGGGCTTTAACGGAAAAGCAGTGGTGAATTTCCAAGGCGAAGCAATCGAAGTATGTATTGACGCGAAGCGTGCCATTGATGCACCGGTAGATTTAGAGCCAGGCATCTACACGCTTGCGATCATGACCGATTCTTACCTCGTGGGAACCGTTGCAGTAGAATTGAAATAAACTATGAAAAAGCTACTCATTCTTGCGCTTGCAGGGTTTTTAGGGACTTCTTGTGTCAGCACGAAGGTGCACAAGACCTTGCAGGATAAATACGATCTGTTGAACAATGAAGCGGACCAATTGCGTCAGAAAAGTGAAACCCGCGCAGCGGAGAACACGGAACTTCAACGCACGTTAACAGAAGCTCGTCGTGAGAATAAATCGTTGGTGGCAGATACCACCACGAAATTTGATGAACTGCGTGTCCTTCAAACCAAATACGACCGCTTGTCAAAACAGTACGACTACCTGCTTGATAATAACAGTTCATTGATTGCCGCGAGTGCCCGCGAGAACAAAGCTCTCATGGATCAGTTGGGTAGTCTTCAGAACCGCCTCCAAGCAAAAGAGGACAGTTTGAATACGGAACGCTTACTCCTTGAGAAAGGACAGCGTAGGGTAGACGAACTGGAAGGCGTGATACGCCGTAAAGACAGCACAGTTGCTTACGTACGCCAGAAAGTGGCAGATGCACTGCTCGGTTTCACCGGCAAGGGACTGACCGTAAATATGCGCGACGGAAAGGTCTACGTGAGTTTAGAAAACAGTTTGCTGTTCGCACCAGGTTCTTGGGATGTAGCAGCAAAGGGACAAGTGGCTTTAGAAAATTTAGCACGTGTGCTTGCGGAAAACAATGACATCACTGTTTTGGTGGAGGGACATACTGATAATGATCCGTACCGAGGTCAGAGTCAAGTTCGCGATAACTGGGATTTGAGCGTAATGCGCGCGACCAACGTGGTGAAAATTTTAACGACCAATCCTGGCTTAAACCCAGAGCGCATTACTGCTGCGGGTCGCGGTGAATTTATCCCCTTAGTGGAAAACGACACGCCAGAAAACAAAGCAATCAATCGCCGGACGGAAATTATATTGACACCGGATTTGACGGAATTGGCCAACCTATTGGAAGGCGGAAATTAAAACTTACAGGAACTGGGCTTGAACCAGTTCTTCGATTTTCTTTAATCCCACTATGGCGATGTCGTAGTGGGATTTTTCTATCTGGTGGTGTCCACTGATATAGATGGTCTCAAAGCCCAATTTTTCGGCCTCCTTGATGCGCTGCTCCACACGGGTGATGGGGCGAACTTCGCCCGTTAATCCAACCTCGCCAGCAAAGCAAACCTTTCCTGTTATGGGGTCATCACCATTTGAACTTAAGATGGCGGCAACTACGGCTAGATCGAGCCCTGGATCGTCAACTTTCAATCCTCCAGTTACATTAAGGAAGACATCTTTTTGGCCCAATCTGAAGCCGCAGCGCTTTTCCAAGACTGCCAGTAACATATTGAGTCGGCGGGTATCAAATCCAGTTGTGGAACGTTGCGGTGTTCCATAAACGGCGGTAGAACACAATGCTTGCAATTCAATAAGCATAGGGCGAACGCCCTCGACCATTACTGCAACTGCATTTCCGCTTAAACCTTCGTGTTGTTTTGTCACGAGCAGTTCGCTTGGATTTTCAACACCGTAGAGGCCGCCCTGTTCCATGGTGTAAAGACCTATTTCATGAGTAGAGCCGAATCGGTTCTTGTGTGCACGAAGAATGCGGTAAAGGAGGTTAGGGTCGCCTTCAAACTGGAGCACCACATCTACCATATGTTCGAGAATTTTAGGTCCGGCAATACTGCCCTCCTTATTGATGTGACCTATGAGCAGTACGGGAGTGCCCGTCTCCTTAGCATAGCGTATGAAGCTCGCCGCACTTTCACGAATCTGTGCCACCGAACCGGGCGTGCTCTCCACATGAGGTACATGCAGCGTTTGAATGGAATCCACAATCACCAGATGCGGTCGGACCGATTTCAAGTGGTTAAAAATCGCATCAGTTTTCGTTTCGCTAAGCAAATACAATTCACTTACTGCCTTGCCAATTCGCTCGCCGCGTAATTTTATTTGTGAGGGACTTTCTTCACCTGAAATATAGGCTACGGTGCCACTGAAACTGAGAGCCAATTGGAGTAAAAGCGTACTTTTCCCTATCCCTGGCTCGCCACCAAGGAGCGTTACAGAACCGGGAACGACGCCTCCGCCTAAAACACGAGAAAATTCAAAATCTTGTATGGGGAAACGTTGCACACTCGTATGCTCAACGTCTTCAATGCGTATGGGTTTTGCTGCAGCTTGCTCGCCGCTCCAAGCACGTGGATCCGGCTTACTCTTTATTTCAATTTCCTCAACGAGTGTGTTCCACTCCTTACAGCCCTGGCATTGCCCCATCCACTTACTGTGTTGCGTGCCGCACTGCGTACAATTAAAGATGCTTTTCTGCTTGGCCATGAGGAAGACTTATTTTCTTCCTGCAAAATAGAGAAAAACAAAGCCTAAGGCGCCAGTTAAGACAAACATTAAACTTTGCGAACTGTGGATAAGGGTAGCGAACGATGTACCGATGAATGGGGAGAGCCCCAATACAACGAGCGCTTTCGAGACGAGGTAATGGTATGCACCTATGCCGCCGGGTACTGGAATGACAAATCCTAACCCTGCCGCTACGCTAACAAAGAAGGCCTGCTCGGGACCAATACTTTGAACACCTTCGACGATAGTAAAACCAATGGCTATGGTCGCTACGTAACAGGTCCAAATCCCTATGGAATAAAACCAAAAAAGCGGTTTATTATTGACCGTACGCAAGCTGCGAAGTCCGGTAATCATTCCTGTTGCAAATCCCGCAACCTTCTGCGCTACGCTCCATTGCATCCAAACTTTTCTAGTAAAAACTACGACCGCCAAAAGGGCCACAAATACGCCGGCAATACTTATGGTGCTGACTAACGAAAGCGCTGGCAGCTGAGCACCACTTTCCGTCATGAAGTCTCGCAATTCATCGCCTGAAATGACCACGGTACTCAAGGTGACGATTCCAAACAACAACGTGTCGACAACGCGTTCTAAAACTACGGTGCCCACGAGTTTATCGATAGGGACTTTATCTGTTCTGTGGAGTGCGGTACAACGGGCTACCTCCCCAACGCGAGGCGTGACTAAATTTACCAGGTAACTAAAGGCAACTGCAGCGATCGCGCGCATTCCGTGTACCTTATAGCCTAAACTTTGGAGCATCTGAACCCAACGCAATCCACGAAAAACGATAGCAACAAATCCGATACAAATGACCAATAGCAGCCCACTCAAGGGTACCTCTTTAAGGTTGTTCCACAAGTCAACAGGATTGACATTTTTGAAGGTGAGGTAAAGCAAGGCAACCCCAATACTCAAAAAGAGTACATATTGCACTGTCTTTTTAACCCACCCGGACATTAAACGAGGCGATTCGTAGTCTCGTTCGGGAAAACGATGCTGGGTTTGAAAGATTTTGCTTCTTCCGGACTCATGTGTGCGTAGGCAATGATGATAATGATATCGCCTTTTTGAACACGTCGCGCGGCAGGACCGTTTAAGGTTACTTCGCCTGCTCCAGGCGTTCCTGCAATGGTATACGTATCAAAACGCTCACCGTTATTGATGTTCACGATATAAACGCGCTCTCCAGGAAGAATTCCTGCGGCGTCCATGAGTTCTGTGTCTAGGGTAATAGAACCGATATAATCCAGCTCCGCTCCAGTGACATGAACCCGATGAATTTTACTTTTTACAACCTCTATTTGCATGCGGCAAAAGTAGTTTAAAAAAGAGGAAGGTTATCAATGAGTCGGACTTTTCCGCATTGCACGGCAGCAAACACGCGTGTAGGACGGTTGGTGTTAAATTCGTCCACTTGTTGGAGGGTAGCGGCATCGCAGCAGCTCACATATTCCACATGAATTGAAGGTACTGCATTCAAAGCGTCGGCACACCGATTTTCGAAGGCTTTTGGGTTCGTTTCTCTAGGGTTTAGCTCGGCTATAGCGCTGCTGAGTACCGCGAATATTTGGGCAGCATTCTCGCGTTCGTATGGCAAAAGTCGCATGTTTCGGCTGCTCATGGCAAGTCCATCGGCTTCTCTGGAAATGGCGGCCGGTACAATCTCTACGGGCCAGTCCTCTTTCGCGACAACTTGCCGGATAATGCACAGTTGCTGGTAGTCTTTTTCGCCGAAAATGGCCAAATCGGGTCCAATTAACTCGAAAAATCGGGTTACCACCGTCGCCATGCCTTCAAAATGGCCAGGACGTCCTGCACCTTCCATGTAACGGTCCAGTCCTTCAAAATCAAAACTCCTGGACTTCAGTCCATTTGGATAAAGCATTTGCGCATCCGGTAAAAAAACGGCGTCACACCCCGTCATTTCTAATGCCTGGAGGTCAGCTTCAAGGGTATTGGGGTATTTAGCGAGATCCTCAGCGTTATTAAACTGAGTGGGGTTTACATAAATACTGACCAATGTTCGGTCGCATTTCGATTGACTTAAGCGTACCAAACTGAGGTGCCCATCGTGCAATGCGCCCATGGTAGGAACAAAGCCCAATTTTTTTCGCGACCTTCAGATTTCCAGCGCGCTAACTCCTCAATGCTCCGAATGTGTTCCATAAGTGTTAAAAGGGCTCCAAATCTAGCCCATTCTTTGATATAAAGGGCGAAAATAGGTATCTTTGCACCCTATTTTAAATATACTTTCTCCTATGGAAAGCAAGCGCGTATTATTCGTTTCACAAGAAATTCATCCTTATTTACCTGAAAACACCATTTCAAGTACGACTCTAGCTTTAGCTAAGAAGACGAACGACAGTGGTCACCAGGTGCGCGTTTTTATGCCACGTTTTGGTGTCATTAATGAGCGTAGACACCAGTTGCACGAGGTGATTCGTTTGAGCGGGATGAATGTCGTGATCAACGATATGGATATGCCATTGATCATCAAGGTAGCCTCAGTTCCAGGAGCGCGCATGCAGGTATATTTCATAGATAATGAGGAATACTTCAAACGCAAGTTTACGTATGCGGATGCAGACGGCAAGCAGTTTGAAGACAACGATGAGCGCACCCTCTTCTTCTCGAAAGGAGCCATTGATACTGTGGAGAAATTAGGCTGGAAGCCCGATGTAATACACGTTCACGGCTGGATGTCTGCTTTGGTTCCGATGTATTTGAAATTATTCCAGAGCGATAACCCTATTTTCAAGGATGCGAAGATTGTCTTCTCAGCATATGATAATGGCTTTGACGGGACCTTAGGTCCTAACTTAAAGTCAGGAATGGAGTTTGATGAGATCGACCCAGCGCTTTGCGAAGGTTTGGAGGCACCGACATGTGAGGATTTACAGCTTTTGGCTGCGAAATACGCCGATGTGGTTATTCTGGGTGAAGAAAATACCGGTCACGTTGAGGAGTTCTGTAAAGCGAACGATATTCCTTGCATTGACGGTAAAAACTTCCCTGAGGATCCAGCAGAAGCCATCAAAGTTTATGAATCGCTACTGGTTGAAGAAGACGTTGAATAAGTCCCTACTAGGATTCCTAGCCTTCGTTGGGCTGGCCCTGTTTAGCAGCAGTTGTGAAAAAAGCAACGGCGAAATTGGTGCGGGAAAGTTTGTTGAAGATCGCCCTGAATTGGGTGAGAAATTAACCTTCAATGTCGTTTCGTACACAACGAACTGGGACAGCATTACCACAAAAAACCCCGGTGCAGTTGCGCTAGGTAATCTCAATGACCCCATCTTCGGAAAATTAAACGCTGCCTTCACTACACGTGTGTTGCTATCAAAACTATCTCCAGATTTCGGCGATAGCACAGTTTGTGATTCTGTAAAAGTCCGTTTGACCTACCAAAATACCTACGGGGTTCGTGGAGATTCTATTCACTTGCAGGTGTTGCCGGTCGTGGCACCCATGTCGGATACGATCAACTACTACAGCAATAACATGCCTGTTTTGGGTCCGTCCATTATGGATACTACGCTAATGGTTGATCCCTCAGTTCCAGTTTTCAATGGTATTGATACTAGTGTAGGTTACCTCACATTTGATCTCGATCCCGCTTATTTCCAAGAGAATTTGTTTGATCCCGCTATTGCCGGTGAAGATTTTTTGATTGATAATGAGCGCTTTGTCGAAGCGGTACCTGGTTTGCATTTTAGAGATGCAGGAACCGGGACCAGCGCTTTATCTTTCTTTAATCTTACCGCCTCTGGCAGCTTAATCCAATTGTTCTATCATACCGGATCGCAAGACACGGTTCCGAAACTCTTTACCATGACCTTTGGTCAGAACTTTGGTGACCCGGGGCTTTCTTTTAATACCTACGAGAACGATTTTACATCGGCAGACTTTGCGATCGATATGCAAGATACGGTCAACGGAGAGCTGCTCACCTACACTCAAGGTGCTGGTGGTGCGCGCACGGTCCTTGAATTTCCGGGCCTCGACACCCTCATCGGAAAAGGGTACAGCATTAACCGCGCTGAGATCATTGCACACGTTTTACAGGGTACAGCATCACCGTATACCCTTCCTAACACGCTCCTCATTTTACAAGATCAAGATTCCGCTCAAGCGTTGATCAAGGATTACACGAGCCCCATTAATCCGGCCGGTGGTGCGATCAATCGTGCAGATTTACGTGAATTCCGCTACCGTTTCAATGTAACGCGTATGGTTCATGACTTTGTGAATGAAAAAGAAGAAATCTTGCCCGTGATTCTAACACCAGCAAGTTCTAATTCTAGTGCGGCTCGCGTTGTTTTAGGCGGTGGTCTTCACCCCACCATACCGGTAGAATTTAATGTCTACTATACAAAATCATAGTAGTAAAACACGTATTTTAGCCCCACCAAACCTTTAAACTAACGGCACTATGTGTGGTATTGTAGGATATATTGGGGACAGAAAAGCGTTCCCTATTCTCGTAAATGGTCTCAAGCGTCTTGAGTACCGCGGTTATGACAGTTCAGGCGTAGCCTTAGCACAAAATGGTGAAATCGCCATATATAAAAAGCAGGGAATGGTGGTTGCCATGGAAGAGCACGCGCTTGCCAACAACACCTCCGGTTCAACCGGTATCGCACACACACGCTGGGCTACACACGGCCAACCGTCTGATGAAAACGCCCATCCACACTTAAGCAATTCCGGTGACCTCGTATTGGTACACAATGGAATTATAGAGAACTACCAGAGCTTAAAAGATTTACTTAAAGGCAAAGGGTACACCTTCCACAGTGAAACGGATACCGAAGTCCTCGTAAACTTTATAGAATACGTTCAAAAAGAAGAAGGCTGTAAACTGCGTAAAGCGGTTCGCTTGGCATTGACGCAGGTTGTGGGTGCTTATGCGATTTGTATCTACGACAAGAATCGTCCTGAGGAGATTGTGGTTGCAAAACTGGGATCGCCTTTGGTGATCGGCCTAGGGGTAAATGAAAAATTTGTAGGTTCAGACGCAACACCTTTCCTAGAATATACGAAAGATGCCATTTATCTCGAAGACGGCGAGATGGCATGTCTTACAGCGGATGGTGAGGTTTCTATTCGCATGATTGAAAGTGATGAGTCTGTTGATCCAACAATTCACGCCCTTAAAATGGACCTCGAGAGCATCGAAAAAGGCGGGTACGACTACTTCATGATGAAGGAGATTTACGAGCAGCCGCGTGCAATCTACGATACCTTCCGTGGCCGTTTATTACCCGAGCAAGGCATGATTAAAATGTCCGGGCTTGAGGAATATGCAGATAAGTTTAGAAATGCAGACCGTATTATTATGACGGCTTGTGGTACCTCCTGGCACAGCGCACTTGTGGCAGAATACTTGTTTGAAGAGTTTGCTAGAATCCCGGTTGAAGTAGAATACGGTTCAGAATTCAGATACCGTAACCCCATCATCCGTAAGAACGATATCGTCATTGCCATTTCTCAAAGTGGTGAAACGGCAGATACCTTGGCGGCTATTAAAATGGCCAAAGCAGCGGGAGCGATGGTTTTTGGAATTTGTAATGTTCCAGGATCTACGATTTCACGCGAAACCCATGCCGGAGCCTATACCCATGCTGGACCAGAAATAGGTGTCGCATCGACGAAAGCATTCACCTCTCAGGTAACGGTTTTAACTATGATGGCGCTTGAGCTTGGTAAAATTCGCGGAGAATTCTCCACTTCAGAATACCGTGCTTTGATCAATGAACTGAGCGTTATTCCGAAAAAAGTCGAGAAGGTACTCGAATCAAAAGAGCACATCGAAGAAATTGCAGCGCTGTATAAAGATGCTTCGAACGCACTATATCTAGGGCGCGGCGTGAATTTCCCAATCGCACTGGAAGGCGCGTTGAAGCTGAAAGAGATTTCTTACATCCATGCTGAGGGTTACCCAGCAGCGGAAATGAAGCACGGACCTATCGCTTTGATTGATGAAAATATGCCAGTGGTTGTGGTTGCGCCGAACAACGGGCACTACGAGAAATTGGTCAGTAATGTTCAAGAAGTGAAGGCCCGCGAAGGCAAGGTGATCGCGGTTGTAACGGAAGGCGACACAGAGATCATCAATAGCGCAGATCACGTGATTGAAATTCCAGAAACATTGGAGGCGCTCACGCCACTATTGACGGTTATTCCGTTGCAGTTACTGAGTTACTATATCGCGGTCATGCGCGGTTGTGATGTTGACAGACCGCGTAACCTGGCAAAATCGGTTACCGTGGAGTAGAAAGTTACTTCCTAACTCGTTTTTCAAAGGCGTACGTCAGCATCAGTAAGTTATTCTCGCTAAAGAGCCCCATACTTAGGGCGCTTTGGTTCCAGATCCCATTGGATTTACCGAAAGAAGTTGTGATCGACATGGGAGCGGTGAGTGCGATGTTGAGGCGTTCGTTTATCTGGTACAGGGCCCCCGATCTGGTAGCGTACGCTTGGAGCAAAATTTGCATAACTCACACTAGAAGAATAGTAGGTGCCTATTTCAGGACCGTGCAAGAAATACAAACGGTCGGTGACAGGTTTACGCCACTCTTGACCTGCGAAAAATCCTGTGCTTAGACTAAAGTAGTGGTTGTCCTGGTATTTGGAGTAATTCATATAGGTCCGTTCTGCACGAATCGTAGATACTCTAGCGATCGATTTCCCCCATTTATACATAGGGCGTGCATCAAGCACGGGTCCATACATAATACCCATGGAAGCTGAGGTCACAAGACCTACTTCTCGGTATTGCGCTTGAACGTTGCTAAAGAATCCAAAGAAAAGGAGGCACAGGCTCCAAAGTTTGACGGTTTTCATAACAGGGGTTTTTATTTCCTTTTAAAGGTAAATCAATAATGTGTAACTTCTTCCGGATAACCCATGTATACAATCAGAATTCTCGCATTATGGACAGAAGGTCTTTCATTAAAAAATCCGCAGCCGCAGCTGCCGGGATATCCATTATTCCTGCACACGTTTTAGGTGGAGCATTGCATACCGCTCCATCTGATACGGTGTATATGGCCGGCATCGGTGTTGGGGGTAGAGGCTTGGGCGTGTTAAAAGGTCTGCGAAATACAGGTCAGGTTAAGTTTGTCGCGCTTGCTGATGTTAGCGATAAGCAAGGTGCCAAGGCCTATGAGTTAGAGCCGGGAGCGAAACGCTATCGTGACTTTCGAAGGATATATGATAAGCATTTAGGAGAATTGGACGCCATATTTTGTGCAACTCCAGACCATACTCACGCGGTTACCTCCTTGCCTTTTATGCGTGCGGGAAAACATGCATTTGTCGAAAAGCCGCTGACACACACTATTGTTGAAGCTCGAATGATGGCTAAGGTTGCAAAGGAGCAAGGTTTAGTAACGCAAATGGGCGATGTGGGTGCCTCCTCTGACGGCATTCGAACTGCTCAGGAGATTATCGAAAGCGGAATGATCGGCGCAGTGAACAAGGTAGATTGCTGGACCAACAGACCTGTATGGCCGCAAGGATTACAGCCTCCTACTGAAGCCGAAGCAGTGCCCGATTATTTGGATTGGGATTTGTGGCTGGGCCCCGCGGCGGCGCGTGATTACAATAGTCGCTATTTGCCTTTTAAATGGCGTGGCTTCTGGGATTTCGGAACCGGCGCATTGGGCGATATGGGATGTCATATTATGGAGACGCCGTATCGTGCGATGGGATTAGGGTATCCTACTTCGGCAGAAGCAAGTTGCACCACCATGTGGGCTGGAGATTTTATAGAAGCCGATTATCAAGGCGTTTGTCCGCCAAGCGCCGTAGTGCGTTTGACGTTTGAACATAACGCGTATGGAACGGTAAAATTGAATTGGTTCGACGGCGGACTAATGCCAGAGCGGCCGGCATTGCTTCCAAAGGACGATATGCCTGGAAATTGGGACGGGGGAAGCGTGTTCTATGGCAGTAAGGGAATTTTAGTGACGGATACCTACAGTCGTAATCCGCGTATTTATATGGAGGACGGTTCACAGCCTTCGTTACCGAATAAGACCCTCATTCGTGTCGCTGGCGATACCGAAGGACACATTGCAAACTTTGTAGATGGGATTTTAGGCAAGGTGGAAACATCTTCGCCATTTAGTAGTTCGGGACCATTGACAGAAGCAGTGTTAATGGGTAATTTGGCCATTAAAGCATACCAAGAGAAACATTTAAAGCCGGGCAAGAAGACGACCGATTGGGCACCTTACGAATACCCGGGGCGAACCCGATTGAATTGGGACGGTGCAAACATGAAGATAACAAACTATGAAGCCGCGAATCGATGGGTAGGTAAGGACTACCGCGAAGGATGGAATATTTAAGCAAGAGTAAAAACATGAGAAAATTGGGAATAAAAGCACTTTTAGCAGGTCTGCTATTTAGCGTTGCGGTAAGCACACAGGCACAAGAGCAAACCACGCCTTTAGAACAGGTAATGGAGGGACTTAGCGTTAGAAACATTGGTCCTGCTGGGATGAGCGGGCGGGTGACCTGCATCACTGTGCACCCACAAATTCCTACGACTATTTATGCAGGATCCGCCAGTGGTGGATTGTGGGTGAGTGCGAATAATGGCCAGAGTTGGTCACCGCTGTTTCAAAATGAAAAGGTGGCGTCGATCGGCGCCATTGCCGTTGATCCGACCCATCCAGATATTATTTATGTAGGAACGGGTGAGGGCAATCCTCGAAACTCTCAAACGAGCGGTTACGGGTTGTACAAAAGCTACGACGGAGGACAGAGCTGGGAGTGTTTGGGATTGGAGGATACCCGGACGATTCACCGGATTTTGATCAACCCTTCAAATACGGAGGAGGTATACGTTGGTGCTACGGGTTCCGCTTGGGGGGACAGTCCGCGCGGGAGTGTACAAGAGTACGGATGGGGGAAAAAATTGGACCCAGAGTCTGTATGTGGATGGAAAAACGGGCGCGGGAGATCTCGTGATGGATCCGAATAACCCGAAGAAGTTGATTGCCAATATGTGGGAGTACCGCAGAGAGCCCTGGTTCTTTACCAGCGGTGGTCCATCGGGTGGATTGTTCATCACCTACGATGGTGGGGAACATTGGAAAAAATTAGGTGAGGAGGACGGATTGCCCAAAGGTGATTTGGGCCGAATTGGACTAGGTATCGCCCCTTCTAATTCCAATATTGTGTACGCACTCATCGAAACTGAGAAAAAGAACGGAGTGTATAAAAGCACGAACGGCGGGAAGAATTGGTTCAAAGTGACCGAAAGTGAGCAGGCAGGAAACCGCCCGTTCTACTATGCCGACCTTCGAGTGGACCCGCAAAATCCAGACCGATTGTACAGTTTGTGGACGTATGTGACGCGCAGTGATGATGGTGGAAAGAACTGGAAGACGATCACTCCGTACAACCGCATTCACCCGGATCACCATGCCATGTGGATCAATCCTGCGAACCCCGCCCACCTTATCGAAGGGAACGACGGCGGGATGAACATTTCCTATGATTATGGAGAAAACTGGCATTTCGTGGAGAACTTGCCTTTGGCCCAATTCTACCATATCAACGTCGACGATCAGCTGCCGTATAATGTTTATGGCGGGATGCAGGATAACGGTTCATGGAAAGGGCCGGCGTACAGTTTAACCACCGACGGTATTCGCAACGAAGAGTGGAGTGAACTTTTCTTTGGCGACGGTTTTGATGTTGTACCCGTACCCGGGCGTACGGATGCCGTTTATGCACAAAGTCAGGAAGGAAATGTAGCCTTAGTGAACACCACTACAGGATACAGTGAACTGATCAAACCGGTACACCCGGAAGGGGAGAAAAGTTACGTTTTCACTGGAATGCGCCAATCGCTTTGGATCCGCACAAGCCGGAGACGACGCTGTACTTTGGGTCGCAGTTTGTACACAAGAGTACGGACAATGGAAAGAATTGGACCATCATAAGTCCTGACTTGACTACAAATAATCCTGAAAAGCAAAAGCAGTTGGAAAGTGGAGGTTTGACCTATGATGTAACGGGTGCGGAAAACCATACCTGTTTCCTTGCCATTGCGCCAAGTCCTTTGGATCAAAATGTGATTTGGACGGGGAGTGACGATGGTAAACTCTATGTCACTCATGGATGGGGGTAGCGAATTGGCTGGATCTTTGGAAAAAGCTAAAGGGATTGCCGGAAGGATCCTGGATTCCTCAAATTCGCGCTTCGAGATTATGACGCAAAGGAACGGCTTGGGTTGTGGTGAATGACTACCGCAGAAACAATTGGTCGGCGTACCTCTACAAGGTGGAAGACTTTGGGAAAAAAGTGACGCGCGTTGTGGACGATAGCGATATTTTCGGACCAATGCTGAGCGTTTGGCAGGACCCGGATCGAGCCGAATCTACTGCTGGTGGGCGGCGAATACGGCTTGTATTGCAGCGTAGACGGCGGTGAAAACTTCAGCAAATGGACCGATGAGATTCCAACCGTTCAGGTCATGGATATCGCTTTTGCCCAGCGTGAAAAAGACATCGTGCTTGGGACTTTTGGACGCGGCGCTTGGGTGATCGACGACATCGAACCTTTACGCGTGTTAGCGGCCGGCGCAGATCTCAGCGAAGCCGTACTTTCTTTGAGCCGCCCATGGCTTACCAGTGGGAGCGGAAACAAAGTCCAGGAGTGCGTTTTGCAGGAAGTACTACCTTTAGAGGAGAGAACCGTCAGCTTTGGTGCACGCCAGGCGGCCTATCTTCCAGAGGTTGCGAAGGACAACAAAAAGAAACTTCGGATCGACTATCAAAACGATGCTGGCGATACACTCTACACGCAGTACATGAAGGTGAAAGAGGCTGGTATGGTGAATTGGCGCTGGGCCATGTGGGAAAAAGGGACCGACTATCCAGAGTTCAAGGTACGTGATGAGAAAAAGGAGCAAAGCGACGAAAGAGGAGCTCCGGTAGTGCCGGGAAGGTATAAGGCGACGATGAATTGGGACGGTAAACCGCCAGTCACAACGATTGAAGTGAATACGATTACCGCATGAACAGTTGGGTCAGCGGCGATGATCTTACCGCACGCCGCCATGCGTTTAAAGCCATTGAAGGTATCGAGGCAGATTTAGACCTCGCGGTGCAAGTCCCTAGCGCAGGCGAATGAAAACATCGAGCGTTTACAAGCTTTGTTCCAACGCGAGCCGTATGCTTCTGATTCTGCGCTGGTTGACACGGTGAAAGTTACCGCTAAAGCTTTGGAAGCAGCACGCCACCATGTTTTTGGTAAGAAGGAAACGAAAGGATACTTCGAACAGCCGGAAGTATGGTCGAACCAATGGGGCAGTTCATTGTGGCAACTCTTGAGTTCGTCGCGGGCTTGGGGAAGCAATGAGCAAGCGTTGTTTGACCAATTGTCTGAGCGTACTGAAGCAGCCACAGAAACTGTCATGACCTTCCTCGTAGAGGATTACAACGGCTTGTTGGAATACCTCGAAGAACACCCGGTGGACCTGATGATTCCAACGAGTATTGAGAATGAAATACGCAAATAATACCCATGAAAAAGGCGCCCACGGGCGCCTTTTTTAATGCTCAAATTTTGGCTCCGCCGGGGCTTCGATGGACAGCTCCGCCAGGGCTTCGCCGAGAAGGTTTGCGGCTTATTGAATGATCAATGCTTTACGAATACTCGCGGCTTGGAACAGGTAAAAGCCTGAAGGAGCCGAAAGTTCAAGTGAGGCATCTAAATCCAATTGGCCTTTTTGAAGGGCCCTACCGTCGGTACTGTAAATGGTATACGGCGTTCCGGCAGGAAGACCTTGAACGTTGAAACGGCCGTTACTTGGATTAGGATAAATGTTGATCTGCGCTGCGCTGAGGTCTTCTTGGTCAAGCGTAACGTCAAGGTTGAAATCATCGAGGAAAGCGTTGTTTCCACCACCTGAAATAAAGTCTACCTTGATCATAATGGGCTGGTTACCCACATAATCATTGAGCCCAATGGTTACTTTACGCCAATTGCTGCTCGTAGTCGGATTCCAAGGATTGGCTTTATTCGTTGCAGCATATAACAACGGTCCCAACAAACTGCGCACGCTTTGCCAGCTCTCCCCACAGTCTTGACTTACGCTAACGTTGATTTGATCCATGGCAAAACCGGGCTTACTGGCCACGGCATAGCGGAAACTGAAATTCATGGCCGCGGCTCGATCTACTTTGATAAAATTCGTAACCAGTGCATCCGAATTATCAGGAGCGTTGTTGTAATTATCAAGCTTTACCGAATAGTTTCCTTCAAAACTATTGAAGCTATTGCGTTCCCATTTGATGTTATCGCCGTCTGAATTTTCTACGTGCCAAGTTCCATTGGGAATGGTATTGAATTCGAAGCCAGAATTGAAGTTGTTCGCCCAGATGGTGCTGTTTGGTATGTGCACACTCATGTAGCCATCAATGAAGGATTGTGATGTTCCCACAGCATTGGTTACAGTTAATGCGACATCATAATTTTTGAAGGAGTTCCCCGATGCATTGCTGTAGGTAACGGTTGGATGCTGCGCTGTTGAGGTAGATGGGGTTCCTCCTGGGAAATACCAAGACCAATTGGTTGCGTTTCCAAACGTGCTCATGTCCGTGAATTGGACCGAAGTTCCGTTACAAATGACGGTTTGACTCGCTTTGAAATTTGCTTGCGGTGCACACGGCAGTGCCATTCCTGGCTCAATTCCCGTAGTTTGTGCATTCGTACTGCTCACGAGATACCCTCTTCTCGCGACGTTCGCGAGATTCGAACGCATGATAGCGCGCTGATCGTCTGTAAATAAGTTCATACAGTTGTCGTCTGCATAATCCATATAGTTCTCGATCATATCCGGCTTGTTTGGACTGTCGTTGGAACAGGTGTTGGCATTCGTATTGCAGCCGTAGCTTGCCTCCAATACGGGTGGTGTATCTGCACAATTATCCCCTGCGAAACACCCGCCTTTGAACGGATGATCCAGCCCTAAATAATGACCGGCCTCGTGCGTCAAAGTCCTTCCCATACTGGTCCCGGTGCCAATTCTGCCCATCCTGTCGTGACGAATCACAATACCGTCGTACGTCGTACTCTGTCCAGGATTGGGATTATATGCATACCCCAAAACCGTTCCTGTACCGCTTCCGGACAGCGTAATACTGTTTACCACCCAGATATTTAGGTACTTATTGTTCGGCCAGCTGATCAGTCCTTTCACATTATTGTTGGCGCCCACACTAAGTGCACTTTGTGTTCTGGTAATTGCCGTCGTACAGTTTCCTTGGGGGTCCAATTTTGCCAATTGAAATTCGATCTCACAATCCGCCGCTACTCCCTGAAAAATGGAACGTGTATTGGAAGTATCCGCATTTAAGCGTCGATAATCTTCATTCAACCCAATAATTGCATCGCGCACCTGCTTGTCAGAAATATTATCGCTTTGCGTATCGTAGATAATATGAACGACCACAGGAACGGTATAAACGACCGCTTCTGTATTGTGAGGCTCATTAAAATTGACCGAAGAGATGAATTCAGCCTCATCTGCTTCAAAGTTGGGGTACAGTCGTTTAACTTCTTCTTCGAGCACATCATGGCCACACTTTTGACCAAACAACGGCGCAGAAAGAAAGATAAATACGGCTAGAATAGGGGATAGTATGTATTTTTGCATGGTGTGCAATTTCGTGCTAATTGTCCACGAATCCAACTCAAAAAGCGTGCACTATTCACGATGTCAACAATTTGTGCTTAGATTTTTGGTTCTTAGCTAAATAAAGATGTATTTTCGCAGCCCTTTTTGGGGGTTGTACACGCAACCACTTTAAACATATAAAACGCATTAGCGGTGAATACATTAAGTTACAAAACAGTATCAGCCAACGCGGCAACAGTTGAAAAGAACTGGGTAGTAGTTGACGCAGAAGGTCAAACACTAGGACGTTTGGCATCTAAGGTAGCCTTGCTTTTAAGAGGTAAGCGCAAGCCTAATTACACACCTCACGTTGACTGTGGCGACAACGTTATTATAGTTAACGCTGAAAAGGTTGTTTTGAGCGGAAACAAAATGACGGAGAAAACGTACGTATGGCACACGGGTTACCCAGGTGGTCAGCGCACTACAAACCCTGAGCAAATCATGGCGAAGTTCCCTGAGCGCATTGTCGAAAAGGCAGTAAAGGGTATGCTTCCTAAGAATCGCCTAGGTGCAGAGTTGTTCCGCAACTTGCACGTATATGCTGGTCCTGAGCACAAGAACGAAGCTCAGAAGCCAACGGTGATCAACATTAATGAAATCAAATAAGTAATAATAAATGGCAAAGTTTCACGCAATTGGAAGACGTAAAACTTCTGTAGCTCGTGTTTACATGGACGAGGGTGCTGGTAGCATCACCGTAAATGGCAAGGACTACAAGGACTACTTCAACACTGCGCCGTTGCACTACAAAATGGAGCAGCCTTTCAGTTTGACAGAAACTACTGGCAAATACGACGTTAAAGTCAATGTATTTGGTGGTGGTATCACTGGTCAAGCTGAGGCGATCCGCTTGGGTGTTTCTCGTATCCTCTCTGAGATCGATACAGAAAACCGCACAGCATTGAAGCCTGCCGGACTACTTACTCGTGACCCACGTATGGTTGAGCGTAAGAAATTCGGTCAGAAGAAAGCACGTAAGAAATTCCAGTTCTCTAAACGTTAATCGAGATTTAGTATCCAAATGGACCAGACTCTCAAAAGGCTACTGGTGCATTGCTTACTAGGGAAAGTAAACTCAAAAAAATGGCAGTAACAGACAACATTAAGAAACTCATGGATGCCGGTGTTCACTTTGGACACCTCACCCGTAAGTGGAATCCAAACATGGCGCCGTACATCTTCATGGAGCGCAATGGAATCCACGTGATCGACCTTCACAAGACTGAAGCGAAAATGGTAGAAGCTACAGAAGCACTACAAAAAATCGCAGCATCAGGTCGTAAAATCCTTTTCGTAGCAACGAAAAAACAAGCAAAAGAAATCGTAGCGAAATACGCTGGCGATGCAAACATGCCTTACGTAACTGAGCGTTGGCCAGGAGGTATGTTGACGAACTTCGTAACGATCCGTAAAGCCATCAAGAAGATGCAGAGCATTGACAAGATGAAGGAAAACGGTACGTTCGAAACACTTTCAAAGCGTGAGCGTCTTCAAGTAGACCGTCAGCGTGCAAAGCTTGAGAAGGATTTGGGTTCTGTAGCAGATATGAACCGTCTACCAGCTGCACTTTTCATTGTTGATATCAAGCGTGAACACATTGCTGTAGATGAAGCCATCAAGTTGGGCATTCCAACCTTCGGTATGGTAGATACAAATTCAGACCCACGTCGCGTAGATTACGCAATCCCATCAAACGATGATGCTTCAAGAAGTATCGCAGCGGTAATGGAATTCGTAACTGCAGGTGTAAAAGAAGGTCTCTCTCAGCGCAAGAGCGATAAAGCTACTGCTGAGCAAGCAAAAATTGACAAGAAAGCGGCTAAGGCTTAATCCTTAACGGTTTGTTGAAACAATAAAGTCTTTTTGAGAGAGCCGTAGGGATACCTTTGCGGCTCTCTTTTTAATTAAAATTCAAATTAATACTCTATATCATGGCAAAGATTACCGCTGCTGAAGTAAATCAACTCAGAAAGCAAACTGGAGCTGGTATGATGGACTGTAAGAAAGCTTTAGTTGAAGCTGAAGGCGACTTCGAAGCTGCAGTTGACATCCTAAGAAAGAAAGGTCAAAAAGTAGCTGCAAAGCGTGCTGATCGCGACGCAACTGAAGGTGCTGTTATTGCAAAGACAAACGGTGCTGATAAAGGTGTTGTCATCAAATTGTCTTGTGAGACAGATTTCGTTGCTAAAAACGAAAACTTCGTAGCATTGGCACATAAGGTAGCTGATATTGCGTTGGCTTCAGGTGTAGCAACGGCTGAAGAGCTTGGTGCAGTTGAATTCGAAGCTGGATTAACTGTTGCAGCTAAATTGCAAGAGCAAACAGGTGTGATTGGTGAGAAAATTGAAGTTGCTGAAATGGCTACTGTAAACGCTCCTTATGTTGCGTCGTACATCCACATGGGCAACAAGATTGGTACTTTGGTAGGTTTGACTGCTGAAGCTGCTGAAGCTGGTCGTGACGTAGCAATGCAAGCTGCTGCAATGAATCCTGTGGCGTTGAACCGTGATGCGGTTCCACAAGATGTTATCGATCGCGAATTGGAAGTAGGTAAAGATTTGGCACGCCAAGAAGGCAAGCCGGAAGAAATGCTTGAGAAAATCGCATTGGGTCGTCTAAATAAGTTCTTCAAGGAGAATACGTTAGTAGACCAAGACTTTATCAAAGACAGCAAATTGAGCGTATCTAAATACCTCACTAGCGTTCAAGCTGGTTTGGCTGTTGTAGATTTCAAGCGCGTTAGCTTATAATCACTCAGTGAAGTGAATCGTTATAAACCGCGATGGCTGGCTAGCCATCGCGGTTTTTTTGTCTTAAAGGCAAAAGTTCGTAACGGTTTAAAAACTAGAATTAACTCGTTGGATTGCCTATGATAGTTGCGGTATATTTGTGTTCAAACCTACAGATATGAAATACAATCGCGTCCTCCTGAAATTGAGCGGAGAAGCCCTTATGGGTGATAAGGAATTTGGTATTGATCCCACAAGGATCGCCGAATATGCCGAAGAGATCAAAGCAGTAGCTGAATTAGGAGTGCAAGTAGGTGTAGTAATTGGCGGAGGAAATATTTTCCGCGGTATCAGCGGTGCATCGCAAGGTATGGACCGTGTTCAAGCAGACCATATGGGAATGCTCGCCACAGTAATCAACGGTCTAGCGCTACAAGGTGCATTGGAAAGTGCAGGTGTAAAAACACGACTACAAAGTGCCGTAGAAATGGATAAAGTGGCAGAGCCATTTATTCGTCGTCGTGCCATTCGTCATCTAGAAAAAGGCCGTGTGGTGATTTTCTCAGCAGGTACTGGGAACCCATATTTTACAACAGATACAGGAGCAACCCTTCGTGCGGTTGAAATTCAAGCGGATGTAATACTGAAGGGTACACGCGTTGACGGTATCTATAGTGCAGATCCGGAAAAAGATGCAACTGCGACGAAATTTGAAACACTCAGCTTCAAAGAAGTCTATGATAAGGGTTTGAATGTGATGGATATGACTGCCTTTACGTTGAGTAAAGAGAACGAACTTCCCATCATTGTGTTTGATATGAACACACCGGGTAACTTGATGAAGGTGATAGAAGGTACGCCAGGGGTGGGTACGCTAGTTAAGAATTAAGAAAATCAATTCAATAGGATGCAAGACGAAATAGATTTTGTTTTTGATGCAACGAAGGATGATATGGATCGTGCCATCAGCCATTTAGAAAAGGCGATGGTAAAGATTCGCGCAGGTCGCGCTACCCCTTCTATGCTGGAGGGAGTAATGGTAGAGTATTACGGAGCACCTACACCGCTTTCGCAGGTGAGTAATGTGAATACACCAGATGCACGCACAATCAGTATTCAACCTTGGGAGAAACAGTTGATTACTGAAATTGAAAAAGCCATCATGAATGCTGGTTTAGGCTTCAACCCAATGAATAATGGTGAATGTGTCATTATTAGTGTCCCCCCTTTGACAGAAGAACGCCGTCGCGACCTTGCAAAGCTTGCTAAAAGTGAGAGCGAAAATGCGAAAGTTGGCGTTCGCGCGGCACGCAAGACGGCAATGGACGAGCTCAAAAAATTGGGCAATGACGGCTTGAGTGAAGACTTGCGTAAGGACCTTGAGACCGACATTCAGAAAATGACAGACGACTATATCACGAAATGTGATGCGCTCTACGTGAAGAAAGAAAAGGACATCATGACGGTATAAAAGGGCACCCGCTGAGGCGGGTTTTCTTTTGTCAAAATAAATGTTTGAACATCGACTGTCTTTTTATGTTTACTCATCATGAATCTTGAACAAGAAATCAAGCAAAAGGCTTTTCGCAGCGAACAGTCAAAGCTCATTGTAAATCTCATTTACACCTACAATCAACTCAAAAGTAGGATTGCGTCCGTGCTTAAAGATGAGGGCGTGACCATGCAACAGTATAATGTGCTGCGCATTGTGAACGGTGCGGGTGCTGAGGGAATTACAACCTCTGAGATTCGCGAGCGTATGTTGGATAAAATGAGCGATGCATCGCGTATGGTGGACCGATTAGAAACCATGGAGCTCCTCATCAAACAGCGCGATAGAGATGACCGTCGCGTACTTCATATTTTCCTCACTGAAAGGGGGCAAGCTTTAGTACAGCGATTAATGGAGCAGGAAACCATAGACCAATTGGCCAGTGGTGTAAAAGAAGAAAGCGCCCAACAACTCAATGAGCTGCTGGACGCCTTTAGAGCTTCACTGTAATCGTTTATTTCAAATAATTGATCAATGCATTGGTAGAGCTGTCGTGCTCGTGTGGCACACCGCTACCAGTAAGTTCTCCTAAGACAGCTTTTGCTAAAACTTTTCCCAATTCAACCCCCACTGGTCGTAGCTGTATACGTTCCAGATGTAGCCTTGGATGAAGATTTTGTGTTCGTATGCGGCAATTAATTGGCCCAAATGATAAGGGTTCAATTCGTCTGCAACAATGCTATTAGTAGGTCGATTCCCTTCAAAAACGCGGAACGGTGCTATTTCTTCAACCACCGCATCCGAAATCCCGGCTTGACGCATTTCAATCTCAACTTCAGTTCTGGTCTTTCCGGTCATCAACGCTTCGGTTTGAGCGATGAAATTTGCAAGTAGAATGGGGTGGTGATCCTTTAAGCTGTGTTGAGGCTTTTTGGATGCGATAAAGTCCGCTGGAATGAGGTCGGTACCTTGGTGAATCAATTGGTAGAAGGCATGTTGTCCGTTCGTTCCAGGTTCGCCCCAAATAATTGGCCCCGTAGCGTAGTTTACTTTCTTACCGTTACGGCCGACATATTTCCCGTTGCTTTCCATATCGCCCTGTTGGAAATACGCAGCGAAGCGGTCCATGTATTGGTCGTAGGGGAGAATAGCGTGACTTGCTGCCCCGTGAAAATTGCGGTACCAGATGCCTAACATGGCCATTTGTGCGGGAATATTTTTATCCCAATCCTCAGTAGCTACGTGCTTATCCATGGCATGTGCGCCACTTAAAAACTCCTGGAAACCTTGAAAACCAATAGCCAATATCACAGGCAGGCCGATGGCCGACCAAACGCTGTAACGTCCGCCAACCCAGTCCCAGAATCCAAACATGTTTTTGGTATCTATCCCAAATCCTGCTACACCCTCAGCGTTAGTACTAACGGCAACGAAGTGTTTTGCTACAGCGGATTCAGTACCCCCATGGTTCAGGAACCATTGTTTCGCGCTGTTCGCGTTTTTCATGGTTTCCTGAGTCGTAAAGGTTTTTGATGCGATGATAAACAATGTAGTTTCCGCATCGACCTTACGCAACACTTCATGCAAATCGGCGCCATCAACGTTTGCGACAAAATGGAAATCCATTTCTTCTGTAACGAATGGACGGAGTGCATTAATGACCATGCGTGGTCCTAAATCTGAGCCGCCAATACCAATATTTACAACAGCTGTAATGCGTTTTCCAGTATGACCCTTCCAAGCTCCTGAGCGAATCTCGTTCGAGAATGCAGCCAATTTTGCCCACGAATCACGAATACCCGGCATCACATCTTCACCGTCCACCAGTATAGGATCACCCGACATGTTTCTCAATGCAGTATGTAAAACTGCACGGTTTTCAGTGACGTTAATTTTCGCACCGCCTTGTTGCATTTGAATGGCTTCGCGAACATTCGCCTCGTTCAAGAGTTCTTTAAATAGACTAAAGGTTTCGGAACCTATGTGGTTTTTAGAAAAGTCGAATAAAAGGCCGTCCCACTTGATGTGGTATTTATTAAAGCGGTCTGGATCTTCGAAAAAACGTGTTTTTAAAGTGCGTTTATCGTTGTCGAAGTTTTTTTGGAGCTTTTTCCAAGCCTTTAGTTCTGTGGGATTTATGTTTTTCAACATTGTTGATTTCATTATTTAAATGCAAATCTACCATATGTTGTGGTACTTGACCCGTTATTTAGTAAATTCATCAACTTATTTACGAAAACTTCATGTTGAGATTTAAGAGTACAAGTGATTTTCAAAAGAGGTGCGCAAGCGAGTGCGCGCGTACTTTAAAGAAGAAAATAAATCGGCCTTAGCCGACTACAGGTATTACATCAAAGCGGTTGCAAACCTTGCGATGTACCTCGTTCCTTTTGTATTGTTCTTGATGGGCAATCAAAGTTTTGGTATGACAACGTTATTATGGGCCATAACTGGTTTAGGTATGGCAGGGGTTGGAATGAACCTCATGCACGATGCTTTGCACAATACCGTTACGCGCAGTGAGTGGTGGAACCGCAAAATTGGCGCTTCAATCTATATGTTGGCGGGTAATTCATACACTTGGCGTGTACAGCACAACATGAAGCACCATACGCACACGAACGTCGATGGTCATGATGACGATATCGAAACTGGAAGTATGTTCCGTTTCCACCCGAGCCAGGAATTATTGCCGAAGCACAAATACCAGCACATTTATGCACCGTTTGCCTATACTTTGATGACCTACAAATGGTTATTGGAGAAGGACTTCAAACAGGTGGTAAACTATAACAAGAGTGATCTTTTCAAAGCAAAAGACCAGAGCTTAGGTATGGTTTGGACGAAACTGATCGTAGGGAAGCTTTTCCACTTTGCAGTATTTTATGTGATGCCTATGCTTTTAGGCGCACCATGGTATTTGGTATTGTGGGGTAATGTTGTAATGCACGTTATTGCAGGTTTCATTCTATCCATCACCTTCCAGTTGGCACACGTGGTTGATAAAGCTGAATTCCCTACTGAGGATGAAGTTCAGAACATCACAAACATTGAACACCAAATGAAGACTACGGCGAATTTCGCCACGAAAAATTGGTTGGTAACGTGGTACACAGGAGGTCTTAACTTCCAGGTTGAGCACCACATGTTCCCGACCATTAATCACATTCATTATCCTAAAATCGCAGAGATCGTTCGTAAGACTGCTGCAGAATTTGAGTTGCCGTACAACGAATACCGTACGACCTTGAGTGCTATTAAAGGACACTTCCGTCATTTGCGTAACATGGGAATGCAGCCGGCTTAGAGCAGCCCACGGCGAGCACTAGAACAAAAAAGGCGGCCCATTGGGCCGCCTTTTTTATGCGCTGTTTTTTTTTTGGCCTGCGGCCTTTTAACCATTCACTGCAACGACATCGTCAACGAGGGTTGGCAACATTTTTTGCAAGATGCTTAGAATACCATTTTTCAAGGTCATGGTTGACGAAGGACAACCGGAACAAGCACCTTGAAGTTGGACTTCAACAATTTTATCCTTGTAGCCCATAAATGCAATGTTTCCTCCGTCTTGTGCGACTGCAGGCTTGATGTATTCTTCGAGGATGTCGACGATGCGTCCTTCGATTTCACCGAGATCTTCTGGACGGACTGCAGGTGAGCCATCGGTTGAGGCTTCTGCGGTTTCGGCAGGAGCTAATTGGTCCTCATGAACGGCGACACCACCCTCTTGAAGAAAATCGGTGATGAAAATGCGTACTTCTTGCGCGACATCATCCCATTCGACTACATCAAATTTCGCAATGGCAATGTAATTACCTGAGATAAACACTTCTTTGACAAAAGGAAAATGGAAGAGCTTCGTAGCTAAGGGTGACGGTTTAGCTTCTTCGATATTTCTGAATTCTGCAGAATCTGTCTGTAACAACATTTTGTTGCTCACAAACTTCATGACCTTCGGATTCGGGGTCATTTCTGCATAAATACTTACGGGTACGCGCTTGATGTCCATGATGTAGGGTTGTTTGTGGTCACAAAGGTACGTGGTAAAACTCGCAAAGCGTACATTTGAAAAGAGAACCTTAAACGACAACACCATGGCCTTTATCAAGCCCTTGCTTGGACATACGCCCGAATTCGGCACCGATTGTTTTATAGCGGATAATGCAACCATCATTGGCCAATTTAAATGTGGCGACGGATGCAGTTTCTGGTTTGGAAGCGTCATCCGCGGCGACGTCAACAGCATCACCTTTGGAGATAAAGTGAATGTGCAGGACAACGCCACGATCCATTGCACCTATGAGAAGTTCCCGACGACCGTAGGCAACAATGTAAGCATTGGTCACAATGCGATAGTACACGGTTGTACCATAGCGGATAATGTGCTCATCGGCATGGGCGCGATCGTGATGGACGATTGTGAGGTTGGTGAAGGTTGTATCGTGGCGGCCGGTTCGGTCGTGACGCAAGGAAAGAAATTGGCATCTGGAACGCTTTGGGCGGGGGTGCCGGCGAAGGAAATTGGTCCAGTACCAGAACGCTTACGCACCGGTGAAATCGAACGCATCGCGAACAACTACCTTGAATACAGTTCCTGGTATAAAGACGATGAGTAGTTATTTGAGTTTTGAATCGGACCGCCTCTATCTCCGACCCACCACTGAAGAAGATGCTGCCCTTGTGCTGGCCATTTTGACCGCTCCGAAAGCCTTAAAATTTATTGGCGATCGAAACCTCCAAAGTGAGGAAGATGCACGAGAATACATCAGACAGCGCGCTTTACCTCAACTGCGCGAGCGCGGTTATGCGAACTACACCCTTGTAACGAAGGATACAGGTACGAAGGTGGGTGTGTGCGGATTGTACGTGCGGCCAGATTTGGAGCTTATTGATCTAGGATACGCGTTGCATCCGGACTATGAGGGGCAGGGTTTCGCGCGCGAATCTTCGAAGCGAATTATGCAAGCGGCAAAAGCGCATTTTGGTCAATCAAAATTAAGCGCCATCACCCACGGGGAAAATACTGCTAGTATACGAGTGCTCGAAACTTTAGGGTTCAAGCACAAGGGGCAAAAAAATTTGTCGCAGGATACGACGGTCCTTCTGAGTATTTCGAGGTGACGTTATAGTCCCAATTTTACTCGAAGATTACGCAACATCGCATCGGTCATGCCATCAAGGTCATAGTCCATGGACCATCCCCAATCTTCTTGAGCGGCTGAATCGTCAATACTTTCAGGCCAAGAAGCTGCAATCTCCTCTCTAAAATCGGGTACACAGTTGCATTCGAATCCCGGTATTTTTTTCTCAATACTTGCTGCAATGGTCGTTGGATCAAAACTGATGCCTGCTAGATTATAGCTGTTGCGCACCTTCACCTTTTCTTTTGGTGCTTCTGTGAGTTCAATGGTGGCGCGAATGGCATCGTCCATGTACATCATAGGCAAGGCGCGGTGTGCTGATAAAAAGCTCGTGTATCGACCTTCTTCTAGTGCTTTGTAGTAGATCACCACGGCATAATCTGTGGTACCGCCGCCGGGTTGGCTTTTCCAGGAAATGAGCCCTGGGTAGCGAATGGAGCGCACATCCACACCGTATTTATTGAAGTAATATTCACACCAACGCTCTCCTGCAAGTTTCGAAATGCCATAGACCGTTGAAGGTTCCATAACGGTTTGCTGCGGAGTGTTTTGTTTCGGTGTAGTAGGTCCAAATACCGCAATAGAGCTGGGCCAGAACAGTTTTTGAATCACCTTTTCCCGGGCCAATTCCAGCACGTGCAACAAACTCTGCATGTTCAAATCCCAGGCCTTCATCGGAAATTTCTCCCCAGTCGCACTTAACATAGCGACCAAATGGTATACCGTATGTATTTCATGTTTTTCACAAACCGAGCGCAATGCGCTTGCGCTACTAGCGTCGAGCACTTCGAAGGGGCCATTCAGGAGTTCCGAATGTTCCGGTTGACGGATATCAGAAGCAACAACGTGATCATTGCCGTATTTCTGGCGAAGTGCCAATGTAAGTTCGGTTCCTATTTGCCCACAGGCGCCTAGGATAAGGATGGTTTTATTCATGCTCTGAATGTGATAAAGATCAGAATTGGGTCCCTCAAAGATAACTTATCTTTGCACGATAAATCACCCGCCTATGGATCCAAATGCTGGAAAAAGAACGCTCGTCAATAAATTGAGTAGAGAAGAACTGCAGGCTAAGCTTGATGCAGAAACCTTCAACCGCACTACGGTTTCTTTTTACAAATATGTTATCATAGAACACCCACAGGAATTGCGCGACGCGTTATTTGCACAATGGTCACAGTGGGATTGCTTGGGACGTATTTACGTTTCTAGAGAAGGTATAAATGCGCAAATGAATGTTCCCGAGCACCATTGGGATGCCTTTGATGCGTACATACACGGGATCGAATATTTTCACGATGTGCCCTTTAAACTAGCGGTTACGGATAAGACAGGGGGGAAGTCTTTTTTGAAGCTTGTCGTCAAAGTTCGTGAGCAGATTGTGGCAGACGGTCTTCAGCCTGAGGACTATGATGTTACGGATGTTGGCGCCCATCTGACGGCAAAGGATTGGAACGAAGCCATCGAAAAGCACGATCCAGTGGTGGTCGATATGCGTAACCATTACGAAAGTGAAATAGGTCATTTTGAAGGCGCAGTCCTTCCGGAAGCTGAAACTTTCCGCGAAGAACTCCCCATGGTTTTAGAAAAACTCAAAGGTCAGGAGGACCGTAAGATTCTTTGTACTGTACTGGGGGAATCCGCTGTGAGAAAACTTCTGCCTTTTTGAAGCACCATGGATTCAAAGATGTCAACCAATTGCATGGTGGCATCATTGATTACGCCCGCCAGATTGAAGAAGAAAAATTGCCGAATAAATTCCACGGCATCAACTTTGTCTTCGATGAACGATTAGGCGAAGCCATTTCCGATGAGGTCATCTCTGAATGCCACCAATGCGGTCAGCCTTCCGCGAACCATACAAATTGCTCAAACAAAGCGTGTAATCTACTCTTTATTCAGTGTGAGGAATGCGCTGAAAAACACGAAGGATGTTGTACCCGCAATGCGTTGAAGTCATCCATTTACCGGAAGAAGAGCAGGTTGAAATCCGCAGAAAAGCGAAAGAAACGAAAAGATTCCACAGACATACGAAGGTTAATTTGCGAAATGCCTTCTCTGAGAAGTAAATTGAATCACAGAAACTAGATAAAGAACCACCATGCAAGACAAAAGAGCACACCTTCAAGAACTTCAAGAGCAAAGCAAAGTTGGCGGCGGCGAGAAGCGTATCGCGGCGCAACATGCAAAAGGTAAGCTCACGGCACGTGAACGCATACATTTTCTATTAGACGAAGGATCGTTTCAAGAAATGGGTGCCCTCGTTCAGCACCGCAGTAATCTTTTCGGCTTGGACAAGCAGAAAATTTTAGGCGACGGTGTAGTTACCGGTTACGGTACCGTTAATGGACGATTAATCTATGTTTACGCGCAAGATTTTACCGTTTTAGGCGGTTCGCTTGCGGAGGCCCATGCAGAGAAAATCACGAAAGTGATGGATCTTGCGATGAAAACGGGTGCTCCAGTGATTGGACTTAACGACAGTGGCGGCGCGCGCATTCAAGAAGGAGTCGTCTCGCTCGGCGGGTACAGCGATATTTTTTACCGCAATGTTCAAGCTTCAGGTGTTATTCCTCAACTCTCTGCGATGATGGGACCTTGTGCGGGTGGTGCGGTATATTCTCCCGCTTTGACCGATTTTATTATGATGGTCGAGGAATCCTCCTATATGTTCGTCACCGGACCTAATGTGGTCAAAACGGTAACCCACGAAGAGGTGAGCTCAGAAGAATTAGGAGGGGCAAGCACGCATGCCACAAAAAGTGGGGTAACCCAATTCACCTATCCGAATGAAATCGCTTTGATTGAAGGGTTGAAGAAATTACTTTCTTACGTTCCGCAAAACTGTGATGAGGAGCCGCCTTCGCTTCCATATACTCCAGGCGATGAGCTTCGTATGGCGCTGCAACACATCATCCCTGAAAGTTCCAACCAGCCTTATGACATGAAAGAGGTCATCGGTGAAATCGTTGATACGGACAGTTTTTTCGAAGTACATAAAGATTTTGCAGAAAATATCGTTGTAGGATTTGCGCGCCTCGCGGGTAAATCCATCGGTGTGGTTGCGAATCAACCGGCCTATCTCGCCGGCGTTTTAGACATTCAGGCTTCCACCAAAGGTGCCCGATTCGTGCGCTTCTGTGACGCTTTCAACATCCCACTTTTAGTTTTAGAAGATGTACCTGGATTCCTGCCTGGCACGGACCAGGAGTGGAACGGCATCATTACCAATGGGGCAAAACTGCTCTACGCTTTCAGCGAAGCGACAGTACCGCGTATTACCGTTATCACACGTAAAGCTTATGGAGGTGCCTATTGTGTGATGAATTCTAAGCAGATTGGTGCCGATATGAATTTTGCTTGGCCCACAGCAGAGATTGCGGTAATGGGCGCTAAAGGCGCAGCAGAAATTATCTTCAGAAAAGAAATTGCAAGTGCTGAAAATCCAGAGGCGAAATTGGCAGAAAAAGAAGCCGAATATGCAGAAGCCTTTGCCAATCCTTACCGCGCAGCATCCAGAGGCTATGTAGATGAAGTCATCCTGCCGGAGCAGACGCGTCAGCGACTCATTCGCGCTTACGCCATGTTAGAAAATAAAGCGGTTCAGTTACCGAAGAAGAAACACGGTAACCTCCCGCTCTAATGTTTACAGATACGCATTGCCATCTCTATGATGAGGTCTTTGAAACACGGAAAGATCAAATCGGGGCGTTGGCTTTAGAAAATGGAGTCCATAAAATCTTGCTCCCCAATATTGATGTGAACAGCCTCCCTAAAATGGATGCAGTTGCAGCAAATTATCCGTCCCTCGAGATTCGGAAAATGATCGGTTTGCATCCTTGCTATGTAAAGGAGGATTGGGCGGACCAATTGGACCAAATCGAAGCCTGGTACCACCAAAAGCCCGAGGAATTTTGCGCTGTTGGCGAGATTGGCCTGGATCTCTATTGGGATCAAAGTACCCTGGCGATTCAAATAGAAGCATTGAACCGGCAGTTGGACTGGAGTGTCGCTTGGGATCTCCCCATTGCGTTGCACGTTCGCAGCAGCTTTAAAGAACTTTTCCCCGTTCTCGAGGCCGCTCAAGAGCGCCACGACGGAAAGATTCGCGGGGTCTTTCATTGCTTCTCTGGGGGTAAAAAACAAATCAATCGGGCACTTCGTTTGGGCGAATTCTATTTTGGTCTAGGCGGTTCCATTACCTATAACCGCAGCGCTACCGACCCGGTGGTGAAAAATATTCCTATGGATCGCATTCTCTTAGAAACGGACGCTCCTTACCTCACACCCTCCAATAAAAAGGGTCAAAAAAATGAGCCTGGATTCCTACTTGAAGTGGCACAAACAGTGAGTGAAATCAAAGGTGTATCTTTAGAAGCATTGGCTGAATTCACCACTGATAACGCTGAAAAACTCTTTGGAGCATGAGGAAAATTTGCTTGATTTATACCGGAGGAACCATAGGCATGCGTCAAAATCCGAACGGGAAATTGGCTCCGGTAGATTTTGAGGAACTGCGTAAAAACATTCCAACGCTGCGTTTATTGCCTATCGAACTGGAGGTGAAAACCATGGACCGTCCCTTAGATAGCTCCGAAATGCATCCTTCCGTTTGGGCGGATCTGGCCACAGAAATTTATGGGCTTCACGACCAATTCGACGGCTTTGTCATTTTGCACGGCACCGACACCATGGCCTTCACTGCCAGTGCACTCAGCTTTATGCTACGCGGTTTGAAAAAGCCCGTCATCATCACCGGATCCCAACTCCCCGTGGGTGTATTGAGAACAGATGCCGTAGAAAATCTATTGAGTGCGCTAGAATTCGCAGCCATGGAAGAATCGGGCGACCCAGTTATTCAAGAGGTCTGTATCTATTTTGAATACAAGCTGTACCGTGGTAATCGCGCCTACAAACGTTCCTCCAATGAATTCAACGCATTCAGTTCCCCAAATTTCCCTGCTTTGGCAGAAAGTGGCGTTCGCATGACGGTACATAAAGAGTTGCTTTGGCGCTCAACGAAAGCGAAGTTGGAATTGCATAAAGGCTTTTCAAATGAAGTGGGTGTAGTCACCTTATATCCGGGTTAGATTTCAATGCTTTACAGGTGCAACCCAATTGGCGCATCTTATTGCTGCGCACTTTTGGCGCGGGAAATGCACCGAACAGCCCTGATTTTATTGAATTTCTCTACAGGTGCAGGGATAATGGTACTGTAATTGTAAATACCTCACAGTGTGTCAGTGGCGCAGTCGTTCATGGTCTGTACGACAGTTCATCGGCTTTGGAGCGTTTTAATGTGTTGAGCGCCAAAGACATGACTTTCGAATCGGCCTTGGTAAAGGCGATGCTTTTGTTGAGTGAAACGGATGATTTAAGAGAATTTGGTATTAAGTTTTCTTCAAGTCTTGCCGGAGAACTCACAGAGTAGTGTAGGGACACCAATTTTTTGTATTTTCGGCGTCGCATAATAGGCTTAAACTATTACTCGGCCGGTTATGCGATAACACTAAAATGTATTTAAACAACTAGTAAAATGAAAAAAGCACTCTCTTTGCTTGCTATCGTTGCCCTTTCATTGGGTACCGTTAACGCCTATGCTCAAGAAGATATGGCGGCTACAGAAGAAGTAGCAGAAACTGCTGCTACTGAAACTATGGATTCTGCAGATGCAGCTGTTGATTCAGCCGCAGCAACGGAATCTGCTGCCACAGAAGAAGTAACTGAAGAAGCTTCTGAAGAAGTTGAAGCAGGAACAGAAGAAAAAGCATTCACTCAGATCTTGAAAGAAAAGTTCATTGAGGGTGGTGCATTCTTTATGTCGTTCGTATTGCTCGCCTTAGTTTTAGGTTTGGCTTTAGTTATCGAGCGTATCATCTACCTAACGTTTGCTCAAACGAACACTGAAAAGCTTCTTGAAGAAGTAGAAGGTGCGTTGAACAACGGCGGTGTTGAAGCTGCAAAAGAAGTATGTCGTAATACACGTGGTCCAGTAGCAACGATCTTCTTCGAAGGTCTTGACCACTACGATGAAGGAATGGATATGGTTGATAAATCAATCATGAGTGTTGGTTCTGTAGAGAACGGTAAATTAGAGAAAGGTGTTTCTTGGATTTCATTGTTCATCGCATTGGCACCGATGCTTGGTTTCATGGGAACGGTTATCGGTATGATTGGCGCATTTGACGCGATCGAGGCTGCAGGTGATATCAACCCATCGCTTGTTGCAGGTGGTATTAAAGTAGCACTTTTAACGACGGTATTTGGTTTGATTACTGCAATCATCCTTCAGATTTTCTATAACTTAATCGTAGCAATGATCGATGGTATCGTGATCAAGATGGAAGATGCTTCTATCTCTTTCATGGATCTATTGGTTGAGCACAACAAGAAAAACGCATAATAAAGATGCTTAGTAAACTTCCATTTATTGGACGTGTCCTAGGTATTGTACTGGGAATCATTGGTGTAATTATGTTTGTCATGGTTTCATTAAATGAGGACAGTGCATCTAGCTATGTGTCCTACGGTCTATTCACTACCGTTATTGGTGTAGTGGTAGCTGTATTGAGCTTCGTGCTTTCATTGTCGGTAAATCCTAAGGGAATCCGCGGTGTTGGTATCGGTTTGGCTGCTGTGATTGTCGTTGGTATTTTGAGCTATGTGCTCGCAGACGGATCAGACTTTGCCTCGTATAAGAATGTAACAGAAGCAGAAACTAAAGTAGTTAGCGCAATGCTAAATGCATTCTACATCATTGGTGCCGGTGCGGTACTTGCTGTAGTCTACTCATTGGTTTCAAGAGTTTCTAAATAAGTATTGATATGGCAAGAAATAAAAGAGCCATACCAGAAATTAATGCCGGATCGATGGCGGATATCGCTTTCTTCTATTGATTTTCTATCTGGTAACCACAACGATGGATACGGATAAAGGGATCAACAGAAAGCTACCGCCATGGGATGAAGAATTGGTTGAAGATCCACCTCCGATCAAGGAGCGCAACATCTTTACCGTTCTTGTGAATTCAAACGACCAGTTGCTCGTTGAAGATGAGTACCTTAAGATTTCACAATTGCGTGAAAAGCGATGGAATTCATTGATAACAACGGTGATGGATCTTGTAGTACTGTAAAGGATATAAGATGTCGACAAGTTCGGATAATCCAGATAAGGCAGTCATTTCCTTACAGAATGACCGTGGTACTTCTTACGGCATGTACGTGAAAGTTCAAAATGAGCTCGTTGCAGCCTATGAAGATTTGCGTGAAATATGCTCAAGAAGAAGTTTGGTCGTTCGTATCGTGGAATGGACGAAGAGGAGGATAAAGATTTCTTGAAAGAAATCAAGTTGGCGTATCCTCAAAGATTTCTGAGGCTGAACCTTTAAATATTGGTGGATAATGGCAGTAATTAAGAAAAAGAAGGATAAAGCGTTGCCGGCGGTAAATACCTCGGCACTTCCGGATATTGTTTTCATGTTGCTGTTCTTCTTCATGGTTGCTACGGTAATGCGTGAAGTAGATTTGAAAGTGACAGTAAACAAGCCGCAAGCCACGGAAATTCAAAAATTGGAGCGCAAGTCGTTGGTGACTTACATCTACGCTGGTGCCCCAAATCCATGAAGTATCAAGATAAATTTGGTCGCTCACCACGTGTCCAATTGAATGATGCATTCGCTTCTTTGGACGATATCCAACCGTTTCGTTATTCAAGAGCGTGAGCAGAAATCAGAAGAAGATGCAGCCAATGATGACCATGTCTGAAGAACGACCCTATGGCTACTAGAGCGAGTCCTATGAGAAGGCGCTGACTCTGGAGTCTTGAGGACTGGAGTCCCAGGAAACTCCAGGGTTTAGTACTGACCCAAAACGCTAAGAAAATGGGGGGGATAAGAAAAAGTCCGATGCTGTTGAAGAATTGGAGCAGACGCAATGCGTTTGCATCTGTGCCATTGAGCGCCTCTGTTCCCGTAATAAGTAATCCTACACCCGTAAAGACCGTTGTTGAAATAAGAACGACCATTAGAAAGGCCATCCCGGTCCTTAAAGGACTCCATAATTCTTTGTTCGCGTGCGACATCGCTTTGTACTTTTGTAGTGATGGTAAAGATAGGAGATATAGAGCTAGGGAGTTTCCTCTGTTACTTGCACCCATGGAGGATGTGAGTGATCCTCCGTTTAGGAAGTTGTGTAAAGACCATGGAGCGGACGTGATGTACACGGAATTTATCTCCTCTGAAGGCCTTATTCGCGATGCTGCGAAGAGCGTGAAAAAATTGGACTTCTACGAATACGAGCGCCCCTTAGGTATTCAGATTTTCGGAAACGAAATAGAAAGCATGCGGCAGGCGGCAGCGATTTGTGAGGAGTCCAACCCTGATATTATCGATATCAATTACGGCTGTCCTGTTAAAAACGTGGCGTGTAAAGGTGCTGGCGCTGGAATTCTTCAAGACATACCAAAGATGGTGAAGATGACGGCGGAAATTGTTAAAGCGGTGAATAAGCCGGTAACGGTAAAAACCCGTCTGGGCTGGGACGAAAGCACGAAATATATCGTAGAAGTGGCTGAGCGTCTACAAGATGTTGGTATTCAAGCTATAAGTATCCACGGAAGGACGCGTAAGCAGATGTATAAAGGTGAGGCGGATTGGTCATTGATCGCTGAAACGAAAAATAATCCCCGTTTGCATATACCCGTTTTTGGAAATGGAGATGTCGATAGTGGCCCAAAAGCATTAGAGTACCGCAATAAATATGGTGTTGACGGTATAATGATTGGTCGTGCGAGTATAGGGTATCCTTGGATCTTCGACGAAATCAAGCACTATTTTGCCCATGGTGTTGAGGCAAAAAAGCCAACCGTACAGGAACGTGTTGCTGCTGCTCGCGCGCATTTTGAAATGAGCTTGAAATGGAAAGAGGAGCGTTATGCAATCATGGAAACGCGAAAACACTATACCAACTATTTCAGGGGCTTAAGTCACTTTAAGCCGTACCGTACGAGATTAGTGACCTTAGAGGATCCAAACGATGTACTACTTACGTTAGATGAGATTGAGTCTGAATACATCGCGAAGTACGGTAATGATCAAGAAGGGCCAGAATCGGTTTCTACGTTAACCTACAAGACGTAGCCCTAGGCTTCGTTGATTTGTTGAATTACTTTACCGGTAGACCACATGGATATGGCTGTTCCTATGCTTAAAACGATGGTTGTCGTGAGCAAATAATGCTTCCATGAAAGAACAACGGGGTAATACTCCTGAATATATCCTGATCCAAGAGAGACGACACCAACGTATTTTTGAATAAGTATGATTGTCGTTCCTAGACTTAGACCGACTGCCCATCCTGCGAGTACTATAAGAAGTCCGTTTTTAAAAAAGATGGAGCGAAGCTGTGCGTGAGATGTGCCCATCGACCAAAGCGTGTAGATGTCGCTTTTCTTCTCTAAAGCAATAATTGTTAGGGCTGAAACGATACCAAAACTTGCAAGTACAACCACGAATGCAAGAATACCCAATACCACGAGCCTTTCAGAGCGCATGACTTTAAAAAGTGTGGCTTCTTGTTCTAATCGGTCTGCGATGATGGCGCGGTCGCCAAAGTGCATTTCGATGGATTTTCTCAACGCATTATTATCATCATAGACTTCGAGATAGGAAGGATGTTTGGCGCCGGTAAAGGCTTGGACCCAACCTTTCGGTGCTATGGCTTTATTGACATCATAATCTGGCTGCACAGTGTGAATAGAAGTAATAAACACATTTTTTGCTCGTACCGCATCACTCAGATTGAGCGCGGTGGTAGTGGCGTCTATTTTGGGTAGGTATACGGTAACGATTGGTGGAGGGTTCGCGTTGGAAACGCCGAGATGGTAGGCCACTCCTGCTCCTAAGGCCAACGTATTTTCACCAAGATCGAGGCTGGGGTCTGCCTGGGTAAGAAGGTGTTCGTTTAAACGGTGCTCCCGAATATATTCATTAGAGACACCCAATACATATGTAATGTGTTGATTCTCGCCTTGAGCAAGTAAAACGCGTTGCTCGTAAACGGGTTCAAATACTGCCTCTGGATAACGGGCCGCTGCTGTATTGAGGTAAGCAGTATCTTCTGCCGAGAGCACAAGACTGGTCCCACTTGTAGGGCTGATTTTAAGTGGGGGATTGGCATCTTCGAATTGGTCTGCGACGAGATCCTCAAGACCCGCAAAAGCACTAAGAACTACGGTCATCGCTGCCGTACCAAGCGCTAGTCCCACTAAGGCCGTTAAGGACATCAAGCGAATCGCTCCCAACTTGCCTAGAGCAAAGAAGTATTTTCTTGCGAGGAATGTGGAGAACGACTGCACAGTTTTTATTTGATAGGACTTTCGCCATCGCCGCGAAGCAAGCGTTCGATGTTTTCTTCGTATTCCAAACTGTCGTCCGTGCGTAGGATGAGTTCAGGAACGACACGTAATTGGTTGCCTACGCTGTGGCCTAATGCACCACGGAGTTTCGGGTTGTTCAACTGTAAGAAATCTTCCACTTCCTTCGTTTTATTCACTGGGAAGATGCTGATATAAATTTTTGCCACGCCTAAATCGGGGCTGACGCGTACTTTAGACACACTCAGAAGGGTGCCGGAGAAGTGTTCACGGGCCAATTTTTGAAGGATCGTTGCCATCTCCTTCTGAAGAAGTTTGGCAATTTTGAGTTGTCTAGTGCTTTCCATAATACTGCAAATTTACGCATTGCCACGTAAGCACTACCTTCGTGGGCAAGCAAAAGAAAAATGAATGCATTCCTACGGATATTAAAGACCATGCGCCCCTTTGCGGGGATGCTTTTATTGGCGTCTTTTTTCAATCTATTGACGGTGATTTTTAGCATCGGATCAGTAGGGGCATTGATTCCTATTTTGAATCTGATTTTCGATACACCAGGCACAGACCTTACCGGTGCTGCGCAATGGAAGGTCTCCTTGGCAGAGGCGATACAAGCCTTAAAGGAAAGTCGGGGCGCTTTGTATACCCTACAAACGGTCGTATTCATCACCTTAGGAATCTTTGTTGCTAAGAACCTATCGCGGTATGCTGCACTTTGGATTTTAGCACCTGTGCGCAATGGTGTTGTCGCGAATTACAAACAAGCATTGCACGACAAATGGTTGGCCATGAGTTTTCGTCAGCACCAGAAACTTCAGAAAGGCGATCAGTTAACACGGGCAACAGCAGATCTGACTGAAATAGAATGGACCATGCTCAAAGGCATGGAGGGGCTGGTTCGTGATCCATTAATGATTTTGGGTACACTTATTTTGTTGTTCTCCATGAGCCCTCGATTGACATTGATGGCCATAGCCATTATTCCCATTTCAGGAGGTTTGATTGCCACTATCGGGAAAAGCTTAAAAAAAAGTGCCCAGGCCGCCCAGAGCCAATTAGGAAACACCACTTCTGAACTTGAGGAAGCCTTGACCAACTTCCCCATTATTCAGAGTTATGTAGCAGAAAATAGAAGAGCAACGCGCTTTGGTCAAAGTGTGGATTTGTGGCGCAAATTCATGATTAACGTCTATCGAAAGCGCGATTTAAGTTCGCCCATTGCTGAGGTATTGGGCGTAGGTGTATTGCTCGCCGTTCTCTATCTAGGTGGACAGGAAGTGTTGAATGGCAGGTCGTTAACAGGTGGAGAATTGGTCGCTTTTGTCGTACTCTTTTACCAACTCATTCCAGCATTTAAAAACCTTACGAATGCCCTGTATGACATTCAAAAAGGCAATGCCAGTGCAGCTCGAATTTTTGAAGTTTTAGATCAAGAAGAAGCTAAAGACGGTAATCTAGAAGTGGAGTCCAGCCATTGGGAGCAGGGATTGCACTTTGAGCATGCAACCTTTGCCTACGAGCCGGGAGTGCCTGTGATTAACGGGCTACACCTGAATGTATTGCCAGGAAAAACCACTGCATTAGTAGGCCCTTCTGGCGGTGGGAAAAGCACCCTATTGCATTTATTGGCAGGTTTTGATTATCCCCAAACCGGTGCATTAAATCTTGCGGACGTTCCATTAAATGCTTTTAAGCGGGCTTCCTATCGCAAGCATACCGGCTGGGTGCCACAGCAGCCCTTATTGTTTAACGATACCATCGCTGCGAATGTCAGTATGAGCGGAACGTTCGATAAGTCGAGATTAATGCATGCGCTTGAAGCTGCGCATTGTTTGGAATTTGCGCAAGAATATTTGGCTAAGGATACATTAATAGGCGAAGGCGGAAACCAATTAAGCGGTGGACAACGCCAACGGTTAAGCATTGCGCGCGCCTTCTATGCAGACCCAAGTTTATTGCTTTTAGATGAGGCAACTGCCGCATTAGATAACGAGAGCGAAGCCCGCGTTCAAGAGGCATTGATAGCGCTGATGAAAGGGCGTACTACTGTTGTGGTAGCACACCGTCTGAGCACCGTTCAGCACGCCGATCAAATCGCATATGTAGAAGCAGGTAGGGTAGTCGAGCTGGGTACGCACTCAGAACTTCTTCAAAAAGCGGGTAAATACGCGGCATTGGTTAACTTAGGTACATTAAACGCAGAAGAATGAGCCACCATTTAGTCCAGATTGAGCATCTTGGTATTGCAGTTAAGGATCTTGAAGCAGGAAACGCACTGTATACAAAGCTTCTAGGCGTTCCTCCCTACAAAGAGGAAGTGGTAGAGAGCGAAGGCGTTCGAACCAGTTTCTTTAAAGCTGGACCCAACAAGATTGAACTGCTCGAAGCCACGAATCCAGAAAGTCCCATTGCAAAATTTATAGAAAAGCGCGGCGAAGGCATTCACCATGTTGCCTATGCAGTCGAAGACATAGCGGCCGAAATGGATCGATTAAAACGGGAAGGTTTTCGCTTATTGAATGATGCGCCGAAAATAGGAGCCGACAATAAATGGGTCTGTTTCCTACACCCTAAGGATGCTGGGGGAACATTAATCGAACTGTGTCAAGAACGCAGTTAATTCCTTCTTCAAATCACCTTCCTGACAATTAAAAAGCAGGGTCTGAAATCCCAATGCTGCGGCACTGTCTAAATTTTCTTGGGTATCATCAATGAACAATACTTCAGCAGGTTCTGCATTCATCGCTTGTGCAACCTTCTCAAAGTACGACGCGTTGGGCTTGCGTTCATGAATTTCATACGAGAGAAAGAGTCCATCAAACGCATTGGTAAAATGGGTCCAAAGAAACGGACCGGAAGCAGCGGCAATGGCCTCAATGTGTGCTGCATTGGTATTGCTGACAAGCGCTAAATCATACGATTTTCCCTAATTTCTTAAGGAACAACGTTTCATCCCTTAAATTTCCGAGCATACTCATCCAGGCTTGCCTCACACATTGCGCACTCTGTAGAAATTTACATGAGGCGGTGAGTGATTGGAAAAATTCGCGCTGGCTCACTTCACCCACTTCAAACGCATGGTGCAATTCCGTAAAATGCGCTTCAGAGAGCTGCACGCCACAACGTTCGAACTGTTCTTTCGTATTTTCAGGGAAAACGGGGATGAAAATATTCCCGAAATCAAACCAAATCTGCTTAATCATAATTGTCTTTGAGACCTTCTTAGGGTGCAATACTAAGCAAAAGAAAAGGGTCGTAACGTGATATATGCTCCGAAATTATTCGTGCAGTACGTGGATGATTCCTTTCTTTATAACCGTGTTGCCGGCCTCATTCGAACCACAACGGGCTTCAATGAAATAAACTCCAGGACTTACCGTAGCTCCATTGTGAAGACCATTCCAGGAATCACTGAGGTTCGTAGTAGAAAAGACCAATTGTCCCCAGCGCGTATAGACTTGCCATTCAATCCAGTCTGCATTTGATGTTGCTGGTCGGTACAAATCATTAATGCCGTCGTAGTTAGGACTAAAAAAATTAGGCAGGCTCATGCTCGCACTATCAGGGGCTGGCGGCGGTGGAGGTGGCGCTACGAATTCCGCACCATAGATATTATCAAAATATAAAATACGGTCTTCTGGGCGACCTGTGAAGTCGGGGAAAATCACGATCTGATCGTAAGTGTTTCCAATGTGAGCGCTAAAATCGAATTCAATTTGTTCCCATTCGTTGATCACGGTATTCGAAATCTTTATCTCTCCTAAGGACCAATTATCAAAACGAACCAATTTGATACCTACATCACTTATGGTCGGCTTGTACACCATGATTCGAAGGATCTTATTCGCATTGGTTATGGTCCAACTCCCAATATCTGTACCGTGCATGGATTCACACCCTGCGAACGCTTGTCCCGATTGACGGGCTTCAAACTGTGCAACTGTGGAGCTTGGATTGATTCCCGTCGTATCGGGATTCTGAACGAACTGCAGCGGCGGATTGTAGTCGTTTTCGAACACGACCCAGTTCCAATTGGCCCCTATGCCGTTTGGTTCAAAGTCAACAGGCACATTTTGACCGAACATTCCAAAAGAAAGCCCGAGTGCACTAGCGATAAAGGTTTGCCTCAAGGCCATGGAACGTTAATTTTTTCAAAGGTACAAGCATTGCCTAGTTTGCTATTCGCTCAATGCTAGACAATAGCAGGACAGTGAGTCAATGCTCCAACATAGAAGATATTCGAAAAATTGCGGCTAAAGCGTACGTATGGTATCCCAATAGAGACGGGTGAAACAGTCTGCATAATTTTTAGTGCGTGAAGTAGCAATATTTACTAAGTTTGTCCCGCAAAACGATCACTGCAAGTTCATACTTCTTGTGCACGTCTAAGAACATTGTCTTGAAAGGAGTTAAGATTTGCAAACTACTGATAATCAGTACATGGGCCTATAGCTCAGTTGGTTAGAGCACCTGACTCATAATCAGGTGGTCCCAGGTTCGAGCCCTGGTGGGCCCACTTTAAATCAAGCACTTACGTCAAGCGATGTAGGTGCTTTTTTTGCGAAAAACTTTGAGGAAGAATTGGACTCATTAAACGTGGCATATGTAATCATCACAAAATCAATACTTTGGCATTGAATATAAATTCCTTACCTTATTCAAAACACCAAGACATATGCACCGAAGGACCTTCCTTTACCGTACAGCTTTGGTATCCCTCGGTTCATTTCTGCCCTTGCTCGGTAGGGCGAGGGATACAACGATCCCTACTTGGGAATCTTTAGTGGATTGGGCAAGATGGGCCCCATCTGTTCATAATCTTCAGCCGCATCGGTTAAAAATTGTATCGGAAACTGAAGCGATCTTGTGCTATGATCCTAAGTTTCTATTGCCGGTAGGTGATCCTAAGTCTGATTTTGCTACCGCTGCAATGGGCATTTTTACAGAGTCGTTGTCCATTGCCGCTGCCCATTATGGCTTTGCCGTAAAAAAAACGGAGATCATCGCTAAACCGGATCACACAGTCGAAGAGATAAAACCTTTCGCGCGGTTAGCGCTTTTGCCTATCGAGAGAAGCGAGCCCTTACACCGTGATTTGTTAAAAGACCGCAGGACTGCAAGGAATCATTATGACGGTAAACCGTTATCAACCCTTACTTTAAATACTTGCGAGGACATCATCAACACATTTGGAGGTCGTTTCTTTCATTCGAACGATGAGGAATTGGTAGACTATATCATCAAGATCAATCAAGAAAGCCTCTTCGAAGATTTGACATCGCAGGATATGCGTGAAGAATTGGATCAGCTCTTTCGCTATTCTAAAAACGAAGCTGAGCAACTCAGAACAGGTCTATGGACAAAGTGTATGGGCTTTCCAGGAAAGCTTGTAAAGTCTGTATTCCGTCATCATAATAGATGGACGAAAGGTGCGCGTAAGCAGATGCTGAAACAATACTATCGCGGAACATTTAGTGGTACCGCGACTGTAGCATGGATTCAATATCCGTGGACAACCAATGAAGATAAGTTCGAGTTTGGTAGGATGCTGTGTAGAATTTGGCTGCAAATGGCCAATGATAATGCCTACATGCATCCGTTTGGCAATCTCATCACGAACCCCTCTGCCTTTGCGAAAATGAAGAGCACTCTCGCGCTAGATGAAGAGCATAAAGCACCGTTAGCTTTTGCCTTTAGAGCCGGGTACAGCAAAGAACCACCCAGAAGTCATAGAATAACAACCGATCAAATTATACTGCCATGAAACGAATTTTAGTGTACTACTACGCCCGTATTGGTGGTGTTTATCGTGAGTTGTTTTTAACCTTTCCTTGGGCGATAAAGTTCCTGTATGTCCCGGGCTTTAATAGGCTGAGAAACTTTAATAGTCGCGCCAGAGCCTATTATCAATTTAGAAATGCGAAGAAGAATGTTCCCGCGTACAAGGCATTTTTAAACGAGCGCTCCTTTACCGAGCCCCGGTTTAAAGGTTTTGTTCCACTTATTGAGGAGATCCCATGGATGGACAAAGAGAATTACATTAAGAAATTCGATATGGACAGTCGTTGTATTGACGGACAGATTCCAGAGCGGAACATCATTTTTGACGAATCTTCAGGTTCGAGCGGGACTGCAACGAACTGGGTACGCGGTAAAACTGAGCGCCAACGAAATGCAAAAATCATTCGATTTGGATTTGAGACCTTATTCGGTAAGGAGCCCGCTTTTATTGTGAATGCATTTGCATTGGGGCCGTGGGCCACTGGCGTGAATGTGACCATGAGTTGCGTGCCTTTTTCGCGTTTGAAGTCATTAGGACCGGAGAAGACTAAAATTGAGAATACGCTATTGCAGTTCGGGACCAAATACAAATACGTGGTCATGGGTTACCCGCCGTTTTTAAAGCAGCTGGTAGAGGGTGATACCGTTCCATGGCAGGATTACGACATCTCATTCATTTTTGGTGGTGAATCCATGTCGGAGGGGATGCGCGATTTTTTATATGGCAGAGGAATCAAGAAGGTCTATAGTTCTTTAGGTGCTTCAGATCTAGAATTAAATATTGGGTCTGAAAATGACTTTACAATCAGTGTCCGACGTTTGATGCGAACGAACGAAAAGCTGCGCGCGCGATTAATGAGGCATGAAGGTGCCTTGCCTATGATTTTCAATACAACCCTTCTGATTTTCTAGTTCAGAATTCAGAGGAAGGTGAGTTGATCATAACGGTATGTAGATTTCATTATGTCGCGCCTAAAGTGCGGTATAACATCCACGATCGCGGGCATCAAGTGACCATAAAAGAACTCTATGAGCTATTCGAGGAATTGGGAATAGATAAATCTGAAATCACATTGCCTAGGACGGATTTACCATTGTTATTCCATTACGGCCGTGCAGATATGACCGTCGCCTTCTTTGGTGCGAACATTAGCCCAGTGGACGTTCAAGAGTCCATGTTTGAGGTGCCCATTTTAGTCGAGCGTTGTAATACATTCCAGTTAAGTACGAGTGAAGATGCGACGGGCGATAAAACCTAGAAATTCGACTCGAGGCGAAAGAAGGTATGAATTGGGATGCTGTTGACGAGCGCGAGGTTAAGATGGCGTTGATCGATCAATTGGTTCGTATCAATCAAGATTTCCGCGCTGCGTATGCGATGTCCGGAGCTGAGCGCGTTACGGTTCAGTTGCTTCAAAACAACGAAGGCGATTTCGCGAACAATGATATCAGGATTAAAGCGCGTTATTTGAATTGATCCGCGAAGCGAGACCACAAGCCCGTATCTGGAAGCTCGGCAGTAAATTGCACAGGACTTTCATTGATCGCTTCAGGAAGCTCCAGCTTATAGGCATGCAGGGCGATTTGTTGCTTTAAATAAGGCTGCGCATTTCCGTATTTCTCATCCCCGATTATAGGACAGCCCATATGGGCCAATTGCGCTCTGATTTGATGGAACCGCCCTGTTTTTGGCTTGATTTCAAGCAAACAACCAAAGTCGGTGACGGCCAATGTGCGGTAGCTTAACTGTGCAGGTTTGGCACCTTTCTTTTTACCACTTACAACCAGTGCCTTTTTTTGCTCAACATCAGTCCATAAGTGCTGTTCCAATAGTCCCGAAGCAACCTCCGGTGCCGTGCTCGTTATAGCGAGATAGGTCTTTTTGATTTGTCTATTTTCAAACCACTGATTAATGGTTTTAAGTGTACCCGGACGTTTCGCCATAAGCAAGATCCCGCTTGTCACTCGGTCTAAGCGGTGCGTAATACCTACGAATGGCGTTTTTACTTTTTCACTTAAATGGGCACGCACCAATGCCTCTGCATTATCTGCCTCGAATTTATTGTGTTCAGAGATGGTACCCAGCAGGTTTAGTGATCACAATGATTTGATTGGATTCAAAAAGAATTTCGATAGCGGACATGGAGTTTTTCTTAGATGGAGGGTAAAAGTAGTTCAATTTAAGGCTGTCCGTAGCAGCTTCCGATAGGTTCATGTATTTTAGCACCACATTTGCGTAACGATGAAATTGAACCTTAGCGAAATACCGTATAAATTCAGACACTTTTATTGGAATAAGTACGTCTTGAAGCTTTTTAAAAAGGAGCGCTTTTTCATGTCGTACAGCTACCGCTACAAGGCCATTTGGTTCCGAAATTATAAGGTCGCTTCGCGTACCATCAATAATTACCTCACAGCCGATAGTAAGCCCGGCGCATTGATCTACGGATCTGCCATGCCCTATTCTAAATGGTCCGTACGGAACTATTATAAGTTCGCCTTCGTACGCAATCCTGAAGAAAAATTCATCAGTTGTTGGAAGGATAAAGTGACGGTTCAGAACTACTTCAGATTCACTCCACAGGAGCATACTGCGATGCAGGATTTTGAAGGTTTCTCAGCTGGGTGGAGGGTCAAGATGTAACTAAATGTGACGAACATTTGCGCGCGCAAACGTCCATTATTGATATCCCTAACATGGACTTTATAGGCCGATTCGAAAACTTCGATGAGGACTTCGCCAAAGTAGCAGAACAGCTGGGCACGCCCTACGAAAAAGAGGTGCGACTGAACGTCAACCGTTCAACTAAAAAAGTAGAATTAACCGACGATCAACGCCGCAGATTACAACGTATTTATCGCAAAGACTACGAGGTGTTCTATCCAGAGTTATTAGTGGACTAATTCCCGTAGTACTTCTTCACTAAAGGCGTCAAATCCGCGTTGTATTCCTGTGGTGTCTTTTTCTTGCGACTCTTATTCACAGGAGTATTCAGTACTTTTTGAATACTCGATTTATCTGCCTTAAAGTCGAGCCAATTCAAAATACGCTCCGCTTCTTCCGCATTCGAGAAAAGATCTTCTGAACGGACCGTCAAGGTTCTGTCCTTTCCCGCACCTTCCTTAAAATCATCAATAAAGGCATTTGTTGCATTCCACAACCACGCAATTTTATCCTGCTGGCGTTCTATTCCTAAATCTTTCGAAGGTGCAATACGTCCTTCATCTGTAATGGTTTTTCCCGTGTACCAATTTCTCTGGATACCGGAAGAGACAAAGCTATCTGGATGGCGCAGTAAGTGAATAAACTTAGCATTGGGAAACAACGCGGCCATAGCCGGAGCAAAAAAGGTCAATCTATTGTTGGTTTCAACATAACGTAGATTTTGCAGATGGCAATCCCGAATGGCTTCATAGCGCCCGGCCATAAATGCACCTTTCGTAAACTCAATATTACTGGGGTTTGCATAGGCCAACTTCCCCGTATAGAGCATTTCAGGCAATGCTTCGTGTTCGATGTGTAAACCTTTTTCCAATTCAAAAAGACGGGTCAGCAGCATGGTTCCAACCCTCCCTGTAGAAAGCACAAAAACCGGAGTTGCATTGGCTAAGACGTCGTCTGGAAGTACCTCGCTGTCCTTCAAGTGCCCGTGCAGTTTAGCGCGCAGCTTTAACGCTTTCCAATACTTCGTGTTGAATTCAAACCATTCCTTTAAGAGCTTGTCTTTTCTCATGCTTTGGGTAGTTTTTGTTCGAGTAAGCCTTTGAATTGGTCTCTAAATGAAGCACTGTCGAAGGCAGTAATGTGCTTCTGCAGCGTATCACGAAGTTCTTCTATCCGGTCCGATTGCTCTAGCGCGCGCACAAGCTCCGGTATGGCATCTTCATTTTCGTACCGCAATTCCTCAAACGGAACCACCTCTTTCTGACCACCACTATTGTGGACGATCGGTATACATCCTGCGCCAATACCTTGAACGGTGGTAATGCCAAAGGGCTCTTCGCGCAATGAATGAATAAAAAAGGTTGCAGAGGTTAAGAGGCTATTGCGCTCTTCTTCTGAAGCATCTGCTATGAGATGAACGTTCGTTAGCTTTAAGTCAGTAATGGCCTGTGCACATCGGTTATAGTAATCCACATCGTTTTTGAAGCCAATCAAATAGAGCTCGTATTCGCGAAGATCCGCCATCATTATGATCTGTTCCAATTGACGTTTGTTTGGCGAGAAACGCCCTAAGCTCACGATACGACGACTTATTTTTTCACTTTGCTTAAAATCGATGGCTACCGGGGGATAAAGTATGCCGTCAATTTTCATATCGTACTGCTCTTCAAAGCGCGCTGCAGTAAATGCGCTGTTTGCAATTTGCAGGTCTCTAGCCCCTACTTTACGATGCCAACGGTAGCGTAAAGCATTCAACTGCAGGGGGTCTCTTCCAATGTCTAAAAGTTTACTCAATGAAATGCCTGTCATTAGGCGTGCTTTTCGCGGGTAGTGCACGTAGCTGATGCTATTTAGGAAGGATCTAGACCGAGGCTGGTATTGTTGCTGTTGATGATCAAATCGTAGCCCTGGACATGTTTATTCACATCGCTGTTGAAGCGCGTCATTTGGTTGATGGGTCGTTTAATGCCGTCAATGACGGACCCCATGAAAAAGGCAATGCCATATATACCTACGCTGCTGTAGTCGGTAAGCAAGGATAGCATTTGTATGTCGATGGTCGAGAGTCCGAAGGTAACAACGGTGGTCATCACGCTGTAGCGCATGAAAGTGCGTACCACTGCAGGAAAGGCGGTAAAGGTGTTCTTTAAATGGAATTGGACCCCGACTCTTTTCCAAGCATAATAGAGCCCTCCGAAACCGAGTGCTAAGGTGCCCAAGCCGAAGAATAGCATCCAATGGATGAAGCCAAAGCTGGACCATAAGACAATCAATCCGCCCACGAGCATTACGCTACGTAGTCCAATATTTTTGAGAAAAAGAGGTACCGCGATGCGCTTGGTCGTTGCACTTACGCTCGTTGCACTCAGCAGCGCCATGTTCCCTGCTACGGTAAATCCAAGCACGGGCAATAACCACGTGTAGGTTTCCAAATGAAAGATGGGCGCAAGCAGCGGTCCACAAAGTGCCATCAATGCTCCAGACCCGAGGATAAGAGCTGTGTTTTTGCTGAAAATAGCTTGCTTGAAATGGTCCCCTACGCTTTCGTCTGCATGAAATTTGGTGTACGCGCGGTGGTTGCCGAAAAGAAGAATATTGGCCAGTAATATGGTGGTTCGCTCAATCCATCGGTACACGCCTAATTCGCCCGTACTGAAGAGCTTGGGCAAAAGCCAGATGTTCAAGATTACACCGATGCCAATCCCCAGCAGGTTGATCAGTGCTCCTTTCGATATCTGTCGTTTTTGCGTGTCCATCTCCTTGGCGGTGAAGTTAGGCCAATTTTACTCGCCTATGTAACGAGGTAATCACTACTTATCTTATCAAACGCGGCCAATTCTGCGTTGATCCAGTCCTCTTCTTTGCCTAGGTGTTTCGCCATTATCGTTGCCACCTCGGGGGCAATGCGGCGGGCTTCTTTCGCATCAAAGAGCAACGCTCGGTGCCTGCGCGAAAGCATATCTTCCAAGTTCATGGCCATTTCCTTGCGTACTGCCCAACGAATCATGGCAGGATAGAGTTCGAACTTATCGCTCAGACTTTGTTCTTCGTGGCGCTTGATGCGCTTGCGAATTTTCTTTCGAATGCTGCCATAGACGTGCAGTGGATCCGACCAATCGGCGTTGGTTTCAAAACCATGAATAGGCAAGTTTTCCGTTTGACATTTTCGAGGAGGCAAGGCACCCACAATAATGGCATTGTCTATGGCATCTTCACCCATCTTTCTGTAGGTGGTCCACTTACCACCAAGCACAGAAATGAGTCCGGTAGGACTTACCAAAACCTTATGGTGCCTGCTGACCTCTTTGGTGCTGCCCTCCTCGCCACCAGCTGCCAATGGGCGTAATCCAGCGAAGGTGCTGAGAATATCCTTTTTGGTAGGCTTCTTCGCCATATAGTGTCCGGCATTTTCCAAGATGAAGTCAATCTCTTCCTCTGTGGCTACAGGGTCGTTGCTACGCTCGTTCAGCGGGGTGTCCGTAGTGCCGACTACGACCACATCGTGCCACGGTACGGCGAAGAGTACGCGACCGTCGGTGGTATGCGGAACCATGATGGCTTCCTCACCGGGCAGGAAACTCTTGTCCAACACGATATGCACGCCTTGTGAAGGGCGAATAGAAGGCTTGGCTTCGGGGTTGTCCATTTGAAGGATATCGTCTGCAAAGACTCCAGTACAGTTGATGATTGCTTTCGCGCGCACCTCAAATTTGCTGTTGCCAATGGTATCATGAGCGGTAACGCCAACCACATGGCCCTTTTCCTTGACCAAACCCGTGACTTTGCAGTAGTTGGCCAAAGAGGCTCCGTTGGAATTGGCGGTGCGTGCCAAGGAAATCGCGAGGCGGGCATCGTCGAACTGCCCATCGTGATACAAGACGCCGCCGCGCAGACCCTTGGTTTCAACATTTGGTATTTTATCCAATACCTCGTCCTTAGAAATCATTTCAGAGGGTCCTAAGCCGAGACGCCCTGCCATGAGGTCGTAAATCTTCAAGCCTATGCCGTAGAACGGGCTGTTCCACCAATCGTACGATGGAATGACAAATCCTAAATTTTTAACTAGGTGTGGCGCATTTTGACAAAGCAAACCGCGCTCTCGTAGGGCTTCGATCACTAAGCTGATATCGCCGTTCTGCAAATAGCGCACACCACCGTGGGCCAGTTTGGTACTTTTTGATGAGGTTCCCTTCGCAAAATCGTCCCCTTCTAAAAGGCCGACTTTATAACCGCGGGACGCTGCATCGACCGCAGCACCCAAACCGGTAGCACCGCCGCCAATGATGAGGATGTCAAATTCTTCCTCTTTGAGGTCAATGATGGATTCTGCTCTATTCATCTGCTCCTTTTTCAATCCAGCCTTTGCTGGCATTTATTCCTTTGTTCCATTGTTGGCGTAAAAGGGTAAAATCTCCATTAGCAGGATTGAATGTTTGATCGATTTCGGCCAATTCTTTGAGCTCTTCCAATTCGGACCAAATACCCGTTCCAAGACCCGCCAATAGTGCTGCGCCGAGTGCCGTACTTTCTGTTTCCATCGGTCGAATCACTGGACATCCTGAGCAAGTCGCTTTGAATTTGCATCATGGTATCGTTGGCACTTGCTCCACCGTCCACTTTGATGGATTTTAGGTCTTCGTCCATATCCTTAGCCATTGCTTCTAGTACATCTGCAGTGCTCAACGCGATGGCTTCTAAGTGCTGCATAAGCAATGTGTGAGGTATTCGTTCCGCGAGTGATACCCATAATAGAACCTCTTGCGTAGCCGTCCCAATGTGGAGCGCCTAGGCCTGTAAGGGCTGGAACAATGGTAATACCGCCATTATGGCCTTCTTGAAGCGCCAATTCTTCAACATCTGCACTTTTTTCTATGAATCCCATACCGTCGCGCAACCACTGTACCAAAGAACCTGCTACATATACCGATCCTTCAAGTGCGTAGGTAAGTTTTCCGTCTATTTGCCAAGCGACGGTACTCAACATTTTATTGGTACTGCGCACAATCTGAGCGCCCGTGTTTGACATGGCGAAACAACCGGTTCCGTAGGTGTTTTTAGCTTCGCCAATACTGAAACAGAGTTGGCCGAAAAGTGCCGATTGCTGGTCACCGGCAATACCTGAAATAGGAACTTCTGCGCCAAAGATTGTATCATCAGTAATGGCCACTATCCCACTGCTATTTACTACCTCTGGAAGTATTGCCATGGGTACTTGGAAGAGATCACAGAGTTCTTTATCCCAATACCCTTCATTGATATTATAGAGCATGGTGCGGCTCGCATTAGAGGCATCCGTGATGTGTTTGGCACCATTAGTAAGTTTGTAAATAAGCCATGAATCAACCGTGCCAAAACAGAGTTCCCCTCGAGCTGCGCGCTCGGCAGCACCTTCTACCTTCCGCAAAATCCAGCGGATCTTACTGGCAGAGAAGTAGGCATCAACGATTAGTCCAGTTTTATTCGCGACCATAGCTACATCATCTTCTGAGAGACCATTGCAGTAGTTTGAGGTGCGTCGGTCCTGCCACACGATGGCATTATATATGGGTTCACCGGTAGTTCGGTCCCAGATGATGGTGGTCTCGCGTTGGTTGGTAATGCCAATGGCTGAAATGCCTGAGGCTTGAATTTTTGCTGCCTTTAGTGCTGCGGTGATGGCTTTTTGCTGGGTGGCCCAAATTTCATTCGCATCATGTTCAACCCAAGAATTATCGGGAAAATACTGGGTGAATTCGAATTGACCGAGCCCAATTTTTTTCGTGTCTTTATCAAATACAATGGCACGAGAAGATGTTGTGCCTGCATCAATAGCAAGAATATATGGTACCATAAGAAGGTTCGTGTTACTCGTAGGTAATATAACGAGAATGTATGTATTGGAAAGCCTTGTAGATACTAGAATTAACTATCTTGTCGTTGAACGAGACAGAAACACAACAACGTACACTTATGAGCGCATTTTGGGCAGAATTTATAGGAACCTTTTTATTGATATTTATTGGAAACGGTGTTGTTGCAAATGTGGTACTTAAGGGCACAAAAGCTGGTGATGACCCTGGTTATTGGGTAATGATTACCTCTGCTTGGGGATTTGCGGTATTTGTTGGAGTAGTCGTGGCGGGTCCATACAGCGGAGCGCATTTGAATCCCGTCGTAACATTGGCTTTATGGCTTGATGGAGCTTTGGAAGGATCAAAGGTAGGCATGTATATGTTGGCCCAACTTTTAGGAGCAGCCGCCGGTACTACGACTAATTATATTTTCCATAAGCCCCACTATGATATCACTGAAGATGCGGCCTCAATTAGAGGTTCTTTCTGTACCTCTCCGGCAATCAAAAACACATGGAACAACTTTTTCAGCGAGCTTGCAGGTGCTTTTGTGCTCATGTTTGTCATCTTTTACATCTCAGACGGCGCTTTTGAAATGGCCGGCAATGAAGTACCGGTAGGATTGGGTAGTGTAGGTGCTTTACCTGAAGATTTCATGTCGCGCAAGGAAGCGGTGATGAAGGAGATTGCGGAATATGTTGGCGTTGATCCAAGTTTTTACGACGGTTTCGATTTCGAACACCGCAACGAAAGTGTGGCGATTAAGAGTGGGGCCTTACACCAATTGGGCCTCAAACTTCAACCCCTAATTCCACATGCCTTGCAGCGTGCTTTGCTGCCTTTGTACATGAAACTCAACAGCGGTGGCCGAGTGCAAGATGCGCCCGAAGATGCAGCGGTTTTGGCGACATTTAAAAAGGATTGGTCTCATGTGGGAAGTGCATTACAGGAATTGGACCCCAAGTTTTCCCGCCGATATTGGCAATAAGTCGAAAGGCAATATTTTCCTAACCTAGGCTTCACAGTAAGTCAGCTATTTTCAAAAGTGAACGTTAAAGGAACTCTTGTACAAACAGGGCATAGATCCCACAATCCGAAATTGCTCTTATTGCTTTCGGCATTGTGGTTACTTGGTGGAACACTTTGGCTAATCATTTTGTGCTGCTTCGAAAAAGATGGAATTCGAAGATAAGTTTTAGGCCCAATTTTATCGCATCTTTGTGGAAAACCCCGAGATATGAACAAGCTATTCTGTTCCATGGGATTGTTTTTGGCCTTCAACGCCTTGCAAGCCCAACCCCTACCGTACTACCAAGATGCCTACAATGAAGACGGCGAAGACCTTCGCGAAGCCTTATATGATATCATCAAGGTTCACACGAAGCTGCAATATTCTTCGAGCAACACCGATACTTGGGACGTACTCAAAGTCAGTGATAAAGACACCACCAACACCAGCAATGTGTGCCTGATCTATGCCGGTGTATCGGTGAACGGCCCGCAGGAGTACAACAATGGACAGGGATGGAATCGCGAACACGTTTGGCCGCAGAGCTTGGGTGGATTCAACACTAGCGCGGGCGCCGGTACCGATGTCCACAATCTCAAGCCTGCCGATGGCGGTTTGAACTCTTTGCGCTCCAATCATGAATACGACGACCTCGGTTCGAGCGGTTCGGCCGTGAACTACAACGGTTCCGCAACGGGCAACCGCGTCAATGGTTCAGCAGGATTATTCGAACCTCGCGATAAGGTCAAGGGCGATTTGGCCCGCATCATTCTCTATATGGACTTGCGCTATGAAGGCGCTAGTGGCGAACCGGATTTAGTAGTGCAGGAAAGCCTAAATTCTGGCGGTACCACCTTCGCGGTGTTGAGCACTTTGATCGCTTGGCACTGGGCAGATCCTGTGGACAGTTTTGAGATGAACCGCAATAACGTCATCCACAACATGCAGGGCAACCGCAATCCGTTTATCGATCACCCGGAGCTCGTGCATTACATCTACGGCGATTCGACGCACGTGGCTTGGAACCCTTATATGGCTGTTCAGGAGCAGGGGCCAATTCAGTTAAAAATTGGACCCAATCCCGCAGATTCGTTTTTGAACATCACTACGACCGAGGCCAACGATTTTCAAATCTTCACCCTAGGCAAGCACCTCGTTCACGAGGGTGCACTTCAGGCCGGAGAGAATAGGATTCCGGTAGACCACCTTCCCGCCGCCACCTACTATATGTTAGTCGGCGACCGGATGGAGAAAATTTTCATCCAGCACTAAAAAACAAAACCCCCGCGGCGCAGCCGCGGGGGTTTTTATTTCAGCGATTTTTCGCGCTCCTTACTGAAGTACTACGCGTAGGGTTTGCGTACCGCGATCGGTCACTACCTTCACAAGGTAAGTGCCAGCAGCAGCGTTGAGGTCCATGCGAACTGCATTGCCCACGCCTTGCTCTACGGCAATCGTTTCACCCACCATATTTACAATCTGAACAGTGTACTCGAGTTCTACACCCAATTCTACGGTAAACATACCGGTAGTTGGGTTAGGGTAGATGTTGCGTACGATGCTCTGCTCGTTCACATTTGAGTTTGGAGTGAGGTTACCAGGAGAACCTACATCACCTTCGAGTGAGGTATAAGCTCCATTGGTTCCATCCACTGCATCTCCTGTGAATGCACCTGTAGTATCAAACTCTACCGAGTATCCTGCCGTAGCAGCAGCGTATAGAGAGTTTGTCAAGGCCGCACCTGAGGCGTCGTACAAGTACACTCCATCACCATTTTGGCTCAAGCTTGGGAATGAACCGGTCAATTCATCGTTTGCTACGATGGTAACAGAACCAGGGTACAATTTCCATTCTGCCAAGAAGGCGTCCTTATTCGTTGATACATCATCAAGAACTACGATAGCTTCACCTGGAGCGATGGTCACAGATGGGAATACTGAAGTTCCCGAAATGTCACTTTCATCATCCCATGAGAATCCGCCGATGTTCACTACGGTATCGCCGTAGTTGTAGATCTCGAACCAATCTGCATTGTAACCAGTGCTGTTTGAACCTGCCATGATCTCGCTTACGACGATCTCAGGAACCCATACTGCAGCTGCAGGAGTAATATCCGCGATGTAACGTGGCAACAATTGGTATCCTTCATCATGAGGAGCACTCCAGTCGTACTGACCACCGATACCTACAACATCGAAGGCACCTGTTGGCGCAGTCGTTCCATATAGGTCAACATCAGCATCAATACGCATTACGATTGTATCTGTACCGTTAGTGATATCGATAGTGTAGCCTGAAGAACCAGATCCCCATTGTGTTGGGTCAACCATGGTTGCGTTTTCAAACTTGATCAATTCACTTTCTGTGTTCTCCCCTAGAGAGGTCACTACTGTTGGAGATTGTAGTGTATTACCTGTGCTCAATACGACCACTGAGTCGAGGTACATCTGCAACAATCCGTTGAAGTGACCAATGCTACCAATGATGCGTACTTCATCACCTTCAGTTACGTTGTAAGAAGCAGCGGTAGCAACACTTGAGTACGTACCCAAACCGTCAGTACCATCGTGTACGGTGAACGATACTGCAGTGGCAGAGCCCTGCATATCTACACCCATCACAATACCTTCTACCTTACAGTATACGTTCAATGAATCTGGCACACCATCTGCGTCGATACCGTCAACCTGACCAATAGTGTAGGTCGGGATATATGGGTATTCGAAGATGTCTGTCAACATACGTGGGAAGAGCTGGTACCCTTCAGTGTATGGAGAAGAGTTGTCGTACTGAGAACCAACACCGGTTACATCAAAGGTTCCTGCAGGAGCAGGTGAACCGTCGATATCAGTATCGCTATCAATACGCATTGTCAACGTATCTGTTCCGTTTGTGATATCTACGTTAGCTGATGAACCAGTAGATGGCCATTGCGTAGGATCTACAAGATCAAATCCAACGAGTGTGATGAGTTCACTTTCTGTGCTTTCATCCAATGCCGTTACCACAGTTGGTGTTGGCAAGGTGTATCCGCCTGCGATGTAGTAGATGCTATCTACAAACAACTCAGTCAAACCATTGTATTGAGCGACATCACCGTGAAGGATCAAGCTATCACCCATCATTGGAGAAGTATATCCACTCTTATCAGCGAAGTTGTAGATGTTAATACCATCTGTGCTATCGCTTACGTAGAAGCTGTATCCGCCATTACCGTCGAAGTCGATAGTAGTCACAATACCCTTGATCCATTTAGAAGCGCCCAAAGAATCGGCCACACCACTTGCATCTACACCAGTAATGGTGCTGATGGCTACGATAGAATCGAACGTTGGCGTTGGAGGAACGTAAATACAGTTAGAGCTGTGTGCGCCCATGTAGGTCCAAGTGTTGGAAGCATAAACATCCCACTCACCAGCACCGGTGGTCCAGTCCGTAGAACCACCCGTAATGGTGGCCTTACGTACCAACGTGTGGTTCGCTGTAGAACCTGTGCCTACGGTCCAAGATGAACCTGGATCTACTCCTGGTACACCAATAACGTCAATAGTATCTGTACCGTAGGTCAAGATCATCGCATCATCACCGTTGAAGTGAGCAATAGATGGGTAAGCCATGGCAGTATCCGCTACCGCAAGGATAGAAGCATCTGCTTGGTTCGCCGCAATCATATACACACCACCAGAAGCGATAGTTGCACTTGTGGTAAACGTGTTCGTGTAAGATCCACCATTACCGCTTTGGTAAATGGTATACCACTCAATGAAATGGCATTCGCTGTAGGGTTGTAGATCTCAATGTATTTGTTGTTTGAAGAACCTTCTGCGTATTCGCTGAAGAAAAGCTCGTCACAACCTGTGGATGCTGTGGCACAAGTACTACATTCTTCCCAACATACTGCTGGTAGAGTTGTATCGGCATTTCCGAAGGTGGAGTAACGGTTTGTGTAAATACCCGTTGTCAAGGGTACATGCACTATCCGCTGTTGGATCCAAGTACTCTTGGCCGGTCCAGTTGTCGTAAGTGAACTTGTACTCGTAAGAACCAGGCATCAATGAAATGGTGGCATCATAAACGCCATCACCATCAGCATCAGTCATTTGGTTTGAGTTACCGCTCAGCCATTTTAAAGTTCCACTTACGTAAACGTTCGTAAATGAGGCACTCACATTATTCATGTCCACTTGGAACGTAACATTTACAGGAGTTACGATACAAGAGCTTGAATGACCGCCGATGTATGACCAGGTGTTCTGCGCATAAACATCCCACTCATTGGCACCTGTCGTCCAATCTGTTGAACCGTGAGTAATTCCGTGCTTACGAACTAATGTGTAGTTCGCAGTTGAACCGGTTCCTACTGTCCAAGAAGATCCTGGATCTACTCCTGGAACTCCAATAACGTCGATAGTATCCGTACCGCTCACCAAGATTAAAGCATCATCACCGTTAAAGTGAACAATGCTAGGGTAGCCTAATACGGTATCAGCTGCCGCTTGAATGGTGGTATCTGCTTGGTTGGTTGAGATAACATAAACATCACCAGAAGCCAAAGTTGCATTCGTAGTGAAAGAGTTTGTAGCAGTACCGCCGTTTACACTCATGTATACGGTATAACCACTCAAAGAAATCGCACTGCCTGTAGGGTTGTAGATTTCAATGTATTTGTGGTTTGAAGAACCTTCGGCGTATTCGCTGAAGAACAATTCAGAACAAGGAGTCACTGCGTTACATGACAAACAAGATTCCCAACATACGGCTGGCAAAGTGGTATCCGAGGATCCTACTGTAACAACACGGTTTGTGTATCCAGAAGTAGTCATCGTACAAGCAGCATCAGCTGTTGGATCCAAAGACTCTTGACCCGTCCAGTTGTCGTAAGTAAACTTGTATTCGTAAAGACCCGCAGAGAGAGATATGGTAGCTTCATAAACGCCATCGCCGTCAGCATCAGTCATTTGGTTTGAGTTACCACTCCAACTGTTTAATGTACCGCTCACGTATACATTCGTGTATGAGGCACTCACGTTATTCATATCTACCTGGAAAGTTACATCTGATGTTGTACAGTTTGATGTATGCGACCCGAAATAGGTGTATGTGTTTTGGGCATATACGTCCCACTCACCAGCACCTGTAGACCAGTCCGTTGATCCACCAGTGATGGTAGATTTACGAACCAAGGTGTTGTTCGCGGTGGAACCGGTACCTACGGTCCAAGAAGAACCTGGATCAACTCCTGGTACCCCGATAACATCAATGGTATCAGTGTTTTTAACTAAAATCAAAGCATCATCACCATTAAAGTGTGATACTGACGGATAACCTAAAATAGTATCTGCTTCAAATTGCATCAAACTATCTGCTTGGTTCGTACAAACGACAAAAACATCGTAAGGAGCGATAGTGCTCGAATTTGTTAATGTGTTCGTGTAAGAACCGCCGTTTCCACTCAAGTAAATAGTGTAACCACTGAGAGAAACAGAAGAACTCGTAGGGTTGTAGATTTCGAAGCCCTTGTTGTTAGAAGAGCCTTCGATGTACTCTGAAAAGTACAACTCGCCACAGTTCTGAGCGCTTGCAAAGAAGCCTCCGAAAATTGCAGCCAGTAAGAAAGTAATCTTGCGCATGAAAGTTGGTTTTTATTGAGATTTAAAGTTAATGGTTTTCGTTTAAGTATTTGTTAATCAAAGTCTAGGGTAAGTTTAAATCGCTTAACTATACCCGTTTGTGAATCAGCAACATAAAGAATCTTATCATAGTAGCTGATGGCACTTACGTTGCCAAAGCCGCCTAAGGTCGCAATGGCATTGGTTTCAGCAGTGGAGGCCGGTGGTGGAGGAACGCCTTCTAGACCGGAGCTGGTGAATTGGTACACACTATCCACACCCGCATCGGCTACGAATAAAAATCTAGATCCATCGCCCGCGAGACAGAGGTCCACAGGATCTTCAAATCGCTTGGGCGTTTGCAGGTAGCCGGTACTGTTTGGATCTGAAGTGGAATAGAAGATGGGTTGGTAGAGGGCGCCAAATGGTCCTTCGGTGAACTGAATATGCTGCACTTGAATTTCCTGGTCTTCGTTTTGGTTGAGGACCCAGAAATCAGGACTGTTGTTCGCGGTGAGCTGAGGTGCTTGTGTGAATCCTTGAAGGGCCAAAGGGTTCTTGAAGTAGTTCGAATAGGTAGCTCCGGTGGCGGTGACTGGGATGCTGGAAATCCATTGGTGGTCCTTGGTGAATTTCAGTACGGCATAATCCGGTCCGAAACCGGCGTTGTTGTTGCTCACACCCGTTCGGCTGAGGTAGTAGCTGTTGTTTTCTGAAGGTAAATTGGACCCAATTACAGCAACATCCGTAAACTTCACTTTTGCATCGGAAGAGGAGAAACTGTTCTTGAAATAGAAGGGGTGCACCAGTACGGGCTCCGCTACAACATTGTTAAAGCTCAAGGTATTTTGATCGTCCACCAAATCCACATCGTACAATGCGGTAAGGCTATAGTCTACGCCCGCGATGGTGGTGTCGTAGGTGCCGATGGCAAGCAAATGGAACGAGCGGTTTTGTACTACTTTCCGTACCCCAGGGATGGTGATGCTGCCCTGTAAATTCAGTGCGAGGTCGTACCTTAAAATCTGATCATTTGCGCTGTCCACGACATAGATGAACTCGTCATAACCCACGTGAACGTCAACAGGGCTTTGGGCATCGTTGATGTTCGGTGCGATGGGCACATAGCTGATCTCGCGAACGTCGTAAGTGGGGATTTCGATGAAGTCCAAATCTGTGCGCTTGCCAAAGTAGTTTTCACAACTCATCAGCAATAGGCCCACTAGCGGCAACAGGATATGTGCTCTTCTTACCATGATAGTGGTTTTAATTTTAGTCCCAAGGTGCCCTGATAAGTGCCATATGGGGTAGGCATGGCACCAACGCCCCATTCCATAGGCCATCCGCCTATTTGACCCTTCATGCCAAAGCCCATCCAAGGCAGTGATTTCTGACTGCCGACCTGGTAGCCGACGCTGGTCCAGTAATAACTGCGCCATTGGTATTTAAGACCGGCGGCATAGTATTCGGCATTGTCCGTAGGGTGGTTGAGTTGGAAGCTTGGTGTGAGCTTTTGGTCGCCGGATTCCCAAGCGGTCCATTGCAATCCCATGCTAAACATTTGCGGTGTCGCGGCCAAGGCACTTTCATCGCCGACGGGAAGGTTGGAGATGGGAGTGTTGGGACCAAAGTTGGTGAGGGCAGCGGCGAATTGTAGGTCTGCGATGTCCAATTTATACAAGAACCCAAGGTCCAAATACACATTGTGCGCGCGGTACACCCCTAGTTGTTCCAATCCGTATTTCAACTGCATTCCCGCGTGGAAATATTCAGAGAAGGCTTGGCTGATTCCTAATCCTACGGAGGTCAAGGTAGCAGAGGTTGTGGCCCCGGTGCCTTCCGGTTGCCACACCGTTCTTTCTAAAATTGAACCGGTGCTTAGGGAATTCAAGGTCAAGGCAATGTGCTGGCCGTTGGCTCGTGCCTTGGTCAATGCCACAAAATCGTGTGAGATGCCACCGCCTAGTGCGCGGTTGGAGGTAAAGAATCCTTGCTGATTGCCTCCGCTCACCAGGGCGGGGTTTACCAGGGCACCGAAACTGTGCTCGGTCATGGCAAGGCTGGCGCCACCCACTCCAACGCTCGCTGGGTCGATGGGGAGCTTAAGGAAGGTGAAGGCACTAAGTCCCGCGCGTTCCTCGCCGTAGGTAGGCAATAATTGGCCACGCATCACCATGCTTGAGGCAAGCAGGAGAACGATGGATGCTATGTACTTACGGCTTACCATTTGATCTGAATTCCTGCTAAAATTTGCGTCGGCGCCGAGTATCGTGCCGGGTTTCTTGGGTCTGTTCCGTATTCCTGCGGTCCGTTGAATTCTGGACGAGGATCGCGCCAAGTCAGTGGCACATCATCTCCATATTCGTATGCACGACCGGTAATAGGATTGACGATTTGTGCGTTGCGTCTGTTGGTGATGTTCATCACCTCGAGGTTGAGTAGAATGCCCCCTGTACCAAATTTCACTAGCGCATAAGATGCTTTACCGTTGAGCCCGAACCAATAGGTACCGCGCTCGCGCAAATAGTTGCTGTTGTCGACACGATATTGGGGGCGGCCAAGGTCGTTGTAGCCTTCCAAAATTTGTGGGGTATAGCGGTAGCCCGAGGTATACTGCGCGTTCAAAGAAGCGCGGAACCTGCTCGAATCGCTTTGGTAGCTAATCCCTGCGTTGAATTTCCACGGGCGGTCCCAAGCCAAGAATTGTTCTTGGGTGAGCGGAACCTCGCCGGTTTGGGCAATCTGAAGGGCGCTTTCGCGGGCGCTGTTTGATTTACCGCGTGCTTGCTGGTAGGAGCCGTTGAAGAAGGAGTTGAAATGGTCGGTGAGGCGCGCGTTTAATTGGGTTTCGATACCAATTATTTTAGCGTAATCCTGATTGATATACATCGTCTTGGTGACCGGACGGCCCGTGGCGTCGGTGGTGATCACACGACGTGATACGATGTAATCAAAGCGGTTGTTGTTGAAAGCATTGATGGTCCACCCCAATCTAGACCCCAGCAAGGTTTTGTACCCCACTTCGTAGGAGATATTGACCTCTGGATTGAGGTTGGGGTTCCCTAATGAAGAAAGGAAGCTGCGGTCTTGGTATTGTGGATCTAGACCGGCGTACATGAATCGAGGGTGCGGCATGCGCATGCTGTGCCCGTAGTTGAAGTACAAGACGTTGTTTTCGGTGACGGGGAAGCTCACGTTTAATCGGGGCAACAAACGAACTTTCCAACGCAACCCTCCGGCACCAAAGGAGTTTTGGAGGTATTGCTCGCGCACGGCATCCAGTACGGGAGAGCTCTCATCAGCCACCGCGTTATCGGCAAAAGCGCCCGGTGCCCAGTAGTTGAAACGCATACCCAAAGTGGCTTTCACCCCTTTGTATTCGATGCGGTCTTGCGCAAAGAGGCCGCCTTTTTGAGGGCTTACCTTCCAAATATCATTACTAGAGCCAATGCTTACCGACGGTGTTGTTGTAGAATCGTTGATCACAATAGGGGCACCGACCCAAGGACGGTAGACATCTACCCATTGGTATTCTGTCAAGGCGTGCTCGATACCACCGCTGATGGTATGGATGGAATTCGGCTGGAAGGTCAATTTCCCTTTGATGTATTTTCTGCAGCGTAGTGGTCGTGCCAAATGGGCGTGATCCCACCGTTGTTGACCAATCCGTTGCCTGGAATCAAGTAGTAATTGCCGTAGGGGTCGTTCGGGTTGAAGACGGTAAGGTCTCCGGTGAAGATGTAGTCCTCATCATAGATTTGGTCCACGGTCTCGGCGCGGAACGGTCGGCCGTTGGCATCGGCGCGCAGGTTGGTGAACAGGCGTCCCGCCGATACCGTCAATCCGGTTTTTGCGTTGAGGCGTTTGTTCCAGCCCAACACGGTCAGGTTACTGTGGTGGGTATAGGTCGTTGCATTGTCTAGATTATTGCTGCGCTCGTATTGGAAAACCGGTGCGTAAGTAGGGCATCGAATCCAACGATTTGAAGGGTTCGTGAAGTTTTGATTGACTTTGAAGCTGTGGCTGTTGGTCAAGGTCAACTTTCCAAACGGTTTTGCTCGCATAACTCAACTTCACGGTATGGGAGTAATCGTTGCTTTGACGCGGTGCCCAAAACTCCGGGTTCTCCGGGAATAAACTGGATTTGAGTTGGTGGCGGTGGACCCGAAATAATGATCAGTCCATTGTCCACGGGCGGTGGTGAAGAGTCGAAGCTTCTTACCGGTAAAAGGCACGGGAGTGCTGAGGTGGCTTCAATTCATCGGTATTGAAAGAGGTCGCATCTATTAATTGGTCCGTTTGATAATTCAGACCCCAGCTTAATTTCTCTCCACCTTCTTTGATTTGGGTATTGATAATCCCGGCCGAGCCACCGCCGTATTCCGCCGAAGCACCACCGGTCATCAGATTAAGGAGCCTACGGAAGAGGCACTCACGCTCACCCCGCCTCCGGTTCCAGCCAATGGATCTTGTGCGGAAATACCGTCGATGAGGTATTCCGTTTCGTAAACGCGCGCCCCACGAATTTGTAGCCCGTCTGTAGTTTTTTGTACACCGGCTTGCTGTGCCAAAACATCTTCCACGCCTTTTGCAACCAACTTTCCAATTTCATTGTCGCTCAAGGTGATGGCTGAAGATGCTTTTTCAAGATCCACCTGGTTCTTTCGTCCAACGACAGTTACGGCATGAAGCATTTCGCTTTGTTCGCTCAGCTTAGCATCTAACTTTACGGTCTTGCCTGCACCTATTTTGATGTCGTTGAAGAGGATGGGTTGGTAGCCGATGAATTGGAATTTGACGCTGTAGGTTCCCGGTTTGATGTCGCGTAAAACAAGTTTCCATCAAAATCTGTGAGCGTTTGATAGAAGGTACCCACGATCGTTACTGCTGCGCATTAGGCAGCGGTTCTTTAGTGGCCTTATCCAATACGGTTCCGACAATTCGCCTGTTTTTTGGGCTGCGACAGGAACTCCACAACAAGATGCAGGTTAGGGTAGGAGGGCTTTAGAATACCGCATTGAAAACATGATCTAAGAGTTCCTCCTCCTTCATTAGGACGCGTAAAAACGTGCAATGGCAAAGCGACAAACACCTGATTGATCGATCCGTTTTGTGTTCTGGTGGCGCCCAAGGTGGTCGCACCGTTCCATCCTGCAATTTTTGTGATCTGCCCGTCATAGAGCGCCGTTGCATCTGCAGAGGGCACAATGGTGTAATACCTAAGACAATATTTTGAGGCTGGAGCGATGGAAATCCGGGTTGTAGAGGAGCCAAGCTACTGTCGTTGGTCAAACGCGCCTGTCCACTACTCAAAACCAAACTCTCGATGGAAAAGATGTCCAAAAAGGCACCGCCGGCCATATTCGATGAAAACTGCGAGGCGGTGAAGAGTTTCCCGCCTTTTTTGAAGAATTTTTGTGTGCTCAAGGCAAGAATATTGAGGAGGTAGTCGTCGCCGGATTTGGTTGGAAAGACCGTCGCATCCGTGAAGAAGGCGATTTTGAATAGCTCGACATGATGATTTCGTACGTCGGGTCCCAGTAGGCGGGAATTCCTGCGCCGGTGACCGCATCCATTTGGATGTAATCATAAGCTCACATTTGCACTGTCCATCCAGGCTTTGTAGTACTGCCGATGTATTCCGCTTGTCCGTTGATATCGAGGGTAGCACTATTTGCAGGGGCCCAATAGAATCCTGCCGAGGTATCCACGGCGGAGTAAACCCCGGCGCGGTCTTTGGCACGGAGGAAAATGAAATTTTCTCCCGTCAAGGAGGCGCCGCTGAGACTATCCGAATCCATTGGGCGTTTTGTAGAAATCGACGTTGCCAGGACCGTTCAAGGCGAAGGAAAGAGGCTGGGTTGGAGCCTATGGAGAACCAATTTCCATTGTTCAATTTGAACTCCACCACTTTCGATGGTTTCGTCTCCATCGGCATCCTGGCGCGCCAATCCAAGGTAGCTACGATGAAGGCAGAATCTGATAGGAAACCGTCCGGATCAATGGCTACCTCAGGTGCAGCATTCTTGATGGGTACCACCAAGCGTAGCAGGGGAAGGGTCCACAGCACCTTCGTTATCCACGGCCGCAATCTCTACCAGAATATCCGCGGTATCTTGACCGGCATCAATACTAAAGCTGAAGGTGGAGTCGGTAGCGGTGGTAAAGCACTTGTGCTTTCGTTTACGGTGACGTTGTATCCTGCGATAAAGCCGTCGCATCCATGCCATACCAATGCAGGGTAACGTTTGTTCCCAATCGTAGGTCGCCGGAACGAATGATGGTATCCACCTGAAGTTGAGTTTCAGGTGGAAAGTTCTCTATGGGCTGGTCGTTGTTGCGACAGCCCGCGAGAAATACAATTACTATGGCGAGGACCGCGTGACGCATTAGTGTTGTACGATAATGCGAGCGGTTTGCAATCCTTGCTCAGTGCGCAGGCGTAAGATGTACAATCCATTAGGAAGGGCGCTGGTGTTCACGACAGCTTCGTTGTTGAAGGTGGTGGTGAAGATGCGGCGGCCTGCGGCATTGTACATTTCCAAAGTGCCTTGTTGTGCCGAAGTGATGGTGAGAACATCGATTCACAGGGTTCGGGTAATAGGTCAATGGACGCTGGTCGAGTTCGACGATGCTCAACGGTGATGTTGGGACATACACGCTGTCTAAGGTGAGGTTGGCACCGATGAAATCGTTGTTGTTGCGAGGAATTAATCGGTAGTTTGAGAATCCATAGAACAAGATTCCTTCGATGGCATCAAAAGTCATGGTATCACTTACAACGATTGGACGTTACATTCATCTCACCATCGAAACTCGCATAAATGGTATCGGTAACCAGCTGTACATCTAACGAACTGTAGGCAGTGGTGCTTTGACGTCCGGCCAAGAACGCGAGCGCTGTGGCTCACTGCGCGCCATTATTGTCGCTCACGGCAAAATCTCCAAAGCCTAAATTCGTTTGGCTAATGCCAATTTTCCGTTCGGCTGCTCGTAGCGGAAAACATACTCTTCGTAAGGCTCCCATCCAAAGTTTGCATAAGATGCTGAATCAGAAGGATCCAAAACAGTAGCGGTTACGTTGCCTAAGTTGCCTGTTTTGTTTGAAGAGGTAACATTCAATCTGGTCATTCCGTAATATTCTTCTACCACACCAGTTATTTCAACTTCTTCGTTGCGGTAAAATTGGTTCAGTCCAATACCCACACACCAGATACCGCTCCATTCAGAACCGGTTTCATCTTGAATGTAGAGGTACCCGAAATCGCCAATTTTAGTTGAAGAGGTCACGATCCCTTTAACGGTCACTTCTTGTCCGTTTCTAAAGGACTGTCTCCAAATGGATCCAGGGTGTATTGAATGTCGTAGACCATCATTCCATTATCACGAACGGTGTAGAATTCAATATTTCGGTGTTGTTTGTGTCGGTTGGTTTTGTTGGATACCAACTTTCGTTGCCGTCGTTATCGGCAGCGTAGATGTAGTAACGAACGGTTTTACCATCGGTTTGTGCAGGGATTTCGTAAACGTATTCATCCGTTGTTCCTGCACTTAACGGCAAGGTATATTTAGGCATGTTTGCAGATGCTCACGGTATTATCTGCAGTCCATGCGATGGCAACTGAATCTACGGTACCGTCGTAATCGGTGATGTTCATGATGATTTCAACGTCTTGGTTAGAAGTAGGAACGGATGGATCACGCTCGAAGTTTGCGATGTATGGCGGCGCATAGCCGATGTCATAATGTGTGCTGTCAAATGGATTGATTTCGTATCCACGTCCATTATCACCGGTACAACCGTTGGCGTCGTGACGAACTACACCACTCAATGAGTTGAAGAATGTTCCAGGAACTGGTGGTACAAATGAACCTTGCGACTGCGGTGAGTTGGGATTCACTGTACTGTAAGATGAGAGTTTTTGAGCTAAGAATCGGTCACTCACGTTGATCACGTTTCCATTGGCATCGGCTACGTTGAAACTTACGCGGTTACCGGAAATGGAATTACGGTAGTCACAGTGAGGTTCTCGAAGGTTACGAAAGAACCTTCGTATTGTTCACCGGTGGTGAGTTGGTTGACCTGTTGGTTGTCGTTAAGATTGCCAAGGAAATCGTATCACTGATCACAGGATCTGTGGTTGTTGAGATGATGCTGAAGCTGTTGGCATCGACCAGACTTGAATTGGTTCGAACCGTTGTATTCGCCCACCAAACCTTTGACCTCCACGATGTCTCCAGGAAGAACTTGGGTAAAGGTGGAAGGCACTTGAAGCGATCCGTTTGAGGCTGAATACACGCCCATAACTTCAATTCCTGCCCAAGGCGAACTTTGTCCACCAACTGCAGTGTCTTGTATAAAGATAAATGGACGAAGTCCCCCGGTTACCGAACCGGAAGCTACTTCTGTCGCCCATCCGGGGGTAACCACAACTCCACGGGTGATGATGGTCTGCCCGAGGTAGGCGGAGGTATCATTACAAGCAGCTAGATCTGAAGCCGAAACGTTATTAATTGCACTGATGCTAACGTAGGATTGGCCAAAAGCAGTTGAAGCGAATGCAGCAACTAAAAGGGTGAGTAGATGTTTTCTCATTACTTAACTATTATGAAGGGTTCTGTAGTTCGTTTTCCAGTTTCTAAATCTTGTACATGCAAAAGGTAGGTACCTCGAGCGATGATTTGACTCTCTTTTGATAATAAATCCCAAGCATGCTCTCCGCCTGAAAAGGTGTTTTGATCGGGATTTTCTGATCCGAAGGTTCTAAACCAACGGGTATCGGAGCCATTGTAATTAGGGGTGTGTTCAAACGTATCGATCAAATCGCCTGCCGCTGTGGTGATTGTGATTTGACAATGTGCAGGAAGGTTGGCAAAAATGATTTTACGACTTTCTTCCTGGAAGTTACTCTGTCCCTCCCATCCTGCACTCAGGTAATAGGGGTTGGGATAAGCATACGGCCGATCTTCGTCATCCGCAGCTTCTGTACCGGGGAAGACGCGTGTTACGTTTGCGAGGGCGGAGCTTTCAAGACTTTCAAGACCAGCATTTAGATCGCCTTTATCAAAAGCGGTAACGGCCATTACCGGTTTGCCATCCGTTGGGAAGTGGGTGAAAGCGTGTAGGCATATTCATAAACCACTGTATCGTTTTCGAACTGTTTAGGTGTGGGAAGCAATACCGGCGTAAATCCGTTATTCATTCCATAATCGTTTCCGGTGCTGTCAAAAGAGGCGACTAAGGTTAAATCTTCAGCAAGGTTTGGGGTACCGAACACATCAAAGCCCGTGCTAGTAGCGTAGATGTTGAACCCTTCGAAATCTTGTTTTTTGGAGATAGGGTCAACGCTTGTAACACTATTGCTCGCCCAATAGATGGTTGCGCTATTTTCTCCGGCCTCCACTCTAGAATAGGGAATAGAGGGTGGTGTAGGAAGGATGAAGCGTGTAATTTTCCCATTACCGTCTTTATCTTCTCCTGGATCTAAAACACCGTTGAAGTTGCCATCTTCTCCATTGTAAGTGGTTTGTGCCCAATTCGCTGCGCTGAGCAATCCACTGCGTTGAACCGCATTGTTTTGGGCATTTGGGTTTCCGTCTTCCATTTTCTTTGCCACCACAAAGGCAAAAGCGATATTGATGGTATCTCCTGGCGCAAAGGTGCTGAACGGACCGGCTGAAATGAGATCAGATCGGTTTCCACTCTTATTGAGCTCGCTTTGAAGATCTACGTCTAGTGTGCTCACACAGCCTGCAGATGAAGGGTTGGTCCAGCATGGATTGTGGTTAAAGCCGTCCATCATTTTTTGATAGCGCTGCTGGTCTGTGGTCGGAAAAAAGAAGGTGCTTTGCCCACTGTTATTGAACACCCAGGCGTTGTAGTTAACTCTAAAACTGGAATCCGTTCTAGGGTGGCGGAAGCCTTGTTTGTCTTCACCACCTAAAAATACCTGGCCCACGTAGCTGTCGGTAAATCCTTCGTCACCAGTGGCATCGTAACAATAGGCGAGATTCAAACTGTCCACAAAGCCATTTCCGCCTTGAGAATAGAAGGTAGCACCACCCGCTCCTGCAGGCGTAATGTTCACATTTCGTACCACTGTATTGTTCCACAACCCTATGTAAAGATCTTCAAAGGTTTGGTCCCCCGTGTTGTAGAGGGTTAATGAACACATGGCCATGAAATCCGAAAAACTGTAGTTCCAATTCAATAGGCGCATTTCTGCAACAATATCCATCGGGTTAATGTGATTGTTGATTGGGATAGAGGTTCCCGGCACCAATAAAGTAGAATCAGAAAAATGAGCAATAAAATCTTGATGGGAAATGGCCGCGGAATTAAACTTCGGAGAAGTTCTTAAACTGCTCATTTCTTTGACGGGCATTCCTGGGACCGGATTGAATTCAAATCCTCCACGGCCAGGAGCATAGCCCTGCGGCGAATCGTATGCAGAAGTGCTGACACGAATAACACCATTAGCTGTGCCGCCAATCCAAATACCGCCTTCAAATAAGTGTTCAATTCCCGAACCAGCAGGGTACTCTAATGAAGGAGTGCCTGAACCGTCTTTATATCCTCTGAAGGCGTTCCCAAAAGTACCGGCGTTCGTCGCCGACAGTCGAATGTTCGCCTGCGTTGTTTGGAACTCTTCAAAGTTTTGTGCTTGCGTAAAAAGGCTACACAAAAGGGCGAAAAGAAGGAGGATTCTGTGTTGCATTAAAAAATGATTTTACGCGTGGTGTGACCGTTCATGGTCTCTAAACGAAGAAGGTACGTGCCCTTTGGTAGTACGGGAACGGTAAAGGTAGTTTCGGAGGTTTCGAACAATTCTTGCCCTGCCAACGTGCTGATGTGTAATCTACTCTGCTCCGGTAGTGTTAGTGTAGCACCTGTAGGCATGGGATTCGGTAGGGTCCAATTCCCTTCATGCGACGCTATGGCCAACTGTTGTCCTTCAATTTCGATATCTACAATCACCGGGAGGTGATCGCTCAATGCATATAAGGCGCTCAATACAGCACTGCTCACACTGTAATTAGTCCCAGAATTAATAGCATTGTTAAAATGATTTCCATCGTTTCCTACGGCAAAATAGCTGTTTGGGGCGTAGGTGATTTGTTCGTCGCCTTCAATAATGGCCTCCGAACAGAGAATGTGGTCAAAGCGATCATCTAAACCGCCGCCGGAATGACAATTCCCTGAAGTACGAGTACTCTGGGTGTGTATGGAAGCGAAACTGCTGTTGTTGTGCCAGTTTCCATTAGAGGTAATGGGATCTTCAAAGCGAAAGGTATTTCCTCCGATCAAGCTTTGAAAAGAAGCTTCGTTGCTGGAATAGGTATTGAGATCACCCAATAAGAAAACGTTCTCAAAGTTGTGCGCGTCGACCCAGTCGATGATTGCTGTAGCCGCTTTGTTGCGTTCTGCACCGTCAGAAGAGGTGTTTCCTGCTTTAAAATGTGCGCCAATAACAACGAATGTCGCAGTATCACTATTGCCTTGCAACAATGCGTCTTTGTAGTAGAAGCGAACGATGTCGATGGCTCGAACTAAAGCATTGTTATCGGCGTCTTTAGTGATTGCCCACTGGTTTGTGATGCCTAAAATATCACTGCGGTATGCTACGCCATTGACCAGCGAAGAAAAACCGTTGTGTACATGGTTCGCCATGGCCCAGTGTGTAGTTGAACCGGTATTAAATGCGTTGTTAAGGAGGTAGGTAAGATTGTTTGGGTTACTGCCTATTTCGTTCATAACCACCACATGCGGTTCTATTTCGCTTAGGATGGTTTCTAAATGTCCTTCTTTGCTGCTGGAGTTGTTGTTTGAACCCGTGCAATAGGTAGTCGTATTGCGGTAATTCAAAAGATTGTAAGTCATGAGACGTACGGTACGGTCTTGTGCAACACTGTTTAGTGTTAAAATGCTCAATACCAAAAGAAAGGATCGTCTCACAACTGTAGTTTAATATGGTCACAAATTTAACTAAAAAAGCCCGGCGAAGGCCGGGCTTTTACTATTAACTGAATGTGAATTTAAGCGAGGAGTTTACGCACTATTCCACTAATCACTTTGCCATCTGCCTGACCCGCCATCGCAGCAGACGCCTGGCCCATTACTTTGCCCATATCTGCCATGGATGTCGCGCCTACGGCTGCAATGATGTCCTTAACTTTTGATTCGATCGCTGCCTCGGAGAGCATTTCGGGTAAGTAGCGTTCGATAATCGCGAGCTGAGCTTCTTCCGGTTCAGCAAGATCCGCTCTGTTTTGTGCTCTAAATATGGTGGCGCTTTCTACGCGTTGCTTTCGCAACTTTGTCAGAAGCTTCATTTCGTCGGCCGCTGTCATTACACCTGCTCCTGCTGCTGTTTTCTCATTGAGAATCGCAGTTTTTATGGCGCGAAGGGTTTCAAGAGCGACGCGGTCTTTTGCTTTCATTGCCGATTTTAAATCGGTCATGATTTGTGCTTCTAGTGACATAATTAATCTACGTTATCGTGCAAAAATGAATTATTTGTTCTGATGTTTCCATCGTTGTCAACGCCTATGTTAGACGGTTGTTCACTGCTTTTATGATCTAAATCCACTTCCATTCCTTGGCGCATATATGCGGGAACGCGTTCCGCTTCGCTCAGGTTTTGCAGGTTGGCTTTGAATTGGTATTGGAACGATTGCAAGCGCGACATACGGTCTTGGATTTTCGGCGGTAAATCACTGAGCGTGCGCTTAGGCATCTGGCTCAGGGGTTGATCCATATCAAAATTAGTCGCTTCTTCTGGTGTTTCCTTTACCGCTGGAGTCTCACTTTCTTTGATCTGAAAATGCAATGCAGGGTCCTCCTGATCAAGCGTTTCAACTTCAGATATGGTGTTGTGCGCTTGAGGCTCTAAATCAAATTCTTTATTGGCCAGCGTAAAACTGCTCTCCACACTTTCTTGTTCCGCCTTCTGCTTGAGTTCGGGCATCTCACTCAAGCTAAGATCAAAAGGGTCGTATTGGGTATCTTCTATGCTGTCGTTGTGGTTGCGAGGTTCTTGCGGCGTGTCCAGATCCTCGATCTCAACCGTAAAGCCATCACCATCGATATCTTCGAGGGTAAACCTGCGCTCTTCCCCGATCGCTTTTGCGTCTTCGTTGGGAATGTGAGCGTTCTCAAAGTCTTCAGTAGGTGTTTCAAGAGCGGAGAACGTGGCAATAACTTCTTCCTCGTTTTCCTCTTGCGAATCCAGCGTGTTGCGCTCCATTTGAGGCGGGGCGGGTGCATCAAAGTCAGCTTCAGAATGTGCCTCAACTGCGGTCTCCTCTTCAGCAAGTACTGCATCAGATTCATCCTCGTCAACAAAGGTCAATTCCATTTCTTCTTCAATCAATTCATCTTGCGAGAACAGATCCCACCCTCCAGATAAGACCGATGATTCATTGGAGTCCTTTTCGTCATTCAGGTCGTAGTCCGATTCGTCTACTACTTCTTCCTTCACGACGGCCTCCTCGGAGTCCTCTTCCATATCCCACTCAAGGACGTGAACCGTTGGGGCTTCCTCCTCGTTGATTTGCGCGTCGTTATGGAGAGTCGCTTCAAAGGTGGCGTCAATATCTTCATCAGGTAGCTGCGGGAAGCCTTCGGTTTCTGCGTCCAATTCATGCGTAACCTCAGTGGTTGCTGGGGCAGCTTCTGAATGCACCTCTGCTTCCGGTTCTACCACTTCTTCAAAGGTTTCAAGATCCATCACAACGCGTTCTGAAGACGCCGCACTAGGAACTTCTTCTAAGTCGGTTTGTAGCGTGGATACATTCCCCGTTTCGTTGGTATCGAGGTCGTATTTCACTACTTCCGGCTTGTCTGAAGGGAGTACTTGGGTGCCTGTTGGGAATCCGGTTGCGATGATGGTACATGTAATGCGGCTGCCTGTTTCTTCACTAGAGCCAATTCCCATAATCACATTCGCATTTCCACCTGCCTCGCGTTGGATATGGTCGGTAATCTCACCAATTTCATCGATGGTTACTTCCTGCTCACCGTCCCCTGAAGTCAACAACAACAAGACGTTTTTAGCACCTTTAATGTGGTTGTCATTCAGTAGTGGCGAGTCTAATGCTGCACCTACGGCTGCTGCCGCACGGCCAGGACCTTCGCCTTCGCCAGTTCCAAACAAAGCGGAACCGCTGTTTTCTAGGACGGTTTTGGCATCACGCAGGTCAATGTTCTGCGTATAGTGGTTCGTAATAACTTCGGCAATGCCTTTAGCTGCTCCGGCCAAAACCTCATCGGCTTTGCTGAACGCATTTCTAAACCCTAAATCACCATAGACCTGGCGCAGTTTGTCGTTGTTGATGACAATGAGGCTGTCCACCGCATCGCGCATCGCTTTGATGCCTACCTCTGCCTGATCTGCTCTCATTTTCCCTTCGAAAGAGAAGGGGGCCGTTACAATTCCCACGGTGAGTATGCCCATTTCACGTGCAGCTTTAGCGATAATGGGTGCAGCTCCTGTACCCGTACCACCGCCCATGCCGGCCGTGATGAAACACATCTTAGTACCGGTTTCGAGAATGTTTTGAATCTCTTGAATACTTTCTTCCGCAGCACTGCGGCCAATCTCAGGATCTGCTCCAGCACCAAGTCCTTCGGTGAGTGAAGCGCCTAATTGGACCTTATTCGCGACTGGACTATGGTAAAGTGCCTGCGCATCTGTGTTACAGATAATAAAATCCACGCCATTCACACCCACAGTTTTCATGTGGTTAACTGCGTTAGATCCTCCGCCTCCTACACCAATAACTTTGATGACTGAGCTTCTGTTTTTAGGAAGGTTGAATTGAATTCCGTCTTCTATCATGGTTGTTCGGTTATTCGATGTCTTCGTCGTTTTCTAGCCACTCTCTGATGTTGTTCATAAAGCCTTTCCAGAAAGGATCTTTACGGGGCGCTGCCTGTGTACTGCCCGTTTGATCCGGTGCGCCTTCAACTTCTTCGGTTTGTTCTTCTTCTTGTGCAATGGGCGTTTCAGGAACGATAGGCTGCTCGGTTTCTCTAGGGTCGTAAGCCATAGGATGGTCCTGCGATTCTAGCGCCATGCTCAATAGACCAATGGAGGTTGCATAAACGGGTGAGGCCAATTCCTTGACGTATCCACTCGCTAAATGCTCGTTCGGGTAACCAATACGTGTCGGCATGCCGGTGAGGTATTCGACCAATTGGCTCATGTGCTTCAACTGCGAACCTCCTCCGGTCAGAACAATACCGCCGATAAGTCGCTTTCGCGGATCGTTTTGTTGGTAATTGCGGATTTCTGCAATGACACTTTCCATGATTTCACGAACGCGCGCATTGATAATCTTCGACAATGTTTTTAAACTGATTTCCTTTGGCGGTCTACCGCGGAGTCCAGGGATGCTCACGATCTCATTGTCTTTGTTCTCACCTGGCCACGCAGAGCCAAACTTCACTTTCAAGGTCTCCGCTTGTTTCTCGATAATTTCGCACCCTTCTTTGATGTCTTCGGTAATGACTTTGCCACCAAAAGGTATAACTGCAGTATGACGAATGATTTGGTCCTTAAAAATGGCAATGTCGGTCGTTCCACCGCCGATATCGACGAGGACGACACCCGCATCTTTTTCTTCTTCTGCGAGAACGGCTGCTGCTGAAGCCAATGGTTCAAGTGTTATGTCGCCTACTTTCAGTTCACTCTGTTCGACACAGCGTGCGATGTTTTTAATGGAGGCAATTTGACCAACGACGATGTGGAAATTAGCTTCCAATCGCGATCCGTACATTCCCTGTGGGTTGACAATGTTGGCATCCCCATCCACCTTGTATTCTTGAGGCAATGCATGTAAGATTTGCTCCCCAGGCATCATAACGAGATTGTGGACGTTTTTTTGCAAAGAAGCGAGATCTTCCACATTGATAATGGCCTCTGCATCTTCACGCATGATGTAGTCTGAATGTTGCATCGAGCGAATGTGTTGCCCGGCAATACCCACCATGACCTCAGTAATTTTCAAGCCAGAATTTTCTTCGGCCATTTTTACCGCGGCTTGAATACTCTCGATGGTGAGCGTAATGTTTGCTACCACCCCGCGTTGGACACCGAGGCTTTTACTTTTTCCGATACCCAAGACTTCAATCTTGCGGTGCTCGTTTAATCGGCCCACCACGGCTACAATTTTAGTGGTTCCGATGTCCAGACCTACTGCTAAAGGGGCGTTCTGTATCATCTCGTCGTGCTTACTACTTGGTTTTTATATCGCAAGTCAATGCTTCTTATTTCTTCTAAATCCTGCGTCGGCGTAGCGGCATAATAAGCGCTCAACTTTCGCAAGTCACCTGCCAATTCATTTCCGGTATTTGCCGTGATGCGGTGCGTATATCCTTGAGGAATGAGCACAACATTCGAAGCGTTTACCTCCATCTGCGCGAGGCCGTCAGAGGTAAATGCCGGACTGGCAAACACTACATCTAATAACGTCCCGGCTCTAGCGGCAGTAGTGCTGTCATTTACCCCCGTGATGATGGGCAAGTCTAGCGGTGTTTGTCTCGGTGCGGGCAACAGCTCGTGGGTTTGGGTGAGCAAAAACTGTTGGTCGTTCATAAAGACCTTTGCTTTTGCTTGCTTTGAAACCACCGTTACCACTAGAGACTCATTTAAATTCCAATATACCTGCGCATCGGCCACGTACGGCAGTGCTTCCAAAGAGGTTTCTAACAAAAATGCAGGTGTTTTAAGCGCAATGGAATCGGGCTGTGCGGCCAAAAAAGAAGTAATCAGCGGTTCTACTTCGGAGTTAACTACAAGTGCTTGATTATCAGGGTAGTAAAACTTCACTTCCACGGTGCTGAACGCCGCATTTTTCCAGTGCTGCATACTCAGCACTGCACTGAAAATCAGTCCTGTACCGAAGATGATGCTCAATGCGGTATATAAAAGTCGCTTCTTTTTCATCGTAAAACGGCTTTTAAGTGGGGTACGGTATCGCCTATATCGCCGGCACCCACAACGAGTACCACATCACATTGTAAGTGGGCCACTAGTTCAGGGAGCGCGGCTGCTGTGCACGTTTTCGCACCAGGAATATGTAGGGCCAGGGCTTCGGAATTTATACCGTCGATAGGCTGTTCACGTGCAGCGTAAATGGGCAATAGGATGCATTGATGTACGCGTTTGAGCTGCTGTACAAATCCTTCAAAGAAATCTCTTGTACGACTGAATAAATGGGGTTGAAAACACAGTAGAATAGTGTTCTCTGGATACATTTCGTGCACACTATCGATCATTGCCTCTAGCTCAGTAGGGTGGTGCGCGTAATCTTCGATGAGCGTCGTAGCTCCCTTTAGGTGGTATTCAAATCTGCGTTTTATTCCACCAAAAGTTGGAAGGGCGGTGGCGATTTGTTCTAAATAAACGCCTGCATAATGTGCAAGGGCTGCAGCGAGGACAGCATTGTAGACGTTGTGTTTACCCGGCATGAAAAGCTTTGTTTCTGCCGTATGTGCGCCCAATTGAAGGGTAAAAGAATAGGCTCCCTGGTTGGATTGAATATTCGTTGCAAAGGCAAAATCCTCGGGATTGCCAACAGCCGTAGTTTCTTTTAAGGTAGTTCCAGAAAAAGTTGGTCCTTCAACTTGTTGAATGAAGGCATCGAAGGTGTTGGTTAAATCGGTTTCGTCGGCGTAAATATCCAAATGGTCTGCATCTGCGGTGGTTATTGCCGCTGCCGCAGGATGAAGATGCAGGAAGGAGCGGTCAAATTCATCCGCTTCTACAATCATCCACGGGCCGTTACCCAATCTATAGTTGGTACCGGATGCACTTAAGATGCCGCCAATAAAAGCGGTAGGATCTAGTCCGGCCTCTGTTAAGAGGTGCGTGAGCATTGCACTCGTGGTGGTTTTGCCATGGGTGCCAGCAACCGCTAGTGTCTTATGGCCATTCGTGATGAGCCCCAGTGCAGCTGCACGTTTGATGGGTTCATAGGCCTCAAAAAATATGCGCCATGGGTGCGTTGGGGCAATTGCAGGGGTGTAAATAACCGTGGTTTCTGCCGCAGGCCAACCTGGATAGGCGTCGAGATCTTCGGTGTAGCAAAGTAGTGCACCTTCCTTTTCTAAAGCTTCTGTCAGCGCCGTTATGGTGCGGTCAAATCCGAAAACAGGAATGTTTTGATGCAGAAAATCACGCGCCAATGCGCTCATGCAGAACCCGCCGATCCCAATAAATACGATATGTGAATGTTTCTTTATCACGCAATCAATTCGCTAATCAGGGTACATATATCTTGGGTTGCATTGGGGAGCGCAAGTTTTTTTATATTCTCGCCTAATCGGTCCCTGCGCTTGGTGTTTTGAAACAGCGCTTCAAGCTCAATCGTAAAGCGCTGGTCCAATTCTATTTCAGGAATGAGCACTGCTGCACCTTTTTCGCTCAAAGCACGCGCATTATGTGTTTGATGGTCTTCTGCAACGTTTGGGCTAGGAATGAGCACAGCAGCTTTACCGATCAAACAGAGTTCACTTAAGGTGCCTGCTCCAGCGCGACTTACAATCGCATCTGCAGCAGCATAGGCGGTAGCCATATCGTCAATAAAAGCATGCACTTTTACCGTTTCCGAGGTAAGTGATACGTATTCTTCTTCGTACAGTTTCCCGCATTGCCAATAGATCTGCCAGCCTTGTTGCAGTAGGATCGGAAGACACTTTTCCATCTGCTGATTCACGGCTCTTGCCCCTAAACTTCCGCCTAAAATGAGCAGTGTCGGTCGTTTCGGGTCGAGGCCCAATGTCTTTTTACACTCACTTTGTTTCGGTAGCGGATTGGTAAACGCTTCTCGCACAGGGTTGCCCGTGAGGTGTACTTTATCGGTTGGGAAGAACCGCTCCGCGTTTTTATATGCCGTGCAGATGGCTTTCGCCTTGGCGCCTAATTTAATGTTCGTTACCCCAGCGAAGCTGTTTTGCTCTTGAACGACTGTGGGAATACCCATCCGTTGTGCCATAAGCAACGCCGGTCCACTGGCATAACCGCCCGTCCCAATCACTGCATCGGGTTTACGGGTTTTTAAAATCTTGCGGCACAGCCATAGTGCGTAAACCAGTTTAAACGGAACGCTCCAGCTTTTCCAAGGTTTTTGACGATTAATGCCCGCGATGGGTACCCCCGTTATGTTAAATCCAGCGGCAGGTACTCTGGTCATTTCCATTTTGCCTTTAGCGCCTATGAAATGAATCTCAGCATCTGGATAGCGTGCTTTGAGGCCATTAGCAATGCTTAATGCTGGGAATATATGACCCCCGGTTCCACCTCCGCTGATGATAAAACTTTTAGACATGGGCTTCGGCGTTTTCGTGTTCTTCTTGACTTTGTGCACTTTCACCCACCACCTTCTCGACATCGGTATGACTGACGCTTAAGATGATGCCTAATGCAATACAAGTCATCCAAATGGAGGATCCACCTGCGCTCAAGAAGGGCAGGGTCTGTCCCGTGACCGGCATGAGGTTGGTTGCTACACCCATATTCACTAGGGTTTGTAAGATCATACCGGAGGCCGCAGCTAACACGAGTAGTGTACCAAACTTAGTGTGTGCACGACGGGCGATTCGGACGAAACGTCGAAACAGTGCCATATATAAGAGTACTACACCGCTCGCACCTACAAGGCCATACTCTTCCGTGATAACGGCGAATACAAAATCCGAATTCGATTGCGGTAGGAAATTTTTCTGAACGCTCTTCCCCGGTCCTTTACCGAAGAGTTGTCCTTCTGCAATGGCCATTTTCGCAAGGTCCGTTTGGTAGGAGGCGTCAGAATCCGTCGCGCCGAAGTTTACGATCCGTGATTTCCAGGTATCGACCCGGTTTGAAATTCCAGGAAGGCAAGGACGATTAAGATGAAAAGAGTGAGAACTGCCGCTCCAATACCGATGATTTTGCCTAGATGTTTCCAAGGGACACCGGCAGCAATCATTAGAATGAAGGTCATCCCGAAGATGATGGCGGTTGTAGAAAAATCGGCAGGTAAAATAAAAATTAGCGTGAGCGCAATAGCCCCTAGCGGGTAATATAAGCTCTTAAACAAGGTGAAGTCTCGAGGTTTTGCCAACCACCGGGCGAGCCAAACCAGCAGCGCTAACGAAGCAAAAGCTGAGGTTTGAAAACTCATATTTAGAACCGGAATGCGCACCCAACGTGCCGCATTTGCACCGCCCATAGTAGTTCCTTGAAGTAAGGTTACCACAAGCAGAACGATGGCTGCGGGCAGAATGATGATCGAGAATTTACCGATGATTCTGAAGTTTAATCGGTGTACGCTGTATAAAAAGAAGCCGCCGAGGACTAAGTGTATCAGGTGTCTGGTCAAAAATCTAAAGGTGTTTCCACCGCTGAATTTGTACGCAAGGGAGCTGCTTGCACTGTAAATAGGCAAGAAGCTCACGAGCATGAGCAGTAGGATAAGGCCCCAAAGGAATTGGTCCCCTTTTAGATATTTATGGACTGTATTCACCGTATACTGTCTTAAAGCATGCGAACTGCATTTTTGAATTGGCGTCCGCGGTCTTCATAGTTTTCGAAGAGATCGAATGAAGCGCAGCAAGGGCTGAGTAATACTACATCTCCTTTGTCTGCCATCTTTGATGCTGCGCGAACGGCATCTTTCATCGTATCTGCTTCAGCGAAGGCCGGAACGGTTCCAAAAGCTGCTTTGATTTTTTCATTGTCTAAGCCTAGTGCTACAATGCCTTTCACTTTGCCTTGAACGAGCTGGAGCAATTCCGCGTAATCATTTCCTTTGTCCACGCCGCCAACGATCCAAACCACAGGTTTGTTTTGGCATTCTAAGGCGTAATACGTGGCGTTCACATTGGTTGCCTTGCTGTCGTTGATGTATTCTACACCGCTAATGTTTAGTACACTTTCTAAGCGGTGTTCGAGCGAGTCGAAGGTCGATAGTTGTTTGCGAACGGTTTCTTTTCTGATGTTCATTAAGCGGCTGCTCAAACCTGCGGCCATGCTGTTGTACATGTTGTGCTTTCCTTGTAAAGCGAGTTCTTCAATAGTCATTGCTTCGTTATTTAATTGAATGGTTATTGTGTTGTTTTCTTTCGTTGTTATTCTGTGCGGACCTGCAGGTGCGTCTGTTCCGTAGGCCAATAGCGTTGGCGGGTTAGGATGGTCTTGCAACCACTGCTCTAGCGCTGATTTTGTGATCGGATCATCATCGCAGTAGATGAATTGACCTGAGGTATAGGTGGCCAATTGCATTTTACTCGCCGCATATTTTTTAAATCGTAGTCGTACCGATCGAGGTGATCCGGGGTGATATTAGTCAGTATACCTTGGTCCAATTTTAATCGGAAGACATCGTCCAATTGGAAACTGCTCAACTCCAAAACCACCACTTCAGGATCCGGCTGTCCCTGCTGCATTCGCTCGGCGAGCGTGCCCGCTAAACTTTGACCAACATTTCCAGCTAAAACAGCATCTTTTTCCGCAGCAATAATGTGGTGGCACAACGTAGCGGTTGTTGTTTTTCCATTACTACCGGTGATGCCAATCAGCTTGGCCGCAGTATAGTTGGCCGCCCAGTCCACTTCACCCAAAACGACTGCACCGCCGGCTTTTAGTGCCTTAATAATTGCTGCCGTGTGCGGAATGCCGGGACTTTTTAAGATGGCAGCTGCGGCTTTTAGTCGGTCCACATCGTGACCATTTTCCTCATAGTCGATACCTCAATGGTTGAGCCGTTCCTTGTCTTTCTCAGAAAGCGCTTTTGAGTCGCTAAGAAATGCAGGAATACCCAGTACATGCGCTAATTGCGCTGCACCCATGCCGCTAATGCCGGCACCAAGTATGGCGATATTTGAGTAAGGATGGTTCAACTTATCTCAGCTTCAAGGTTGCGATGGCCAATACTGCGAGCATGATACCCACAATCCAGAATCGAGTCACAATTTTAGTTTCCGGGTACCCCTTCTTTTGGTAGTGGTGGTGCAGCGGACTCATCAAGAAAATTCGACGGCCTTCACCGTATTTTTTCTTCGTGTATTTGAAGTAGCTCACTTGTAAAATGACACTAACATTCTCTGCTAGGAATACTCCTGCTATGATGGGTAATAGGAACTCTTTTCGAACAGCGAGTGCGATGACGGCTACGATGGCGCCGATCGCTAGTGACCCCGTATCGCCCATGAAGACTTGAGCTGGGAAGCTATTGTACCATAAGAATCCTATGGCGGCTCCAATAAATGCGGCAGTGAAAATCACAAGTTCCCCTGAATTAGGGATGTACATAATGTTGAGGTAGCTCGAGAAGACGATCGGGCCACTTACATAAGCCAGAACTAATAAGGCTGTTCCGGCAATGGCGGTGGTGCCGGTGGCTAACCCGTCCAATCCGTCGGTTAAATTGGCTCCATTCGAGACGGCTGTAATGATAAAGATGACCGCGAAAATGTACACCAACCAAGTCCAATTTGACCCTGTAGGTCCTATCCAACGGGTGAAAATATCGTAGTCAAATTCGTTGTCCTTTAAGAAGGGAAGGGTAGTTTTTGAGCTCTTTACCGCATCGCCGTAGGTTGCAGCAGGCGCATCATCACCGGCTACCCAAGAGGCGCTTTCCACCACCGGTTGCTTTTCTTTGATGGTGACTTCAGGGTGGAAATACAACGTGCTGCCCACAATGATACCGAGCACAATTTGACCGATCACCTTGAAAATGCCACGCAGTCCTTTTTTATCCTTTTTGAAGACCTTGATATAGTCGTCTAAAAAGCCAATCGCGCCCATCCAAAGGGTCGAAATGAGCATCAACAAAATGTAGATGTTGTCCAATTTTGCCCAAAGCAGGGTAGGTACCACAATAGCCAAAATGATAATCACACCACCCATCGTTGGTGTTCCCGCTTTCTGGTTCTGTCCCTCCAGGCCTAAATCGCGAACGGTTTCACCGACCTGTAATCGTTGTAACCGGTCAATCAATCGTTTTCCAAACAACATGGAGATGATTAATGAGGTAATCACTGCCATTGCGGCTCTGAACGTGATGTACTGAAATACACCGGCTCCTGGAATGTCGTAGGCTTGGTCTAAATAAGTAAAAAGGTAGTACAGCATAATATTAGTGGTTTAGGAAGTTTTGTACCTCTTCGACATCATCGAAATGGGTTCGTACTCCTTTGATCTCCTGGTATTTTTCATGCCCTTTTCCTGCGATGAGGACAATGTCTCCCGCTTGGGCGAGCATAAGTGCGCTTTTTATAGCTTGGGCACGGTCCGCTATGGTCAAGACCCGAGCTCTTTGATCGGGACTGAGCCCAGCCTCCATTTCGGCAAGGATGGTAGCGGGTTCTTCATCGCGCGGATTATCGCTTGTGAGTATCACTTTATTGCTTTCTTTTGCTGCGATTGCTGCCATTTGAGGACGTTTTCCTTTGTCCCTATTTCCACCGCAGCCCACTACGGTTATGACTTTTCCTTTCCCTTGATTCAGGTCATTGATCGTTCCAAGCACATTTTGAAGTGCATCTGGTGTGTGTGCGTAATCCACTACGGCCGTGATGTCCTTTCCTTGAAGGGTTTGGAAACGACCGTCCACAGGCTTGAGTAGACTAATAGCGGTAAGGAGTTGAAGCGGATCCTTACCCAATTCTATTCCAACCGCATAAAGGGCACATAAATTATAGGCGTTAAAATCCCCTAGAATGCGCGACCAGCATTCCTGGTCGTTTAAAGTCAAAAGCATTCCGTCAAACCGACGCTCTAATAGTTTGACCTTATAATCTGCCGGGAATTTCAAGGCATAGCTCTTCACCTTAGCTTTCGTAGTGCTAATCATGGTAGGGCCGTGTTTGGCATCCTCGTTATAAAGTGCAATAGCGTCCGATTTGAGTCCATCAAAGAGCAGTTTCTTCGCGGCTATATACCCGTTCATATCTCCATGGTAATCCAAATGGTCGCGCGTGATATTCGTGAATACGGCAACGTCAAAATCTACATGCGCTGTACGGTGTTGCACCAATGCATGAGAGCTTACCTCCATGAAGCAGTATTTTACGCCGGCATCTACCATCGCACGCATGTGCTCTTGAACAGCCAATGCATCAGGTGTGGTGTGCGTCGCTGGTACGGTTGTTCTTCCGATACGAACTGAAATGGTACTCAAGAGTCCACAAAGCTCCCCTTCAAGTGTGCTGAACAGATCAAAAGAAGGGTGGCAACTGTAGTTTTACCGTTGGTGCCGGTAACGCCGATAACTTTCATTTCCTCGCTCGGATTACCGAACCAATTCGCCGCAACGGCGCTCAATGCATAAGCACTGTCCTTTGTTTGGATATAATGAATGCCTTCTCTGGTTTTCGCAGGTATTTTTTCACAAACTATTGCAATAGCACCTGCATCTAGCGCGGTTTCGATGTAGTCGTGCCCATCGACTTGGGTGCCGGAAATGGCCACAAACAATGCATTCTTCCCGGACTTTCTACTATCATAACAAATGCGCTCAATAGCGATTTGTGTATTCCCTATGATTTCTTGGATGCGAACGCCGTAAAGCAAGTCTTTCAGTAGTTTCATCGCAGTACTAGTTTTACGGTGGAACATTGGTGGAGTGGGGTACCTAAAGCCGGTTCTTGTCGTACTACGCGACCTGTACCTATAAGCGAAACAGCAATTCCTTGTCCCTCTAATATTCGTGTCGCTGTGCGCGCATCTAATCCACTAAGGCTGGGTAGGAAGTTCTTTTGGAACGCTTGTTCAAAGCGGTCTTCGCCGACGGCAGTAGTACGCGCGGCGATGAGTTGTTCGCTGTTTAAGGTGGTCGGGGGTTCAGGCAACTGGCTGTACACTTCGTTTGCGATGGCCTTAAATACTGGTCCTGCGACGATGTTTCCATAATAGCCCTTGTAGTAGTCCGGCTTATTGATCACTACGATGCAGCTGTATTTAGGGTCATTGGCTGGAAAATAGCCTGCAAATGAGCTTTGGTAATCTTTTCCGCCACGCCAGTAGTTCAGCTGACACGTACCGGTTTTTCCTGCGACGGGAACCCGCTGGTCATAAATATTTTTAGCGGTACCATATTGTACGGCGCCTTCCAACATTACCTGGAGTTTTTTAACCACCTCTTGTGAGCATATGGCTGGATTGAGAATAGCGGTTTCAAAATCCTCAACGATCCGACCGTGGTCCATGATGCGTTCAACAATCTGAGGTTTTACCATGGTCCCGTTGTTCGCCACAGCGTTGTAGATGGTCAATAGTTGAAGCGGAGTGAATTCGACACCGTAACCGTAGGCCATCCACGGAAGTGAAATCCCGGACCAGCGATCATCATTGGGTTTTGGTATGTTTGGAGCGCTTTCGCCTTTAATGGTAATGCCAGTAGTTTCGTGAAAACCGCGGCTGTAGAGGAAATCGACATAGTCGTCTGGATGCTGTTCGAAATGCTTCTGGACCAATTTCACAATGCCCGTATTCGAGCTAACCTCGAAAGCCTTACGCAATGAAATAGTGCCGTAACCGCCCTTGCGCGAATCCCTAACCTTCTTTCCGTAAATCGTAACTACTCCATCTTCTGTATCAACCTTATCGCTGGTGTCGGCTACCCCAGTTTCAAGCAGCGCCATGGCGCTGAGAAGTTTAATGGTGGAGCCTGGCTCAGTGCGCTCCCAAACCGCGTAGTTGCGTAGCTCACTGTAAACACTGTCTTCATTGCGACCGAGGTTAGCCATAGCAACGATGCGTCCTGTGGCAACTTCCATGACTACTGCTGTTCCATGATCAGCATCGTATTTTTTTAATTGGGCAAGAAGACTCTGCTGGGCAACATCTTGAATGCGCGTATCTATAGTGGTAAACAGATCGAACCCGTCTACGGGCTCTACGGCTTGCGGATCATCCAGCGGTTTCCAGTCGTTCCCGGTGATTTTTTGCATCAGTCGGTTGCCCGGTTTGCCCTGCAGGTAATTGCTGTAATAACCCTCAAGACCGGCTTGCGCACCATCTTTATCACGACCTATAGTTCTAGATCGAACGTCGGTAGCCATTTGAATGCGCTCGAGCTTTTCTTGAATAATCAAGCCGCCTTGAAACGCTCCGCGAGAGAGAATGGGGTAGATTTTAATCCGCTGCAATTGGCTGTAATTCAAATCTGCCGCCAACGGAATGTAGCGGTGTTTTTTATCTCGCTCACTACGGAGATAACGTTCCCATTGCGATGCGTTCCGCTTAGGATTAAGGATCGCTAATTTTTCGCTTAGCCCAGCAACCTCCTCGTTGAAGACAGTGGCATCCACCGTTAGCGCGTCGAAATGAATGTTGTAAACCGGCTTAGTCGTTGCAAGGGTTTTGCCGTCTGCACTGTAGATGTCGCCTCGTTTTGCTTCAATGGGTCGACGCTCAATCACCCGCTCTTGACTCTGTACTCTAAGCTCAGGTCCCATGACGAGTGAGACATAGAATAATCGGACAAGGATGATTAGGAAGAACGCATACACTGCTGCGCTGATCCAAGTAATCCTTTTCTTTATTTGTCCAATTTCGATGCTCATTCTTCCACAACTATTTTATTCGGGCGTTCTGTAGGCGCGTTGAGTCCCAGTTCTTTTGCCTTGCGCAAGACTTTGCTCTCCAAAGAGAGATCCGTTAGTTTTTCTTTCGTTTCCGTGTATTCCGCTTCTAGTTCTTGTCGGGCTTCACTTAGCTGCTCTATCTCATGCACCTTACGGTCTGCACTGTGACTGGTGTATATTGAGATCAGTGCCAAAAAGCTTAGCCATGCTGCAAAAGGCAGTGCGCGTAGTATGCCTTCGTCACTAATACGCAGTGTTGCCCCAATTTTTGACGATATGTTGTTCCACTTACTCATCGCGGTTCCATTCGTGTTCTGAGCGCTCCGCGATACGCAATTTTGCGCTCGTAGCTCTTGGATTTCTTGCGTTTTCCTCTGCAGTTGCGACCACAGGTTTTCTAGTGATGGCTTTAAACGGGAGTCGCTTCACGCCAAAAAAGTCCGATTCTGTTTGTCCCGTGGCCTTGCCCTCTTTGATAAAGTTTTTGACCATTCGGTCTTCAAGGCTGTGGTAACTCATTACTACGAGTCTGCCGCCGGGAGCTAGAACGTCAATACAACCGTTTAACAGGTCTTCTAGTACTTCAAGCTCCTTATTGACTTCCATGCGTAAGCCTTGAAAAACTTGGGCTACGTATTTGTGCCATCCGCCACGCGGTGCTAACGGTTCACACAATTCACGCAGTTCCGCAGTAGTCTTCAACGGTGCTTGAACACGTGCCAGCAAAAGCGCATGAACGAGCGGTTTAAGGCTTTTTAGATCGGTGTGTTTTCTGAATAAATCGTAGAGCGCTTGTTCCTCGTAAGTGGTTAGCACCTCCTCTGCTGAAATGCCTATAGCTGGATTCATCCGCATATCTAATGGTCCATCAAAGCGAATGGAGAATCCACGCGACCCTTCATCGAACTGATGAGAGCTCACGCCGAGGTCTGCAAGAATGCCATCTACTTTTTTAGCACCATGTAGTCGGAGATGGTTTTTTATGTAGCGGAAATTCGCTGCAATAAAGACCAGATTCGGATGGTCGGGAAGGTTGTTTTTAGCATCTGGATCCTGGTCAAATGCGTACAGGGTACCGGTCGTTAATTGGTCTAAAATGGCCTTGCTATGACCGCCGCCGCCAAAGGTTACATCGACATACGATCCGGTGGGATCGATGCGTAAACCTTCAAGGCATTCCGTTAAGAGAACTGGATCATGATAGCTCATTCTGACTTGGATTTATGCCGCCCATTACTTCTTCAGCGAGCAATCCAAAGTCATCACTATCCACATTTACGGCGTTTTCGTACGCGTCCTTATCCCAAATCTCGATGATGCCGCTATGGGCGCTCAATACGATTTGACTACTAAGGTTGGCAAATGCCTTCAGGTCGGGACTGATTCCCACTCTAGATGCACCGTCCAATTCTACAAGCTTTACGCCTGCCGTAAAAAGTCGAATAAAATCATTGTGTTTTTTGACAAAACGGTTCAAGGTGTTGACCTTGTTCATGACCGTATTCCACTCCTGCATAGGATGCAACTCCAAACAACTGTTAAATACACTCCTTTTAAGTACAAATGCATCATGCATCTCCGGCGCCAGCTGCTTCTTCAGCGCTGCCGGGAGACTGATGCGACCCTTCGCATCCATCTTGCATTCGTGTACTCCAATGAGGTTTAACATGTGTTTTTAACTGCTCTCTTACAAAAGTAGAATTCTTGTCCCACGATTTCCCACAAACATACACATTGTGGATAACTTTTGGAAGTAAAAATGCCAGACTTCGCTTTAAGCCTTGCAGAGAGCGGTGGGAAGAAGTGGGAAGAAGTGAAAAAAGTGTGTGAATAAGATTGTGAATAGCGATTCTTGAGGTGCCTCGATAAATTGGTCTAACTTTGCGTCAATCCTAGGAACTATGAAGATTAACAGCGCTGAATTCGTAAAATCATCTGCAGAACTTAAAGAGTGCCCTGCGCCAACTAAAAATGAATTTGCCTTCATCGGAAGGTCGAATGTTGGGAAGAGCTCGTTGATCAACATGTTGATGCAACGCAAAGACCTCGCAAAGACCTCTGGGCGACCTGGGAAAACACAACTAATTAATCACTTCGAAATCAATGAGGATTGGTACCTCGTCGATTTACCGGGTTACGGTTATGCGAAAACTTCAAAGAAGAATCGCGCCATTTTCCAGGAGATGATTACCAACTATATCAAGAAGCGCGATAACTTAATCAACACTTTCGTCTTGATTGATTGTCGTCACGATCCGCAGAAAATAGATCTGGAATTTATGGAGTGGTGTGGTATAGAGGATACCTTTTTCGATCGTCTTCACGAAAATTGATAAACTGGGTTCATCGTCTCTCATGAAGCAAATCGCCCAGTACAAAAAGAAGCTTTTATTGCAATGGGAGGCGCTGCCGCCCGTATTTATGACTTCGGCTGAAGGTAAATCCGGCCGTGAGGAATTGCTGCGTTACATTGATGAGGTGAACAAGAGTATCACCACTGAAATGTATCGTAAACTATAACTGTACGGTTCTTATTTCTCCGGCGAAATCAAACCTGATTTTTCACCAAAGTAACGTGCGAAGTCACGCATATCTGCCGCTAAGGCGGTATCTTCTGTCGCACGCTCATATCCGTCTGCCATCGAAATAAAGGTCTGGTGGTACATGCGTTTCATGTCGTCCATGAGCATGTCCTTTGTCCATAAATCAATGCGGAGACATTCGGAATTTTTATCGTCCCAAACGCCCATCATCAGGGCTTTTGCCTGCTCATTCGATACGCCGCCGTCTGTGGCATCCCATGTAATAGTTTCAGGGATTTTATTTTCATCTAATCCCACGGTGATTCTGATTTCACTTTCTTTCTGTACAGCCATTACGGTTTGTATTGTGCGTCGCGCAAAAATTTCTGTGCGTCGCGAATTTTAATGATTTCTTTTAAACTCATTTCGCGGTGGTTCTCCGCATAACTCTTGACCAATTTATACCCAATGTATCGAGCAACTCTTCCCGGTATATCTCCGTCCATCGCGGTTCCGAGCTTTGAAAATGGTGCCGGTTCCGATAGACGTTGGCGAACCATCATGTCCGTAGAAAAAGTAATTTTTCACGTACCAATACCTCCCATATATTGGATTCATTTGCTTCTAAAAAGTCCCATTCCTCTGGTCCATAGCCTAAAACTTCGCCGGTTGTGATAGCATACCCGGTAAGGGCTTCGGTGGCCAGTGCAATTTTTCCATGATAGACCATTTGACCGACTAAGGTAGGGTCGTTGAAGTTTTCTAAGGATAGGGTTGCTAATAACGCATGGGCATAAGCAACGGGCAGTTGACTTTGACGTAATAAAACGTTTTGGTAGGCAGGAATTCCAGTGTATCCTGGATAGCCAGCGCCCAAGAAATTATCTAAACCTACAAAAGCATACGAAGTGTCGTTTGACGTCATTCCAGGAAAATAGATACAGGGCGATTCTAGATCGATCCCGCTGATGTAAAAGAATAATTGGTCCGGCAATGCTAGTCCTAAATGACGGTTTGCGCGTACACTTATTGCGTTTAGATCATCGGCGATCGCATTCTTGTCCATAAGATTTTGGACGTTGGTATAATGATCGCGTAAGATTGGGTTATTGCGCTCTTGTTTCCAAAAATTAGGAAGCGGGTTAGATGTGAAAAAGGGATGAAAGTGTGCGGTTAATGCTTTTATATTAAGTGAATCACCGCCAAAAAGCACTTCATCAAAACTACGCACATCCCAAGGGTGATGTTCAACCTTTTCTAGGGGATACAATGAACCCGAACCGTTAAAACTCCGTTGAATAAAGAAGCCGATAGCGACAACGAAGGTGAGCGCGAAGAGGTATATTTGATAGGTGCCTTTCATGGGGTCAAAATTAAGGGGAAAGCAATGAAATTACAGGAAACAGCAGATCATATTATAAACTGGTTAAAAAGCTATGCTGAGAACGCAGGTGTCAAAGGTTTTGTTGTGGGTGTTAGCGGTGGAATAGATTCGGCGCTCACTTCCACGCTTTGTGCCCGTACCGGGCTTGAAGTACTTACTCTAGAAATGCCCATCCATCAGCATCCGGACCAAGCCTCGCGTGGTCAGGAGCATCAAAATTGGCTCGCTGCTAACTTTTCCAATACAAGGCACACTCAAGTAGACCTTACCCCTGTATACGACCACTTTGTTGCTGCCATGCAACCGGGAGGCGCGGAACACGAACTTTCCCTTGCCAACTCCCGCGCGCGTTTGCGCATGTCCACACTTTACTACCACGGTCAGGCGAATGGACTTTTAGTTGCCGGTACGGGAAACAAGGTCGAAGATTTCGGAGTGGGATTCTATACGAAATACGGTGATGGCGGGGTAGACCTTAGCCCCATTGCTGACCTGTACAAAACTGAAGTTTTTGCACTGGCACGTCATTTAGGAATTGTTGAAAGCATACTTACCGCGCAACCCACTGACGGTTTGTGGGGCGATGATAGAACGGACGAAGACCAGCTCGGCGCGTCCTACCCGGAACTTGAATGGGCGATGGAGCAGCAAGAAGCGGGAAAATCGGCGTCAGATTTCTCAGGCCGCGAAGCCGAAGTAATGACTATTTATAACCGATTCAACTCAGCGAACAAGCACAAAATGTTGCCCATTCCGGTCTGTGAGATTCCGGCACAATTCAAATAGTTACTCCAATCTTACCTCATCGGTAAAGAAATAGCTCTGGTATCCAGCACCTGGATGCCAATCTTCGAGTCGTCCGGCATTGGTATAGGTGATGCGGATGGCTTTACTAAATCAGTTCGAGGATTACTCAACACTACATCGGAACGAATGGCCTCTTCTTGTCCCAACGGGTTGTCCATTTCCATGGCTCCGAAGAAGTGCCACTTTTCGTCCCCTTCGTACAATATTTGAACTTCCACTTTTTGCGGAGCAGCAATCCAAGCGCGTATATCTTTCAGAATCCCTACGTGTATGGTTTGAACCTGCTTTGACTTTTTTAAGTTGATTTCCAAAGTAGCATCGTGGCCTTGTACACCGACCCAATGTCCCTTGCGCCAATCTGTATCTCCAGTGATACCGTCTACCATAGCCTCAGGGCCTCCAGCTGAATATTGCACCGATGGATGTCCCACAATCCATTGGGCCTCCAAATTTTCATCGCGCTTGCTGAATACCGCCCGCGCCACATGGTTGCCGTATCCGAAATGCGGCGTGATGGCAGTAACGAATCCATCATCATAAGCGGTTCCAATGCGAAGCCGGCCTTTACGGTCTTTTTTCCATTTCACATTTTCGTAACGGTCGTAGCGCCACAAATTATATTGTCCTGTTGGGATAATTTCAACTTGTGCGGTTCCGGTAAATGAGCGAGGCACTCTAATAATAGGCGCCGGCGGCGTAGGGTTTTTCATCTTCGTCGAATAGCGGTAAACCTTGCCCCAATCCGAAGGTTCGTCGCCACGCTTCACCTGCCAGTGGCCGCCCTCGAGGAGTTCGTCATGGGTAAAGAAGCGCTTCTGAAACGGGATCTGCAAGCTATCTCCACGGTCGTAATCCATAATATAGGTGCCCACATCCTCTACCGTGATGTCCAATTCCTTTCCGTTTGGTAATTCAAGATGAATGGCATCCCACCACGGTGTCGAAATCTGATATTCCGGCTTGCCCGGCACCAATGGATACATACCCATAGAGGCCATCACATACCACGCGCTCATCTGCCCACAATCTTCATTGCCGCTAAGCCCATCCGGAGCATTCTGGTACTGAGACCCCAAGATGCGGTGCGCCCAATAACTGGTTCGGCGTGGATTATTAGTGGCGTTGTAGAGGTAGGCGATGTGGTGCGAAGGTTCGTTGCCGTGTGCGTATTGGCCTATGAGGCCCGTGATGTCTGCTTGCTCGCGTCCTGTGGTGTGAGAGCTGGCATAGAACAGCCCGTCGAGGAGGTCTTCGAGGACATCATGTCGGGGTTTGATAAAGTCGATTTGCTTTTTGCGGGGCAAATTGTTCCAATCTTCACGTGCGCCACGATAATTGGTCAATACTTCCATCCATCCCTCAATATCATGAACCGGTGAAAAGCTGTATTGAAACGCATTGGCTTCCGTGAAATGGTTGTTCACCTCACGGGGATTGTACGGACTATAAAAATCCCCATTCGTACGTGGACGAACGTAGCCGCTCTCTGGATCGATCAACGAACGGTAGGCGGAGGAGCGTTGGTCGTATTCCATATAGGTGTTCCAATCCTCAAAGCGCTGAGCGGTCCAAGCGATACAGGCATCGTCGTACGCATATTCCAGTGTTTTCGAGACCGATTCACTTTCGTCCTCAATGCTAAGAAAACCATATTCCTTGTATGCGTCTAGCCCAAAGACATCCATCTCCGCTGTGGCTCGCATAGCTTCAATAGTGAGGGCCGTATCTGTATGATAGCCCTTTGCAATGGCATCCGCTAAAACGCTAACACTGTGGTAGCCAATCATACAATCGGTCTCATTTCCGGCCAATTCCCATATGGGCAATCGTCCGCGCTGCTTGTACATATCTAGCATACCGTACACAAACTCCTGCGTACGCTCGGGTTGGGTAATAGTGTATAAAGGATGTGCCGTTCTATAGGTATCCCAGAGGCTGAACACGGTATAGTGGCGGTTTACAGTATCGCGGTAAATGATATTGTCCTGTCCTCGGTAACTTCCGTCCACGTCGCTCCATAAATTGGGCACAGAATAGGCATGATATAGCGCAGTGGCAAAGATGGCACGCTGATCAGGCAAGGCGCTTTTTACTTTGCTTTTGGCCAATTCTTTTTGCCATTTTTCTTGAGTTTCGGTAAACACGTCCTCAAATGGACGAAAGGCTTCTTCTCCGAAAAAATTCGTCCAAGCACCTTTTTCCGAAGTACCACTCATACCTATACTAACCTCAGCATCTACAGTGCCTTCAGGCAAGGACAGCCAATAGACCCCGGGAGATAGTTTCCACACAGAATCTGGTGCCGGACTCACCTCAAAACCAAAGTAAAAATGTTGCTCACGCGCCCAACCTTCAGAAATACGACGGCCCTCAAACTTTCCAGCCCCGAGTGCACTGAAATCCTGTTTCAATACCCGGTCACGAAAATTCAAATCGACCATTATTCCCGGCGAGCTGTTTCGAGGAAAGTGGAGGCGTAATTTTCCTATACGATCCTGCGGTCGCTTCAATACGTGTCCCGTCGTCAAGAATACAAGCGTAATAACCGGCCTGAGCATGTTCGTCTTCTTTGAAGAATTTAATATGATCTCCTTCTTGAGTGGGAGAGGAATAGGGCAGCATCAATAAATCGCCATAATCGCTCACGCCCGTGCCGCTGAGGTGTGTGCAAGTGAAGCCATACATTGCGCTATCGGTGTAGTGGTAGCCGCTGCACCCGTCCCAACCGTCGTAACGGGTATTCGGGCCTAATTGGATCATACCAAAAGGTGCCTGTGCACTGGGATGTGTGTGGCCATGGCCGCCAGTACCGATAAATGGATTGATGTCTTTAATAGAAGTCCACTCTGCATCTTGAGCGGAAAGTTGTAGCCCGATGAATAAGGCAAGTAATTGGGTCCAATTTCGCATGTCTACAAATTAGGAATAATGCGTAAGTTTAAGGAAACACAGAAGCATGTCTAGACGAAGATTTTTAAAAAATCTCAGCTTGGCAGGCGCGGGCCTAGCTATAAACCCCTTGAAATCAGCCGCGCAACCCTTAAATCCAGGTCCTTCCATCAAGGATAATCCGTTAGTGATCAGTACATGGATTCACGGCATGGAAGCAAATGCTGGCGCGTGGTCAGTCTTAGAATCCGGTGGGGACGCGCTAGATGCAGTCCAAAAAGGTGTTGCAGTTACGGAAAATGATTTGAATAATAGAAGTGTAGGTTTGGGCGGTCGACCCGATCGCGATGGCCACGTTCACGCTTGATGCGTGTATTATGGATCACGACAGTCGATGTGGTTCTGTGGCCTTTTTGGAAGATATCATTCACCCCATAGATGTGGCTCGAGCGGTGATGGAAAAAACTCCTCACGTCATGCTTGTTGGCGAGGGCGCACAGAAATGGGCGCTTGAGAATGGTTTCTCCAAAGCCACGTTCGAGGTGCCCGTTCCACCAGTTCAAAAAGACTATGAAGAGTGGCTCATTAAATCGGAATATAAAACCGGCGTAAATGTTGAAAATCACGATACCATCGGCATGTTGGCATTGGATGCCAGTGGACGTATGGCGGGGGCTTGTACCACCTCCGGAATGGCCTATAAAATCAGAGGCCGGGTTGGGGACAGTCCCATAATCGGGGCAGGACTTTTCATTGATGGTGATGTCGGAGGAGCTACTGCAACAGGCGTGGGTGAAGCCATGATCAGAACTGCAGGTTGTGCGTCCGTAGTTGAATCTATGCGCCGCGGAGCCTCGCCAGAGGAAGCGTGCTACGATATTGTGCAGCGCATATTGAAAAAGCATCCAGGTGTAAACGGAATGCAGGTGGGATTCCTGGCGATGAACATGCAAGGGGAATACGGCGGATATAGTGTCTACAATGGATTTAACTATGCCTTGCGCACCAAAGACCGTAATGAAATGGTCGATGCGAAATACATGAAAACATGGGGGTAAAGAAGAAAGAAGTGCAACGCAGATGGTGGCGTATTTTCATTGGTACTGGAATTGTACTAGTGATCGTGGCTTTAGTCACTACGAAAACGAAATCCTTGAGTGGTGCTCAAGATTGTCGTGACTGGGCATCTGTGAAATCATTGATACCTCCTGTTCAATCCTACGAATTTGATAGCACGGAGTGGAATACGTTGGATGTTGTGGAGTTTGAATTGGATCCAAACTTATCTGAAGAAGCCTACCGTATTGTTTCGAACGAGGATGGTATTAAAGTCTATCACGGTTTGGAAGGAGATCACCGTGCTCAAAGCACCTTGGGTCAATTGGGTTTGATGGGTACTGAAGTTGCACTTCCTTGGGGTGAGATTACTGACGAACCTGTTTTTAGCCACCGTGGTGTGCTACTCGATGTTTGCCGTCATTTTTTCACGGTTGATGAAGTCAAGCGACACCTCGATATTATGGCGCTTTATAAATTCAATGTATTGCATTGGCATTTGACTGAAGACCAGGGTTGGCGTATTGCAATGGATCAATACCCGAGATTAGCAGATATTGCGGCTTTTCGAATGCATGGAGACAGTGCCTATGGTGGGTCGTACAGTCGAGAGGATTTAGTCGAAGTGGTAAACTATGCCGCGGAATTAGGCATTGAGGTCATTCCTGAAATTGAATTACCGGGACACAGTCAAGCGGCCTTGGCAGCATATCCCGAACTAGGTTGTACCGGGGAGCCAGTGGAAGTAGCGACGGAATGGGGTGTGTTTAAAGAAATCTATTGTGCTGGGAATGAGCAGACCTTTGATTTTATGGAGGATGTGCTGGACTATGTCTGTGAGATCTTCCCGTCAAAATACATTCACATTGGCGGCGATGAAGCCCCAAAATACCGCTGGGAGCATTGTCCAAAATGTCAACAACGCATAAAGGATGAGGGATTGCACGATGAAGAGGCTTTGCAAGGTTGGTTCAATACTCGGATTGAAAACTATTTAGCCACGAAGGGCAAGCAGATTATCGGTTGGGATGAAATTTTGGAGGGCGGTTTGAGCCCGAATGCCACGGTACAGAGCTGGCGGGGTTTTGAAGGAGGAATTGAAGCGGTAGAGCAAGGTCATGACGCCATTATGAGTCCGACTTCACACGCCTATTTTGATTATCCGGTGAGCAGTATTGATGTACCGAAAGTCTATAGTTACAGTCCTATTCCAAATGATTTAGATCCGCTTTTGGCAGGACATATTTTGGGCGGCGAATGTAATTTATGGTCGGAACATATTGCGGATATAGAAACTTTAGATCGCCGATTTCTTCCTCGCGGAATCGCTATGGCTGAGGTTTTGTGGTCTCATCCTTCGGAGCGCGATTATGATGCGTTCTGGGAGCGTCTTCAAAATCATTATTCCATGCTTGATGCATTAGGCTATAGCTATGATGTGGAGCAGGTACCCGTGAAATTGGCTACTAAAAATGATTCCTTCAAAACGAACTAAAGGTCATTGTTACCGCGGAGCCGGCCTTTGAGAATCTAGAACTTACCGTCGAGGCCCCAACAGGTGCGATCATGGATAGTGCGACTACTTTTACTGAGCGTGGGGTACATCAGATGAAAGTACAGCCGAATCGTGACGGTCATGCCATGGGTAAGGTGCTGAACTACGGATTTGCAGTGCACGAAGGTCTTGTTACGCACAGTTGTTTGACCAGTCCGCCGACCGAGCCGTATACGGGCACGAAGGATATCCCTTTGGCCAACGGGGTTTTGGGATCGGAGAATTATAGAGATGGAAATTGGGTAGGGTATTTCGGGCCCGATTATTTCAGCGGCCATTTCGATTTCAATACGTTCTATCAGATCGACTCCATCAAAATTAATTTTCTTCAGAGCCGATTAAGCTGGATACTCATCCCTGAAAAAAGTCATCACGGATATATACGAAAGTGAAGACCAGATCAGTCGTTTTGAATGGGAGCGAAAGAGTTCAACCGCAACGGAAGGCACCTTTATTGAAACAATGGTTTTGGTGCCTGAGCGTCTTTGCATCCGACCAAAGTCATTGAAATAAAAATTCCAAACACCGAGAAATTGCCGGACAATCATCCCTCTGCGGGACAGCCCGTTTGGCATTTCTTAGATGAAGTACAGATTTATGGCCGACCAATTTGAAATAGAAATCGCCATTGAGGAGCCTGGGCATGCCGCTCAACTCATCGATTTAGGTGTGCACAGGATAGAGCTGTGTAGTAATCTCAATGAAGGGGGATTGACTCCTTCAGCCGCTCAGATTGAAATGACTGTGGATGTCAGTGACCTTCCGGTGTATGTTATGTTGCGCCCGCGTGCGGGGGATTTCATTTACAACAGATTGGAAAAACACATGATGCTCGAGGAACTAAAAATCGTGAGCGATTGTGGCGCATCCGGAATAGTCTTTGGGGCGTTGGATGGAGGTCGCAATGTGGATGCGGAATTCGTGGAATTGGTCGCGCAATTTGCGCAGGACTATGGATTGGGGATGACCTTTCACCGGGCCTTTGATGCGTGCGCTCGACCCGATGTGGCGATGGAGTTATTGGTTGAGTTGGGTGTAGAGCGCATATTAACCAGTGGTTTTTCTCCCAAGGTGAAGGATGGCTTACCTGCTTTGAAACACTTGTGCGAGCAAGCAGCTGGTAGAATTGAAATTCAAGCTGGATCGGGCGTTAGTGCTGAATATGTAGATGATTTATGGTCTGCGGGAATACGTGCTTACCATTGTACAGCACGCATGAAAATGCTGGCGCGTGAGGATAGTGTTGAGGCGAAGCTAGGCTTTGGCGATTACTGGTCGCTTGACCGCAAAAAAAGTAGAACAACTGGGTGATGCGCTCTGGCGCAAATTGGCATAAAAAACCCGCACGAGGCGGGTTTCTTTTAGAAGTAGCAGAGGGTTATTTACCCCAACGCTGAATTTGTGCAATATCAATAGATAAAGGAATGGGCACACCTGGAACCGTAACGGTAAGGTTTGTATCCGTTCTGAAGGTGAAAGCGTCTTGCTCCAATGTCTTAATGATAAAGCTCATGTCTGAGGCGCCAACGCCACCACCGCCTCCTGGGAGTTCAAGGCCAAGGTCGAGTCCTTTCAGTACAAGAATCGTGTCGTTTTTGATTGCCCAACCCAATGAATCCATGCGGGCGCCCGCTGAGTCGATGGTTAGACCACCGTTTTCCATGAAATTGGCTTCCATGAAAGTAGTGTTTTGAACATCCGAAGAATCTAGGAATGGCAATGCCTGAATGTTAACCTGTGTGTTGATTCCGGTCCAAACGCCTGTCACCTTAAATTCGGTGCTTTTGTTTTCCCATTTCGTACAAGCGGCTAATGAAGCAGCAGCTACGATGAATAATGCGATTTTTTCATGATTGGTTTTTTAAGTAGTGTAAAGATGCCAAATTTTATGCCAATTCCGTTTGTGCCGCCTCTCGATCTTTTGCCAACTGATGTTTTAAATCTTCGAGAGTATTGAAATGAAGTACTTCTCTATGTTTTTTTAGCACTTCAAAACAAATGCGCTTGCCGTATAAATCTGCGTCAAAGTTGAGAATATGCACTTCGACGGAGCGTTGCGTTGCACCTACCGTTGGGCGGCGACCGATGTTCGCCATGGCCTTGAAGGGTTGTCCGTCGATATGAAGAAACCCTAAATAGACGCCATCAGAGGGCACGAGTTTTCTTGCAAAATCGAGACCTATATTGGCGGTTGGAAAGCCAATGGTACGCCCTATCTGATCCCCTTTTACAACGGTGCCGCTCAAGGTGAATGGATGGCCTAAATATTCTGCCGCTAATCCAACTTCACCGCGATGCAAGGCCTGACGAATTTTGGTGCTACTTACATTTACGCTTTCCACATCGAGCGCTGAAATTTCCTGGACTTCAAACCCGTAAATGGGTCCAAATTCTTTGAGATGCTCGAAGCTGCCCTCTCTGTTTCGTCCGAAATGGTGATCGTAACCGATCACTAAGTGCTTCACGCCTATAGTATTCACTAAAATTTCTCGAACAAACTCTAAAGACGGTGTACGTGAGAACTCTTTCGAGAACGGGTGAATAATCAAATGATCTAACCCGGTTTTTTCAAGTAGTTCAATTTTTTCCTCAATACTTGAGAGTAATTTAAGCTCGACATCCGGTTGCAAAACTACCCGTGGATGGGGATCAAAAGTGAGTAAAACGCTTTCACCACCTACTTTATGAGCGGTTTGAACCAATTGGTTCAATATTTTCTGATGGCCTAAGTGCACTCCGTCAAAAGTCCCAGTGGTAGCGACAGCGCATTCTAACGTATTAAATTCAGCTAAGGAGCGGTATACTTTCAACGTGTGTTGTATTTTTCCACAAATTAAGCATAGAAACCGAAAACCATGAAGAAAATTAGTCCAGGACAAGCCATCCAAGCAGGATGGTTGCGATTTAAAAATCAGGCAGCACTCTATGTTGCCTTTACCGTAGTCTACTTTATTATGCTCACCCCCTCATCTCTTCCGTGGGCAATGGCGTAGGGACCATGTTTGACTTCCTAGGTGGTGCGAAGGTTTCTTTGGCGATTTCTTCGATCATCTCAGGTGTAGCAGCGAGTTTTCTTACATTAGGTTATGCGCATGTAGCACGTAAGGACCAATTAGGCGAACCCGTAGAATTCGGCACCTTTTTCGATGCCTTTCGTGTAAACCAAAAACCGCTGCTTCAAGTCAGCGTAGTGAGCAGTTTAGTTGGTCTAATTTCAGTGATCATGTTCCCAGATGAATTCTTTAACATGGCTTCTGGACAGATTCAAGATCCGGATGAAATTTTCATGATGATTCAAGACATGGGTGTCGATCTGCGTGAAAGTAGTGGGACGCTTATTGCGGTAGGTTTAATTCAATTGGTCCTCAGCATTGGACTCATGTTCTCTTCTTATAAGGCATCCATTGAGGGTAGTGATTTATTCGAGAGCATTACTTGGAGTTTTAGAGTGAGCATGCCGAATTTCTTTAGAATTTTCATCACGTTTTTCCTCGTTGGTATTCTGGCGATAATTTTCACGGTATTAACCCTATTCATAGGACTTCTAGCCATTATTCCGATCATCACGCTAGTCTATTATGACCTGTATGATCAGGTTGCTGACGATCCGGTTTTGGGGGTTCCTTTAGATGAGGAAGATTCGTTCTAAGAAGTTTTAGGGTAACCATCTCGAAGGATTGCCACCCATGCGTTGCATGTGTGGCGGACCTTGTGGGGTTGCATTCATTCAAATCCCTTCCATGCTGTGCATGGCTGGTCTTTTGGTTTTTCGACTCTTCACTCAAGCAAGCTTGGCTTGAGTCGAAACAAAAAATCCCAATCAGTTGCCTGATTGGGATTTGAATGTGCGGATGAAAGGACTCGAACCTTCACGCGATAAAGCACTAGTGCCTAAAACTAGCGTGTCTACCAATTTCACCACATCCGCTTCCATTGGGACGGCAAATATAGATAGAAAAATTACTTTGAGGGAAAAAATGATTGGGTGGCTTGAAAAAATTAACTTTGCTCAAAATCCTTATACATGGCAAGTTTTGATCCCAACGAGCTCGGAACCAAAGAGCGTCACAGTTTATTGCTTGGAGCTATAGCCCCTAGGCCGATCGCGTTAGTGAGTACTGTAGATGAGTTTGGCAACAACAACCTGAGTCCGTTCAGCTTCTTCAATATATTCAGTTCCAACCCTCCCGTGGTTATTTTTTCTGCGGCAAGAAGGGTAAGAGACAATACCACAAAAGGATACGCTGCACAACGCGATGCAGCAAAAAGAAGTGGTGATTAACGTGGTTAATTATGCCATCACGCAACAGGTGAATTTAAGTTCTGCCGAATATTCGTCGGACGTAGATGAGTTTGTAAAAAGCGGTTTAACGCCCATAGCTTCAGATCTTGTTGCGCCGAAAAGAGTAAAGGAAAGTCCGGTAAGCTTGGAATGTGAAGTGCGCGATGTGCTTCATATGGGCGACGAGGGCGGAGCAGGCAACCTCGTGATGTGTGTGGTTAAAAAAATGCACATTGCTGATGATGTATTGTCGGAGAACGGAGGTATTGATCAGGATGCGATTGATTTAGTCGGTAGATTGGGCAAAGCCTGGTGGGTGAGAGCCTCAGGCGATGCGTTGTTTGAATTGGCACCCCCAAAGTTGGGTATAGGTGTGGATCAAATTCCAGATGTTATTCGCCGTTCCACTATATTGACCGGAAATAATTTGGGCCAATTGGGTTCAGAAATTACACTTCCAACCGCCGAAGAGGTAGAAGCAAAGAAAAATGATTTTGATGTCCGTCGCATTTTGCAAAATTTTGCAGATGGAATAGAATTGCGTGAGCAATTGCATGAAATGGCCAAAGACTTATTAGACAATGGTCAAGTGAAGGAAGCTTGGAAAGTATTATTAATAGATAAATCGGCCCGATAAGCGGGTATACAGATGCAGTTAGAAGCGAGAATCCAGCGTATTATGGATGAGCAGGTCATTTCAGACCGATTCAGAAAAAGAGAATTCGTAGTTCAAACCAAAGACCAGTACCCACAAACTTTATTGTTTGAGTTTACACAAGACAAAACAGGTGTACTGAATAATTTCAAGGAAGGGCAAGAAGTCAATATTGAATTTAATATTCGTGGTCGTGAGTGGACGCCTCCTCAAGGTGGTGATACTCGTTACTACACGACGCTTCAAGCTTGGAGAATGAACGCCGTAGAAGCGGCTGCAGGTCCTGGGCCATCGGATTTACCTCCGGCCGGTCAGCCATTCACTCCTTCTGGTGCAGATAATTCAGTTCTAGAAGACGACTTACCGTTCTAAGAAGGCCAACGTGTTTTCATCTACAAACAATCCATTATACTTCATTGGGCAAGGGGACTGGGAAGTTCCCGATCCCAATGATGTTTCCAACGATGAGGCTTAATTGCCCTTTCTTGGGAGCTCAGCCCGGAGATGTACGATCGGCTCTATCCGTTCGGAATCTTTCCTTGGTTTGAGCAAGAAGGGGTTGTTTTTTGGTTTTCTCCCGAGGTACGGAGTATTACTCCAACGGACCAGGTGAAAATTTCTAAGAGCATGCGCCCTTATATCAACGGCAGAAAGTGGCGTTTTTCCGTGAATACGGCATTTGAACAAGTCTTAGAGAAGTGCAGCGCCGTAGAGCGCCCCGGGCAAGCGGGCACTTGGATTACAGAAAAATTCCGTGAAAATTTTCTCGCGCTGCATCACGAAGGAAAGGGGTTCAGCTTTGAAGTTTGGGACGGTGAGGAATTAGTTGGTGGCACTTTTGGTGTAATTACCGGCGCAGTATTCGTCGGTGAGAGTATGTTCCACACTCAAACAAACGCCTCTAAATTCGCCTATATCGGCATGTGTCAATACTTGCATGCCCAGGGTGTTGTTGCTGTCGATAATCAATTGCCAACAGAACATTTAGACAGTCTCGGTGCTGTAAATATCGAGCGCGAAGAATTTCTTGAAATCATGCTGCATCATGCAGGAGTAGTGGCAGAAGATGCGGTGATTCCCCCGCTGAGCACTTCCGTTTGTCGTACTAATCGCGCTCGCGCCATACGGTGCTTAGCGTATTCAAACTCAATACACTTCCCGCAATGAGTGCCCCTGGAATGAGGCTTAAATACGCCTTTCCGGTGATGAGATAGGGATAGTATTCCCGAATCATACCGCCCCATGAAGGAACGGGCGGTTGTGCACCAATTCCCAAAAAGCTCAGCCCACTTTCAATCAGAAGAGCACTTGCAAAATTAGTGGCGCAAATAACTACTAAAGGACCCCAAGTATTGGGGAGTATTTCTTTAAAAATGATGTGCGAAGTAGAAAAGCCAAGAACTTTTGCAGCTTCGACGTATTCCTTCGATTTTTCACCTAAAAATTGGCCCCGGATCACACGCGCTACTTCCACCCACATGGTGAGTCCTACTGCGATGAAGACTTGCACAATGCCTTTTCCTAGGACAAAAGTTAAAGCGATCACCAAAAGCAGTGTAGGAATGGACCAGAGTACGGACATTGCCCAGGTGAGGAATTGGTCCAATTTTCCTCCGTAGTAACCGGCAAAGGCGCCTACAGGAATTCCAATGAGTAGGGAGATGCCTACAGCAATGAAGCCCACAGTGAGGCTGATTCTACTGCCCAAAATGATTCGAGAAAAATGATCTCTTCCGTATTTATCCGTTCCGAACAAATGCAATCCCATGTCTGTACGACTGCCCGGGCCTAAAAGCGCTCTGCCCAGTTGCATGTCGTTGGCGTTGGTGCTAGGGTCTAATACTACTAGCGGGGCGGCTATGGCCATAACGACAATGAGCGTTAAAAAGCCTAAAGCAATTTTTTGCCCCAGTGCCAATTGTCGTATACTACTTCGCCAATTCACTTACAATGGTGTTTGCTTCGCGCAATACGAGGTCTTTCGAAAGTCCTTTGTACCATTTTTGGTAAATCTCAGCCTGTGCGCTGTCCGTTGCAGCGGTGGGATGGTGGTCGAGCGGAACAATCCTAAACTGTCGTTGAGTTTTGAAAGGTTTTTATACGCTTCACTCGCAGCTTTTATGGAATCCTGAAAAGCCAGGTAGTTCGTGTAATTTAAAGGTATCCATTTGTCTTTATCGCCTTCTGCAATCCAATCCGCGTACTCCTCATATTTTGCAAAGGCGGGGTTCCCTGCGACGCGTTTTTGTGCCGATTTTTTAGCTTTCGCGAATTGCTTTTCCCATTGCGTTAGGGGCATGTAATTTGCCTTTTCTACAAAGTCAATGGCCAATGCGTTTTCGTACTCCTTTTCTCCAATTTCAATACCGTCGTATGCTCCTGGTAATGATATATCAGGGGTAACGCCTTGAAGTTGAGTGGTTCCTCCAGAGATGCGGTAAAACTTCTCCGTAGTTATTTTGATGGCCCCTAGGGGTTTTAATTGGTTCAATGAGGCAGGAACGGCGCGATCAAAGTCAAACATGTTTTGTACGGTACCTTTTCCATAGGTGGATTTTGAAGGACCCACAATCAAAGCGCGTCCGCGATCCTGGAGGGCCGCACTCACGATTTCTGAGGCCGAGGCACTGTATTCATTGACCAGAACAACAAGCGGTCCATCCCAATACACAGTTGAGCTGCGGTTGTTTTTTGCACGTGTACCGCTTTGGAAATTTTTCACCTGAACCATCGGTCCATTTCCAGTAAAGAGCCCTGCGATTTCAATGGCTGCTTGCAATGAGCCACCACCGTTTCCTCGAAGGTCTAATATCATTCCTTCTACGCCGGCTTCTTTGAGCTTGATGATTTCATTTTTGACATCTTCGGCAGCATTGTGGTTGTTTTTATCGTAGAAGTCAACGTAAAATTTGGGCAACCTGATGTAGCCTGTTTTTCCAGTACTTTCTTGAAGGCGTTCACCGGTTTTTTTATCATAAACGGCACCGTCTAGGACGGTACTGCGGGCAAAAGTGCTTTCAATTTCTACGATATCACGAATGATAGGGATGACTTGACGAGCGCCGTCTTTCTTTTTTACCGTAAGACGCACTTCACTGCCTTTTTTACCGCGAATGAGTTTGATGCCATCGCGCACTTTATAGCCAACCACATCTACGGGCTCTTCTTCGCCCTGGGCAACGGCTAAAATTTTATCACCGGCTTCGAGATCGCCTTGTCTCCAGCAAGCGGAGCCGACGATGATTCGTTCTATAGTAATGTAATCTCCGTCTTGTTTTAATTGGGCCCCAATTCCTTCAAACTGACCGGTCATGCTCAGTTCAAAATCTTCATTTTGCTGCGGTGCGAGATAGGATGTGTGTGGGTCAAATGCCTCGCAATACGCGTTCATATACATGCCAAACCACTCCAGTCGATTGACGTCCATGAGGTCATCGTGCCATTCGTTTTGCAATTCCAATTCCTTCTTACGGGCTTCACTTTCGAGCGTTTCGAAAGACTTTAACTCCACGGTTTCGTCGGTTTCTGCATCTTCCTTTTTGCGCACGGTCCTTTTCGTAAATACGGTTCAGCACGCGCCATTTTAGGTGTTTGCGCCAAAACTCGACATGCTCCTCTTTATTTTGAGCGAAGGTTCGCGATTCAGGATTATTGCCAATGCGTTCGTCTACCGTGTAGTCGAAAGGTTCAGAAAGCAGCTGCGTGTAGATTTCCTTTGAAGCATCAATAGAATAGGTGATTAATGCGTAGCTGAGCGTGAAGAATCTAGTATCTCCTAACTGAAAGAGGTTGTCCAATTCCGTTTTATAAGCAGCCAATTGGCCCACCTCATTCTGTGTCAAAAACAGTTTGTTGTAATCTAAGGTGTTTAGGTAATTCTCGTACACTTCTTCACTTAGCGCATCGTCTACCTCCTTTAGGTTGTAAATGCACATTCGTCAATGCATCGCGCACTAATGAAAAGATCACGGCCTCTTTTTCTTCCTCTGGCCCAAACCATTTGAACCCTAAAACAACCAAAGCCCCCACGACGAGCGGGAGTAAATATTTGAGATTTTTACGCTGCATAAGTCTCTGAATCATAGAATAGGCAAGGTACAATCTTTGTTCCAAGCTTCAGCAATTCGAACGTTAAAGGAATGCAAACGCGAAGGGTCTCACATAAGTCCGTAAAAGGCAAAATGTTACTTACCTTTGCACCCCCTTTTGAAGGGAGTTTTGCAACATTTAATTCTACAGTAATGAACATCAGCAAGAACGAAGTAGACGCACTAAACCTATTAGTGAACATTGAGATCACCCCAGAAGATTACCAAACGAAGGTGAGCGATGTATTGGAAAATTACCGCAAGCGTGCGAATATTCCGGGATTCCGTCCAGGGAAAGTGCCTATGGGCCTGATCAAAAAACAGTACGGTAAAGGCGTATTGATTGAAGAAATCAATAACCTCTTGCAAGACAGTATTTACAAATACATTACTGATGAAAAGTTGAATATCCTTGGAAATCCTATGCCGATTGAGCAGCCGGATTTAGATTTTGACACGCCAGGGTCCTACAATTTCCAGTTCGAATTGGGCCTTAGTCCAGAATTTGAGGTAAGCATCTCGAAGAAAAACAAGGTCAAAGCAGTTAAAGTTGTTGCAGATAAAAAGGTTTTGGACACGTATGTTGAAGACATTCGTAACCGTTATGGAAAAATGTCTACGCCGGAAAGTCCAGAGGTCACTGATATGTTCCACGGTACATTCACAGAAGTGGATGCGGATGGAGCGGCTGTAGACGGCGGTATCGTGAAAGCGGATACTCAAATCATGGGTTCCAACTTGAAAACGAAAAAAGCGCAAGGCGAATGGTGTAAGGCGGCAACGGGAGATGTACTTCCTGTTGAAGCGACCAAGAGTTTTGTAAAAGGCTACAATGTTGCAGGTCTTTTGGGCGTAACTGATGCCCAATTAGAAGCTTCTACGGGTCTTTTCCATTTCGAGCTAAAGAGCGTTGCACGTATGGAGCCGGCTGAAATGAACCAGGAGTTCTTCGACAAGGTATATGGCGAAGGCGTTGTGTCAAGCGAAGCGGAAATGCGCGAAAAAATGAAGGAAGAAGCAGAACGCATGTACATGAACGAAGCGGATCAGTACTTCCTGAACAATGTGGCAGAATACCTTTTAGATAAAACCAAATTTGATCTGCCTGTAACATTCCTCAAAAAATGGATGCAAACAGCGGGTGAAAAGCCGGTTACAGCGGAAGAGATTGAGGCAGATTGGGAGAAAACAGAACGTGGATTGCGTTACCAATTGATTGAGAACAAAGTCATTCAAATGGGCTGAGATTTCAGTTTCTCAAGAAGAGCTCGTAGACCATACAGTAGGTATGGTTAAAGCCCAATTCCAACAGTACGGGCAGCAAGTCATGGACGACGAAATGCTGAAAGGCATCGCTGAAAACGCGTTGAAGAACGAAGAAGAAGCACGTCGTATCAATGATCAGGTGTACAACGCCAAACTGTTGAGCTACTACAAAGAAAACTTTAAGGTGGATGAGAAGGAAGTTACCTACGATGAATTCATTAAATTGGTAACGGAAAACGCTTAATCAACCTTTCACTTTAGAAAAATTAGACTTCATGGATTTCGGAAAAGAATTCAAAAAATACGCTACAAAGCACGTTGGAATTAACAGCATGTACGTAGATCAATACGTTGATGCTTCATTGACGCCTTACATTATCGAAGAGCGCCAAATGAATGTTGCACAGATGGATGTCTTTTCGCGTTTGATGATGGACCGCATTATCTTTTTGGGTACCGGAATTAATGATCAAGTTGCAAATATCGTTCAGGCCCAGTTGCTCTTTTCTAGAAAGCGCAGATGCGAAGAAAGACATTCAGATTTACATCAACTCACCAGTCGGTTCTGTTTATGCGGGATTGGGTATTTATGATACCATGCAGGTTGTAAATCCGGATGTAGCCACAATCTGTACAGGTATGGCAGCATCTATGGGTGCAGTTTTGATGTGTGCGGGTACTGCTGGAAAGCGTTCCGCACTGAAGCACAGCCGCATCATGATTCACCAGCCTATGGGTGGTGCACAAGGTCAGGCTTCAGATATGGAGATCACTTTGACTGAGATCCTCAAGCTGAAAAAAGAATTGTACAGCATCATTGCCCATCACAGTGGACAGCCTTTTGACAAAGTCGAAGCAGATTCTGACCGTGATTATTGGATGACCTCTGGTGAGGCCAAAGAATACGGTATGGTAGATGAAATTCTATTAGGGAAGGGTCAAGCTAAATAATGAGCGAAGAAAACAACATACATTGTTCTTTCTGCGGACGCAGTAAGAACGAAGCAGAAATGATGATCGCAGGTGTGGATGCCCACATCTGCGATCGTTGTGTTGAGCAAGCTGGAGGCATCCTTCACGCGGAGCTCGGTGAAGCGCCGCAAAGCAGTCCTTTGGATGTTGCTGGAAAAGCAGAATTTGACTTTACACCGGCTCAGATTAAGGCACACTTAGACGAATACATTATCGGACAAGATCAGGCCAAACGAACGATGGCTGTTGCGGTATACAATCACTACAAGAGAATTGGTTTAGTTCCGGTAAAGGATGCCCCGAGGTAGATAAATCTAACATCGTCATTGTAGGGAATACCGGTACAGGGAAAACCTTAATGGCTCGCACGATCGCTAAACTACTCAATGTCCCATTTACTATTGTAGATGCTACTGTACTTACAGAGGCAGGCTACGTTGGGGAGGACGTTGAAAGTATTTTAACGCGTTTGCTTCAAGCGGCAGATTACGATTTGCCGACCGTGCACAGGTGGGTATTGTTTTTATCGATGAAATTGACAAAATTGCACGCAAAGGAGATAACCCATCCATTACTCGTGATGTAAGTGGAGAAGGTGTTCAACAGGGTTTGCTTAAACTTTGAAGGATCGAAAGTGAATGTCCCGCCAAAAGGTGGTCGTAAACACCCGGATCAAAAGTACATTGAGGTCGATACGACAAATATCTTGTTTGTTGCAGGAGGCGCTTTTGTAGGTATAGAAAAGAAAATTGGTTCCCGATTGAATTCAGCTTCTTTGGGTTATTCAAAGGAGACGCGTCAGCATGTCGAAGAAGATGAAGTCTTGAGCTATATCACTCCCTCAGATTTGAAGAGTTTTGGGTTGATTCCGGAATTGATCGGCCGTATGCCTATTGTCACGTTCATGTCTCCGTTGGATAAAAAAGCCCTTCGTGCTATTTTGACCTTACCGAAGAATGCATTAGTTAAACAGTACCAGCATTTGTTCCACATGGACGATATTGCTTTATCGTTTGACGAAGAGGTATACGACTATATTGTTGAAATAGCCTTAGAATACAGCCTAGGCGCACGCGGATTGCGCAGTGTTTGTGAGGCCATTCTTACGGATCATATGTTTGATGCACCGGGATTGGATGCCAAGGAAATTCATATTACACTTGAATACGCGAAATCGCAGATTGAGCGAAGTTCATTCGAAAAGCATTTAAAAGCAGTCAGCATCAGCACTGACATTCTAAAAAAGATGATAGAAAGCACGGTCCAGGTTTTGGTCCGTGCTTTTTTTTTAGCTTTACTTATTATGGAATTGGTTTTCAAAAAGGAGGGCAAATACTTCTCCGCTGTGCGGCGAGGCTTGATAGCTTTGCTTGCAGTGATTTTTGTTTTCGGCAGTGTCCTGATGAAGTTAACCGGGTGGATCATTCTGCCATCAGCGCTTATCGGGGGTACTTCGGGCGTATTCATTGTACGGTTGATTCAGCTGTCGGTGCCGGTAAGGATTCGGGAGGGACGTCTGATTCAGCGAACGGCAAATCTGAATTGGTTCGATTCGATCGATTTATCCAAGGTACACAAGATTGAGGTTTTGCCTGAGGGCAATCCACGTGCAGTGAGAAAAGCTTTGTTTGCGCCCAGCGCTGGAATCAAACTGTACTACAATAGGTACGATGAACTGCTTGTGGAGTGTAGGCCTGAGCCGTTATTAGCAGCCTTGCAAGATGCTGCGTCCCAGGCTGGGGTCGTTCGGTTGTAGCCCTAAAAAAAACGCCCGGGGTTGCCGAGCGTTTTTTAAGTTCTATGAGAAGTACGTGCTTAGCGCATCGTGGTGTAGACGTTTTGAACGTCATCATCTTCTTCAAGCTTTTCGATGAGCTTTTCGAGATCTTTAGTTTGTTCATCGCTAACCTCTTTCGTCGTGGTTGGGATGTATTCGAAGCCAGATTCTATAATTTCGTGTCCCAATTCTTCGAGTCCCTTTGTGATGTTCCCGTAATCTGCGAATTGACCGTAAACCATGATGATTTCCGTTTCTACCCCGTCTTTTTCTTCGACGTCTTTGAAAACATCTTCTGCGCCATGGTCAATCATTTCAAACTCGAGCTCTTCTACATCGGTATTACCCGCAGCAATTTTCACATGGCATTTGTGCTCGAACATAAACTCAACGGAACCGGAAGTTCCTAAGGACCCTTCGCATTTGTTGAAATACGAACGAACATTAGCAACTGTGCGGGTATTATTGTCTGTTGCCGTCTCTACAAGTACAGCGATACCGTGTGGACCGTAACCTTCGTAGATGATGGTTTTATAGTCTCCCTGGTCCTTTGACATGGCCTTTTTAATCGCACGCTCAACATTGTCTTTTGGCATGTTGGCTGCTTTTGCATTTTGTAAAAGCATGCGAAGTCTGTAGTTGGAATCGGGATTATCGCCACCTTCCTTAACAGCCATGATGATGTCCTTGGTGATGCGAGAGAAGGTTTTTGCCATCCCTGCCCAACGCTTAAACTTCCGTTCTTTTCTAAATTCAAATGCGCGACCCATAAAGAGGAATTTTCATTTTTTTCGTTGCCCAAAAATAGGAACTATCTACGAGCTTTCTTACTCGTACCGCTCTTCTTAAGTTTCCTTTCTTGTGCTTTATACCAATTTTGAATTTCACTCTTTCTACCAATGGTCTTACTGATGAAATCCTTCTCTAAATCCCAGCCTCTTGCGGGGCTATATTCTCTTCCGTAAAAAATAATTTGTAGATGCAGTTTGTTCCATAACGCTTTCGGAAACAACCGCTTAGCATCTCTTTCTGTTTGTTCTACTGATTTTCCGTTTGAGAAGCCCCAACGGTACATCAGTCGCTGAATGTGCGTATCAACTGGAAACGCGGGTACACCAAAGGCCTGGCTCATAACTACGCTAGCAGTCTTGTGGCCAACGCTTGGCATAGCTTCTAGTGCCTCAAAGCTTGCGGGCACTTTGCCGTCGTATTCATTAACGATGGTATTGCTAAAGGCGTGAATTCCCTTACTCTTCATGGGGACTAAACCACAGGGTCGGATGATTTCTGCAATCTGTTCTACGGTCAATTTCGCCATATCGTAAGGATTATCTGCAACCGCAAAGAGTTTAGGCGTAATCTTGTTCACGCGTTCATCGGTGCATTGTGCGCTGAGTACTACTGCAACGAGCAACGTAAATGGATCTTGATGGTCCAATGGAACAGGCGTTTCTGGATACAGTCGCTCGAGCGCATCTAGGGTGAATTGGACTTTCTCCGCTTTGGTCATGTGTAAAACTATTTAGTACTAACAACGTCACTTTGGAATGAAACAAAGCTAACTTGGAGTTGTTGAGAAATAAAATGAATTAACAATGGCATTAAAAATCGGACAACAAGCGCCTGCGTGGAGCGGGATAAATCAACACGGCGAACACATTGATTCAAGTCAATTCTTGGGAAAAAAGTCATCCTCTTTTTCTACCCAAAAGCGAGCACGCCCGGGTGTACTGTTGAGGCTTGTAATTTTAGAGATCACTATGCGGATTTAGCAGAAAAAGGATTTGAAGTAGTTGGCGTAAGCGCAGACTCAGTAAAGCGTCAGCTTAATTTCGCGTCCAAACAAGAATTGAATTATAATTTGATTGCTGACGAAGAGAAATCCATTATTCTCGCCTTCGAAGCTTGGGGGTGGAAGAAGTTTATGGGCAAAGAATACGAGGGTATCTATAGACATACTTATGTCATCGATGAACAGGGGGTGATTGAACAGGTTTTGGAAAAAGTGAAAACCAAAGAAGCGACGGAACAAATCCTCGCCCATTATTAAAATTTAAAATCTTCGTGTAAATTATTAGAAAGGGCTTTGTCGTTTGAAACAAAGTTCTACATTTGTATAAATTCTAATATTTTTAGCATTCTAAGATTATGAGCGCAGACAAAGACGCCAAACTCAAGGCACTCAAACTAACGATGGACCGTATGGATAAAGCATATGGTAAAGGAACAGTAATGAAGATGGGCGATGCGCCTGTTATAGAAGTAGAGTCTATACCTACTGGATCATTAACTTTAGATATCGCTTTGGCGTTGGTGGCTATCCTACCGGGCGCGTGGTTGAAATTTATGGACCAGAGAGTTCAGGTAAGACCACATTAACATTACATGCTATTGCGGAATGTCAACGAAAAGGTGGAATCGCCGCATTTATTGATGCGGAGCATGCCTTTGACAGAACCTATGCAGAAAGTTTAGGAGTAAATACTGATGAACTTATTGTTTCTCAGCCAGATAATGGTGAGCAAGCATTGGAGATAGCAGATAATCTAGTTCGTTCTGGGGCCATCGATATATTGATTATTGATTCTGTCGCAGCACTTACCCCAAAGGCGGAAATCGAAGGTGAAATGGGGGATGCCCGTGTGGGTCTTCAAGCGCGACTTATGTCTCAGGCGTTAAGAAAATTAACAGGGACAATCAGTAAAACGAATTGTTGTGTGATTTTCATTAATCAGTTGCGTGAGAAGATCGGTGTGATGTTCGGAAGCCCTGAAACGACAACTGGTGGTAATGCACTTAAATTTTACAGTTCAGTCCGTTTAGACATTCGCCGTTCAACGCAGATTAAGGACGGCGATAGAGTTATGGGTAACCGTACTCGCGTAAAAGTGGTAAAGAATAAGGTTGCTCCGCCATTCCGTCTCGCTGAATTCGATATTATGTACGGACAGGGCATCTCAAAAGCAGGTGAACTGATTGACTTAGGTGTTGAGCACGATATATTGACTAAAAGCGGTTCTTGGTTCAGTTATGGAGAAACTCGTTTAGGACAAGGGCGTGATACTGTGAAACAATTGTTTGTTGATAATCCAGAGTTGGCTGAAGAAGTGGAAGTTAAGATAAAGCTGTTTTAGCTGAAAACGCAGAGTAGTCAATTTTCGATGTTATATTTATAATAAGGCGCTGATTTTCAGCGCCTTATTTTGTTTTAAAGTGGTTCATAAAAAGTTCAACATTTTAACATTCAAAGTTAAAGGGATGTTAAAGCTTGTTAATTTTGAGATGAATAACCATTTCAAAAACAAACAATGAAAAAGGCTTTACTAATTGTAGGTGCATTTATCACAGGTGTATCTGCTTACGCACAAGAGGCAGCTGCTGATTCTTTGTTCAATATGTTGGACGAAATCACAGTAACTTCTAATGTAATTGATATTGCTAAGGAGCGTGAAACTCCGATCGCAGTATCAACTATTTCTCCTGCCGAGATTTCTCTCAAGGTAGGTAACCTCGAATTTGTAGAGGTAATGAACAACACTCCTGGTGTTTACGCTACTAAGCAAGGTGGTGGTTACGGTGATTCACGTTTATCTCTTCGTGGTTTCGATCAGCGAAACACTTCTTTCTTGATCAACGGTCAGCCGGTTAACGATATGGAGAACGGTTGGGTTTACTGGTCAAACTGGCAAGGTCTATCTGATGTTGCATCAGGTATTCAGATTCAGCGTGGTCTTGGTGCTTCAAGATTGGCAGTTCCTTCTGTGGGTGGTACAGTAAGTATCTTCACAAAAGCTGCTGAGTTGAAGCAAGGTGGGTCATTCGCTCAATCTGCGGGTAACGACGGTTACTTCAAAACAACTGCTTCTTACAACTCTGGTAAGGATGCTAACGGTTGGGCTTCATCTGTGCTTATCTCTCGTTGGATGGGTAACGGTTACATTAACCAAACGCAAGGTGAAGGTTACAACTACTTTGCAGCTGTAGGGTATAACCCTGAAGGATCTGATCACAGCATGAACTTGAGCATCATCGGTGCAGGTCAATGGCACCACCAACGTGATGTATGGGTGAGTATCCGCGATTACCAGCACTTTACTGCTGATAACGGTTTCAAAGGTGACGGTGGCGACATCAACCGTCGTTGGAACACAAACGGTGGTACTTTGAACGGCGAAGAATTTTCTATGCGTCGTAACTTCTACAACAAGCCGCTTGCTACGTTCAACTGGGATTGGGATATCGCTGAGAACGTGAAATTGGCTACTTCTTTCTACGGTTCTGCTGGTCGTGGTGGTGGTACAGGTCCACGTGGTAACTACTTCCGTAACAGTGATATGAACACTTTGCCTTACCGTAAAGATCTTTACGAGCACTGGGTTGAAGATATGGATGGTGATGCTTCAAGAAATGAAGATGGTACTATCAACTTCGATAATATCGTTGCATTGAACCAAAGCACTACTGACCCTTACACTGGAGAGATCTCAGATTTCAACGGTCAATTGATTGGTTCTAACGGTTTCCGTGATAGCAATGTTAACCGTGCTGTAATGGTGCGTCGTGCTTCGATGAACTCGCACAACTGGATTGGTGCGATCTCTAACTTGGAGATTACTCAAGGTAAGATGACATACTCTATCGGTGTGGATCTGCGTAACTACACTGGTTACCACTACCGTGCAATGAACAACTTGATGGGTCTTGACGGATACTACTCAACTGGTAACGACAACGAGAACGGTCGTATCATTAACACTACAATCGAGGCGTCTCCATTTAACAACACGGGTATTGCAGGTCCAAAACTAGATTACTACAACATTGGTAAAGTAGGATGGCAAGGTTTGAACGGTATGGCTGAATACAACGACAATGGTCGTTTGACTGCAGTAGTTCAAGCTGGTGTAAGTAACCAGAGCTTCCAACGTATCGATTACTTCGATCAAGCAAACAATCCAGTTTCAGAGGTAAGTAGCCTATTAGGTGGTTACGCGAAAGGTGGTGCGAACTACAACATCGATGACCAATCGAACGTATTTGCTAACGCTGGTTACATTTCTCGTCAGCCAAACTTTGACGGTGTATTCCCAGGTTATGCAAATGATATCAACCCAGATCTACAGAACGAGGAAATCATTTCATTCGAATTGGGTTACGGTTACCGTACAAGCAACTTGGTATTGAACGTGAACGCTTACGCTACCAACTGGGGTAATCGTTTCATCTCTCGTTCATTGTTAAACGCGAACGGTACAGAAGGAACTGCTCAGTTCCGCGATATCGATGTTCAGCATAATGGTATTGAGCTTGAGGCAACTTACTTTGCTTCAAACAACTTGACAGTTAAGACCATGCTTTCATTGGGTGACTGGAGATATACTAAAGATTTCGAATCTGTATTGTTTGACGATAACCAGAACGAAATTGGTACTGGTACTCTTTATGTTGCTGGTGCTCGCGTAGGTGATGCAGCTCAAACTACTGCAGTTTTGAACGCTGATTATAAAGTAGGTAAGAAGACTAGCTTGGACATGAACTTCCGTTACGTTGATGGTCTATACGCTGACTGGTCAGTAGTAGATTCTGACTTCAAAAATGCCGATAATAATGGTGCGTTGAAGCTTCCATCTTACAACTTAATTGATATGGGTGTTACTACTCGTTTCGATTTGTTCGGTAACAGCGCTTCATTCCGCTTCAACGTGAACAACTTGTTGAACACAGTATACATTGCTGAATCTAACACCAACATTCACGCAGGTGAAGGCGATCCAACTTGGAACGGCGTACACACTGCGAACTCTGTATGGTTCGGTTTCGGTCGTACTTGGAACGCTACATTGCGTTACAACTTCTAAGAATCAATTTTATTTGATTCACAGCCCCGCCACTTGGCGGGGCTTTTTTTTTGCCTCATTTTTGAGGTATGAAAATGACCCAACTACGATCAGCCGCCCTTTTTGTCCTTGCCTTTGGAATGACCTACAGCTGTAGTGAGCCGCAAGAGCAAGAGCAAGGACCTGCGCCTGTCCAAGAGCAGGTGGAAGAATTGAATCCTGTAGCCGATAAAGGTCGTTACTGCCTTAGACAGCATGAATGCGCTTATCGTGAGAATCCCAAATGACCTTGATGGCTTGGAATCTAGAGCACGACTGTATTTAGGTGCCAGAATTTGCTTATGCACAGGCAGATATCAATGCAGTATTAGCTTCCGACAGTAATAGAGTGGGTGCGTTAGAGATTCTAGGTGATTTAGGGTTTGCCTCAAACAAAACTCGCGAGAGTAGGGATGCGTGGCAGAAATGTATGCGTCTTGATCCAGAATATGTGCCTTGTCGTCTAAAGATGGCTCAATTGTACCATGTGGTTACAGAATTTGAGAAGAGTGCGGCCTTAGTAGATGAGGTGCTGGAAATGGAGCCGAAAAATGCGGAGGCGACCTATTTAAAAGGTTTACTCATGCGAGATGCCATCGAGGATACAACGCGGGCATTGGACTGGTTCCAGAAAGCCATCGATCTCAAGCCAGACTACATTGAAGCTTTGGATATGTCTGGAGTGTTGTACAGCAGTTTAGGCAACCCCCTTGCGTTGGGCTATTTTAATAGATTGATTGACTTGCAACCTGAGGTTCGGGCGCACTTTTACAACAGAGGGATGTTTTATTTAGGCCAGCAGAATTGGAACGGCGCATTGGAAGATTTTACAAAATGTACCCAATTGGACCCGCAGGATTTGGAGTCTTTCTTCAATATTGGATACGTTCATTTGCAATTGCAATTGTACGCTGAGGCGCGTCAATACTTCACTCAAGCCCTAGCTATCCAGCCGGTTAATCATCGCGCTCTTTATGGACGAGGATACTGTTTTGAATTGCTGGGCGATTTACCTAATGCCGAAGCGGATTACCGTCAGGCCTTGAGCTTTAACCCACAACACATCGGTTCGCAAGAAGGATTGGGAAGAATAGCGCGGGCAAAAACTCAACTGGGTCAATAATCTAACGCATTGAATTTGTTTGGGTAATCAGAGATAAGACCATCTACACCCATGTCCAATAGGTTTTGCATCTCTTCCAGATCATTGATAGTCCATGGGATAACCGCAATTTGTCTAAAGTGGCACCACGCGATGAGCTCTGGTGTTACTAGTTTGAAGTTGGGACTGTAGATGTCGACAGGAAAGCCTAAGTTGTCCATTTGTTTTGCAGGATCGGCAGTGTTTTCTACTAAGAGGCACAATTTTACTTGAAGAGCCGTTTTGCGAACCTCACGAAGTGCCCGAAGATCGAAGCTTTGAATACTTACTTTATTCAGTACATCCGCCTCAGGATAAGCTTCGTTCAATTCATTGAGTGTTTCCACTACCAACGCAGCAAATTTCTTTGGCCCAGGATGGTACAAATAGTCTCCTTTGCGGTGCGATTTGATTTCAATATTGAAGTTGGGCCAGCGCAATCCCTTTTCGTCAATCATCGCAAACAACTCCTTGAGTAGCGGCTTGCTTATTGAAGCGCGTTGCTGTTCAGGAAAGTCGGGATGCCCCTTTGAACCGCAGTCAAATTGCAGAATACTGTCGTAGGTCATTTTATAGAGACTGTAGGTGTTGCCTTGCCTTGAGGTATCGTTTATCGTGCAAATTTGCTCGTTTAGCCAGGGCTCATGCGAAATGATGAGTTGATCATCTGCAGTAACACAAAGGTCCAATTCCAGCGTGCTTACCTCAGGAATCTCTAATGCCTTTTCAAATCCGAGCAATGAGTTTTCAGGAAACAAGTCCTCTTGCGCCGCGGTGTCCTTGCAAGTCAAGACTGCGTTCCGGGCGGGTACAATTCAATAGTAAAATGGAACCGATTCAGGACTAGGATAGAATGCTTCATATTGTGTACTTTGAGAACCTATTTGGTAAACCTCTAAAATACTGACCCCATGCGACAAAAGGCACTACTAAGCCTTAGTTTTGTGGTCATTTTGACCCAATGTACTATGACTGAGCAAAACCCTGCTGGCGAACCTTTGGCTAAATCGGTTCCATTCGAGATGACAGCACACGGTGACACGCGTGTGGATGAATATTATTGGATGCGTGATCGTGAAAACCCTGAAGTGATTGACTACCTCAATGCTGAGAATGCATATCGAGAAAAGATCATGAAGGCAACTGAACCATTGCAGTTGCGTGTTTACGAAGAGATTGTGGGACGGATCAAAAAAGACGACAGTTCAGTTCCTTATGAGCTGGACGGTTTTTTCTACTATACCCGATTCAATGCAGATTCTGAATACCCCCTCTACTGCCGCAAAGAAGGCTCATTGGAGGCTGAGGAAGAAGTTCTTTTAGACGTCAACGAATTGGCCAAAGGGCACGACTATTATCAGGTCACTGGACTCAGCATGCACCCCAACAATCAGAAGATTTCGTTCGGTGTGGATACGGTGAGTAGACGAATTTACACCCTATACACAAAAGACCTCGTAACGGGGGCCATTGATCGTATTTCCGAAAATGAATGTACGGGTGGATCAACGTGGAGTGCAGACGGCAACTTTTTTTTTATACCGTAAAGGATTTAGAGACCTTGCGCAGTTGTCGAATCAAACGCTGGAATGCAGAAACATTCGCCCACAGTACTGTCTACGAGGAGAAGGACGAGACGTTCAGCACCTTCGTTTACAAGAGTAAAAGCAAGAAATACATTTTCATTGGCAGCGGCTCTACCATGGCCGATGAACACAGATTTATTCCAGCGGATCAGCCTGAGGCAACCTTTGCGTTGATCCACCCACGTACACGTGGATTGGAATATGGGCTAAGCCACTTTGGTGATCATTTTTACATTCGCACAAATGCGGATGGTGCGACGAATTTTAAATTGGTCCGCACACCCGTGACGGCACCGTCGATAGAAAACTGGGAAGATGTTATTCCACATCGCGAATCCACGTATCTCGAGGACATAGCACTTTTTAGCGATTACCTCGTTACGGAGGAGCGCTCCAACGGTTTAACGAACATTCGAATTCAACCTTGGGGTGGCGAACCTACCTATTTACCGTTCGAAGAAGAAACCTACACCGCCTATCTAGGTAATAATCCAGGCTTTGATCAAACGCATTTGCGCTTTGGATACACAAGCATGACGACACCGGGTAGTGTCATTGATTACGATTTCACGACCGGAGAAAAAACCGTTCAAAAAGAACAAGAAGTGGTGGGTGGTTATGATAAGTCACTTTACGAAACGAAACGAATTTGGGCCACGGCCTCAGACGGAACGCAAGTGCCGATGTCTGTCGTGTATCGAAAAGATAAACTTCGTTCTGACGGTCCTAATCCCACCATGCTTTATGGGTACGGAAGTTATGGAATCACTGTTGATCCGCAGTTCTCTAGTGTCCGATTAAGCCTTCTAGACCGCGGTTTTGTTTACGTCATCGCCCACATTCGCGGATCACAATACCTCGGCAGACCGTGGTATGAGAACGGTAAAATGTTTGATAAGATGAACACCTTTACGGATTTCATCAGTTGTGCGGAGACCCTTATCGAACAGGGCTATGCTTCTCCAGAGACCTTAATGGCTTCAGGAGGCAGTGCCGGAGGCTTATTAATGGGAACAGTGGTAAATCTTCGTCCCGATCTTTTTAGAGGGGTGCTGGCAGCGGTGCCTTTTGTTGATGTAGTGACTACTATGTTAGATGAAACTATTCCACTCACAACCGGGGAATATGACGAATGGGGCAATCCAAATAATGAAGACAGCTACAACTACATGAAAAGTTACAGTCCATACGACAATGTAACTGCACAAGACTATCCGGCCATGCTCATTACCACTGGCTTGCACGACAGTCAGGTACAGTATTGGGAGCCAGCTAAGTGGGTGGCGCGCTTGCGTAAATTACGCACAAATAGGAGGGAACCTTTGCTAATGTATTGCAATATGGAAACCGGTCATGGCGGAGCCTCAGGCCGTTTTGAAAGTTTAAAGGAAACTGCGATGGAATACGCCTTCTTCTTAGATTTGATGGGTATTAAGTCATGAGCATACTGCTAAAAAATATTTCGAAGAACTACGGTGCTCAAAAGGCGCTGAACGAAGTGACTTTGACCATTGAGAAAGGCCAAATCACAGGACTTCTAGGTCCCAACGGTGCTGGGAAGAGTACCCTGATGAAAATCATTACGGGTGCAATCTTACCTACCTCTGGAACTGCTGTGGTGAATGGAGTAGATGTAGTTGCGTCGCCGCTGGAGGTGCAGCAGTCCTTAGGTTACCTGCCGGAACACAATCCGCAATATCTCGAGCTTTATGTGCGCGAGTATTTGGAATATGTGGCCCAATTGTACAAAGTAGATAAGAAACGAATCCCAACCGTAATAGAGCAAACTGTCTTAGGACCTGAACAGCATAAGAAAATTGGTTCTTTATCGAAGGGTTACAGACAACGTGTCGGATTAGCTGCAGCGTTGATTCCAGATCCAGAAGTGCTCATTTTAGATGAACCTACGACAGGTTTAGATCCAGCTCAGTTGATTGAAATTCGCACTTTACTCAAAAACATCGCCACGGATAAAACGGTTTTATTCTCCACACACATCATGCAAGAGGTGGTGGAGCTCTGCGATACCGTGGTGTTTTTACAAGCTGGGGAGATTAAACAGCAATGTAATCGGGCAGAAATAGAGCAAGGTTCCGCGCATTTAGAGCGTCTCTTTAGCGCTTGATAATTCAAAGTTCACTCCTTTCTTAAAAAAGATTTTCCCCTGAAAACGCCTAGCACTCTGTTCTTCAGTTGATTCAGTGCAATTAAGATTGTATCAATATAGTTTGGCTTGAGTCGACTAATTCGCTTACATTTGTCCCACAATAACGCGGAGTGGAGCAGTTGGTAGCTCGTCGGGCTCATAACCCGAAGGTCGTAGGTTCGAGTCCTGCCTCCGCTACAAGGAAAAGCCTTGATGCACAGCATCAGGGCTTTTTTATGCCCCTCGGAAGGAATAGATATCTGGGGCTTCACCGTCGAAAACGAACCGTATGGCAATGGAAGTAACTGGGAGAGTATGCATTTCAGTCCTTCAGAGATGACACGCTTTGTTAAAAATCATCTAGGTCCACAATTAGAAAAGGATAATAAGGGTGATATTATGCTATTAGGATTTGATCAAAATAGACAGGGTATACCAGAATGGTCAAACGAAAATGTATAAAAATGATGAGTCGAAGAAATATTTTGATGGTATGGCGATTCATTGGTACGAGAGCACTTATGATTACTTCCCGGAAGAATTAGTTTATGCACATGACGCTGCGCCTGAAAAGCTACTTATTCAAACGGAGGCGTGTATTGATAATCAAATTCCTGAATGGAAAAATGATCTTTGGTATTGGGAAAAAGAAGCAACCGATTGGGGCTATTATTGGAGAGAAGAAAAAAATCGTTACCTCCATCCAAAGTATTCTCTGTTAATAGGTATGCAAGAGATATCATAGGATGTTTGAACCATTGGGTTCAAGGCTGGATTGATTGGAATATAGTGCTTGATCGCCAAGGAGGTCCAAATTGGGCTCAAAATTGGTGCGTTGCACCTGTTATTGTTGATACTCAGAACGATGAGGTTTATTACACGCCTATGTTTTATGTTCTCCAACATTTCAGTAAGTTTATTCGTCCAGGAGCTACTATCATAAAATCTGATGCCACAGATAAATCGTTAATGGTCACGGCAGCTGAAAACATTAATGGTTCGCTTACGATAGTAATTTTAATGAAGCGGAAGAATCTAAGAGCTTTCTACTTGAAGTAGAAGATATACAAACATTAATTTCAATTGAGCCTCGTTCAATTCAATCCATTCTTATTGACTCATTAACTCGATAAAAATGTAAAGAAAGTTCAATCAATATGTCTTCGTATAAAAATAATACTCATCAGTATCGGACGGTGAGTGTTTACTTTTTCTAGAAAGATATCACTCTGGAAATTCAATTTTTATATTGCCCTGAATTTCTTTACAGTTCGCTTCGGAAACATTCAAGGTCAGGTACTTATAGACCCAGACAAAATAATGTCAATCACAGCTCAAACATCAATTTTTCAGATGCTTCTATGTTCATTGTATACAGATTGCATTTATGTTAATTTCTTGACATTAGCCTCTGCAATGTTAAATAATGTAAGAGTGATAATCCCTTGAGCAAACGGCGACTTCTTTAAAGGAAGTATTTATATACTATTGATTTTGGTACTGGAATTCCCAAGGCAAAGTTTTATTTGGCGAAATCGGCAGCAATGTCGCTTCGCCGGATTTCTGTTTGCTCGAAGTGAGAGCAGCTACTTACCATCTCAAGACCGGGCTATGTTGAAGCGCACTGCCGTTCATTTGATGGATTAGAAATCTATTGTTTTCTACTTTTAGAATATTCTCGACTTTAACTGGTAAAAGGAGACTTTTTATGCCTGATTTTCCTTGTGTTATATAGCCGTTTGTATTTGAATGATCAGGTGCTTATAATTCCGTTATACTCTGTTTCACAGGTGTTTACAAAGTTGTCTTCGCTTTGTCCTATCTGCCGATTGGTTAGTTTTCATTTTAAAAGGTCATATTCACCACAAGATTTAAAATCAATAACATGAATTTAACACAACGACGCAGGGAAACGGTCAGGCAATGGCTTTTAGTAGCTGTATTTTTCGCGAGTTTAAGTGCCTTTGGGCAATACAAAGGCACGGTTGTAGATAAAAAAACGGGCGATGTTTTGCCCGGTGTGGCCATATTGAATGGCGAAAAATCGACGACTAGTGATTTTAATGGTTTTTGGACGATTGATGGTAAGCCAGGAGACGTACTTCAAACTTCTTTCATAGGCTATTTATCCGAAGAGATAACGCTGACATCGGTCAAGGGAGATTGCCATCACTTTAAATCGAGATGTTCAATCTTCTACTTTAGATGAAGTGGTGGTCGTAGGTTTTCGGAGTTGAGAAAAAGTCGAATGTAACCGGGGCCATTACTAGTGTCAAAGCCATTGATTTAGAGGATATGGTTTGCCTCGCGTCGAAACCGCTCTTCAAGGGGCGAACTTCTGGCGTATCCGTTATACAGTCTTCAGGGGCGCCGGGCTCCGGATCAATTATTCGTGTTCGTGGAGTTTCTTCAATCAATGGCTCAGATCCGTTATTCGTGGTAGATGGCGTTGTAATCGGGGGTGGCATTGATTATTTAAATCCAAATGACATTGAAAGCATAGAGGTCTTAAAAGATGCTGCTTCTGCAGCCATTTACGGTGCCCGAGGCGCAAATGGCGTTGTACTTGTTACTACCAAAACAGGCGCAGGTAAGCCAGGGATGCAAGTAACAGTTTCAGGTTATACAGGGCTTCAAACTCCTTGGAGGACCTTGGATGTATTGAATGCGACAGAATACGCAACCATTCAGAACGAAATGGCAGTGGCAGCTGATCAGCCCTTGAAATATGCAAATCCAGCTGCTTTAGGTGAGGGGACAGATTGGCAGAGTCACGTATTCAATCCTAATGCTGTAATTACGAGTAACGATTTAAGTATTTCCGGATCAAACGAGGGTGGATCCTACTATTCTTCCATTTCCTATTTTAACCAAGATGGTATTGTAGCAAAGGGCAAGAGTAATTTTGAACGTCTTTCAGCACGTTTAAACACCGTCAATAGTGTAAATGAAAATATTACAGTTGGCTGGAATGTAGCCTATTCACATTCTGAGTCCCAAGGTATCGCTGAAAACACAGAATGGGGCTCACCCTTAGGACGTGCTCTTATATTGATCCCATCACTCCATTGTATGAGACAGATCCAGATAAATTGTCTCAAGCGCCTTATACATCAGGCGGCGTGTTAAGGTCTAACTTGGTGCAGGATGAAAACGGAATATTTGCAATTTCTCCTCGAGTAACTTCGGAGATAGTGAATCCAGTGGCAGCATATAGCCTAGCCAATGGTATAGGTTGGGCAGATAAAATTGTAAATAACACTTATGCGTCAATCAAGCTAATTGACGGTTTAGAATTTAAGACGAGTTTAGGAATTGATCTCGCCTATTGGGGGAGCGATGGCTTGAATATGCCGCATTATTTGAATGCAACGAATTATTTGGATACCAATTCTGTATATACAAGTTTCAATCGCGGTTTGACCTGGATGTGGGATAATACAGTGTCCTACAATAAAACTTTCGGTAAGCATACCCTTTCTGCATTAGTAGGGCATAGTGCACAGGCAGTAAATGGCCGTTACATCGGCGGAAGTAAAAGGATATTCCGGTCACTGACTTACAAGACGCAACAATAGATTATGCAAGAAACGAATTAAGCGAGGATATTTACGGAGGTAGATGGGAACGTTATGCTATCGAGTCCTATTTCGGTAGAGCAAACTACAACTATGAAGGCAAGTATATGGCAACGGCTATTTTACGCGCAGATGCATCTTCTCGTTTTGGTCAAAATTTTCGATGGGGCTATTTCCCATCTGTTTCGGCGGGATGGAACATTCATAAAGAAGACTTCTGGTTTCAGATGTAATCGATGAACTTAAACTAAAAAGTGGGTATGGATTGAATGGTAGTGATGCGGCTGGTAGTTTAGAGTTCGCTTCAACTATTGTAGGCGGAAGAAACTATACCTTAGGCGATAACGAAGTACAGCGTAATGGTACTACACCGGCTCAAGTCGCTAACCCGGATTTGAGATGGGAGAGCGTTGCTCAGCTTAATGTTGGCTTTGAAATGCGACTATATGACAATTGGACCATAGGTCTTGATGCTTACGATCGTATGACTAGAGATATGAAGATTCGTCCACCTTTACCTGATTATATAGGTAATGATGCACCTACAGCCAATATTGATCTCTTTCAAACCGAGGCGTTGATGTTGAGTTTGGTTACGATAACAGCCGTTTCAAAGGACTTTAACTTTAAGATGAGCGGAAATTTCAGTTACGTTAGAAATGAAATTTTAGTTCTAGGGAATGAGTCCGGATTTATTAGCGGTTCAGGATGGAGTCCTCAAAGAACGGCGTAACTGG